>NZ_JAUQYR010000002.1:536211-707107 GCF_030588125.1 Isoptericola sp. b515 | reverse complement strand
GAGTTCTCAAACAACCGACACACACCATCCGAAAGCCGGAACCCTTCGTCCCGACCCCGTCCGGGGCAACCCTTCAACCTTACCCGAACCGATCCGCCCCGTCAAACTCGATCTCAGAGATCCGAGCGGTGGGACCGACCGTCTCGAGCTGATCGGGCACATAACTGTACCTGATCCAAGAGGTCTGTGGGAAGTCCGCTCAGCGAGACCGGCCACTGTTCCGGATCGTGCCGGTCTGGTGTCCGTCGCTCCCTGCCGGGCGAACGACCAGAACATTACACACCCTCTGACCCGCACGACAAATGCGCAGGTCAGAGGGTGTTTCGTCAGTCGACGACGGCGACGGCGAGGGTCTTCTTGCCGCGCCGCAGCACGGCATAGCGTCCGTGGAGCAGGCGCTCCGCCGCGAGGACGTCCTCGTCGTCCGAGACCTTGACGTTGTTGACGTAGGCACCGCCGTCGGCGATCGCCCGCCGGCCTGCCGCCTTCGACGGCACCAGGCCGCTGTCCACGAACGCGTCGAGGACGCTGGCGCCCGGCCGGACGACGGCGCGCGGCAGCTCGGCCGTCGCGGCGCCGAGCGTGCCGGCGTCCAGCTCGGTCAGCTCGCCCCGCCCGAACAGGGCCTGACTGGCGGCGATGACGGCGTCGGTCGCCTCCTGGCCGTGCACCAGCGACGTCACGTCGTTCGCGAGGGTGCGCTGCGCGACCCGGGCGAAGGGGCGCTCGGCGACCTCCCGCTCGAGCTCCTCGATCTCCGCGCGGCTGCGGAAGGTGAAGATCTTCAGGAAGCGGACGACGTCGGCATCGGACTGGTTCAGCCAGAACTGGTAGAAGGCGTACGGGCTCATGAGCTCGGGGTCGAGCCAGACCGCGCCGCCCTCCGTCTTGCCGAACTTGGTCCCGTCGGCCTTGGTGATCAGCGGCGTGGTCATGGCGTGCACCGCGACACCCTCGGTACGCCGGATCAGCTCGACACCCGACAGCAGGTTGCCCCACTGGTCGTTGCCGCCGGTCTGCAGGGTGCAGTCGTAGCGCCGGTACAGCTCGCGGAAGTCGATCCCCTGGAGGATCTGGTAGCTGAACTCCGTGAACGACAGTCCTTCGTCGCTGCGCAGACGCCGCGCGACGGTGTCCTTGGCCAGCATCGTGCCGAGCCGGTAGTGCTTACCGACGTCCCGCAGGAAGTCGATCGCCGACAGCCCGGACGTCCAGTCGAGGTTGTTCACGACGCGGGCGGGGTTGTCCCCCGTCAGGTCGAGGAACCGGGACACCTGTGCGCGGATCTTCTCGGTCCACTCCGCGACGGTCTCCTTGGTGTTGAGGACCCGCTCCCCGGACTCGCGCGGATCCCCGATCATCCCGGTGGCGCCGCCCACGAGCGCGATGGCGCGGTGGCCCGCGAGCTGCAGGTGCCGCAGCAGGATCAGCTGGACCAGGTGGCCGTGGTGCAGGCTCGGCGCGGTGGGGTCGAACCCGCAGTAGTACGTGACCGGCCCCTTCGAGAGTGCCTCGCGCAGCGCGGCCTCGTCGGTGGACTGCGCCACCAGGCCTCGCCAGTGCAGCTCGTCGAGAACGTCGGTCACCGTGGTGCTCCTTCAGGTCAGCAGAGACGGCCCGGACGGGCCGACCCCCCTAGTGTGCCCGACGTCCACGGGCGTCTCCGAGGACGTGTCCCGGCGGAGGGTTGCCGGAGGGTCAGGGGGTCACCGCACCCGCCCGGCCACCGGGCGGTAGGCGGAGACGGTCGGCTCGTCGACCAGCCAGGACCGCCAGCCGAACCGCGCAGGATCGGCCCCCTCGCCGCTCACCCCGACGCGCGGACCGGTCGCGACGGTCCGCGGCAACGGGTCCACCGGCAGCTGGACGACGACCGTCCCCGACGGTTCGGTGACGTCGCGGGCGTCGTCCTGCAGGTCGAGCGCCATCGCGACCGCGAGCCGCGCCGGTCCACGGGCGATCTGACGGGCTGAGTCGCACCGGCCGGCGGCCTCGCGCCGTCCCTGCGCCAGCGGCTGTCCCTCGACGACCTCGCCGGCCCGGACGAGCACCGCGGCCGCCTCGCCGACGGGTCCGCACACGATGTTGACGCAGTGGTGCAGGCCGAGGTGCCGGTAGACGTACAACCGGCCCGGGCGTCCGAACATCGACCGGTTGCGCGCCGTCGGCCCCCGGAAGGCGTGCGACGCCGGGTCGTCGGCGCCGCCGTACGCCTCGACCTCGGTGATGCGCAGCGTCACGTCGCCGTCGGGGTGCCGGCGCACGAGATAGGCGCCGAGCAGGTCGCGAGCCACGTCGTGCACGCTGCGGGCGTACCAGGACGTCCCGGGGACCTGCCACGGCACCGCGGCGGCCTGCTCGTGCGTCGAGCTGCTCATGACGCCTCCTTCGCCCGGGCGGGTCCGCGCAGCCGCCCGACACCGTCGAGACGCACGTCGGCCCGCTCGCGCGTCTGCTCAGCAGCGTAGTGCGCGGCCTCGTCGCGCATCCACCGCACCCAGTGTCCCCGCTGCCCCTCGCCGTCGCGCTCGAGACCCCGGCGCAGGCGTTCGTCGTCGTCCGCCTCGACCCAGACGCGCAGCGCGGCCCACGGGTCGACACCGCGGGCGGCGGCCCCGCACCCCTCAATGACGAGGACCGGCGCCGGGGGCACCGTGTGGCTCTCGGCCCAGGTGCCCTCGATCCAGTCGTACCGGCGGTACTCCCCCGGCCGGCCCGCGGCGAGCGGGGCCAGCACGAGGTCGGCCAGTCGCCGGGCGCCCCCGTCGGGCCCGTCCTGCCATCCCTCGTAGAGGTCGTCCATGTGCACCACCTGGGCGTCGAGCTCGACGGCGAGCTGGACGGCGAGGGTCGACTTGCCGGACCCGGCCGGCCCGTCGACGCACACGAGCCGGGTGCGGCGCCACGCGGTCGGCGCACCCGGTCCGGGCACCCGGGGCGCCGCGGCGTGGACGCGGTGCACCAGCACGGCGAGCACGTCCGGGGTGACGGTCACTCAGCCCTCGGCCCAGAAGCGGAACTCGGTGGCTCGTTCCTTGGCCGCGTCGAGCTGCTCGGCCACCCGCGCCGGCGCGGTCCCGCCCACCGCGTCACGGGAACCGACGGAGCCCGCCACCGAGAGCACCTCGCGCACGGCGGGGGTCAGGTGCTCCGAGATGCCGGACAGGTCGTCGTCGGACAGGTCCCACAGCTCGATGTCGCGGTCCTCGCACACCCGCACGCAGGTCCCGGCGACCTCGTGCGCGACCCGGAAGGGCACGCCCTGGCGCACGAGCCACTCGGCGACGTCCGTCGCCAGCGAGAAGCCCTGCGGGGCGAGCTCGGCCATCCGGGCGGTGTCGAACGTCAGGGTCCGCACCATCCCGGCGAAGGCCGGCAGCAGCACCGTGAGCGTGCTCACCTGGTCGAAGACCGGCTCCTTGTCCTCCTGCAGGTCGCGGTTGTACGCCAGCGGCAGGCCCTTGAGCGTCGTGAGCAGGCCTGTGAGGTCGCCGACGAGCCGCCCCGACTTGCCGCGCGCCAGCTCGGCGATGTCCGGGTTCTTCTTCTGCGGCATGATGCTCGACCCCGTCGACCAGGCGTCGTCGAGCCGGACGAACCCGAACTCCTTGGTGTTCCACAGGATGATCTCCTCGGAGATCCGGGAGAGGTCGATACCGATCATCGCCGCGACGAACGCGAACTCGGCCACGACGTCCCGCGCCGCGGTCCCGTCGATGGAGTTCTCCACGGGGCCGTCGAACCCGAGCCCCTCGGCCACCGCCGCCGGGTCGAGACCCAGGGAGGAGCCCGCGAGCGCCCCGGAGCCGTACGGCGACCGGGCCGCCCGCACGTCCCAGTCGATGAGCCGGTCGACGTCGCGCAGCAGCGGCCAGGCGTGCGCGAGCAGCTGGTGCGCCAGCAGCACCGGCTGGGCGTGCTGCAGATGGGTCCGTCCCGGCATGACGGCCTCGCCGGCCGCCTCGGCCTGCGTGATGAGCTCGTCGACGACGGTCACGACCTGCTCGGCGATGACGCGGGCGTGGTCGCGCAGGTACATGCGCACCTGGGTGGCGACCTGGTCGTTGCGCGACCGTCCGGCGCGCAGCTTGCCGCCCAGCTCGTCGCCGGCCCGCTCGAGCAGGCCCCGTTCCATCGCGGTGTGCACGTCCTCGTCCTCGGGTGCCGCGACGAACGCGCCTGAGGCGACGTCCTCGGACAGCCGGTCGAGCGCCTCGTGCATGGCGGTCAGCTCGTCGTCGGTGAGCAGACGCGCCGCGTGCAGCACCTGGGCATGGGCGCGCGACCCCCGGATGTCGTACGGGGCCAGCGCCCAGTCGAAGTCGGTCGACTTGCTCAGCCGTGCCAGCTCGGGAGCGGGGCCGCCGGCGAAACGGCCGCCCCACAGGGCGACCGGCCCCTCGCTCGGGACGCCGTCGGGCAGGCTGTCGTCGTTCCTCGTCACAGCGTCCCCGTCCCGAGGTCCGGGCCGTTGCCGAACCGCTCGTCGCGGGCGGCGGCCTGCTTGGCGGCCAGCCCGTAGATCTCGATGAAGCCCTTGGCGTGCGACTGGTCGAAGGCGTCGCCCTCGTCGTAGGTGGCGAGGTTGAAGTCGTACAGCGACGCCTCCGAGCGGCGGCCCGTGACGGTGGCCCGGCCGCCGTGCAGCACCAGACGGATGTCGCCGGAGACGTACTTCTGGGTGTCTGCCACGAAGGTGTCCAGGCTCTTCTTCAGCGGGGAGAACCACATGCCGTCGTAGACGAGCTCGGTCCAGCGCTGCTCCACACCCTTCTTGAAGCGGGCCTGCTCCCGCTCGAGGGTGACGTTCTCCAGCTCCTGGTGGGCCGCGATGAGAGCCATGGCGCCCGGCGCCTCGTAGACCTCGCGGGACTTGATGCCCACGAGGCGGTCCTCGACGATGTCGATGCGGCCCACCCCCTGGGCGCCCGCCCGGCGGTTCATCTCCTCGATGGCCTGCAGCGGCGTGACGGCCACGCCGTCGAGCGCCACCGGCACACCGTGCTCGAACGTGACGACGACCTCGTCGGCCACCGGCGGGAACGTCGGGTCGTCGGTGTAGGAGTAGACGTCCTTGGTGGGCTCGTTCCAGATGTCCTCCAGGAACCCCGTCTCGACGGCGCGGCCCCAGACGTTCTGGTCGATCGAGAACGGGTTGTTCTTCGTCGTCGCGATCGGCAGGTCGTGCTTCTCGGCGTAGTCGATCGCCTTCTCGCGGGTCAGGGCGAGGTCCCGGACGGGGGCGATCGAGGTCAGCTCCGGCGCCAGCGACGTGGTCGCCACCTCGAAGCGGACCTGGTCGTTGCCCTTGCCGGTGCAGCCGTGGGCGACGGTGGTCGCGCCGAACTGCCGGGCGGCGCGCACCAGGTGCTTGACGATGACCGGGCGGGAGATGGCCGAGACCAGCGGGTAGCGGTCGAGGTAGAGGCCGTTGGCCTGCAGGGCGGGCATGCAGTACTCGTTCGCGAACTCGTCGCGGGCGTCGGCGACGTAGGCCTCCACCGCGCCGCAGTCGAGCGCGCGCTTGCGGATGACCTCGAGGTCCTCGCCGCCCTGGCCCACGTCCACGGCGACGGCGACGACCTCGGCCCCGGTGGCCTCGGCGATCCAGCCGATGGCCACGGAGGTGTCCAGGCCGCCCGAGTAGGCGAGCACGACGCGATCAGTCATGAGGGTCTTCTTCCTTGCGTTGCGGTCGATGTCGAGTCTGGCAGGCTCAGGCGTCCTGGGGCGCCGTGAGCTCGAGGAACCGGCGGGCGAGCTCGTCGCCGCCGGCGGGGTCGCGGCCGATCACGAGGATCGTGTCGTCCCCGGCGATGCAGCCGAGGACGCCCGGGAGGACGGAGTGGTCGATGGCCGAGGCGAGGTAGTTGGCGGCGCCCGGCGGGGTGCGCAGCACCACCTGGTTGCCGGACGACTCGGCGGAGACCAGCAGGTCGGCGCAGAGCCGGGCCAGACGCGCCGCGAGGTAACCACCGTCGTGGCCGTCCACGCCGGCGGCCCGCACGCTGCGGTCGCCGCCCTCCCCCGGGACGGCGTAGACGAGGGCGCCGGACGCGCTGCGGACCTTCTCGGCCCGCAGCTCGATGAGGTCGCGCGAGAGCGTCCCCTGGGTGACCGACAGCCCCTCGCCGGCCAGCTCGCGAGCGAGCTCTGCCTGGGAGTGGATCGCGGTGCGCTGCAGGATCTCGGTGATGCGGGCGTGGCGGGCCGCCTTGGTGGTGGGCGCGTGGCCGGGCGAGGTGGTCATCGGTCCTCCAGCAGGAAGGTCAGCACGGCCTTCTGGACGTGGCGGCGGTTCTCGGCCTCGTCCCACACCTTCGACCGGGGTCCGTCGATCACGTCGGCGGCGACCTCCTTGCCACGGTACGCGGGCAGGCAGTGCAGGAAGATCGCGTCGGGGGCGGCCGAGTCCATCAGCTCCGGCGTCACCTGGTACGGCAGGAGGTCGGTGGCCCGCCGGGCCGCGGAGGCCTCGGAGCCCATGGAGACCCAGGTGTCGGTGACGACGACGTCGGCGCCGGCGACGGCGGACGTCGCGTCGGTCGTCACCGTGACGGACCCGCCCGTGGTGGCGGCGATCTCCTCGGCGCGGCGCACCACGTCGTCGTCCGGCAGGTACCCCTCGGGGCCGGCCACGCGGACGTGCAGCCCGGCCGTCGCCCCGCCCACCAGGTACGAGGCGCCCATGTTGTTCGCGGCGTCGCCGACGTAGGCGAGCCGCTGGCCCGCCAGTGCGTCCAGGCCGCCGCGGTGCTGGGCGACCGTGAGCAGGTCCGCCAGGATCTGGCACGGGTGGAACTGGTCGGTCAGCGCGTTGACGACCGGCACCTGTGCGACGGCCGCCATCTCCTCGATCCGCTCCTGGCCGAAGGTCCGCCACACGATCGCCGAGACCTGCCGTTCCAGTACGCGCGTGACGTCCGCGACGGACTCCCGCTCGCCGACCTGTGCGAGCCGTCCGTCGACGACCATCGGGAAGCCCCCGAGCTCGGCGACCCCCGCGGAGAACGACGTCTGCGTGCGCAGGGTGGGCTTGTCGAACAGCAGGGCGACGCTCTGCGGGCCGGCGAGCGGCGCGCGTGCGTACGGCGACTCGCGCAGGTCGAGCGCGAGCCGCAGCACCTCGCGCTGCTCGGCGGGCGACAGGTCGTCGTCGCGCAGGAAGTGGCGGGGCATCTCAGCCCTCCTTCGGGGGCTCGGGCACGGCGACCTCGGCGAAGAACCGTGCGGCGTCCAGGGCCTGGTCCGTGGTGAGGATCAGCGGCGGGGCGAGGCGGACGGCGTCCGGGGCGACCGGGTTGACGATGAACCCGGCCTCGAGCGCGGCCGTCGCCACCTGCGCGGCCACGGGTCGGGTGAGCTCGACGGCCAGCAGCAGCCCGCGTCCGCGCACGCCGGCGACGAGCGGGTTGCCGGCGGTCGTGATCGCACGGCGCAGGGTCTCGCCGACCTGCCGCACGTGCGCCAGCAGGCGGTCTCGCTCGACGACGCCGATCGTGGCCAGCGCCGCCGCGGCCGCGACGGGGTTGCCACCGAAGGTCGTGCCGTGCTGGCCGCGGCCGAGCAGCGTGGCGGCACGCTCGCCGTAGGCGATGACCGCGCCGATCGGGAACCCGCCGCCCAGACCCTTGGCGAGCGTGACGACGTCGGGCACGACGCCGGCGCCGATCTCCGGCTGCTGGTAGGCGAACCAGGACCCGGTGCGCCCCACGCCCGTCTGGACCTCGTCGAGCACGAGCAGCGCACCGGCGTCGTCGGTCAGCCGGCGGGCGAGGGCCAGGTACCCGGCGGGCAGCTCGCGCACCCCGGCCTCGCCCTGCACCGGTTCGACCACCAGCGCGGCGACCTCACCGCGTGCGGACACGGCGGCCGGCGAGAACGCCTCCTCCAGCGCGGTGGTGTCCCCGAACGGCACGTGCTCCACGCCGCCGGGCAGCGGCTCGAAGGGCTCGCGGTAGGCCGGCTTGTGGGTCAGGGCGAGCGCCCCCACGGTCCGGCCGTGGAAGCCGCCCTCCAGGGCGACGATCCGGGGGCGACCGGTGCGCCGGGCCATCTTGAACGCCCCCTCGTTGGCCTCGGTCCCGGAGTTGGCGAAGAAGACCCTGGACCCCGACGGCGCCTCGGCGAGCGCCAGCAACCGCTCGGCGAGCGTGATCTGCGGGGGGGTGCCGAAGAAGTTCGACACGTGGCCGAGGGTCCCCATCTGGGCACTGACGGCGGCCGTCAGCGTCGGGTGAGCGTGCCCGAGGGAATTGACGGCGATCCCGGCCAGCAGGTCGAGGTAGCGCTTGCCGTCGGCGTCCCACACGTAGGCGCCCTCGCCCCGCACGAGGATCCGCTGCGGCGGACCGAACGTGTCCATCACCGCACCGGAGTAGGCGTTCTGCCACTCCTGGGTGGTCAGGTCGCGGCGCGCGGACATCTCGCTCATCCCTCCTCCCCCGTCGGGTTCGGGACGACCATGGTGCCGTTGCCGCGTGCGGTGAAGACCTCGAGCAGCACGGAGTGGGGCTGGCGACCGTCGATGACCGAGGCGCGCGGCACACCTCCCTGCACCGCCCGCAGGCAGGCCTCCATCTTCGGGACCATGCCGGCGCTGAGCGTGGGCAGCAGGTCGTGCAGGTCGCCGGCGGTGATCTCCTCGACGAGCGAGCCGCGGTCCGGCCAGTCGGTGTACAGCCCCTCGACGTCGGTCAGCACGATGAGCTTCTTGGCCCCCAGCGCCACCGCGAGCGCCGAGGCCGCGGTGTCGGCGTTGACGTTGAGCACCTGGGTGGGGTCGTCGACGTCGGGGGCGACGGTGGACACCACCGGGATGCGTCCGGCGTCGAGCAGGTCCTGCACGGCGCCGGGGTTGACCCGGACGACGTCGCCGACGAGGCCGACGTCGACCGGGGACCCGTCCACGGTGGCGTGCCGCCGGACCGCACCGAACAGCCCGGCGTCCTCGCCCGACAGCCCGACGGCCCGCGGGGCGTGCGCGTTGAGCAGGCCCACGAGCTCACGCTGGACCTGGCCGGTCAGCACCATGCGCACGACATCCATGGCCTCCGGCGTGGTCACCCGCAGGCCGCCGCGGAACTCCGAGGAGATGCCGACCCGCTCGAGCATCGTGGAGATCTGCGGTCCGCCGCCGTGCACGACGACGGGATGCAGACCGACCTGGCGCAGGAACACCATGTCCTGGGCGAAGGCGGCCTTGAGCTCGCCGTCGACCATGGCGTTGCCGCCGTACTTGACCACGACGAGGGCGCCGGCGAACTCCTGCAGCCACGGCAGGGCCTCGATGAGCACCTCGGCCTTCTGGTCGGGGCGCAGGGCGGTCCGGGTGTCGAACGGGGCCGCGGGATCGGTGGTGGGGTCGCTCATGAGGAGTAGGCGCTGTTCTCGTGGACGTAGTCGTGGGTGAGGTCGTTGGTCCAGACGGTCGCGGTCGCGTCGCCGGCGTGCAGGTCGATCTCGACGTGCACCTCCCGGTCGGCGGCGAGGTCGACGAGCTCGCGCGGCTCGCCGACGCCCTGGGCCCGGCACACCTGGACGCCGTTGACCGTCACGTCGAGGGTCAGCGGGTCGTAGGGCGCGACGTCCTCGGGCACCGTGCCGACGGCGGCGACGATCCGTCCCCAGTTGGGGTCGTTGCCGAAGATCGCGGTCTTGACCAGGTTGGACCGGGTCACCGCCCGGGCGACCGCCACGGCGGCCTCCTCCGTGGTCGCGTTGAGCACGGACACGGCGATGTCGTGCCCGGCGCCCTCGGCGTCGCCGACGAGCTGGCGGGACAGGTCGGCGCAGACGGCGGTGACGGCCTCGGTCAGCGCCTGCGCGGTGACCTCGACACCCGAGGCGCCGGAGGCGAGCAGGATCACGGTGTCGTTGGTGGACTGGCACCCGTCGGAGTCGACGCGGTCGAACGTCGAGCGGGTGGCGGCGCGCAGGGCCGCGTCCGCGGTGGCGGGATCCACGACGGCGTCCGTGGTGACCACGGAGAGCATCGTCGCCAGCGCGGGGGCGAGCATGCCCGCTCCCTTGGCCATGGCGCCCACGCTCCAGCCGTCGCGGTCGGCCACGGCCGTCTTGGCGACGGTGTCGGTGGTCATGATGGCGTGCGCGGCGTCGTCCCCGCCGTCGGCGGCGAGCCCGGCCGCGGCGGCGTCGATCCCGCCCAGCAGCGCGGGCATGTCGAGCCGGACGCCGATCAGACCTGTCGAGCACACCAGCACGTCCCCCGCACCGACCTCGTCCTCCGGCGTGGCGGCCGCGGCGGACAGCACGCCCGCGACGTGCTCGGCCGTGCGGTGGGTGTCGGCGAAGCCCTCGGGACCGGTGCAGGCGTTGGCGCCGCCGGAGTTCAGGACCACGGCACGCGCGGCCCCGTCGGAGACCGCCTGCCGGGTCCACAGCACGGGAGCGGCCTGCACGCGGTTGCCGGTGAGCACGGCCGCCGCCGTGCGCGACGGGCCGTCGTTGACGACGAGGGCGACGTCGCGCCCACCGGAGGCCTTCAGTCCGCCCGCGACCCCGGCCGCGCGGAAGCCCCGGGGAGTGGTGACGGTCACGGGGCGACTCCTTCGGTGACGAGGCCGGCGGTCTCGGGCAGGCCGAGGGCGATGTTCATCGCCTGGACGGCCTGCCCGGCGGTGCCCTTGACGAGGTTGTCGATCGCGGTGACCGTGACGACTCGGCCGGCCGCCTCGTCGAGCGCGACCTGGACGAGGGCCGTGTTGCTGCCGATCGTCGCGGCGGTGGACGGCCACTGGCCCGCCGGCAGCAGCTCGACGAACGGCTCGTGGCCGTACGCGGCCTCCCAGACGGCCCGCAGCTCGTCCGCGTCGGCGCCCCGGCCCGGGGCGAACCGTGCGGTGGCGGTGGCGAGGATGCCCCGGGACATCGGCACGAGCGTCGGGGTGAAGCTGATCGTCACCGCCTGCGCCCCGGCGGTGCGCAGGTTCTGCGTGATCTCGGGGATGTGCCGGTGGGTGCCGCCGACGGCGTACGGGGACGCGGCCCCGAGACCCTCGGCCGCGAGCAGGTGCGGCTTGAGCGCCTTGCCGGCCCCCGAGAAGCCGTTGGCGAGCACGGCCACGAGGTCGGTCGGGTCGAGCAGGCCCGCGGCGACGCCCGGCTGCAGACCGAGGGTCACGGCCGTGACGTTGCACCCCGGGACGGCGATGCGCCGGGCGCCGACGAGCCGGTGACGCTGGGTGCCGCCGTCGGCGACGACGAGCTCGGGCAGGCCGTAGGGCCAGGTCCCGGCGTGCTGGGACCCGTAGTAGGCGCGCCAGTCGGCGGCCGAGGCGAGGCGGTGGTCGGCCCCCAGGTCGAGGACGAGCACGTCGTCGGGCAGCTGCGCGGCGATCTCGCCGGAGGCCCCGTGCGGCAGTCCGAGGACGACGACGTCGTGCCCGGCGAGCGCCTCGGCGGTCGTCGGTGCGAGGACGCGGTCGGCCAGCGACCGCAGGTGGGGCTGCAGCGCGCCGAGCTTGCTGCCGGCGTTGGCGTGGGCGGTGAGCGCGCCGATCTCGAGGGACGGGTGCTGCGCGGCGAGGCGCAGGAACTCGCCACCGGCGTACCCGGAGGCGCCGGCGACGGCGACGCGCAGCCGGTCCGGGGTCGAGGGGGTGCTGACCATGGCGCCACTATACATATCTATGCATGCGGCACGGAAACTATTCCAAATGCTGGTCCAGCGGCCGGTACATCACGTGCAGGCCGACGTACCCGTGGGCCGGGCTGCGGAAGGCCCGGGGCACCGTGCCCACGATGTCCCACCCGAGCGACCGCCACAACCGCACGGCGGCCGTGTTGGACTCCACGACCGCGTTGAACTGGATGCCGCGGTACCCCTCGGCGCGGTGCCAGGCGACCACGTGCTCGGCCAGGGCACGCGCCACGCCCCGGCCGCGCGCCTCCGGCGCCACCATGAACGCGGCGGTGCCGACGTGGTCGCCGTGACCGGGCTTGTTCGGCCCCATGCGCGCGGTGCCGAGGACCACGCCGTCCGACTCGGCGAGCACCGTCGCGGCCGGCGGCTCCGCCAGCCACAGGTCGCGCGCCTGCTCGCTCGTGAGGTCGGTGGGGTAGGTGTACGTCTCCCCCTCGCGCACGACCGGCTCGACGACCCGCCACAGGGCGGGCCAGTCGGCCGGCCGGGCCGCCCGGATCGTGGGGGTCGCCCCAGGGGACGCCGCACGGGTGCTCACGACGACATCGTCACACGACACCCGTGAGGCCGTAGTCTCGTCGCATGCGTGCAGTGGTGGCCCGCGCCGCGGGTGGTCCCGAGGTCCTGGAGTCCGTCGACCTGCCCGATCCCGAGCCCGGGCCCGGCCGGCTGCTGGTCCGCGTCGAGGCGGCCGGCGTCAACTTCATCGACACCTACCGCCGGGCCGGCGTCTACCCGATGGAGTACCCGCACGTCGTGGGGGTCGAGGGCGCCGGGGTCGTCGTGGACGTGGGGGCGGAGGTCCGAGGGTTCGCCGCGGGCGACCGGGTCGCCTGGCACGACGCCGCCGGCTCGTACGCCGAGCTCGCGCTCGTGCCGGCCGCCGGCGCCGTGCGCGTGCCCGACGCGCTGGACCTCGAGACGGCCGCCGCGCTCCCCCTGCAGGGGATGACCGCCCACTACCTGGTCGCCTCCACCTTCGAGGTCGGCCCCGGCCACGACGTGCTGCTGCACGCCGGGGCGGGCGGCGTCGGGCTGCTCGCGACCCAGCTCGCCACGGCCCGCGGCGGACGGGTGGTCACCACCGTCTCGTCGCCCGAGAAGGCGGCGCTGTCGCGCGAGGCCGGGGCGGCGCACACGATCGACTACGCCGCGATGGACGACCTCACCGCCGAGCTGCCCGCCGCGGTGCGGCGACTCACCGACGGCGCGGGTGTGCACGTCGTGTACGACGGCGTGGGCCGCGCGACCTTCGACGCCTCGCTGGACTCGCTGCGCCCCCGCGGCACGCTCGTGCTGTTCGGCGGCGCGTCCGGCCAGGTGCCACCGTTCGACCCGCAGCGGCTCAACACCGGCGGCTCGCTGTATCTCACCCGCCCGACGCTCGCCCACTACACCGCCACCCGCTCCGAGATCGAGTGGCGCGCGGGCGAGGTCCTGGGACTCGCCGCCGACGGCGACCTCGACGTCCGCGTGGGCGCCGCCTACCCGCTCGCCGAGGCCGCGGCCGCGCACACCGCCCTCGAGGGTCGCGCCACGACCGGGAAGGTGCTGCTCCTGCCCTGACGAGAGGATCACCGTGCCCGACTGGTCGCCGTCCGACTACCTGCGCTTCACCGACGAGCGTTCCCGGCCCTTCGCCGAGCTCCTCGCCCGTGTGCCCGGCACGCCGCGCTCCGTCCTCGACCTCGGCTGCGGACCCGGCCACCTGGCCGCGATGCTGCGCCGACGATGGCCCGGCGCCGACGTCGTCGGCCTGGACGCGTCCCCCGCCATGATCGACGCCGCCCGCGCCGCCGACCCCGACGGACGCTACGTGCTGGGCGACCTGCGCGACCTCGCCGCAGGCCACCCGCCCACGGGCGTCCCGTCACGCCCGGACCTCGTGATCAGCAACGCGACGCTCCAGTGGGTGCCGGACCACCGGGACCTGCTGCCGGCGCTCGCGGGCCTCGCCCGCGAGGCGTTCGCCTTCTCCGTGCCCGGCAACCAGGACGCACCGAGCCACCGCCTGCTGCGCGAGGTGGCGGCACGTGGACCCTACGCCGACGTGGTCGGTCCCGTGCCCCGACGGGCGGTCGGCGACCCGGCGGACTACCTCGAGATCCTGGCCGGACCGGGTCGCGCGGTCGACGCCTGGGAGACGACCTACACGCACGTCCTTCCCGGCGAGGACCCGGTGCTGCGCTGGATCTCCGCGACCGGGGCGCAGCCCGTGCTACAGGCCCTGGCGGCCCACGACGCCGACCACGGCACCACCCTGCGGGAGCAGTTCGACGCCGAGTACGGTGCCGCGCTGCGCCGGGCCTACCCGCGCCACCCGTACGGGACCCCGCTCGCCTTCCGCCGCGTCTTCGTCGTGGTCACCACCGGGTGACGGCGTCCGGGCGTAGCGTGGCTCCATGGACTCCCCCACCACGGAACGGCCGCTGCGCGTCGCCGTCCAGCTCCAGCCCCAGCACGCCGACTACGGCCAGATCCGCGACGCCGTCCTGCGCGCCGAGGACCTGGGCGTCGACGTCGTCTTCAACTGGGACCACTTCTACCCCCTCTCGGGGGACCCCGACGGCAAGCACTTCGAGTGCTGGACCATGCTCGGGGCCTGGGCCGAGCAGACCGAGCGCGTCGAGATCGGCGCTCTCGTCACCGGCAACGGGTACCGCAACCCGGACCTGCTGGCCGACATGGCCCGCACCGTCGACCACATCTCGGGCGGGCGCCTGATCCTCGGGATGGGGGCCGGCTGGTTCGAGAAGGACTACCGGGAGTTCGGCTACGAGTTCGGTACCGCCGGGTCGCGCATCGCCGGGCTGGCCGAGGCCATGCCCCGCATCCGCCGGCGGCTCGCCGCCGGCAACCCCGCGCCCACGCGCGAGATCCCGATCCTCATCGGCGGCGGCGGGGAGAGGAAGACCTTGCGGATCGTGGCCGAGCACGCCGACGTGTGGCACTCCTTCGGCGACGTCGACACGCTGCGCCGCAAGTCGGCGATCCTCGACGAGCACGGTGCAGCCGTCGGGCGCGACACCGGTCGTCTCGTCGAGCGGTCGGTCGGGGTCCACGGCTCGCCCGCCGCGACCGGGCCGGGTCTGCTCGACGCCGGTGCCACGCTCCTGACCCTGGGCGTCGGCGGACCCGACTACGACCTGTCGAGGGTCGCCGACTGGGTCGCCTGGCGCGACGCCCAGGGCTGAGGCTCAGCGGCCGGTGAGCGTGTGACCCAGCGCGTCCCCCTCGCCGGCCGGCAGCACCCGCAGCCGGCGCGGGACGGCGGCGGTCGCCTCGGCGGCCGCCGCCCGCAGCGACTCCGGGGTGTCGTCGGAGACCCGCACGAACCAGCCCGAGCACTCGTCGAGCTCGCCCCGAGCGAAGGCGACCGCGACGTCGACGGTGCGCTCGACGGGCGTCCACTCCGTACGGCCCTCGTGGGTCCGCATCCCGGCGGTCATGTCCGTGGCCACGACGCCGGGTGCCAGCTCGAGGGTGCGCAGACCCTGGTCGTGGCCCATGGCGTGCAGCTGCTGGCCCAGGCGCATCAGCGCCGTCTTGGACAGGTTGTAGGCGCTGGAGTAGGTCATGTCGTGCGACCCGGCGCCGCTGTTGAGGTCGACGACCCGGCCGCCGCCACGCGCCAGCATGCCCGGCACGACGTGCCGCGCGAGCAGGAACGGACCGCGGACGTTCGTCTCCATCACCTGCCACCACTCCTCGACGTCCGCCTCCCACAGGGGGACCTCGGCGTCGATGCGGCCCGCGTTGTTGACGAGCAGGTCGACCGACCCGAGCTCGTCCTCCGCCTGCCGGACGGCACTCGCGACCGCCTCGGGGTCGGTGACGTCGCAGGGCAGCACGACGGCCGTACGACCCGTCGCACGCACCTGCTCGGCGACCTCGGCCAGCCGGTCGGCGTCCCGGGCGAGGAGCGCCACGTCCAGGCCGGCGTCGGCCAGCCCGAGCGCGACAGCGCGGCCGATGCCGCGCGTCGCGCCGGTGACCAACGCCGTCCGCGCCGCGGGGAGGTCCTGGGGCTCAGCCACGGAGCACCGCCCCCACCCGCTCGGCCGTGACCCGCACCACGCCGTCCCGGGCGGCCCGGACGTCCTCGGCGGTCAGCGTCCGGTCCGCGGCCCGGAGCCGGACCGAGTACGCCAGGGACTTCTTGCCGCGGCCGATCTGCTCGCCCGTGAAGAGGTCGAACAGCTCGACCCGCTCGAGCAGCTCACCCGCTCCCGCCACGACGGCGGCCTCCACGTCGGCGGCCGGCACCGTGGCGTCCACGACGAGGGCGAAGTCCTCCTTGGCCGCGGGAAAGGCCGAGACCGGCGCCGCGACCCGGGGCGACCCGTCGGCGACGTCGACGAGCGCCGTCAGGTCCATCTCGAAGGCGACGGTGCGGCGCGGCAGGCCCAGCTCCTCGAGCACCTTGGGGTGCAGCTCGCCCGCGTGCCCCACGGTCCGGACCTCTCCGTCACCGCCGGCGACCTCGAACCGCGCGCAGCGACCGGGGTGCCAGGGCATGTGGTCGGGGTCGTTCGAGACGACGACCTCGGCACCGGCCAGGTCGGCGACCGTCCGGGCGGCGTCGACGGCGTCGGCCCAGTCGACCGGCCGTCCGGGCCCCCACCATCCGGCGGGGACGCGGTTCCCGGTCAGCACCCCGGCGACGCGGCGCGGCTGGTCGGGTGTGGCGGCGGCGAGCGCCTCGAGCTGGTCCGGCGAGGGCCGCACACCCACCGGCAGCTGCGGCGCCGCCGGGGCGTCGGCGACCGGTCGGGTCACCTGGCCCATCTCGAACACGGCGACGTCGTCGATCCCGCGCGAGACGTTGCGCCGCGCGGTGTCGAGCAGGCTGACCAGCAGCGTGGTCCGCATCAGCGGGCGGTCCTCGGCCAGCGGGTTCGCCAGACGCAGCGCGGTCCGACGCGGGTCGTCGGCGGGCACCCCGAGGGCGTCGAGGTCCTGCTGCCCGACGAACGGGTAGGACAGCACCTCGACCAGCCCCGCGTACACCCGTGAGGCCGTAGTCTCGTCGCATGCGTGCAGTGGTGGCCCGCGCCGCGGGTGGTCCCGAGGTCCTGGAGTCCGTCGACCTGCCCGATCCCGAGCCCGGGCCCGGCCGGCTGCTGGTCCGCGTCGAGGCGGCCGGCGTCAACTTCATCGACACCTACCGCCGGGCCGGCGTCTACCCGATGGAGTACCCGCACGTCGTGGGGGTCGAGGGCGCCGGGGTCGTCGTGGACGTGGGGGCGGAGGTCCGAGGGTTCGCCGCGGGCGACCGGGTCGCCTGGCACGACGCCGCCGGCTCGTACGCCGAGCTCGCGCTCGTGCCGGCCGCCGGCGCCGTGCGCGTGCCCGACGCGCTGGACCTCGAGACGGCCGCCGCGCTCCCCCTGCAGGGGATGACCGCCCACTACCTGGTCGCCTCCACCTTCGAGGTCGGCCCCGGCCACGACGTGCTGCTGCACGCCGGGGCGGGCGGCGTCGGGCTGCTCGCGACCCAGCTCGCCACGGCCCGCGGCGGACGGGTGGTCACCACCGTCTCGTCGCCCGAGAAGGCGGCGCTGTCGCGCGAGGCCGGGGCGGCGCACACGATCGACTACGCCGCGATGGACGACCTCACCGCCGAGCTGCCCGCCGCGGTGCGGCGACTCACCGACGGCGCGGGTGTGCACGTCGTGTACGACGGCGTGGGCCGCGCGACCTTCGACGCCTCGCTGGACTCGCTGCGCCCCCGCGGCACGCTCGTGCTGTTCGGCGGCGCGTCCGGCCAGGTGCCACCGTTCGACCCGCAGCGGCTCAACACCGGCGGCTCGCTGTATCTCACCCGCCCGACGCTCGCCCACTACACCGCCACCCGCTCCGAGATCGAGTGGCGCGCGGGCGAGGTCCTGGGACTCGCCGCCGACGGCGACCTCGACGTCCGCGTGGGCGCCGCCTACCCGCTCGCCGAGGCCGCGGCCGCGCACACCGCCCTCGAGGGTCGCGCCACGACCGGGAAGGTGCTGCTCCTGCCCTGACGAGAGGATCACCGTGCCCGACTGGTCGCCGTCCGACTACCTGCGCTTCACCGACGAGCGTTCCCGGCCCTTCGCCGAGCTCCTCGCCCGTGTGCCCGGCACGCCGCGCTCCGTCCTCGACCTCGGCTGCGGACCCGGCCACCTGGCCGCGATGCTGCGCCGACGATGGCCCGGCGCCGACGTCGTCGGCCTGGACGCGTCCCCCGCCATGATCGACGCCGCCCGCGCCGCCGACCCCGACGGACGCTACGTGCTGGGCGACCTGCGCGACCTCGCCGCAGGCCACCCGCCCACGGGCGTCCCGTCACGCCCGGACCTCGTGATCAGCAACGCGACGCTCCAGTGGGTGCCGGACCACCGGGACCTGCTGCCGGCGCTCGCGGGCCTCGCCCGCGAGGCGTTCGCCTTCTCCGTGCCCGGCAACCAGGACGCACCGAGCCACCGCCTGCTGCGCGAGGTGGCGGCACGTGGACCCTACGCCGACGTGGTCGGTCCCGTGCCCCGACGGGCGGTCGGCGACCCGGCGGACTACCTCGAGATCCTGGCCGGACCGGGTCGCGCGGTCGACGCCTGGGAGACGACCTACACGCACGTCCTTCCCGGCGAGGACCCGGTGCTGCGCTGGATCTCCGCGACCGGGGCGCAGCCCGTGCTACAGGCCCTGGCGGCCCACGACGCCGACCACGGCACCACCCTGCGGGAGCAGTTCGACGCCGAGTACGGTGCCGCGCTGCGCCGGGCCTACCCGCGCCACCCGTACGGGACCCCGCTCGCCTTCCGCCGCGTCTTCGTCGTGGTCACCACCGGGTGACGGCGTCCGGGCGTAGCGTGGCTCCATGGACTCCCCCACCACGGAACGGCCGCTGCGCGTCGCCGTCCAGCTCCAGCCCCAGCACGCCGACTACGGCCAGATCCGCGACGCCGTCCTGCGCGCCGAGGACCTGGGCGTCGACGTCGTCTTCAACTGGGACCACTTCTACCCCCTCTCGGGGGACCCCGACGGCAAGCACTTCGAGTGCTGGACCATGCTCGGGGCCTGGGCCGAGCAGACCGAGCGCGTCGAGATCGGCGCTCTCGTCACCGGCAACGGGTACCGCAACCCGGACCTGCTGGCCGACATGGCCCGCACCGTCGACCACATCTCGGGCGGGCGCCTGATCCTCGGGATGGGGGCCGGCTGGTTCGAGAAGGACTACCGGGAGTTCGGCTACGAGTTCGGTACCGCCGGGTCGCGCATCGCCGGGCTGGCCGAGGCCATGCCCCGCATCCGCCGGCGGCTCGCCGCCGGCAACCCCGCGCCCACGCGCGAGATCCCGATCCTCATCGGCGGCGGCGGGGAGAGGAAGACCTTGCGGATCGTGGCCGAGCACGCCGACGTGTGGCACTCCTTCGGCGACGTCGACACGCTGCGCCGCAAGTCGGCGATCCTCGACGAGCACGGTGCAGCCGTCGGGCGCGACACCGGTCGTCTCGTCGAGCGGTCGGTCGGGGTCCACGGCTCGCCCGCCGCGACCGGGCCGGGTCTGCTCGACGCCGGTGCCACGCTCCTGACCCTGGGCGTCGGCGGACCCGACTACGACCTGTCGAGGGTCGCCGACTGGGTCGCCTGGCGCGACGCCCAGGGCTGAGGCTCAGCGGCCGGTGAGCGTGTGACCCAGCGCGTCCCCCTCGCCGGCCGGCAGCACCCGCAGCCGGCGCGGGACGGCGGCGGTCGCCTCGGCGGCCGCCGCCCGCAGCGACTCCGGGGTGTCGTCGGAGACCCGCACGAACCAGCCCGAGCACTCGTCGAGCTCGCCCCGAGCGAAGGCGACCGCGACGTCGACGGTGCGCTCGACGGGCGTCCACTCCGTACGGCCCTCGTGGGTCCGCATCCCGGCGGTCATGTCCGTGGCCACGACGCCGGGTGCCAGCTCGAGGGTGCGCAGACCCTGGTCGTGGCCCATGGCGTGCAGCTGCTGGCCCAGGCGCATCAGCGCCGTCTTGGACAGGTTGTAGGCGCTGGAGTAGGTCATGTCGTGCGACCCGGCGCCGCTGTTGAGGTCGACGACCCGGCCGCCGCCACGCGCCAGCATGCCCGGCACGACGTGCCGCGCGAGCAGGAACGGACCGCGGACGTTCGTCTCCATCACCTGCCACCACTCCTCGACGTCCGCCTCCCACAGGGGGACCTCGGCGTCGATGCGGCCCGCGTTGTTGACGAGCAGGTCGACCGACCCGAGCTCGTCCTCCGCCTGCCGGACGGCACTCGCGACCGCCTCGGGGTCGGTGACGTCGCAGGGCAGCACGACGGCCGTACGACCCGTCGCACGCACCTGCTCGGCGACCTCGGCCAGCCGGTCGGCGTCCCGGGCGAGGAGCGCCACGTCCAGGCCGGCGTCGGCCAGCCCGAGCGCGACAGCGCGGCCGATGCCGCGCGTCGCGCCGGTGACCAACGCCGTCCGCGCCGCGGGGAGGTCCTGGGGCTCAGCCACGGAGCACCGCCCCCACCCGCTCGGCCGTGACCCGCACCACGCCGTCCCGGGCGGCCCGGACGTCCTCGGCGGTCAGCGTCCGGTCCGCGGCCCGGAGCCGGACCGAGTACGCCAGGGACTTCTTGCCGCGGCCGATCTGCTCGCCCGTGAAGAGGTCGAACAGCTCGACCCGCTCGAGCAGCTCACCCGCTCCCGCCACGACGGCGGCCTCCACGTCGGCGGCCGGCACCGTGGCGTCCACGACGAGGGCGAAGTCCTCCTTGGCCGCGGGAAAGGCCGAGACCGGCGCCGCGACCCGGGGCGACCCGTCGGCGACGTCGACGAGCGCCGTCAGGTCCATCTCGAAGGCGACGGTGCGGCGCGGCAGGCCCAGCTCCTCGAGCACCTTGGGGTGCAGCTCGCCCGCGTGCCCCACGGTCCGGACCTCTCCGTCACCGCCGGCGACCTCGAACCGCGCGCAGCGACCGGGGTGCCAGGGCATGTGGTCGGGGTCGTTCGAGACGACGACCTCGGCACCGGCCAGGTCGGCGACCGTCCGGGCGGCGTCGACGGCGTCGGCCCAGTCGACCGGCCGTCCGGGCCCCCACCATCCGGCGGGGACGCGGTTCCCGGTCAGCACCCCGGCGACGCGGCGCGGCTGGTCGGGTGTGGCGGCGGCGAGCGCCTCGAGCTGGTCCGGCGAGGGCCGCACACCCACCGGCAGCTGCGGCGCCGCCGGGGCGTCGGCGACCGGTCGGGTCACCTGGCCCATCTCGAACACGGCGACGTCGTCGATCCCGCGCGAGACGTTGCGCCGCGCGGTGTCGAGCAGGCTGACCAGCAGCGTGGTCCGCATCAGCGGGCGGTCCTCGGCCAGCGGGTTCGCCAGACGCAGCGCGGTCCGACGCGGGTCGTCGGCGGGCACCCCGAGGGCGTCGAGGTCCTGCTGCCCGACGAACGGGTAGGACAGCACCTCGACCAGCCCCGCGTCCGCGAGCGCCCGGGCGACGGAGCGGCGGATGCGCTGCTCCGGCGTCAGGCCCCGACCGCCCGGGGCGGCCGGCAGGACGGAGGCGATCTGGTCGTAGCCGGCGATGCGCACGACCTCCTCGACCAGCGCCGCCGGCTCGACCAGGTCGGGCCGCCACGTCGGCGGCGTGACCGTCAGGGTGTCCGCACCGGACACCGCGCACCCGATCTGCTCCAGGATCTGCACGACCTGCTCGCGGGTGTACGGCACGCCCGAGGTGCGGGACGGCAGGGAGACGTCCATGGCCAGGGGCGCCGGGGTCGTGGTGGTGTCCAGGTCGCTCACCGCCGGGTCGGCCGTGCCGCCGCCGAGCTCGACGAGCAGGTCGACGACGCGCTGCGCGGCGACGGCGGGCAGGCGCGGGTCGACGCCGCGCTCGAAACGCTTGGCGGCCTCGGAGGGCAGCTTGTGCCGACGGGCGGTACGGGCGACGGTGACCTGGTCGAAGTGCGCCGCCTCGACGAGCACGTCCGTGGTGGCCGCGGAGACCTCCGACGAGGCGCCCCCCATGACGCCGGCCAGGCCGAGCACCCGTGAGCCCGGGCCGTCGGGCGAGTCGGTGATGAGCAGGTCCTCGGTGTCCAGGGCGCGGTCGACCTCGTCGAGGGTGGTCAGCCGCTCCCCCGGTGCCGCACGGCGCACCACGATCGGTGCCGTGACCGCGTCGAGGTCGTAGGCGTGCAGCGGCTGACCCAGGTCGAGCATCACGTAGTTGGTGACGTCCACGGCCAGGGAGATGGACCGCATGCCGGAGCCCTCGAGCCGTCGCTTCATCCACGGCGGCGTCGGCGCGGTCGGGTCGATCCCCCGCACGATGCGCGTGACGAACCGGTCGCAGCCGACCTGCCCGTCGATCGGCGCGGTGTCGTCCACCGCGACGGCGAACCCGTCCGCGGTGGCGGCCGGCGGCGCGGTGGGCAGCGCCTCGGCCAGGCCGCGGTCGGTGAACGCGGCGCCGGTCGAGTGGGCGTACTCCCGGGCAACCCCGCGGTAGCTGAAGGCGTAGCCGCGGTCCGGGGTGACGTTGATCTCGAGCACCTCGTCACCCAGGCCGAGCAGCGCGACCGCGTCCTGCCCGGGGGTGAGGTCCGCGGCGTCGAACCCGGCCTCGGTCAGCACGAGGATGCCCCCGTGGTCGTCGCCCAGGCCGAGCTCCTTGGTCGAGCAGATCATGCCGTCGGAGACGTGCCCGTAGGTCTTGCGCGACGCGATCGCGAACCCGCCGGGCAGCACCGTGCCCGGCAGGGAGACGACGACGAGGTCGCCGACGCCGAAGTTGTGCGCGCCGCACACGATGCCCCGCGCACCACCGGCGGGCACGTCGGCGTCGTCGACGCCCGTGATCCGGGTCGCGTTGTGCTCCGGCCCGACGTCGACCAGGCACCAGTTGATCGTCTTGCCGTTCTTCTGCGGCTCGCCGGTCATCTCCAGCACCCGGCCGACGACGAGCGGCCCGGAGACCGCGGCGGGGTGGATCTCCTCCTCCTCGAACCCGACCCGGACCAGGTCGGCGGCGAGCTGCTCCGTGGTGAGGTCCGCGGGCAGCTCGACGTGGTCGGCCAGCCAGTCTGCAACGATGCGGGGCATCAGATCTCCGTCCCGAACTGCGTGGAGAAGCGCACGTCGCCCTCCACGATGTCGTGCATGTCAGCGATGGAGTGGCGGAGCATGAGCGTGCGCTCGATGCCCATGCCGAACGCGAACCCGGAGTAGACCTCGGGGTCGACGCCGGCGGCCCGCAGCACGTTCGGGTGCACCATGCCGCAGCCGCCCCACTCGATCCAGCCGGCACCACCCTTCTTCTGCGGGAACCACAGGTCCATCTCGGCGCTGGGCTCGGTGAACGGGAAGAAGCTCGGACGCAGGCGCGTCTTCGCCTCCGGGCCGAACATCTCCCGGGCGAAGGCGTCCAGGGTGCCCACGAGGTTCGCCATCGTCAGTCCTTCGTCGACGGCGAGGCCCTCGACCTGGTGGAAGACCGGCGTGTGCGTCGCGTCCAGGGCGTCGGTGCGGAACACCTTGCCGGGGCAGGCGATGTACAGCGGCACACCGCGGGCCAGCAGGGACCGGGCCTGGACCGGGGAGGTGTGGGTGCGCAGCACGAGGTTCGCACCGTCGGTGCGGTCTCCCCCGTCGGTGCCCGCGACGTAGAAGGTGTCCTGCATCTGGCGGGCCGGGTGGTCCGGACCGAAGTTCAGCGCGTCGAAGTTGAACCACTCCGCCTCGACCTCGGGTCCGTCCGCGATCTCCCAGCCCATCCCGACGAAGAAGTCGGCCACGCGCTCCTGGATCAGCTCGATCGGGTGGCGGGCACCGGCCGGGGTCCGGTTCGTCGGCAGCGTGACGTCGACGGTCTCCTCGACGAGCACCCGCGCGTCGCGCTCGGCCTCGAGCTCGGCCTGCCGGGCCGTGAGCGCCTGGTTGATGCGTCCGCGCCGGGGACCGACGTTCTTGCCGGCCGCGGCCTTGTCGGGGCCGGGCAGCGCCCCGATGGCACGGTTGGCCAGGGCCAGCGGGCTCTTGTCACCCGTGTGACGGGTGCGGACGGTCTTCAGCTCGTCGAGCTGGGTCGCTGCGGCGACGTCGGCCAGCGCGGCGTCCACCGCGGCGTCCAGGGCGGCGACGTCCAGCGGGTCGGGCAGCGGTTCGGGCGCAGTCATGCGTGCCTTCCTGCGTGGTGTGAGAGCGGCACCGCACAGTCTATGGTCCCGCGAGCGGCAGCACCGCGACGTCGTCGTGGGCCGGACCGCCGGACCGGCCGGCGCCGAGCCGCGAGGCCACCACGTGCACCGTCCGGACCGGCCAGGAGGGTCCGCGGTAGACCGCCAGGGCGTGGGCCCACCGGGAGAAGGGCGTGACCGGCTCGGCCGACTCCGCACCACGCCGGCCGCGGCGCCCGCCGGACCGGTCGCCGCCCACCCGTGCGCCGGAGGACCGGGCCACCGTCAGGTGCGGTCTCCCGCCGGCGCGGTCCGCCCCGTGGATCCCGGCCTCGGCGGCCGCGGCGGAGACGTCGCGCGACAACGACCGCAGCCGGTCCACGTCACCGCCGACACCGACCCAGAGCGTGCGGCCGCCGAACGTCCCGCTGCCCACCAGCACGAGCTCGAAGGCCGCCGTCCCCTCCAGCACGGCGGCCAGCTCGGCGACGTAGTCCTCGACCGCCCCGTCGGGGACCCCTCCGTGGAAGGCGAGCGTCACGTGCCGCTGCTCCCGGGGCACCCACCGCGGGCCGCCGGCCGGCGCCGTGGGCGACCCGCCGCCGACCCCGCCGAGCGCCAGGTCGAGGTGCTCGAGCGCCTCGCGGGGTGGGTAGACGGCCGTGAAGAGTCGCACGCGCCGATCGTACGGCCGGGCGTCGGCGGGGGGGTCTGCGTGATCCGTCGAAAAAACTTCGATCCGTCTGCATCCGACCGAGGGGCCCCCGACGAACACACGGGTGTCATGGCCCCGAAGGAGAGGAAAGACCCATGAAGCGCATCGCGATCGCCGGCGTGTCCGCGGCCCTCGCCGCCCTGGCCACGGTGGGAGCCGCCGGCTCGGCCTCCGCCCACGCCCCGGTAGGTGCGGGTGAGGGCGGCAAGCCCACCGGCATCGAGTGCCAGCAGTTCGGTATCGGCGTGCTCCAGGACACCGGCGTCCTGAGCAGCGTGGCCGCGAACGGGCTCGAGTGGCCGATCGGGAGCGGCGACTACCTGCCCTTCAGCACGGTGCTGAAGATCCACCGCACCGACCCCGGTACCGCGAACGTGGTGCTGAAGGCCTACGCGGACGTGCTGCTGCCCGGCGCGGACGTCGACGGCGCCATCGACGCCGCCTGCCCGGCCTGATCTCGGGCCCATCGACCGGCCGAGGGCCCCGCGTGTTCGTCCCACGCGGGGCCTTCGGTCATGTCCGGACGGGTGCGCCAGGGTCTCAGCGCTGCGCGCGTCCGGAGGCGTAGAGGCAGACCGTGGCGGCGGTGGCGAGGTTCAGCGACTCGGCCCGGCCACGGATCGGGACACGGACGACGGCGTCGGCCAGCGCCCGGTCCTCGCTCGGCAGGCCCCAGGCCTCGTTGCCGAACACCCAGGCGGCGGAGGCGGCCAGGTCGGGCACACCCTCGGGGCTCGCGCCGGCGACGTCGAGCAGATCGTCCAGGTCGTGGTCGCCGGTGCCGTCGGCGGCCAGCACGGCGCACCCGGCGGCACGGACGCCCTCGACCACGTCGGACAGCGGCACCCCCGTCACGACCGGGAGGTGGAAGAGCGAGCCCGCCGTCGAGCGGACGACCTTCGGGTTGTGGACGTCGACGCTCTCACCGGCCAGCACCACCAGGTCCGCCCCCGCCGCGTCGGCGGCACGGATCACGGCGCCGGCGTTGCCGGGGTCGCGGACGGAGGCCAGCACGGCCACGAGCAGCGGACGGTCCGGCGACCTGCGCCGGTCCAGGGCCTCGCCCAGCTCGGGCTCGTCGGTGCGCACGACGGCGAGGACGCCCTGCGCGTCGGGGCTCATGGCGTCCAGCACCTCGGGCGTACCCAGGTGCACGTACAGCCCGGCGTCCAGCGCCGTGTCCAGGATCTCGGGGTGCCGTCGCGCCGCGGAGGCCGTGAGGTAGACGTCGCGCACCCGGGCGGACGCGTGCCGCACGGCCTCGCGGACGCCCTGGGGTCCCTCCACGAGGAACTGTCCGTGCTTCGCACGTGCAGAACGCCCGGACAGCGCCCTGACCTGCTTGACGCGACCTGCTCGCGGGTTGGCGAGGGTCACGTCCGGGATGCGGGGCATCGGCAGGAGGGCTGTCCGGGCGTCCTGGAAGACCGAGCCGGAGCTCAGGCGGCCTTCGGCGCGTTGACGTCCTGGGGCAGGGCGTCCTTGGCGACCTTGACCAGCGCGTTGAACGCGGCGGTGTCGTTGACCGCGAGCTCGGCGAGCATGCGACGGTCGACCTCGACGCCCGCGGCCTTGAGGCCCTGGACGAAACGGTTGTAGGTCAGACCCTGCTGGCGGGCCGCAGCGTTGATGCGCTGGATCCACAGCTTGCGGAAGTCGCCCTTCTTGGCCTTCCGGTCACGGTACGAGTAGACGAAGGAGTGGGTGACCTGCTCCTTGGCCTTGCGGTACAGACGGGAACGCTGGCCGCGGTAACCGCTGGCGCGCTCGAGGGTCGTACGACGCTTCTTGTGGGCGTTGACCGCCCGCTTCACGCGTGCCACGTGATGCTCCTTGCAGTTCGGGTCGACAAGTGCTCCCGGCGGCGCGAGCCGCCGGAGAGATCACTTACCGAGCATCTTCTTGATTCGCTTGACGTCGGCCGGGGCGACGTCCTGGTCCACGGCGAGCCGACGCGTACGGCGGCTCGACTTGTGCTCGAGGTAGTGCCGGGCGTTCGTCTGCTCACGCATGAGCTTGCCCTTGCCGGTCGTCCGGAAGCGCTTCTTGGCACCGGAGTGCGTCTTGTTCTTCGGCATGACTGCCGTCTCTCCTCGTGTCGGTCACCCGCCCGGGGGCGGGGACGTGGTGCTGACCGTGGCCGGTGGGGGCCGACCCGGTGTCAGATGGTTCGTGCGGTGCTCAGCGCTCCCGAGGACCGGGCTTCGGCCCCGGCTTCGGCCCCGCCGCGGCGCTGGGCTCGGGCGCTGCCTGCTCCTCGACCGGCGCCTCCACCGGCTCCTCGGCCGGCTCCGGCTCGACCTGGTCGTCCGCGGCGCGGCGCGCCTCGGCCTTGACCTCGGACTTGGTCTTGCGCTGGGCGTTGACCTCGGCGGACCGCTTGCGCTGCTCGCTCTTGGCCTCGGACTTCTTCTTCACCGGCCCGAGGACCATGGTCATGTTGCGGCCGTCCTGCTTCGGCATGGACTCGACGAAGCCGAGGTCCGCCACGTCGTCCGCGAGCCGCTCGAGCAGACGCACACCGGCCTCGGGGCGGGACTGCTCACGACCACGGAACATGATCATGACCTTGACCTTGTCGCCGGCCGCGAGGAACCGCTCGACGTGGCCCTTCTTGGTGGCGTAGTCGTGCGGGTCGATCTTGAGACGGAACCGGATCTCCTTCAGGAGGGTGTTCGCCTGCTTGCGCCGCGCCTCACGCGCCTTCATGTCCGACTCGTACTTGTACTTGCCGTAGTCCATGAGCTTGGCGACGGGCGGACGGGCTGCCGGGGCGACCTCGACGAGGTCGAGGTCAGCGTCCTGGGCAAGCTTCAGGGCGACTCCCGTGGCGACCACGCCGACCTGTTCCCCGCCCGGGCCGATGAGCCGGACCTCGGGGACGCGGATCCGGTCGTTGATGCGAGGCTCGCTGATGGTGATGCTCCTAGTGCTCGATGTGACGACCGTCAGGAACGAGAAAGGCCCCCGTCCTGAGTCAGCAGGCGGAGGCCATCGATACCGTCGTCCTCCGGTGCCCCGCACCGACGGACGACCTGGTGGGACGACGCGAGTCGTCCGACCGGACCCGGCCCCTGTCGGCATCTGCCTGTCGGTGCGCGGGTGGGATGATCTCCACTTGCTGCACCCGGCCACTGGGCAGCCGGGTCGGTCGACCACACACTGTAGCACGGAGGCGCCGTAGGGCGGCCACGGGAACCCGTGTCGCCTCCGTCACCCCGACACGACCCCAAGACTGGAACGATTCCAGGGAACGATCTAGGGTGACGGCATGAGCAGGACACCGATCGACGACCCGGCGGAGCGCCAGCTGCTGCGCGACGCCGGTCTGCGCGTGACGGGAGTACGGCTCGCCGTCCTGCGTGCGCTCGGTGAGCACCAGCACTCGACGGCCGACACCGTGGTGCGGGCCGTGCGGGCCGAGCTGGGCACGGTCTCGGTCCAGGCGGTGTACGACTCGCTGCACGCCCTGGCCGACGCCGACCTGCTCCGCAGGATGGAACCCGCCGGCCACCCCGCCCGCTACGAGCGCCGGGTCGGCGACAACCACCACCACATCGTCTGCCGCGCGTGCGGAGCGGTCGCGGACGTCGACTGCACGGTGGGGCACGCGCCCTGCCTCCTGCCGAGCGACGACCACGGCTTCACGGTCGACCTCGCCGAGGTGACCTTCTGGGGGCTGTGCCCCCGGTGCCGCGGCTGACACAACCCCCTGAGAAAGGACGTCACTCCATGACGACCCCCACGACGACGCAGACCGGCAGCCCGGTCGCGAGCGACCAGTACTCCCTCACGGTCGGTGCCGACGGCCCGACCGTGCTGCACGACCGGTACCTGGTCGAGAAGCTCGCCTCGTTCAACCGCGAGCGCGTCCCCGAGCGCAACCCGCACGCCAAGGGCGGTGGCGCGTTCGGTGAGTTCGAGGTCACCGAGGACGTCTCGCGGTACACCGCGGCCGCCGTGTTCCAGCCCGGTGCCACGTCCGAGACCCTGCTGCGGTTCTCCTCCGTGGCGGGCGAGCAGGGTTCCCCCGACACCTGGCGCGACGTGCGCGGTTTCGCGCTGCGCTTCTACACCACCGAGGGCAACCTCGACGTCGTCGGCAACAACACCCCCGTGTTCTTCCTGCGCGACGCGATGAAGTTCCCGGACTTCATCCACTCCCAGAAGCGCCTCGGCGCCTCCGGTCTGCGCGACGCCGACATGCAGTGGGACTTTTGGACGCTGTCGCCCGAGTCCGCCCACCAGGTGACCTACCTCATGGGCGACCGCGGGCTGTCGCGGTCGTGGCGCCACCTCAACGGCTACGGCTCGCACACCTACCAGTGGATCAACGCCGAGGGCGAGCGGTTCTGGGTGCAGTACCACTTCATCTCGCACCAGGGCGTCGAGCACCTGAGCAACGAGGACGCCGAGCGCATCGCCGGCGAGGACGCGGACTACTACCGCCGCGACCTGTACGAGGCGATCGAGCGCGGCGAGCACCCCTCCTGGGACGTCAAGGTCCAGGTCATGCCGTACGAGGACGCCAAGACCTACCGGTTCAACCCGTTCGACATGACGAAGGTCTGGCCGCACGCCGACTACCCGCTGATCAAGGTCGGGACCTTCACCCTGAACCGCAACCCGCGCAACTTCTTCGCGGAGATCGAGCAGGCCGCGTTCTCGCCGGGCAACCAGGTGCCGGGGACGGACATCTCCCCCGACAAGATGCTCATGGCCCGCGTGTTCTCCTACAACGACGCGCACCGCCACCGCATCGGCGCCAACTTCAACCAGCTCCCGGTGAACCAGCCGCACGCCTCCGAGGTGCACACCTACATGCACCAGGGCCCGATGCAGTACCACTTCAACGGCCCGGAGCACCCGGTCTACACGCCGAACTCCTTCGGCGGCCCGGCCGCGGACCCGACGCGCACCGCCGAGGGCAGCTGGGAGACCGACGGCGAGCTGATGCGCTCCGCCTACACCCTGCACGCCGAGGACGACGACTTCGGGCAGGCCGGCACCCTCTACCGGGAGGTCTTCGACGACGCCGCCAAGGCGCGCTTCCTGGAGACCCTGACGGGTCAGGGCAAGGCGATCACGGTCGA
The DNA here is from genome assembly GCF_030588125.1 of Isoptericola sp. b515. Taxonomy (NCBI): domain Bacteria; kingdom Bacillati; phylum Actinomycetota; class Actinomycetes; order Micrococcales; family Promicromonosporaceae; genus Isoptericola; species Isoptericola sp. b515. The sequence goes on along the minus strand of NZ_JAUQYR010000002.1, from coordinate 677,477 downwards.
CGAGATCCGCGAGCGCTTCTTCCAGTACTGGACGAACGTGGACGCCGAGCTCGGCGCCAAGCTGCGCTCCGAGGTCGCCGCCTGACCGGTGTGACCTGACGTCCCGAGGCCGGACCCGCCGACGCGGGTCCGGCCTCGGTCGTGCGGGCGCCGGAAGGTGCCAAGATGTACCCCATGAACGCCAGCACCGACCCCCTCGACGCGACCGGGGCCACGCGCGACATCGCCGACGTGGCCGCCGTCGAGGTCATCACCACCTCAGCGGTCCACCTGATGAGCGCCGCCGCGGTCAAGTGCGGCCTCGCCGCCGAGGACGACGCCTCCGAGCACCTCGACCTCGACGAGGCCCGCAAGCTCATCACGGCGCTGGCCGCGCTCGTCACCGCCAGCGCGCCGGACATCGGCAACCAGCACGCACGGTCTCTGCGGGACGGGCTGCGGTCCCTGCAGCTGGCGTTCCGCGAGGCGTCCGTCGTCCCGGACGCCCCCGGCGAGGGTCCCGGGGAGTCCTACACGGGTTCCGTCGTCTGACATGACGTCGCCGACGCCGTCCTGGGAGGCCGCGGGGCCGGTGCACCGCACCGAACCCGCGCCCGGGCGCGGGACGCCCCGGAGAGGACGGGGCTGGCGGGTCGCCACGATCGTGCTCGCCGTGGCCCTCGTCGTGGCCGTCGCCACCGCCGGGTACCTGTGGCAGACCACGGACGCGTGGGAGGACCACGCGGCCGAGTGGGAGGGCGAGGCGCAGCGGTACGCGGAGGAGGTCGCGGCGCTGCAGGTGGAGCTGGACGGGGTCACCGCCGAGCTCGTCGCCGCACGCGAGCAGCTCGACACCGCCACGGAGCGGATCACCGCGCTCGCCGACGAGAAGGCCCAGCTCGGCGACGAGAACGTCGCCAGCCAGCAGTACCTGGACTACCAGCGCCGCGTCAGCGAGGCGGCGGGCGTCGTGGCCACCGCGCTCGGGCAGTGCACCCAGGCGCAGTTCCAGCTGATCGGGTACCTGGAGAACCGGGAGGCCTACGACCCGGCCGACCTCGAGCGGTTCGGCGAGGACGTCCAGGCGCTGTGCGACGAGGCCACCGAGGCCAACGACCAGCTGCAGCAGGAGCTCTCGCGGTGAGGGCACCGCTGCGCACGGGCGTCGTGGCGGCGGCGGTGGCGCTCGCGGCGTCCTGCGGCACGCTGCCCGACATGCCGCCGCCGGTCCCGGCCGACCTGGTCCCGACCGTGGCGGTCCCGTCGCTGGACCCCGAGGAGTCGGCCCGCCTCTCCCCCGACGGCTTCGACGCGGTCCAGCGGATGGCCGTGCGGATCCGCAACGTCGGCTGCCAGGGACTGTCGACCGGTTCCGGGTTCGCGCTGGACGCCACCACGCTGATCACCAACCGTCACGTCGTGGCGGACTCGGAGTCGCTGCAGGTCAACACCTACGACGGACGCGACATCGACGTGTCGGCGGCGAGCACGGCCGCCCTCGCCGACCTCGCGGTCGTGCGCACCGAGGACGAGCTGCCGTCCGCCCCCGAGCTGGCCGAGGCCGACCCGGAGCCCGGGGCGTCGGTCAGCGTGGTCGGGTACCCGTCCGGTGGCGCGCTGACCGTCACCGCGGGCGAGGTCATCGGCACCACGACCGACCCGCTCAACGAGAACCTCGGCGAGGTGCTCGTGACGGACGCTCCCGTGGAACCTGGCTCCTCCGGGTCCGCCGCCCTGGACGAGGCCGGGCGCGTCATCGGCGTGGTCTACGCCAAGACGACCGACGGACGCTCCCTGGTCGTCCCGCAGTCGACGCTGCGCGAGCTGCTGGAGGACACCAGCGCGTTCACGCCGCTGCCGGCCTGCTGACGGCCTCAGCGAGCGGCGGCGATGCGCAGCTCGAGGGAGTCCACGCGCTCGGCCACCACCGTGGCGGCGGCGAGCCGCGCGTTGACCTGGCCGAGCACCGCGTCGAGGCCCGCGCGGTCGAGCCCGGGGTTCAGCTCCAGGCGCACCGCCACCTCCGCCGACCGGCCGGGCAGCGCCGTCGCGCGCACGACGTGCTGCACGGGGGCGGCGGCGTCCGCGATGGCCCGGGCCACCTCGGCGTCGACCTCCAGACCGTCGTCCGTGGGGACCAGCGCCGGGCGCCACTCCACACCCTGGGCGAGCGCCCAGACGGCGGGCCGGGGCACCAGGGCGGTGACCGGTCCGGCAGGGTCCAGGACCAGCAGCGACCACTTCTCGTCCACGGCCGACAGGGCGGCGCGGGCCGCCTCGGCGGGCACCGGCCGCGCATCGGCCCGCCAGGCCTGCATGGCCGCCACGGAGGAGAAGATCGGCAGGGCGCGGCGACCGTCGGGCGACTCGAGGGCGACGACGCCCGCCGAGGCCTCCTTGTCGACCGCGAGCTCGGCGCCGTCGTGCTCGACGGTGCCCTGCGACTCGACCTCCGCGAGGACCGGGACGAGCACACGCGTCTCGGCGAGCCGGGCGACGACGTCGCGCAGCGGCGTCGTCCCGGCGCGCCACCCCTCGAGGCGACGCACCAGCTCGGCGTCCGCGGACCCGTCGTCGCCGGCGAACTGGCTCGTGGGCTGGATCGACCTCATGGCCGGCCCGCCACGTCGAGCGCCTCGGGCAGCGTGAACGCCCCCGCGTACAGCGCCTTGCCGACGACCGCACCCTCGACACCGTCACCGGTGAGGGTCCGCAGCGCGGCGAGGTCGTCCAGGGAGGAGATCCCGCCCGAGGCGACGACCTTGGCCGGGGTGCGCGCGGCGACCTCCCGCAGCAGGTCCACGTTGGGGCCGCGCAGCGTCCCGTCCTTGGTGACGTCGGTGACGACGTAGCGGGCGCAGCCGGCCGCGTCGAGCCGCTCGAGCACCTCCCACAGGTCACCGCCGTCACGGGTCCAGCCGCGGGCCGCCAGGGTCGTGCCCCGCACGTCCAGGCCGACGGCCACGGCGTCGCCGTGCTCGGCGATGACGCGGGCGGTCCAGGCCGGGTCCTCCAGCGCGGCGGTGCCGATGTTGACGCGCCGGGCGCCGGTGGCCAGGGCGCGTTCGAGGGAGGCGTCGTCGCGGATGCCGCCGGACAGCTCGACCTGCACGTCGACCTCCTGGACCACGCGGGCCAGCAGGTCGGCGTTCGAGCCGCGGCCGAAGGCGGCGTCGAGGTCGACCAGGTGGATCCACTCGGCACCGCCCTCCTGCCAGTCGAGGGCGGCGGACAGCGGGTCGCCGTACGAGGTCTCCGAGCCGGCCTCGCCCTGGACGAGACGGACGGCCTGGCCGTCCGCGACGTCGACGGCGGGCAGCAGCACCAGTCGTTCGGTCATGCGGGAGTTCTCCAGTCGTGGTGGGAGAGGACGGTCAGAGCGAGCGCACCCAGTTCTCGAGCAGGGTGGCGCCGGCGTCGCCGGACTTCTCGGGGTGGAACTGCGTGGCGGACAGCGGGCCGTCCTCGACGGCCGCGACGAACCGCGCCGGCGAGTCCGCCGGTCCGTGCGACGACCACGTGACGAGCGGCGGGGTGAAGCGCGGGTCGGCGTCGTCGTCGTGACCCTGGGTGAACGACTGCGCCGCGTAGGAGTGGACGAAGTAGAAGCGTTCGTCCTCGACGCCGCGGAACAGCGTCGAGCCGGTCGCGGCCTCCACGCGGGACCACCCCATGTGGGGCACGACCGGCGCGTCCAGACGCTCGACGACGCCACGCCACTCCCCCAGGCCCTCCGTGCGCACACCGTGCTCGACACCCGCGTCGAACATGACCTGCATGCCCACGCAGATGCCCAGCACGGGGCGCCCGCCGGCGAGGCGTCGGTCGACGACCTGGTCGCCGCGCACCTCGCGCAGGCCCGCCATGCACGCCGCGAAGGCGCCCACGCCCGGGACCACCAGCCCGTCGGCCTCCCCGGCCACGTGCCGGTCGGCGGTCAGCTCGACCTCCGCGCCGACACGCTCGAGGGCACGGACCGCGGAGCGCACGTTGCCGAACCCGTAGTCGAGGACCACGACGCCCGGACGGTGCGACGACCGGGCGGCGGGGGCGGGCCGTGCGTTGAGCTCGGCGGAGGCACCTCCCTCGGGCAGCAGCTCGGGGGTCTCGGAGGCGCCCATCACTTCTTCTTCCGGGCCTTGCGGGACACGGCCGAGAGCATCCGGACGGCCTTGAGCCGGCCGATCCCGTCCGAGGACACCACGCCGGGCAGCTCGTCGAGCGAGAGGTGGCCGGTGAGCAGGTCCTCCAGCGCCTCGGGCGCGCCGCCGAGAACCAGCCCGGGCGGCAGCTCGCCGTCGTCGGCGCCGTCGGTGTAGCGGCGGCAGGTGAGCTGCTCGCCGTCCCGCGTCACCAGCACGAGGGGCACCCCCTTGACGACCTGCGAGATGCGGGCCGCCGCGGCGCGCGGGGCCTCGCCGGAGCGGTCGCGCAGGACCGCCAGCGCGCCGACCGGCGTCGGCACGGCGTCGACCTCGATCTGGGCCAGCACACAGGCCGCCGCGAGCGCCTCGGCGTCGGCGACCTGGGTGATGAGCACCGCGATCTCGGGCTCGTCGGAACCGGTCAGAGCCGACAGGTCGTCCGGGATCTCCAGGCCCTCCGGCAGCTCGGGCTCGGACGACCCGGACGGGCCGGGCCGGTCGGATTCGGGGAAGTTGGGCACCTACAGCGCTCCCTTGGTCGACGGGATGCCCTCGACCCGTGGGTCGAGCGCGACGGCGGCCCGCAGCGCACGGGCCAGGGCCTTGAACTGGGCCTCGACGATGTGGTGCGGGTCCCGACCGGCCAGGACACGCACGTGGAGGCAGATGTCCGCGTGGTGGGCGATCGACTCGAGCACGTGCCGGGTCAGGGATCCCGTGAAGTGCCCGCCGATCAGGTGGTACTCCTGCCCGGCCGGCTCCCCGGAGTGCACGAGGTACGGACGGCCGGAGACGTCCACCACGGCCTGGGCGAGGGCCTCGTCGAGGGGGACGAGGGCGTCGCCGAAGCGCGCGATGCCCTTCTTGTCGCCGAGGGCCTGCTTGAGCGCCTCGCCGAGGACGATCGCGGTGTCCTCCACGGTGTGGTGCGCGTCGATGTCGGTGTCGCCGGTGGCGCGCACCGTCAGGTCGATCAGCGAGTGCTTGCCCAGCGCGGTGAGCATGTGGTCGTAGAACGGCACCGTCGTGGAGATGTCGGTGCGCCCGGCCCCGTCGAGGTCCAGCTCGACGACGACGGTCGACTCGCTCGTGGCGCGCTCGATGCGCGCGGTGCGGCCTGTCATCCCTGCTCCTGTTCGGCGATCACGTCGGTCAGCGCGTCCTGGAACGCCTGGGTCTCCTCCCGGGTGCCGACCGAGACCCGCAGCCAGCCGTCCGGCCCGGTCTCGCGGATCAGCACACCGCGGTCCAGCAGCCCCTGCCAGACCGCGTGCCGGTCGGCGAAGGTCCCGAAGAGCACGAAGTTGGCGTCGCTCTCGGCCACCTGCACCGGACGACCGGCGCTGTGCTGCCGACGCAACCATGCCACGAGCGCGTCCCGCTGCGCACGCAGGTCCGCCACCTGAGCCAGCAGGAGGTCGCGGTAGGACAGCGCGGCCCGGGCGGCGGCCTGGGTCACGGCCGACAGGTGGTACGGCAGACGGACCACCCGCAGGGCGTCGACGAGCGGTGCCGACGCGGCGAGGTAGCCGAGGCGCAGACCGGCCGCCGCGAAGGCCTTGGACATGGTGCGCGTCACCGCCAGGTGCGGGTAGGTGTCCACCAGCTCCAGCGCGGACGGCGTCCCGGCACGTCGGAACTCGGCGTAGGCCTCGTCGACGACGACCACGGCGGGGATCCGTGCCGCGGCCTCCAGGACCACCTCGAGGGTGGCGCGCGGCAGCGCGGTCCCGGTCGGGTTGTTGGGGCTCGCCAGCAGGATCACGGAGGGCTGCTCGGCCTCGATCGTGGCCACGGCCGTGGTCGCGTCGATCGTGAAGTCCTCGGCCCGGCGACCGGTCACCCACCGGGTGTGCGTGTCCCGCGCGTACTCCGGGTACATGGAGTAGGTCGGGGCGAAGGACAGCGCCGTGCGACCCGGGCCGCCGAACGCCTGCAGCAGGTGCAGCATGACCTCGTTCGACCCGTTGGCCGCCCACACCTGCTCGGGTGCGACCCGGACGCCGGACTCCACGGCGAGGTAGTCCGCCAGGTCCTGGCGCAGCGCCGGGAAGTCGCGGTCGGGGTAGCGGTTCAGCGAGCGCGCGGCGTCGGCGACGCCGGCGGCGATGCCGGCCACGACCTCCTCGGAGGGCGGGTACGGGTTCTCGTTGACGTTCAGCAGCACGGGGACGTCGAGCTGCGGGGCGCCGTACGGCACCTGGTCGGCGAGCTCGGGGCGCAGCGGCAGGGCCGGCGCGTCGGGGGTGGTCACCGCCCCAGTCTACGAACTGTCAGACGACCACGACGTCGCCCCCGGACACCTCGACCGCGATCTCGGCCAGCGGCTCGGGAGCCGGGCCGGACTGCACCGCGGCGTCGTCGAGGGCGAAGACGGACCGGTGGCAGGGGCACTCGAGCACACCGTCGCCCGGGGTGACGGTGCACCCCTGGTGCGTGCACACCGCGCTGAAGACGTGCACCTCGCCCTCCGCGGGCTGGGTCACCAGGACCGGCACTCCCCCGACCTCGGCGCTCACGGCGCCGCCCACCGGGACGTCGGCGAGCGCGACGACCGCCTCGCCCGCGCCGGACGAGGCGGCGTCGTCCGCGGACGCGCCGGGGTCGGTGCCCTCGCTGCAGGCCACGAGCACCCCGCCGGCGACCGCGACGCCGGCGGCGGCACCGGCACCGCGCAGGAGCTGGCGGCGCGAGCAGCAGGGCGGGGTGGACGGCGTCATGGCGACTCCTCGGGTGTCAGGGGTGACGGATCTCACGTTCCGGTGGCAGCATGACCATCATGGACGCACCCAGCGGGCCGGTGCCAGCGAAGCACGGCGTGTCCGGCACGCACGTCGCCTGGTTCTGGCGCTCGGCGGCCGCCGTCGGCGTGGCCGCCTCGGCGGTCGTGCACCTCCTGCTGTGGAACCAGGGGTACCAGGACCTGGACGTGGTCGGGCCGCTGTTCCTCCTCAACGCCGCCGGCGGGGCCGTGCTGGCGGTGCTGCTCGTCGTCTGGCGGCACTGGCTCCCGCTGGTCGGCGGCATCGTGTTCGGCGCGACCACCCTGCTGGCGTTCGTGGCCTCCGGCACGGTCGGGTTCTTCGACGTGTCCGGACCGCTGATGTTCGGCCGGGACGAGACCATCGCCGCGGTCGCCGAGGTCCTCGCCGTGGTCGCCTCCACGGTCGCGCTGCTGCGCGAGCAGCGCCGCTGAGGCTGTGGACCGGCACCCGTGCTGTCGCCGTCGCCCCCTACGATCGCAGGGTGACCTCCGCCGACGACCCGTACGCCGACCTCGAGCCCGTCTGGACGGACGCCGACGTGCCGCCGGACGACGACGCCCCGCCGCCGGACGACGAGAGCGGGCCGCCGGCGGACGCCCACCTGGCCCGTCCCGCGGCCGCTCCCGCACCCGGTGCGGCCCCCGGCTCGTCCGCGGGCGCTGACCGCGCCGAGGCGACGCGGCGGGCCAAGCTGGCGATGCTGCGCGGCCTGATGGACACCGCCGGCGGCGCCGACGGCTCGAGCACCCTGCGCGACGAGGCCGCCGCCGCGCTGCGGGCCCTGGTCGGCCGCGACGACGCCGTGCTGCGCGAGGACCAGTGGACCGCGATCGAGGCCCTCGTCGCGTTCCATCGCCGGGCGCTGGTGGTGCAGCGCACCGGCTGGGGCAAGTCCGCCGTGTACTTCGTCGCCACGCAGCTGCTGCGGGCACGCGGCGCCGGGCCGACGGTCATCGTCTCCCCGCTGCTGGCGCTCATGCGCGACCAGATCGCGGCGGCCGACCGGGCCGGCATCCACGCCGTGACGATCAACTCCTCGAACGTCACCGAGTGGGACGCGATCCACGCCCAGATCGCCGCCGGCGAGGTGGACGTGCTGCTGTGCTCGCCGGAGCGGCTGAACAACCCGGCCTTCCGCGACGAGGTGCTGCCGCGGCTCGCGGCGGACGCCGGCCTGGTCGTCGTGGACGAGGCCCACTGCATCTCCGACTGGGGCCACGACTTCCGTCCGGACTACCGGCGCATCCGCACGCTGCTCGCCGACCTGCCGCCGGGCATCCCGGTGCTCGCGACCACGGCCACCGCGAACGAACGGGTCACCCGGGACGTCGCCGAGCAGATGGCCGTCCACGGCGAGGGGGTCGCGAGCGCCGACGGCACGCTCGCCACCAGCGACGACGTCCTGGTGCTGCGCGGCGGGCTCGACCGCGAGTCACTGCACCTGGCGGTGCTCGAGCTCGGCGACCAGCCCACCCGCGTGGCCTGGCTCGTCGAGGCGCTGCAAGAGATCGACGGGTCCGGGATCGTGTACTGCCTGACCGTCTCGGCGGCGGAGGAGATCGCCGCCCAGCTCCGGTCCGCCGGACTCGCCGTCGCGGCCTACACAGGACGCACCGACCCGACCCAGCGCGCCCAGCTCGAGGAGGACCTCAAGACCAACGAGGTCAAGGCGCTCGTGGCGACCTCGGCGCTCGGCATGGGCTTCGACAAGCCCGACCTGGCCTTCGTCGTGCACGTGGGCGCACCGTCCTCGCCGATCGCGTACTACCAGCAGGTCGGCCGCGCCGGCCGCGGCGTCGACGACGCCGTGGTCGTGCTGCTGCCCGGCCACGAGGACAAGGCCATCTGGGACTGGTTCGGGTCGCAGGCCTTTCCGGCGGAGCACCAGGTCCGCGCCACCCTCGCCGCACTGTCCGACGCCGGGGCCCCGCTCTCGACGGCCGCGCTGGAGACGCACGTCGACCTCAAGCGGTCACGCCTGGAGACGATGCTCAAGGTCCTCGACGTCGACGGCGCCGTGCGCCGCGTGCAGGGCGGCTGGGTCGCGACCGGCGCCGAGTGGGTCTACGACGCGCAGCGCTACGCCCGCGTGGCGGAGACCCGCCACCGTGAGCAGCAGGCGATGCTCGACTTCATCGCGACCCCGGGCTGTCGCATGCGGTTCCTGCGGGAGCAGCTGGACGACCCGCAGCTGCCCGACGGGTGGAGCTGCGGGCGCTGCGACCGCTGCGGGGGCGTGACGCTGCCGCCGCCCCCCGCGGACGACACCGTCGCCGAGGCGCGCTCGGAGATGGACCGACCCGGCGTCGGCGTCGAGCCGCGCAAGATGTGGCCCTCGGGGCTGTCCACCCTTGGGCTGGACCTCAAGGGCAAGATCGACCCCGGCGAGCGCGCCGAGCCCGGACGGGCCGTGGCACGGTTCGACGGTCTCGGCTGGTCCAACCCGGTCCGCGACCTGTTCGCCCCCACGACGCCCGACGGCGAGACCCCGGTCGCCCTGCGCGGCGCGGCGGCACGCGTGCTGGACGACTGGGACGCCCTGCACGGCGACGCCGCCCAGGAGGGCGGGGAGCGCCCTGTCGTCGTGGAGGGCGTCGTCGCCGTGCGCTCCGTCACACGGCCGCAGCTGACGTACCACCTGGCCCACGGCCTGGCCGCCTATCTGGGCGTGCCGCTGATCGGGGCCGTCGGCCCGGCGCCGGGCGCCGAGGAGCCCGGACGGCACGACGTCAACTCCGCGATGCGCCTCGCCGGCGTGGCCCGACGGCTGCGGCTGGAGCTCAACGAGGCGGCGTTGTCCGGCCTGCCCGGTCGCCGCGTGCTCCTGGTGGACGACTGGACCGACTCCGGGTGGACGCTCACCGTCGCGGCCCGGCTGCTGCGTCAGGCGGGCGCGGCGGCCGTGCACCCGTTCGTGCTCGGCGTGCGCTGAGGGTTCCCGGCCGGCCTACGCCCCCAGCAGGCCCCGGACGTCGTCGGCGTCCAGGACCCCCGCGAACCGTGCGGTGGCATCGTCGACCACCGCGTCGAACAGCGCGGCCTTGCGCCGCGCGAGCGCCATGACCTTCTCCTCGATGGTGTCGGCCGCGACCAGCCGGGTGACCTGCACCGGCCGGGTCTGACCGATCCGGTGGGTGCGGTCGATCGCCTGGGCCTCGGCGGCCGGGTTCCACCACGGGTCCAGCAGGTAGACGTGGTCGGCCTCGGTGAGGTTCAGCCCGAACCCGCCCGCCTTGAGGCTGATGAGGAACACCGGTGCCTCGCCGGCCTTGAACCCGGCGATCACCCCGGAACGGTCGCGGGTGCTGCCGTCGAGGGACACGGTCGCCAGCCCGGCCTGGGCGCACCGGGCGGCCACCCGGCGCAGGAAGGAGGGGAACTGGGAGAAGACGAGCGCCCGGTGACCCTCGGCGACGAGCTCGACGAGCTGGTCCACCACGAGGTCGAGCTTGGCCGACGTCACCCCGGCGTAGGCGTCGTCGACGAGGGCGGCGTCCAGGGCCAGCCGCCGCAGCGTGGTCAGCGACCGGAAGATCGCGGCGCGGTTGGCCTCGAAGTCGGTGAGCAGCCCGAGCAGGCGCTGCCGTTCCCGTTGCAGGTGGGTGTCGTAGATCTTGCGGTGGTCGGCGGTGAGCGGGACCCGCAGCACCTGCTCGGTCCGGGCGGGCAGCTCGGGGGCGACCTGCTCCTTGGTGCGGCGCAGCAGGAGGGTGCGCAGCCGACGCTGCAGCCTCCCGAGCGCACGGTTCCCGGCGGCCACGACCTGCGGGTCGTCGTCGCGTGCTGCGGCCTCGACCGGTCGCACCACCTCGGCGCGGAACCGGTGCGACGACGGGTACAGCCCCGGGGCGACGATCGCGAGCATCGCCCACAGCTCGGTGAGGTTGTTCTCCAGCGGGGTGCCCGTGACGGCGAGCTTGAAGGGGGCGTCGAGCCGGCGGGCGGTCTGGTGGGCCCGCGTCCGGGGGTTCTTCGCGAACTGCGCCTCGTCCAGGACCAGCCCGGCCCACGGGCGTCCCTCGAAGGCGGCGACGTCCAGCCGGAAGACGGCGTAGGAGACCACGACGACGTCGGCCCCGTCGGTGAGGTCGGCCAGGGACCGGCCGAGCTTCTTCGTGGTCGACGGGACGGGCACGACGCGCAGGTCGGGGGTGAAGCGTGCGGCCTCGTCGACCCAGTTCCCGACGACGGAGGCGGGAGCCACCACGACGAACGGTCGACGCGGGCCGTCCTCGGCCCGTACCCGGACCCCGGCCACGAAGGCGAGGACCTCGAGCGTCTTGCCGAGGCCCATGTCGTCGGCGAGGATCCCGCCCAGCCCGTGGCCGTGCAGGAAGCTCAGCCACTCGTACGCGCGGTGCTGGTACGGCCGCAGCTCGGCGCACAGTCCGGGCGGCGCGGGCACCGGTGCCACGGTCCGGTCGCCGGCAGCGAGGAGACGCAGGTCCGCCACGGTCCGCCGCCACCGCGCGGACACGTCGACGGAGTCGGCGAGGTCCTCCAGCTCCCCCCACAGCTCGGCGTCGTACCGGCTGACCCGCAGCCGGCCGGGCACGTCCTCGAGGGCGGAGGCCTCGTCGACGAGGTTCCGCAGGCGACGCAACGAGGCGTGGTTCAGCCGCAACCAGGAGCCGTCCGTGAGCAGCAGACGCTTCTGCCCGCGGACCAGCGCCGTGAACAGGCGGGTGAAGGGAACCTCCCGGCCTGCCACCGTGACGGAGATCCCGAGGTCGAGCCAGTCCGCGTCGCCGGACGCGGCGCCGTCGACCACGACCCGGGGCGGGGCGTCCAGGTGCTGGTAGTCGGGGACGTCGGGCGCCTCGACGACGACACCGGCGCCGGCCAGGGCGGGCAGCACCTCACCGGCGAGGTCGAGGGCCTCCAGGCCGGTGTACGTCTGCTGCCGGGCGATCTCGAAGCGCTCGAACCCGGCCAGTCCGCGCACGGCCGCGACGGCAGCGGCCCGGATCTCGTCCTCGGCCTCGGGTCCACGGGAGGGGTCGTGCGCCGCACCGTCCAGCGGCACCTCGCGAGGCGCACCGGCCGGGCGCGGGTACCGCCACGACCAGCGCACGACGGCGCGCTGCGGGGAGTCGAAGTCGGCGCGGGCCACGAGCACCGGCCGTGCGGGTTCGGGCAGCTCGACGCTGCCGTCGGAGACGACGGTGACGGCACGACGCAGGGCGGGCAGGTGCTCGCCGACCAGCTCGTCGACGTCGGCGGCCGGCACGTCCAGCGACCCGCCACCGACGAGCTCGCGCGCACCGTCGGTCAGCCGGGCGCCGGTGGGCGCGAGGCGCAGCAGCGTGCGGCCGCCGCGGGTCTCGACCGTGAACAGCCCGCTGGTGCCGACGGCACCCTGACGCTCGGGTCCCACGACGTCCTCGCCGTCGACCGACACCACGGGGTCCAGCCGGACGCCGTCCGCGACGGACCGGGCGGTCAGCCGCAGGGAGGCCGTGCGCCCCAGCAGCACCTCGTCGCGGCTCCCCTGCCCCACCAGGGGGATCTGCAGCTCGGCGGCCTCGGCCAGCAGCGGCCAGAGCCCTCGTCCTGCCGTGGCCAGCGGTCGCCAGGCCTCGCGGCTGCGGGTGACGCCGTCGCTGAGCGCGGCCCCGAGGTCGGCGAACCAGCGCCGCACCGCGGGGGCAGGCGTGGCCCGGACGTCGGCGAAGGCGTACAGGCCCCGGGCCAGCGCCTCCCAGCCGGCCTCCGGTGCCGTCTTCCACCCGCCGTTGCGGGCCGGGACGACCGGTCGCACGGACAGCTCGGGGGGTGCCTCGGCGAAGGCCCCGTCCAGCCGGAACCGCAGGCCGACCGGCAGGACGGCGCCGGCGCTCGCCGGGTCGGGTCCGGCCGACGTCACCGCGGCGAGCCGACCGCGCCATCCTCCCGGCGCGTCCTGTCCTCCGGGGCCGTCCGCGCCGTGCCGGCCCACGTGCAGCAGGGCTGCCGCCACGTGCTTGCAGTCCGTCGCGACCGGGCAGCTGCACGACGCCTCGTCGACCGCGTACCGCCCGTCGGCGTCGACCGTGAACCGGATGCGGCACCCGTACGGGCGCACCGCGCTGCCCGCGACCCGCGCTGCGAGGACCCGGGCCTCGGCGTCCCAGCTCCAGGAGACGACCATGCCGCCGCGCTCGTAGCCCTGGGCGCGGCGGAAGGTCGTGGCCCCCACCAGTCCGCCGATCTCGAGCGGGTCGACGCGGGGCGGGACGGTGGGCATGGCGTCCATGCTGTCACGCCCCACCGACGGTCGGCGCCGGGGTGCCGCCGACCGCTTGGCACACTATTTCGCGGGAGCCGCGACACCGGTCGCGATGCGCGCCGGGCCGCTCAGAAGCGCCCGCGGACCGCCTCGCCGTGCGCCGGCAGGTCCTCGTCGTCGGCGACCGCGACGATCCGGTCGGCCACCTCCGCCAGGGCGTCCCGGTCGTACTCGATCACCTGCACCGACTTCAGGAACGCGTGCACGCCGAGCCCGCTGGCGAAGTGCGCCGTCCCGCCCGTGGGCAGCACGTGGTTCGACCCCGCCAGGTAGTCGCCGAGGGAGACCGGCGAGTAGGGCCCGACGAAGATCGCCCCCGCCGACCGCACCCGCTCGGCCCACGCGGCGGCGTCGACCGTCTGGATCTCCAGGTGCTCGGCACCGTAGGCGTCCACCACCGCGAGCCCCTGCTCGAGGTCGTCGACGAGCACGACGGCCGACTGCGGACCGGACAGCGCGGTGGTCACTCGTTCGGTGTGCTTCGTGGCGTCCGCGAGATCGGTCAGCTTCGCCTCGACGGCGCCCGCGAGCTCCGGCGACGGCGTCACCAGCACCGAGGCGGCCATCGGGTCGTGCTCGGCCTGGCTGATGAGGTCCAGGGCGACGTGACCGGCGTCGGCCGTGTCGTCCGCCAGGACGGCGATCTCCGTGGGGCCGGCCTCCGAGTCGATGCCGACGACGCCGCGGACCAGGCGCTTCGCCGCCGCCACGTAGACGTTGCCCGGGCCGGTGACGACGTCCACCGGCTCGCACAGCACGTCCCCGTCGACCGGGTCGGTCCCCGCCGCGCCGTAGGCGAACATGGCCACCGCCTGAGCGCCGCCGACCGCGTAGACCTCGTCGACCCCGAGCAGCGCGCACGCCGCGAGGATCGTCGGGTGCGGCAGCCCGCCGGCGTCCCGCTGCGGCGGGGAGGCGACCGCGAGCCCCGGCACCCCCGCCTCCTGGGCCGCGACCACGTTCATGATCACCGAGGACGGGTAGACGGCCAGCCCGCCCGGCGCGTAGAGGCCCACGCGCTGCACCGGGATCCAGCGCTGACGCACCTCGGCCCCGTCGGCCAGCACGGTCGTGTGCTCCCGGGGGACCTGGGCGGCGTGCACCGCCCGCACCCGGCGGATCGACTCCTCGAGCCCGGCGCGGACACCCGGGTCGAGCTCGGCCAGCGCGGAGCGCATCGCCGCGGCCGGGACCCGCAGATGCTCGGGACGCACCCCGTCGAAACGCTCGGCCAGGTCGCGCAGCGCGGCAGCGCCACGGGACCGCACGTCGGCCAGGACGGGAGCGACGGCCTCGGTCGCCTGCTCCACGCCGACCTCGGGGCGCGGCAGCACCCCGATCAGGTCACGGCGGGACAGGGACCGGCCCCGAAGATCGATGCGTCGGATCACCCCACCAGTCTAGGTGCGGCGTGCCGCAGCACGTCCGGGCGTCCCGGACAATGGGCGCATGGACACCCCGATCGAGGTACCGATCCGCGACGACGTCATCCGCCTGGGCCAGTTCCTCAAGCTGGCCGGCCTGGCCGAGTCGGGCACCCACGCCCGCGACCTGGTGGCCGACGGCGACGTGAGCGTCGACGGCGAGGTCGAGACCCGACGTGGGCGTCAGCTCACGCGCGGCATGCGGGTCACCGTCGCGGGACCCGAGGGTGACGAGACCGTCGTCGTCTCCTGACCCTCGACCTCGACCTGAGGGTGACCCTCGACCTCGACCTGAACCTGAGGTCGACCGCCTCCGCGGCCCGTCGCCTCAGGACGCCATGTACGCCGAGGACATGGTCCGGTCGACGGTGAGCTCCAGCACGATCCGCCGCGGGTCGTAGGCGACCTGCCGGTAGCGACGCGCGTAGCGCCGCACCGCCTCGGCCACGGCGTCGGGGTCCTCGACCGCCTCCAGCGTGCCTTCCAGGGTGAGCCACCGCCCGCCGTCGACCTGGCACAGCGCGGCCCGGGGCGGTTCGCCGTCCGGCCCGCGCCGTCGCGCGTTGGCGGCCTTGACCGACCCCCGTCGTGCCGTGACGCGGGCGATCCCCCGCTCGGCGTCCCAGGTGAAGCCGACCGGCACGACGTGCGGGGTGCCGTTCGCGCGCAGGGTCGTCAGCGTGGCCAGGTGGCGCTCGGTGACGAAGACGAGCTGTTCGGGGTTGAGTCGGATCATCGGCGCCAGCCTACGCGGCGCAGCGATGAGTTCCGGCGGGTCCGGTCGTCCCACCCTGCACACGTCACCCGAGGAGGCCCCGATGTCCGTCCAGCCCTCGGCGTCCACCCGGCCCGGACGCCCCGCCGTCGTCGACCGCGCGACCTGGCTGCGCGCGCGGTCGACGCTCCTGTCCCGCGAGAAGGCGCACACCCGCGAGGGCGACGCCCTCGCCGCCGCGCGGCGCCGACAGCCGATGACGGCCGTCGACCCCGCGACGGTCCTCGTCGGCGCCGGCGGCCGTGTCACGCTGCTGGACCTGTTCGAGGGGCGGGACCAGCTCGTGACCTACCAGCACATGTGGCACGCCGGGCACCCCGTCGAGGGCCAGTGCGTCGGGTGCACGGCGAGCGTGTGGAGCCTCCAGGACGCCGCCTACCTCCACCACCGGGGAGTCTCCTTCGCCGTCGTGTGCGAGGGCCCCTGGGACGAGGTCGCGCCGTACGTGGTGTTCATGGGGTACCGCGTGCCCTGGTACTCGCTGCAGGAGGCCGAGGACGAGGCGGTGCGCGGCGGCCTGAGCGACGACCGCGGCCTGCTCTCGTGCTACCTGCGGGTCGGCGAGGACGTGTACCTGACGCACGAGACCACCCACCGCGGGGTCGAGGCCGTCATGGCACAGCTCCAGGTGCTCGACCTGACGGTGTACGGCCGCCAGGAGGCCTGGGAGGACTCCCCCGACGGCTGGCCGCAGCACCCCACCGGGACCTGGTGGACGGACCGGGGGCGGCCGGTGCCGCAGTGGACGCGTCCCGGCGCTGCGCCGTTCGACCCGGACGCACCGCGCGGGCACCACCACTGAGGCCGGCGAGCCCCCGGCCGGTCAGAGACCGAAGGTGAGCACGGCCGGCAGGACCCCGTCGTGCAGGCCGCGCAGCACCGGCAGCTCGTGCGGGACCACCGGGTCGGGCAGCGCGACCAGCGGGAACCACCGCAGGTCCGCGGTCCGCTCCGGCTCGCGGATCTGCAGCTCGCCGTCCCAGTGGTCGGCCGCGAAGTAGAAGTCGACGCGCTGCTCCAGGGCCGGCCCGCCCGGGATGCCCCGGTGCTGGACCGTCAGCGGCACGAGGTCCGTCGGCGCCACCCGGACCCCGAGCTCCTCGGCCGCCTCGCGCACCGCCGCCGCGACCGCGGACTCCCCCGGCTCGACGTGCCCGGCGGCGCCGGCGGCCCAGTGGCCGTCCATGTAGCCGGTGCCGCGGCGCAGCTGGAGCAGCACCTGACCCTCGCGGCGCAGCAGCAGGTAGGCCGCCGGCACCAACCGGAAGCGGTCGCCGGCGCTGCCGTCGTCCCAGGTGCCGCTCATGACAGGCAGCTCGGTCCGAGCAACGCCTTGAGGTCGCCGAACAGGGCGGGCGACTTCTCCACCCGCAGCCCGTCCCCGGCCTGCACGAGCGTCTTCTTCCCGGGCTCGGCGACGGCCACGTGCACGGGCGCGGACCCCGGGTGCGTGGACAGCACCTCCCGCAGGCGGATCATGACCGGTTCGACGCAGCGGGTGTGCGGCACGGTCACGTGCACCGGGGCGTCGGCCACCGCGGAGGTGTCCGGCAGCGAGACCTCCTGGGCCTGCAGCTGCATCTGCTCGTCACGGCGCCGGATCCGGCCCCTGATCGTCACGACCTGGTCCTCGGCGAGCACCGTGGAGTAGGCGAGGTACGTCTCCCCGAAGAACATCACCTCGACGCCGCCGTCGAGGTCCTCGATGGTCACGGCTGCCCACGGGTTGCCGTTCTTGCTGATCTTGCGCTGCACGGAGGTGAGCAGCCCGGCCACGGTCACCACCGACCCGTCGGAGCGGTGCTCGTCGGCGACGAGCGTGGCGATCGACGTGTCCGCCGCCCGGGCCAGCACGTGCTCGAGGCCGGACAGCGGGTGGTCCGAGACGTAGAGACCGAGCATCTCCCGCTCGAAGGACAGGCGCTGCTTCTTGTCCCAGTCCGGCAGGTCCGGGACGTCCACGGAGAAGCTCACCACCTCGTCGTCGGCCCCGCCGAAGTCGGCGAACAGGTCGAACTGCCCCTCGGCCTCCTTGCGCTTGACGGAGATCACCGAGTCCACGGCCTGCTCGTGCACCACGAGCAGCGCCCGGCGCGGGTGGCCCAGCGAGTCGAACGCGCCGGCCTTGATCAACGACTCGATGGTGCGCTTGTTGCACACCACGGCCGGGACCTTGTCCAGGAAGTCCGTGAACGAGGTGAACGCGCCGTGCTCCTCGCGCGCCGCCACGATCGCGTCCACGACGTTGGCACCGACGTTGCGCACCGCCGTCAGCCCGAACCGGATGTCCTCGCCGACGGCCGTGAACTTCGCGGCCGAGTCGTTGACGTCCGGCGGCAGCACCGTGATGCGCATGCGACGGCACTCGTTGAGGTAGAGCGCCATCTTGTCCTTGTCGTCCCGCACGGACTGCAGGAGCCCCGCCATGTACTCGGTCGGGTAGTTCGCCTTGAGGTAGGCGGTCCAGTAGGCGACCAGGCCGTAGCCGGCCGAGTGGGCCTTGTTGAAGGCGTACCCGGCGAACGGCACCAGCGTGTCCCACACCGCCTGGATGGCGGCGTCCGAGTAGCCCCGCTCCTTGCAGCCGGCCTCGAAGTTCACGAACTCCTTGGCCAGCACCTCGGGCTTCTTCTTGCCCATGGCACGGCGCAGCAGGTCCGCCTGGCCCAGGGAGTACCCGGCGAGCACCTGGGCGGCGCGCTGCACCTGCTCCTGGTAGACGATCAGGCCGTAGGTCTCGTCGAGCACCTCGGACAACGGCTCGGCGAGCTCGGGGTGGATCGGCTCGATCTTCTGCATGCCGTTCTTGCGCAGCGCGTAGTTGACGTGCGAGTTCATGCCCATCGGCCCCGGCCGGTACAGGGCGATGACCGCCGAGAGGTCGTCGAACTTGTCCGGACGCATCTGCCGCAGCAACGACCGCATGGGGCCGCCGTCGAGCTGGAACACGCCGAGAGTCTCCCCGCGGGCCAGCAGCTCGTAGGAGGCCTTGTCGTCCAGGGCGATCGTCTCGATCTGGACCGGGTCCTTGCCGTTGGCCTCGATGATCTCCAGGGCGTCCTCGAGGATCGTGAGGTTGCGCAGGCCCAGGAAGTCCATCTTGATCAGGCCGAGACCCTCGCAGGTCGGGTAGTCGAACTGCGTGATCACCGCCCCGTCCTGCGGGCGCCGCATGATCGGGATGACGTCGATCAGCGGGTCGCTGGACATGATGACACCGGCGGCGTGCACACCCCACTGGCGCTTGAGCCCCTCGATGCCGCGGGCGGTCTCGACCACGCGCTGCGCCTCGGGGTCCGTGTCGTGCAGCTGACGGAACTCCCCGGCCTCGGAGTACCGGTCGTGCTGCGGGTCGAAGATGCCGGACAGCGGGATGTCCTTGCCCATCACGGGCGGCGGCATCGCCTTGGTGAGCTTCTCCCCCATCGCGAACGGGAACCCGAGCACCCGGGAGGCGTCCTTGAGAGCCTGCTTGGCCTTGATCGAGCCGTACGTGGCGATCATCGCCACCCGGTCGTCGCCGTACTTGTCCGAGACGTAGCGGATGACCTCCGAGCGCCGGCGCTCGTCGAAGTCGACGTCGACGTCGGGCATGCTGACGCGTTCGGGGTTGAGGAACCGCTCGAAGATCAGGCCGTGCTCGAGCGGGTCCAGCTCGGTGATGCCCATGACGTAGGAGACCATCGACCCGGCGGCCGAACCACGGCCCGGGCCGACGCGGATGCCCTGCTCCTTGGCCCAGTTGATGAAGTCGGCCACCACGAGGAAGTACCCGGGGAAGCCCATCTGGACGATCACCTCGGTCTCGTACTTCGCCTGGGCGCGCACGGCGTCCGGGACCCCTTGCGGGTACCGGACGTGCATGCCCTTCTCGACCTCCTTGACGAACCAGGAGACCTCGTCCTCCCCGGCGGGCACCGGGAAGTTCGGCATGTAGTTCGCCCCGGTGTCGAACGAGACCTCGCACCGCTCGGCGATGAGCAGCGTGTTGTCGATCGCCTCGGGCATCTCGGCGAACAGGCGGCGCATCTCGGCGCCGGACTTGACGTAGAAGTTGTCGCCGCTGAACGCGAACCGGCTGCCGCCCTGGTCGTAGGTGGGCTCGTCCAGGGTCGACCCGGAGTTGACCGCCAGCAGCACCTCGTGGGCGTGGGAGTCCTCCTGGCGGGTGTAGTGCAGGTCGTTGGTGGCCACCAGCGGGGCCCCGATGTGCCGGGCCAGCTCCAGGAGCTGCTTCGACGTGCGGGACTCGATCTCGATCCCGTGGTCCATCAGCTCCACGAAGTAGTTCTCGCGGCCGAAGATGTCCTGGTACTCCCCCGCCGCGCGGACCGCCTCGTCCCACTGACCGAGCCGGAGCCGGGTCTGGATCTCGCCCGACGGGCAGCCGGTGGTGGCCATCAGCCCCTCGGCGTACGTCTCCAGCAGCTCGCGGTCCATGCGCGGCCACTTGCCCATCTGCCCGTCGAGGGATGCCAGCGAGGACGCCCGGAACAGGTTGTGCATACCGGTGTTGTTCCGGGACCACAGCGTCATGTGGGTGTAGGCGCCGCCGGCGGAGACGTCGTCGCGCTTCTGGTGCTGCTCGCCCCACTGGACCTTCGTGCGGTCGTGGCGGCTGGTGCCGGGGGTGACGTACGCCTCGACGCCGATGATCGGCTTGACGCCGTACTTCTGCGCGGTGCTCCAGAAGTCGAAGGCGCCGAAGAGGTAGCCGTGGTCCGTGATGGCGATGGCCTTCTGGCCGAGCCGCGCGACCTCGGAGAACAGGTCGTCCATCCGCGCGGCGCCGTCGAGCATCGAGTACTCGGTGTGGACGTGCAGGTGGACGAAGTCGTCGGTCTTCTGGGTGGCGGCGTCCGGCATGCCCCGAGTCTAGGCGCGGCCTCCGACGTCCCCGCCCGGCCCCGCCGTGAGAGCGGTCACCGGCTCACCGGTAGGCGTCGCGCAGGGTCTCCAGGGCGTGCGCCAGGTCGTCCGGGTACTCGGACTCCACGACGACGTCCTTGCCCGTCACGGGGTGCGTGAAGCCGAGGCGCATCGCGTGCAGCCACTGTCGCTGCAGCCCGGTGCGCGAGGCCAGCACCGGGTCGGCCCCGTAGGTGAGGTCCCCGACGAGCGGGTGCCTCAGCGCGGCGAAGTGCACCCGGATCTGGTGGGTGCGCCCGGTCTCCAGGTGCACCTCGACCAGCGAGGCCGCCGGCAGCATCTCGAGGACCTCGTAGTGGGTCACCGACGGTTTGCCCTCCGCGACGACGGCGAACTTGTAGTCGTGGTGCGGGTGGCGGCCGATCGGCGCGTCGATGGTGCCCGTCGTGGGCTCCGGGTGTCCCTGGGCGAGCGCGTGGTAGACCTTGTCGACCGTGCGCTCCTTGAAGGCGCGTTTGAGGCCCGTGTACGCGGCTTCGGACTTGGCGACGGCCATCAGCCCCGAGGTGCCGACGTCGAGCCGGTGCACGATCCCCTGGCGCTCCGCCGCACCCGAGGTCGCGATGCGGTAGCCGGCCGCCGCCAGCGCCCCGACCACGGTCGGACCGGTCCAGCCGGGCGACGGGTGGGCGGCCACGCCGACCGGCTTGTCCACGACCACCACGTCGTCGTCCTCGTAGGCGATCGTCATGCCCTCGACGGGTTCGGCGACGACCTCCGGGGCGTCCGCCGGCGCGTCCGGGACATCCACCTCGAGCAGCGTGTCGGGCAGCAGCCGGTCCGACTTGCCCACGGTGCGCCCGTCGGCGCGCACGGCGCCCGAGGCGGCGAGATCGGCGGCCTGGCTGCGGGAGAAACCGAGCATCCGACCCAGGGCGACGTCCACGCGCTCGCCGGCCAGCCCGTCGGGCACGGGCAGGGTCCGCAGGGCCATCAGTCACCGTCCTCGGTGTGCCGCGACCCGTCCAGCCCGATCCCGCGGAACGTCAGCAGGATGATCATCCCGGCCGCGACCACGATGGCGATGTCGGCGACGTTCCCGACGAACAGGTCGGCGTAGGCGATCATGTCGACGACCTCCCCCCGGGCGAACCCGGGCTGGCGCAGGAGCCGGTCGACCAGGTTGCCGAGCGCTCCCCCGAGCAGCAGTCCCAGGGCGACCGCCCAGCCCACCGACCCGATGCGGCGCATCGCCCGCAGGATCACCACCACGACCGCCACGACGACGATCGTCAGGACCCAGGTGTAGCCGTTGGCCATGAACGACAGCGCCGCGCCGGGGTTGAAGACGAGGGTCAGACCCAGCAGGTCGCCGAGCAGCGGGACCCGTTCGCCCTCGCTGAGCGTGGCGAGCGCCCACCACTTGGTCAGCTGGTCCACGACCAGCACCACGGCGGCCAGACCCAGGGCCCCGGCCCCGAGCCGACGACGTCGTGCGGCCGTCACGGCCGCGTCGTGATCCGCGGCGGTGCCGGCGGCGTCCTGCGGAGCGGGTGACACGGGCTCGTGCGGGAGGTCGGGAGCCGGGTCGGACCCGGCGGGCGTCGTGGACATCGCGCAGAGTCTACGGTCAGCGCCGCTCCTCGCGCGCCTTCGCCTCGACCGACAGGGTGGCGCGCGGGAAGGCCTGCAACCGGGCCTTGCCGATGGGCGCGCCCGTGACCTCGCACGTGGCGTACTTCCCGCTGCGGATGCGGTCCAGCGCGTGGGTCGTCTGGTCGAGCAGGTCCCGCAGGTTGTTCACCAGGGTGAGCTCCTGCTCGCGCTCGAGCGCGCTCGATCCGTAGTCCGCCTGGTCGTCACCGGCGCCGTCGCCGGAGTTGCGCAGGAGGTCGGACAGCTCGGCGTCCGCGGCGGCGAGCTCGTCGGTGTAGCGCTCCTTGTCCTCCAGGAGCAGCAGAGCGAGCTCGGAGACCTCCTGAAGCGTCCACGGCTCCTCGCCGTCACGCACCGGGAAGTCCTTGACGTCACGCGCCAGGTTCGGGAACTCCTCGCGGATCGTCGCCCGCTGGGAGGTGGAGAGCTTGGACATTCGGCGCCCTTCCGTTCTTCGAGGTCACCGAAGAGTAAGCGCACGGATCGGCCCGCACAACAGCAGGCGCCCTTCGGGCGTGTCTGCCGGTGCGGGCCGATCCGTGCGCCGCGTGCTCCGGGTGCGGTGTCAGAGGTCCTGCGAGCGTCCTGCCCCGGCGTTCTGCCGCTGCGGGGGGAGCGCCGAACCGCGGGCGTCGAGGTCGCCGAGCAGGTTCTGCAGGAAGCTCTTGAGGCGGGTGCGGTAGTCCCGCTCGAACAGGCGCAGCTCGTCGATCTTGCGCTCCAGCAGCGACCGCTCCTGCTCCAGCTGGGACAGCGTGCGGTGGCTGGTCTCCTCGGCCTCGCGGACGATGCGCGACCCCTCGGCCTTCGCCTCCGCGATCAGCCGGTCGCCCTCCTCCTGGCCGGAGCGCACGTAGTCGTCGTGCAGCTTCTGGGCGAGCTGCAGCATGCCCGTCGCCGACTCGGGCTCGGCACCCTGCTTGCCGGCGGCGGCCTCGGCCAGCGCGGGCGCCGGGGTCGGGGCGGCCTGCGGCGCCGGGGCCTCGGGCTGCTCGGCCGACTGCGCGGCGGCCTCGTTGCGGCTCAGCTCGCCCACACGGCTCTCGGCGGCGGAGAGCTTCGAACGGAGGTCGTCGTTCTCCTCCTGCACCGCCGTCAGCGTCCGGACGACCTCGTCCAGGAAGTCGTCGACCTCTTCGACGTCGTAGCCCTCGCGGAACTTCGTCGCCGAGAACTTCTTGTTGAGGATGTCCTCTGCCGTCAGCAGTGCCATCGTGTCACCTCGTTGCCGTAGCGCGTTCGTGCACGGACCCGGAGCGTCCGTGGGTGCCCACGGTAGCCCACGGCCGCCGCCACGGCCCTCCGAGCGCGGCGAGCACACGACGTCTTCACAGGCGGCGAACAGTCTGCCGTCCCCGCCCCGGACCGCGCCTCGGACGGGGAGGGGTCGTCACAGGCTGGCGGCCAGCCCGTTGGCGACCTGCATGAGGATCGACGTGGCCAGGAACAGGACCAGGAACGCGAGGTCCAGACGCACGCTGCCCAGGGTGAGGGGCGGGATGATCCGCCGCAGGGCGCGCAGGGGCGGATCTGTGACGGTGTACACACCTTCCGCGATGACGAGCACGACACCGCGCGGGCGCCAGTCACGGGCGAAGAACTGGACCCAGTCGAACACCAGCCGGACGATCAGGCAGACGAGGAACAGCAGCAGGACGAAGCCGACGAGGCTGAAGATCACGCTCACGAGGGCAACCTACCCGACGCACGACGCACGGCCCGAGGGGCGTTCTCGGGCAGCGGCCGTGCGCGGGTCAGCTCTGGTTGTAGAACGCGCCCGCGCGCGCCTCGGTGGGACGCGGCGCGACCTGCTCCTCGCCCGTGATCTCCACGTGCTCGGGCGACAGCAGGAACACCTTGTTGGTCACCCTCTCGATCGAGCCGCGCAGGCCGAAGATGAGACCGGCGGAGAAGTCGACCAGCCGCTTGGCGTCGGAGTCGTCCATGTCCGACAGGTTCATGATGACCGGGGTCCCCCCGCGGAACGCCTCACCGATCAACCGCGCGTCGTTGTAGGACCGCGGGTGGATCGTGGTGATGCGGCGCAGGTCGGCACCGACGAGGGCGTCGGCCGGCACACCGTCACGGTGCAGCGGCGTGACCTCGGCCTGGTAGTCGTCGTCACGCACCGGCTCCAGCTCCTCGTCGTACTCGTCGAGGTAGTCCCCGTCGGGGCGCTGGTCGTCGGCCAGCCCCAGGTACAGCATGGTCTTGCGAAGCGCTCCGCCCATCGCTCTGCTCCGTTCGTCGGTACGTCAGGTACTTGACGGTATCCAGCGGGACACGCTATGCGGAGCGCGACACGCCGAGGTCACGAGAGGACGACGACACCCGCCTGTCGCCCGGTGACCTCCCCGGCGGCCGTCGCACGGCGGTGCGAGAACAGGTCCGGGTCGGTCATCGTGCAGCGGTCCACGCGCGTGGTGGCGACCCCCCGCGCGACGAGCCGAGTCACCACGGCGCCCGGCAGGTCGAGCCCGGGCGTGCCCGCCGACGTCGTGGACCACGCCTCGGGCACGACGGCCGTGACCTCGTCGCGCATCTGCTCGGGCACCTCGTAGCACCGACCGCAGACCGCGGGGCCGACGGCGGCGCGCAGCCGACCGGTCTCGGCACCGCGGGTCAGCAGCCGGTCGACGACCTCGTCGACGACGCCGGCCACCAGCCCGCGCCGACCCGCGTGGGCGACACCGACGACCCGCGCGGTGGCGTCGGCGAGCAGCACCGGCACGCAATCGGCGACGAGCACCCCGAGACCGAGCCCCGGTTCCGCCGTGACCAGACCGTCCGCCGTGCCGGCACTCGTCGGGGGCGTGCCGGACCACTCGGCGCGCTCGTGGGGCCCGAGCTCGAGGACGTCGGCTCCGTGCACCTGCGTGGCGAACGCCACGGGGCTGCCGACCCAGTCGGCCAGCAGGTCACGGTTGCGCTGGACCCGGGCGCTGTCGTCACCGGTGCCGTCGGACAGGTCGAGCGACGACCACGGCGCCGGCGACACGCCCCCGTGCCGCGTGGTGAAGCCGGCGACGACTCCGGCGCCGAGGTCGACACGGAGCAGTCCGGCACCGAAGTCCTCGGGCAACATGGCCTCCTGGGCCCACGGGACGGACGAGGTCACTTGAGGAAGTCGGGGACGTCGAGGTCCTCGGCGGGCCGGGACTGGTCCACCATGCGGGGCACGTCCACCGGACGCTCGACCGTGACGCCCTCCCCCGCGCCCTCCTCGACCACGCCGAGGCTCGTCGGCCGCTGGACGTTGCCCACCGGCTCCAGGCTGGCGGGGACGTCGTCCGGACCGGCCGGGATCGGCCGCGGGCGCGCGTGGGCGGGCTCGGCGGCCGGCAGGGGCACCGGCGCCGTGGCCGGGGAGCCGCCGTGGCCGGTGCCCGGGCTCGCCGCGGACGAGCCCTGACGTCCGGCCGCGCCGTCGTCCCCGCCCGCACGGCTCGCCGAGGAGCTGCCCGCGACCTGCCCCAGGGCGCGGGAGTCCTCGCGCGCCTTGGGCAGCCCGCCGTCGAACCCGGCCGCGATGACCGTGACGCGCACCTCGTCGCCGAGCGCGTCGTCGATGACCGTGCCGAAGATGATGTTCGCCTCGGGGTGGGCCGCCTCCTGCACGAGCCGCGCGGCCTCGTGCACCTCGAACAGTCCCAGGTCGCTGCCACCCTGGATCGACAGCAGCACGCCGTGCGCACCGTCGATGGAGGCCTCCAGCAACGGCGAGGAGATCGCCAGCTCGGCGGCCTGGACCGCGCGGTCCTCCCCACGGGCCGACCCGATCCCCATGAGCGCGGACCCCGCCCCCTGCATGACGGACTTGACGTCCGCGAAGTCGAGGTTGATCAGCCCCGGGGTGGTGATGAGGTCGGTGATCCCCTGCACGCCCGAGTGCAGCACCTGGTCGGCGGAGTGGAAGGCGGCGATGGCCGACACGTTCCGGTCCGACATCGACAGCAGCCGGTCGTTCGGGATGACGATGAGCGTGTCCACCTCCTCGCGGAGCTGCTCGATCCCCTGCTCGGCCTGCACCGACCGGCGCCGGCCCTCGAAGGTGAACGGGCGGGTGACGACCCCGACCGTCAGCGCGCCGAGGGAGCGCGCGATGCGCGCCACGACCGGGGCGCCCCCGGTCCCGGTGCCGCCGCCCTCGCCCGCCGTGACGAAGACCATGTCGGCGCCGCGCAGGACGTCCTCGATCTCGTCGGCGTGGTCCTCGGCGGCCTTGCGGCCGACCTCGGGGTCGGCGCCGGCCCCGAGCCCGCGCGTCAGCTCGCGACCGACGTCCAGCTTGACGTCGGCGTCCGACATCAGCAGGGCCTGCGCGTCGGTGTTGATGGCGATGAACTCGACACCCTTGAGGCCGACCTCGATCATGCGGTTCACGGCGTTCACGCCGCCACCGCCGATGCCGACCACCTTGATCACTGCCAGGTAGTTCTGCGGAGTTGCCACGTCGTTGCCTCTCGGGTCGTTCGGGTCCTGACCCCACCGGTCAAACCTTCAGGTTATAGTTGAAGGTGAGTGTTATGTCAGGTTGCTGCTTGTGACGACGGTATTTCGCCGGAACCCGCCCGCGCCGCACGTGCCTCGGCGTGTCGCGACGGGTCGGACGGCGGTCACCGGGTCACCGGCAGCTCGGGCGACGAGACGTCGATGACGGCGACGTCCCCTCCGACCGCGCGCAACGTGCGCACGACCTCCACCTTCAGCGGCAGGCGGTCCGCCCCGCCCCAGCGGATGCTGAGCCCGTCGCGCAGCACGGTCTCCACGTCGTCCTGGGTGCGGGCGCTGACCTGCTCCACCCGCGCGGACAGCCCGGGCGGGAGCGCGGCGACGACCGCCAGCGCCGCCTGCAACGCCCGGGCGGACTCCTTCTCCAGCGGCACGGACACCACCGGGAGCCCCTCGGGCACGCCGGCACGGCGGCCCAGCCGCACACCCTCGTCGTCCAGCAGCACGTAGTCCGTGCCGTCCGGGACCGCCGCCACGGGTTCGCGGGCGACGACGACGACGCCGAGACCGTGCGGCCACGACCGGGCGAGCGTGACGTCCTTGACACCACGCAGGGAACGGATCTCGGCCGCCATGCCCGCCGTGTCGAGACGCAGCAGCGGTGTGCCGGCCGCGCCCAGGGCGATCTCGTGCACCCGCTCGCCGTCGACCACGGGCACGTCCGCCCCCGTGACGGTCACCTCCTCCGCGTCGAGCGCGAGCAGGTCGGACCACCCGACCACCCAGCCCGCCCCGCCCACGAGGCCGACCAGCAGCACCACCACGAGCGCCGTGCGCCAGGACCGGTGGCGGCGCATGGCCGAACGCTCGGCGAGCCGGTCGGCCATCGCGGTCGAGACGCGGGGGTCGCGGGCGGCGGGCGCCGGCACCGGGCGGGGGCCCCGCTCCGGCGCGGACGCCACCGGCCGGGGCCGCGCCGGGGACGCGGCGGACCGCGCGCTGCCGGCCGACCGTGCCGCACCGGCCGCACGACGTCCGGACCCCGCCGGGGACGCCGAGGACGCCGCCGGGGCGGGCCGTGGCCGCTCGGGCGCGCGGGGACGAGGTGGGGGACGCATCACCCCATCGTCGCGTCCGGCGCCGGTCCCGGGAGGTCCGCCACGCCGTGGCGCGCCGCCAGCTCGGCGAGGACGACGGGTCCGAGCTCGGTGACGTCGCCCGCCCCGACGGTCAGCACGACGTCCCCCGGGCGGGCCAGGCGGGCCACGGCGTGCGCCGCCTCGACCCGGTCCTCGACGGCCCGCACCCGCCCGCCGGAGACCGTCGGACCGGCCAGGTCCGTGATCGTCCTCGCGGTCACCTCCGGGTCGACGTCCTCACGCGCCCGGTACACCCCCGTCACCACGACCTCGTCGGCCAGGGACAGCGCGGCGGCGAACCGGTCGGCGAAGATCCGCGTGCGGGAGTACAGGTGCGGCTGGAACAGCACGAGGACCCGTCCCGTTCCCGCCACGGGCCGCGCCGCTCGCAGCAGCGCCTCCACCTCGGTCGGGTGGTGGTCGTAGCTGTCGAACACCCGGACGCCACCGGCCTCGCCGCGGGGCTCGAAGCGTCGCCCGGTGCCCACGAAGGTGCCCGCCGCGGCCACCGCGGCCGACGGGCCGGCGCCGAGCAGCACGGCGGTGACCACCGCGGCGGTGGCGTTCAGCACGTTGTGCGCGCCCGGGACGTCGAGGGCCAGCAGCCGCTCCGCGTCGCCCAGGGGTCCGCCGGAGACGGTCGCCCGCGCGGTCCCGGCCCCGACCTCGACGCCGCGGACCCGCACGTCGGACTCCGGGACGGTCCCGTAGGTGACGACCCGGCCGCCCGCCGCCCGGTGCGCGGCCGCGAGCCGGGCCGAGCCGGCGTCGTCGGCGCACGCCACGAGCGTGCCGTCGGGGGTGATCCGGGCGGCGAAGTCGACAAAGGCCTGCTCGAACGCCTCCTGCGACCCGTAGTGGTCCAGGTGGTCGGCCTCGACATTCGTCACCACGGCCACCGTCGGGCTGTAGTTGAGGAACGAGCCGTCGGACTCGTCGGCCTCGGCGACCAGCACGTCGGCCGTCCCCGCGTGACCTCCCGGGACCGTCCGCTCCCCCGCCCCGTCGCGCCGTCGGACGGTGCCGCCGATCGCGAACGACGCGTCGACGCCCACCGCGGCCAGGACCGTGGCGACCATGGCCGAGGTGGTGGTCTTGCCGTGCGCACCGGCCACCGCGACCGTCCGCCGGCCCCCCATGAGGACGGCGAGCGCCTGCGACCGGTGCAGCACCTGCAACCCGGCCGCGCGCGCCGCGGCCAGCTCCGGGTTGCTCTCCCGGACGGCGGTGGACACGACCACGGTGTCCACCCGCGGCGTGCCGTCGGGGGCGACCACGTGCCCGGCGTCGTGCCCGACCCACACCGGGATCCCGTCGGCGCGCAGCGCGGCCAGCGCAGGCCCCTCCGCCGCGTCCGACCCCTGGACAGGGACGCCGCGGGCGGCGAGCAGCCGCGCGACGACGGAGACCCCGGCGCCCCCGATGCCGATGAGGTGGACGCGACCGAGCGCCGCCACGTCCGTCGGGGCGCTCATCGGGCTGCCCCGGCGACGTCCGCGACCATGTCCGCGACCCGTGCGGCCGCGTCCCGGACCCCGACGGATCCCGCGGCCTCGGCCATGGCGACAAGCCGGTCCCGGTCCTGGAGCAGGGCGGGCACCTCGGCCGCGACCCGTTCCGGGGTGAACGCGACGTCGTCGATCACGATCCCGCCCCCGGCACCGACCACGTCGCGGGCGTTCAGCCGCTGCTCGCCGTTGCCGATCGGCAGCGGGACGTACACCGCGGGCAGGCCGAGAGCAGCCAGCTCGCAGACGGTGCCCGCCCCGGAGCGCGCGACGACGAGGTCGCAGGCCGCCAGCGCGTGCTGCATCTCACCGAGGTACTCGCGCACGTGGTAGCGCGACACGTCGTGGTCGCCGGCCAGCGCCGCCACGGCCTCCCGCACCTCGGTGTCCTTGCCCCGTCCCGTCAGGTGCAGCACCTGGACCCCGGCGTCGAGCAGCGTCGCGGCGGCACCCGTGACGGCCCGGTTGACGTTCAGCGCGCCCGAGGAGCCGCCGGTGACCAGCAGGGTCGGCAGGGCGGGGTCGAGCCCGAGCGCCGCGGCGCCGCGGGCGCGGGAGCCGGCCGGGTCCGCCCGGCGCTCGTCGACCAGCGCCGCGATCGCCGGACGGAGCGGCAGGCCCACGCAGGTCGCACCGGCGATCCGCGTGTCGGCGAAGGTGGTGCCCACCGCCGCCGCCCAGCGCGCCCCGAGCCGGTTGGCGAGGCCCGGGCGGGCGTTCTGCTCGTGGATCACCACCGGCACGCCGAGCCGGCGGGCCGCCAGGTAGGCCGGCGTGGAGACGTAGCCGCCGAACCCGACCACCGCCTGGGCGTCGATCTCGGTGATCGCGTCCTGGGCCGACCGTACGGCCGCACGGAGCCGGACGGGCAGGCGGAACAGGTCCGGGCTCGGGCGACGCGGCAGCGGGACGCGCGGGATCTCGTGCAGCGGGTAGCCGGCGGCGGGCACCAGGTCCGCCTCGAGACCGCTGGCGGTACCCAGGACCCGGAACGACGTCTCGGGGTCGCGGGCGCGCAGCTCGTCGGCGACCGCGAGCAACGGGTTGACGTGGCCGGCGGTCCCTCCGCCGGCCAGCACGACAGAACGCACGGAGGAAGTCTTCACACGGGCAGACCCTACCGGCCCCGGCCCCCCGCGCGGCCCAGCACCGTCAGGGAGCGGCGGACCACACCGGGCCGCGCCGCGAGCGCCTCGGCGGCACCCGGTTCGGACCGTGCGAAGCTGATGACCATGCCGAGCGCCGCCATCGTGGTCACCAGCGCGGACCCGCCGGCCGACACCAGGGGCAGCGGCACGCCGATCACGGGCAGCAGCCCGAGCACCACGCCGATGTTGACGAAGGCCTGGCCCACGATCCAGCAGGCCACGGCCGCCGTGGTGATCTTGACGAACGGGTCGGTGTGCCGGCGCACGATCCGGGCCATCGCGACACCGAGCACGACGAACAGGGACAGCACGAGCAGCGTGCCGAGGAGACCGAGCTCCTCACCGATGATGGCGTAGATGAAGTCGTTGTGAGCCTCGGGCAGGTACCGCCACTTCTCGCGGCTCGCCCCGAGCCCGACGCCGAACAGACCGCCGGTCCCGAGGCCGTACATCCCGTGCAACGACTGGTAGCACTCCCCCTCGGCGTCCGTGCACCCGCCGTAGGTCGCCAGGATGCGGCCCATGCGGTTCGCGTTGCCCAGCACGAACAGCCCCACGACCGCGGCGAGCGCGACGCTGCCGCCCAGGGCCAGCATCCGCCACGGGGCCCCGGCGACCCACAGGGCACCGGCGACGAGCCCGGCGATGACGAGCATGGTCCCGAGGTCGTTGCCGGCGATGACCAGGCCCAGGACCACCATGGCCCCGGGCACGGCGGGCACGACGGCATGCGCCCACGAGCCCAGCAGGTGCTGCTTGCGGCCCAGCACGGCACCGAGCCAGACGGCCAGGGCGAGCTTGCTGACCTCGGCGGGCTGCACGGTGATCCCGCCGAGGGAGATCCAGCCGACGTTGCCGCCCTGCGCCCGGGCGAGCGCGGGGACGAGGGTCAGCGACTGCAGCACGATCGCGCACGCCAGCGCGGGCCAGGCGAGACGCCGGTACCAGTGCACCGGCAGGCGCGCGGCGACGAGCATCAGGGGCAGGCCGATCAGGGCGAACCGCGCCTGGGTCAGCCCGGCGGCGTAGGGCGGCTCCCCCGCGGCGATCGAGGTGACGGTCGTGCTGGAGAACACCATGACCAGGCCGATGAGCAGCAGCAGCCCGGTCGCCCCGACGACGAGGTAGTAGCTCGTCACGGCGGAGTTCCACTGCCCCAGCCACGGCCGGTCGGTGCGGCGTGCGGCAGACGTGACCGCCATCGTGCTCCCTACGTCAGGTCCCGCACCGCGGAGGCGAACTCCTCACCCCGTGCCGCGTAGGACGCGAACTGGTCCATGGACGCCCCGGCCGGGGCCAGCAGCACGGTGTCGCCCGCCCGGGCGGCCTGCCGTGCCGCGGCGACGGCGCGACGCATCACGGTGCCAGTGTCGCCGGGATCGATCACGGTGACCGGTACCTCGGGCGCGTGTCGGGCGAGCGCGTCGACGAAGGGCGTCGGGTCCGTCCCGATGACGACCGCGGCGCGCAGGCGGTCCGCGCGGCCCGCGACGAGGTCGTCGAAGGACGCCCCCTTGGCCAGCCCGCCCGCGATCCAGACACCCGTGCCCGGTGCGCAGGCCGCGAGGGACGCGGCCGCGGCGTGGGCGTTGGTGGCCTTGGAGTCGTCGACGTACGTCACCCCCTCCAGGGTGCGGACGACGGCGGCGCGGTGGGCGTCGGCGGAGAAGCTCCGCAGGCCGTCACGGACCGCCCGGGCGTCGACACCGTGGGCACGGGCGAGCGCCGCTGCGGCGAGGGCGTTGGCCACGACGTGCGGGGGCGGGCCCTGCGGGCCGCCGAGATGGGCCAGGTCGTCGAGGGTGGCCAGCTCGGCGGCCGTGCGGTGCCGGTCCGGGGCGTCGGTCGGCGCGTGGAAGGCGCGGTCGACCAGCACGTCCTCGACCAGCCCCAGCTGCCCCGGTCCGGGCGGACCGAGGGTGAACCCGACGGCCCGCGCCCCGTCGGCGACCTCGGCGTCGCGCACGAGCTGCTCGGTGCGCGGGTCGGCGACGTTGTAGACGCACGCCACCTGCGCGCCGCGGTAGATCCGGCCCTTGTCGGCGGCGTACGCCTGCGCCGAGCCGTGCCAGTCGAGGTGGTCGTCGGCCACGTTGAGCACGGCCGCGGCCTCCGCCGCCATGCTCGTGGTGTGGTGGAGCTGGAAGCTGGACAGCTCCACGGCCAGCACCTCCAGGTCAGGGTCCTGGGCGGCGGTGAGCACCGGGGTGCCGACGTTGCCGACCGTGGCGGTGCGCAGCCCGGCGGCCGTGAGGATCGAGGCGAGCATCTGCACGGTCGTCGTCTTGCCGTTGGTCCCGGTGACGGCCAGCCACGGGGCTCCGGTCCGCAGCCGCCAGGCCAGCTCCACCTCGCTCCACACCGGGACCTCGGCCTGCCGGGCGGCGGTGAGCAGCGGCGTCGACGGCGCCCACCCCGGCGACGCGACCACCAGGTCGGCGTCCGCGACGAGGCCGGCGACCACCCGCGGGTCCGTCGCGTCGGCCCCGGTCACGTCCGCGTCGCCGGCACGGCCGTCGACCGTCGTCACCATGGCCGCGCGACCCGCGAGCGCCGCGACGACGGCGCGGCCGGTCACGCCGAGCCCGGCCACGACCACCCGGGCACCGGTGAGCCTCAACTGACGACCCACTCGGCGTAGAAGATCCCCATGCCGAGGGCGGAGAAGAGGCCCGCGATGAGCCAGAACCGGATGACGATGGTGACCTCGCCCCAGCCGGACAGCTCGAAGTGGTGGTGCAGCGGGGCCATCTTGAACACCCGCTTGCGGGTGAGCTTGAAGGACCCGATCTGGATGATGTCGCTGAGCACGATGATCACGAACAGACCACCGATGATGGCGGCGAGGATCTCGGTGCGGGTGAGGATCGACAGCGCCGCGAGCGCACCGCCGAGGGCCAGCGACCCGGTGTCACCCATGAAGATCTTGGCCGGACTGGCGTTCCACCACAGGAATCCGAAGCAGGCTCCCATGACCGCCGCCGCCACGATCGCCAGGTCCTGCGGGTCACGCACCTCGTAGCAGCCCGGTCCGGCGGCGGCGAGGCGCTGGCAGGACTGGTTGAGCTGCCAGATGCCCACGAGCACGTAGGCGCCGAACACGATCAGCGACGACCCGGTCGCGAGCCCGTCCAGGCCGTCGGTGAGGTTGACCGCGTTGGACCATGCCGTGATGAGGAAGTTCGCCCAGATCACGAACAGGATCAGGCCGATCGTCGTCCCGGCGAAGGCGAGGTCCAGGTCGGTGTCCCGCAGGAACGAGATCTTGGTCGAGGCCGGCGTGCGGGAGTTGGCGTTGGGGAACTGCAGGGCCAGCACCGCGAACGAGATGCCGACGAAGCCCTGGCCGACGATCTTCGCGCGCGCCGTCAGGCCCAGCGACCGCTGCTTGCGGATCTTGGTGAAGTCGTCGAGGAACCCGACCAGCCCCAGGCCGGTCATGAGGTACAGCGCGAGCAGGGCCGAGGCGCTCGGCGGACGGCCCGCGAGGATCATCGAGGCGGCGACGCCCAGCAGGGTCGCCGCGATGATCACCACGCCGCCCATCGTCGGGGTGCCGCGCTTGGTGAAGTGCGCCGTCGGGCCGTCCTGGCGCACGAACTGGCCGTAGTTGCGGTGCACCAGGAAGCGGATGAACAGCGGGGTGCCCAGCAGGGCGACCAGGAGCGAGACGCCGGCGGCGGCGAGGACGGCGATCATCCGGCGGCCTCCACCAGCTCGTCGGCCAGCCGCCACAGCCCGGACCCGTGCGAGGCCTTGACCAGCACGACGTCACCGTCCGTGAGCGCCTCCGCCAGGAGCACGCGGGCCGCGTCCAGGTCCGGCACGAACACCGACTCCTCTCCCCAGGACCCCTCCTGCTGGGCCCCCTCGTGGATGTGGTACGCGCCCTCGCCGACCACGACCAGCAGCTTGACGTTGAGCCGGACGGCGAGCCGACCGATCGCGTCGTGCTCGGTGCGCGCGACCTCGCCGAGCTCGAGCATCTCCCCCAGCACGGCGACCGACCGGCGCGACCGGCCGGCCATCACGGCCAGGGTACGCAGGGCGGCCCGCATCGAGTCGGGGTTCGCGTTGTAGGAGTCGTCCACGACGGTCACACCGTCGGCCCGCTCGGTGACCGCCATGCGGTGCGGGCTCCGCGGCGTGGCCGACGACAGCCGCTCGGCCACGACCGGCAGGTCGACGCCGAGCCGGAGGGCCGCCGTCGCGGCGGCGAGCGCGTTGGTCACGTGGTGGGCGCCGACCAGCCGCAGCGCGACGTGGGCCGAACCCGCGGCCGTGCGGAGCGTGAACCGTGCGCGGCCGCCCTCGACGGTCACGTCCTGGGCGCGCACGTCGGCCGAGGAGATCGTGCCGAAGGTGACCACCTCCGTGCCGGGCTCCGCGCGGTCCGCCATCGCGGTCACGCGGGTGTCGTCGGCGTTGAGGGCGACCACACCGCCGGGGCGAACCCCGGCGACCATCTCGCCCTTGGTGCGCGCGATCGTCTCCACGTCGCCGAAGACGCCGAGGTGCGCGGTACCGACCGCGAGCACGATGCCGACGTCCGGCGGGGCGATGCGGGTCAGGTCGGCGATGTTGCCGGGCCGGTCCGCGCCCATCTCCAGGACCAGCAGCCGGGTGTCCGCGGTCGCCCGCAGCACCGTCAGGGGCAGACCGATCTCGTTGTTGAACGAACCGGTGGGCACCACGACGGCATCGGCACCGAAGGACGGCTCGAGGAGCTGGCCGAGCAGGTCCTTGGTGGTGGTCTTGCCCACCGACCCGGTGACGGCCACCACCCGGACCTCGTGCCGCTCGCGCAGCCGGGCCAGCACCACGCGGGCGAGCTCGCCGAGAGCCGTCTGGACGTCGTCGACGACGACGCAGGGCACGTTCTCCACGGGCCGTGCGGCCAGCACGAGGGCGGCCCCGGCCTCGACCGCGGCCGCGGCGAAGTCGTGGCCGTCGACGTGCTCGCCGGGGAGCGCGACGAACAGCGCGCCGGGTGACACCTGCCGGGAGTCGACGACGACCGGGCCGCGGACGACCACGTCGTCCCCGGCGCCGTGCGACGACCCCGCGGTCGCGGCGGCGACCTCGGCAGCGGTGAGCTCGATCATGCGGTGGGGGTCCTCTCTGCGCGGGCACGCAGCGCAGCGCGCGCCTC
The DNA here is from genome assembly GCF_030588125.1 of Isoptericola sp. b515. Classification (NCBI taxonomy): domain Bacteria; kingdom Bacillati; phylum Actinomycetota; class Actinomycetes; order Micrococcales; family Promicromonosporaceae; genus Isoptericola; species Isoptericola sp. b515. Next base: position 642,197 of record NZ_JAUQYR010000002.1, on the reverse strand, counting down.
GACACGGTCGTCCAGCTCGAGGTCCACGCCGCGGACCTCCTGGAGGGTCTCGTGGCCGCGGCCGGCGACGAGCACCGTATCGGTGCCGGCCGCCTCGAGCACGGCGCGCCGGATGGCCTCGTCGCGCGGTGCCACCTCGGTGACGGTGACGTCGCGGCCCGCCGCGACGGCGCGGTCCCGGGCGGCCTCCGCCCCGGCGCGCACCGCGGCACGGACCGCGGCGGCGTCCTCGTCGTGCGGGTCGTCGTCCGTGACGACGACCACGTCGGCCCCCGCCACGGCGGCCGCACCCATGAGCGGGCGCTTGCCGGGGTCACGGTCGCCGGTCGCGCCGAAGACGACGACGAGGCGTCCGGTGGTGGTCGGGCGCAGCGCCGCCAGAGCCAGCTCCAGCGCGTCGGTGTTGTGCGCGAAGTCCACGACCACCCGGGGATGGGTGCCGTCCCCGGGTCCGACGACCTCCATCCGTCCCGGCACCTGCGCGGACAGCCCGTCACCGGCCTCGAGGGCGGCGACGACGTCGTCCAGCGCGACCCCGGAGGCCAGCACCATGACCACGGCCAGGGCGGCGTTGGCGACGTTGAAGTGGCCCGGCAGGGACGTCCGGGCCCGCAGGGACCGGCCGTCGGCGTGGGTCAGGGTGAAGGCCGACCCGGTGCCGCGCGGGGCGACCTCCGCGACGGTCCAGTCCGCGGCCGGCGCGCCCTCCCGGGCCGGGCCGGTGCGGACGGTCTGGACGGGGACGGTCGCCGCGGCAGCCATCCGCTCGCCCCAGTCGTCGTCGACCACGACGACCCCCTGGCGGGACCGGGCGGGGGTGAAGAGCTCGGCCTTGGCGGCGAAGTAGGCGTCCAGGTCGCCGTGGAAGTCCAGGTGGTCCTGGCTGAGGTTCGTGAACCCGGCGACGTCGTACACCACCCCGTCGACCCGGTGCATGGCGATCGCGTGCGAGGAGACCTCCATGGACAGCGAGTCGACCCCGTCCTCGCACATCGCCGCGAGCACCGCCTGCAGGTCGGAGGCCTCCGGCGTCGTGAGCCGGCTGGGCAGCACACGGTCCCCGGAGCGGGTCTCGACCGTGCCCACCAGGCCGCCGCGGCGCCCCAGGGAGCGCAGCAGGTGGTCGAGCTGGTACGTGGTGGTCGTCTTGCCGTTGGTGCCGGTGACGCCGAAGGTCGTCAGGCGTTCAGCAGGGGCGCCGTGCACCCAGGCGGCGACCGGGCCGAGGAGCGTCCGCGGCTCGTCGGTCACCAGCACGGGCACGGGGAGGTCCCCCACACGTGCGGCCCCCGCGGGGTCGGTCAGGACGGCGTGCGCACCGCGGGCCACGGCATCGGCGGCGAAGTCCGCGCCGTGAGCACGGGCCCCGGGCAGCGCCACGAACAGGTCGCCGTCGGTCACGGCCCGGTTGTCGCTGGCCACGGCGGTCACCTGGACCTGGGTGGACGCCGCAGGGGGCGCGATGGTCAGGTCGAACCGCGCGGCGAGCTCGGCCACGGGGCGGGGCACGAGCACCGCGGGCCGGATGCGTTCGGTCGGGGATGTCACGGGGAAGAACCTACCTGGTGCCGGCCCGTCACCAGGTCAGCGGGAACAGGTCGGCCGGCTCCTCGGAGGGCGGCACGCCGTCCGCACGCAGGACGTAGCCCATCAGCTCGCTGAACACCGGTGCGGCCACGACACCACCGTAGATCGAGGACCGCGGGCTCTTGAGGAACACCGACACGGTGTAGCGGGGGTCGTCGGCGGGTGCCACGCCGATGAACGAGGCGACGTAGGTGGTCCCGCCGCCCTCGAACATCTGGGCCGTGCCGGTCTTGCCCGCGACCCGGTAGCCGGGCACCTGGGCGGCCGTCCCCGTGCCGTCCTCCTCGGTGACCGCCTCCATCATGGTCAGGACGTCCTGCGCGGTCTGCGGCGACACGACCTGGGCCCCCTCCGCCCGCTCGCGGGGGACGAACTCCCCGGAGGCGGCCCGGGTGCCCGCCACGATGTTGGCCGGCATGCGCACGCCGTCGTTCGCGATGGTCGAGAAGACCTGGGTCGCCTGCATCGCGCTGACGGCGACGCCCTGCCCGAACAGCACCGTGTACGGCGTGCGGTTCTCGATCTCGTCGATGTCCTCGTCGGGCAGCAGGCCCGCGCTCTCCCCCGGCAGGCCGAGGGCCGTGCGCTGCCCGAAGCCGAACTTGCGCAGGTAGTCGTAGCGCACCGCGAACGGGATCTCCTGCCCCATCATCACCGTGCCGGTGTTGGACGACTGGGCCAGGATCCCGGCGAGGGTCCAGCGCTCGACCGCGTGGGGGTGCGAGTCCCGGAACGTCTCGCCGTCCACCGTGTAGGTGTCCGGGACCTCGAACTCGTCGGTCGGCTCCCAGTAGCCGCCCTCGAGGGCGGCCGCCATGGAGATCACCTTGCCCGTGGACCCCGGCTCGAAGACGACGTTCACCGCCCGCGAGCCGTCGGCGACGTCCCCGGAGGTCCCGTTCGGGTCGACGTCACCGGAGTCGGCCATCGAGACCACGTCGCCGGTGCGGAGGTCCTGGACGATCGCGATCCCGTAGGCCGACCCGGTGTCCGCGACGGCCTCGTCGAGCAGCTCCTCCGCCTTCCACTGGACGTCGGAGTCCAGGGTGAGCTGGACGTCCCCGCCCGGCTCGGCCGGCACCGACTCGAGCTCGGAGGTGGGGATGCGCGCCCCGTCCCGGCCCCGTTCGTAGGTCAGGGTGCCGTCGGTCCCGGACAGGACGTCGTCGAACGAGGCCTCGAGCCCGCCCACGCCGGACTGCTCGCTGTTGACGTGCCCGAGCAGCGGGCCGGCCACCGTGCCGGCGGGATACGTCCGTTCGGACGTGAGGTAGGAGAAGACGTAGCCGTACAGGCCGAGGGCCGAGACGGCCCGCTGCACCTCCGGGACGACGTCGGCGGCCAGGACGACGTACTGGTCCTCCCCGTTGAGCCGGGCGCCGAGCGTGGCCCGGCTCTCCCCCAGCACCGGGGCGAGGAGCTGGGCGATACCGAGGGCACCGTCCTGCACCGGTTCACCGTCCGCGTCGTGGCGGCCGTTGCCCCGGAACCCCTGGATGTTCACCTGGTTGGCCACGATCCGGTAGCGGTCCACGGACGTGGCCAGCACCCGGCCCTCGACGTCGAGGATGTCCCCGCGGTGCGCCTGGGTGACCTGGGTCGCCAGCCGCGCCTGCTGGGCCGTGGAGGCGAGCGCCGGCCCCTGGATGACCTGGACGTCCACGAGCCGGCCCACGAACAGGGTCACCACGAGGGCCGCCAGCACGATCAGCCAGCGCTGACGCCGCTCGGGGTCCCCCGCCGTCCGTCCCGCCGGGCGCGCCGGGCGGCCCCGCCCGGCGCCCGCGCCTCCGCGTGCCACCGGTGCGGCACCGCGCCGACGGCCGTCCGGTCGTCTCGTGGACTGCACAGCACGATCGTGCTCCCCCGCGGACCGTCCGGTGCGGCGGCGCACCGGGCGTGTCGGGGTCACGGCTGCTCCGTCGGCTCCGGGACGACGGAACGGTCGGCGGCGGAGAGCATGGTGATCTCCTCGGCGGGGACCATGCCGAGGCGGTCGGCCTGCTCGGGCAGGGACGCCTCGGCGGCCCGCAGCTCGGCACGCACCTCCTGGACGTCCTGCGCCACGAGACCGGCCTCGCGCTGCAGCTGGGACATCTCGTAGGAACCGCGCGCCATGGTCGTGTTGAGCAGCAGCGCCGACAGGAGCGCGGCGACCAGCACCAGGGCGCACAGGACCATGAAGGGCAGCCCCGAGGTCGCCTGCAGGGGCGCGCGGACGGCGTCCAGGCGGCGGCCCGCACCGCCCTCGACGGCACGCAGCGGCGCGCGGCGAGGGGTGGGTTCGCCACGCGGGACCGGGTGGACGGTGGTGGCTCGCAGAGCGCTCATCGTGACTCCTTCCGGGTCTGGCCGAGCATGTGGGCGGGCGTGGGACGCAGGCGGCGGGCGGCGCGCAGCCGCACCGACGCCGAGCGGGGGTTGCGTGCCCGCTCGACCTCGTCCGCCTCCTCGGCGCCCCGGGTGAGGGCCTCGAGGTACGGCCGGTGGGTCTCGGGCTCCACCGGCAGGTCCGGCGGGGCGCTGGACGTCGTGCCGCGGGCGATCGCCCGCTTGACGATGCGGTCCTCCAGCGAGTGGTAGGACTCCACGACGATCCGACCGTCGACGGCGAGGACCTCGATCGCCGCCGGGACGGCACGTTCGAGCACCTCGAGCTCGCCGTTGACCTCGATGCGCAACGCCTGGAAGGTCCGCTTGGACGGGTTGCCGCCGGTCCGACGCGCGGCGGCGGGGATCGCCGCGCGCACCGCGTCCGCAAGCTCGGCGGTGCGGGCCCACGGCTCGCGGTCGCGCCGCCGGACCACCGCACGGGCGATCCGCGGGGCGAACTTCTCCTCGCCGTAGCGGCGCAGGACGCGGACGAGGTCCGCCTCGTCGTAGGTGTTCAGCACGTCGGCGGCCGTCATGCCCCGCGACGGGTCCATCCGCATGTCCAGCGGTGCGTCCTGTGCGTAGGAGAACCCGCGCTCCGGCTCGTCGAGCTGCAGCGAGGACACCCCCAGGTCCATGAGCACTCCCTGGACCGCGCCGCCCGCGTGCTCGTCGACGACGTCCTCGATCTCGTCGTACACGGCGTGGACCGGGGTGAAGCGCTCCCCGAACCGGGCCAGCCGTCGGCTCGCCAGCTCGAGCGCCTGCGGGTCGCGGTCGATGCCGAGCACCCGTGTCGTCGGGACCTGTTCGAGGACGGCCTCGGTGTGCCCGCCCATGCCGAGGGTGCAGTCCACCAGCACGCTGCCGGGCTCGGCCAGGGCCGGCGCGAGGAGGTCCACGCACCGCTGCAGGAGCACGGGCAGGTGCCGGTCGCTCGTCGGTCGCGTCGCGTCGTCGCTCACGGGCCCTCTCCTTCCTGTCGGTGACGGCCCCGCCCGACCAGGTCTCCCTCCGCGTCGTTCTGGCGCCGGGGAAGTGCGCCAGACCCTCGCGGGGAGAGGCCTCGCCGTGCGGGGCCGCGGCTGTGCTGATGTCGTCGTCGGTCGGTTAGAACTGCAGGTCGGGGAAGATCTGTTCGGCCACGTCGGAGTAGTCGGCCTCCTGCGCGGACAGGTAGCTCTCCCACGCTCCGGCGTCCCAGACCTCGACCCGGGTGCCGGCGCCGATCACGGCGACGTCCCGGCCGAGGCCCGCGTACTCTCGCAGGTTCGCGGGGATCACCACGCGGCCCTGCTTGTCCGGCACCTCGTCGCTCGCCCCCGACAGGAACACGCGCAGGTAGTCGCGTGCCTGGCGGCTGGTGACCGGCGCCTGCCGGACCTGCTCGTACATGCGGGAGAACTCGTCCATCGGCAGCAGGAACACGCAACGCTCCTGCCCCCGCGTCATGACGAGCCCGGCGGCGAGTCGGGAACGGAACTTCGCCGGCAGGATGAGCCGCCCCTTCTCGTCGAGCCTCGGGGTGTACGTGCCGAGCAGCAGCCCGGTCCCCGGGAACTGGTCTCCCAGCGTTCCTGCCACGGTCCGCACCTCCCCTCGGGCTCCCGCTTCCTCCACGCTACTCCACTTTCCTCCACCGGGCGCGGCTATTCGGCCGCCTCCCCTCCACCTGCGCACTTCCTCCCCATGTCTGCGCAGGTCAGAGAGGTGGGGGTGAAGTGGAGGGCCAGGCACCACCGCACCCCGCGGAACCACTCCCCGAGAGCCCCTCAGCGGGTGACCCGACTCACGAGACACGCCCGGGACGGGCTAGGCTGCAAGACGTACCGTCCCGCGACCGGAGGCCGCACCGTGCAGACCGACCACGTCACCGGCACCCTGCCGCCGCCCAACGAGGACGGGCAGGAGGCCCTGCGGGCCGGCCTGCGCGAGCTCGTGACGACCACGAGCCACGTGCGCGAACAGGTGGAGGGCGTCGTGACCGGGCGGCCCGACCTGGCCCGGCTGACCGTCGCCGTGCTCCTCGCCGGCGGGCACCTGCTGGTGGAGGACGTGCCGGGTGTGGGCAAGACCACCCTGGCCAAGGCACTGGCGCGCACGATCGACTCCCGTGTCGGCCGTGTGCAGTTCACCCCCGACCTGTTGCCGAGCGACCTCACCGGCGTGAACGTCTACCGCTCGGCCACCGGTGAGTTCGAGTTCCGGCCCGGTCCCGTGTTCAACAACGTCGTGATCGGCGACGAGATCAACCGGGCCTCGCCGAAGACGCAGTCCGCGCTGCTGGAGTGCATGGAGGAGGGACAGGTCACCGTCGACGGGTCCACCTACGTCCTGCCGAAGCCCTTCCTCGTGGTCGCGACGCAGAACCCGGTCGAGATGGAGGGCACCTACCCGCTCCCCGAGGCGCAGCGGGACCGCTTCATGGCCCGGCTCGCGGTCGGGTACCCCGACAACGAGGCCGAGATGGCCATGCTCGACGCCCAGTCGTCGGGAGACCCGCTGGCCCACCTCCAGCCGGTCACGCACGCCGACACGATGCTGCGCTACGCGGGATGGGTCCGCGCGGTGCACGCGGCACCCGCGGTCAAGCAGTACATCCTGGACCTGGTGGGGCGGACCCGTGATCACGCCGGGCTGCGTCTCGGCGCCTCGCCCCGCGCCTCGCTGCAGCTGCTCAAGGTCGCCAAGGCCCACGCCGCGATGGCCGGGCGGATGCACGTCCTGCCGGACGACGTCCAGGCGCTGGCGGTCCCGGTCCTGGCGCACCGCCTGGTGCTGTCCACCGAGTCCCGGCTGACCGGGCTGGACGGTCCGGGCATCATCGAGGAGGTCCTCCGGCAGACCCCGGTGCCCGCCCGGGCGCACGCCGCCCCCGGCGGCGCCGCCGTGCCACGCCAGCCCCGCTGACGATGAACGTCGAGCAGGTCACGAGCGCGCTGCGCCGCCTGGTCCGCGTCCGGCCGACGGCACGCGGCGCGGCGCTGATCAGCGCCGGGGGCGTCCTGGTGGTCGTCGGCGTCGTGCTGGACCTGCCCGACCTCGTGGGCCTCGGGGCCGCGGCCCTGCTGGTGGTGCTCGCCGCATGGGTCTCGCTCGGCGTGCAGCGGCTCGACGCGGGTCGCGGCGCGCTGGACGTGGAACGCCGGCTCGACCCCCACCCCGTGGTGGCCGGGCAGCACGCGACCACCCAGCTCGTCGTCCGCGCCCGGGCGCGGACCGGAGCCGCGTTCGAACGGCTCGCCCGGCTGCGCCTGTCCGAGCAGGCGGCGCACGAGCTCGCCGGACCGCACGGCATCCGCGCCCGGGTGCGCGCCCACCCCGACCGCGTCGCGGTGCAGTACACGATCGCCCCGGTGCGCCGGGGGCGCTGGTCGCTCGGACCCGTCCTGACCACGCGGAGCGACGTCTTCGGCCTGGCCCGCACCACGCAGCCGCTCGGGGCGAGCACGCCGGTGTCGGTCTGGCCGCGCACGACGCACGTGCCCGCGCACAGCGCGGCGCTCGGTGACGTCGACCGGGCCGCGTCCGGCGCCCGGCTGGCCTCCTCCGACGACTCCGTCATCCGCGAGTACGTGCCGGGGGACGACCCGCGCCGGGTCCACTGGGCGGGATCGGCACGCCAGGGCCGGCTCATGGTGAGGGCCGACGAGAGCGCGGGCCTGCGTCCGGTCACGGTGCTGCTCGACAGCGGCCTGCTCGCGCCCGCCTCGGACGAGCGGCCGGGCGGACGCGCACCGACCCACGCCACCGTCGAGGACGGCGAGTGGGCCGTCGAGCTGGCCGCGTCGATCGCCACGTCCTTCCTCGAGGCGGGTCATCCCACCCGGTTGTCCGCCACCGGCGGTACCCACCAGCCGGCGACGCACCTCAGCGGGGCCCGGACCGGTCGCGCCGTGATGCTGGACTCGACCGTGGACCTGAGCGGCCTGCGCGGGGCGGCCGCCACCCGTGCCCTGGAGCAGACCGTCCAGGCGCTGCGGGCCGACCGCCGGCAGTCCGAGATCACGGTCGCCGTCCTCGGGCCCACCACGGGTCCGACCCGCCACGCGGTCGCCTCGCTGGGGGCGGACGGCGTCGCCTGGGCGCTGCTGGTCGTCCCCCGGGCGGAGGGCATGCGCCACGACGTGGAGCCCACGGCCGACGACCTGCGCTCCGCGGGGTGGCGCGTGACGACCTGCGCCCCCGGCACGCCGCCGGAACGCGTGTGGTCCGCACTGACGGAGCGCGTCGCATGATCCCCCCGTACGCCGGTCCGGTCGCGCGGCTCGTCGCCACGGGCGCACTGGTCGCGCTGGCCGTCGCGGCGTCGATGACGGCGCTGACCCAGCTCGTCCTGCCCGGTCCGTGGGTGCGTACCGGGGTGCTGGGCATCGTGCTCGTGACGGTCACGACGACCACCACGCGTGGCCTGCTGGAGGCCCGCGCGCGGCGCCGCGGTGTCGCGGGGGACGCCGGGAGCGGCTCGGCCCTGCCCACCCTCGCCGGCGCGCTGGTCGCCGCGTGGTTCGTCCTGTCCCGCTACGGCGCCCCGACGTCCGCGGCGGACCTGATCGTCGGCCCCGAGCACGTCAGCCGGGTGGTGGCACGGCTGGGCGAGGCGGGCGAGATCATCCGGTCCGAGGTCGCCCCGGTACCGGGCACGCTGCCGATGGCGCTGCTCACGGTGGGCGGCACATTGGCCGTGCTGCTGCTGGCCGACGCCCTGGCGGGCGGCCTGCACTGGCACGCCGGCGTCGGGCTGCCGCTGCTCGCCCTCTGGGCCCCGCCGCTGGTCCTCGTCGGCTCGGTGCCGCGCCTGGTCTTCGTCGTCGTGGTCGCCGCGCTGCTGCTGCTGCTGACGGTCTCGCCCCGGGGCGGCCCCCGGACCCGTCAGCGTGAGCAGCCACCGCGCTCGGTACGCCGCGCCGAGGGTCTGCGGGCCGTGGTCACCACGGCCGTGGCGGTCGTGGTCGCCGCCGGCGCGGGGCTCGTCGCCACCGCCTCGGAGTCGCTGCCCGGTTACGCGGGGGCCTGGTACCAGACGTTCACCACCTCGGGCGACGCCATCCAGCTCGCCGAGGACCTAGACGTGCTCGGCAGCCTGACCGAACGGTCGAGCGAGGTCGTGCTGACCTACACCGGCCCCACCGAGGGGGTCGGTCCCTGGCGCACCTACACCACGTCCGCGTTCGACGGCCGACGGTGGCAGCGCGGGGACGAGCGCTCCGGCGAGCCGTTCGGGCCCGACGACCTGCTCTGGCCCGAGGACGTCGACCGTGACGCCCTGGCCGACGCCCGGGCCGTGGCGGTCACGGTCGGGTCGCTGCGCGACGACCAGCTCCCCGTGCCGGGCGAGCCGCGGCGCGTGACCGTCGGCGGCACCTGGGGCTACGACGCGGTCCGGGACGAGGTGGTCGGCGACCGGACGGACGAGGGCGAGACCTTCGACGTCGCGGTCCGACCGCGCGACCTCGACCCGGAACGGCTCCGCGCGGCCGGTCCGGGCACGGCGGTGGACGCGTACCTGCAGGTCCCCGAGACCGACCGCGCCGCCGACGTGGCCGCGCTCGCCGAGGAGGTCGCCGGCGACGGACCGACGGCGTACGACCAGGCCGTCGCGCTGCAACGCTGGCTGCGCGACCCGTCGTCCTTCACGTACTCCACCGAGCTGCCGCGCGGCGGCACGGGCGACCCGGTCTGGGACTTCCTCCAGCACCGGACGGGCTACTGCGTGCAGTTCGCCACCACGATGACGATGATGGCCCGCACGCTCGACATCCCCGCACGGCTCGCGGTCGGGTTCCTGCCCGGCGAGGTGGTGTCCGAGTCCGACTCCGGGGAGCAGGCGACCTGGCAGGTGACCGGCCAGGACTCGCACGCCTGGCCGGAGCTGTACTTCGACGGGGTCGGATGGGTGCGGTTCGAACCGACCCCGGCGGTCCAGACCGGCGCACCGCCCGCCCACACGACGCCGCGGGACGGGCCCGCCGCCGGTCAGCAGGACCAGGCTCCCGAGGTGCCCGAGCAGGTGCCGCCGCAGGAACGTCTGGGCCAGGACGAGGTCGTCTCGCAGCCACCGGTCGCGGTGCCCGCCGGTGGTGGTGGGGGTCCCGAGGGCCCCGAGCCCTGGGTCTGGGTCGTCGGCGGAATCGTCGTCGTGGCGGCGGGCGTCGCCGGCGGCTTCCTGCTGCGTCGCCGGCGCGAGGACCGCCCCGTGGACGCCGAGCGCGCCTGGGAGCAGGTGCTCGCCGCGCTGGCCAAGAACGGGGTGACCCTGCCACCGCCGACGACGCCGCGTCAGGCGCCGGAGGCCATCGTCACCGCGGTGACCCGGGCGCACGGGCAACGGCCCTCCCCCGAGGTGCGCGACGGCCTGCAGCGGATCGCCGACGCCGTCGAACGGAGCCGGTACGCCGCCCCCGTCGAGGAGGCGCAGGACGACGACCTGGCCGAGCTGGCCGAGACGGTGGCCGGCGGACTGGCGCAGGGTCGTCGGGCGCGACGGACCGCGACGTCCGGTCGGTGACGACGTCCGGCCGGGTGCTCAGCGGGTGTCCGACCAGGTCCAGCAGGTCACGCATCCACGCGGACGTTCGGCGATCGCCGCGGTGCGAGCCGGGCGTCGTGCGCGGGCGCCCGACGGGTCAGGTGCTCAACGGCCTTCGTCGCGACGTCGGTTCCAGCGCTCCTCGAGCCGGTTGAGGAACCCCGAGCTCTTGGGCTTCTTGGCCGTCCGGGTGGTCCTCCCCGAGGAGGCCGCCGACGGCGACACGGTGCCGTCACCCTTGACGACGCCCTGCGGCCCCTTCTTGCGCGGCGCCGCGAAGACGAACGCCACGCCGGCGAACATCAGCGCGAACCCGACGACGCCGAGCCACGCCATCTGCGACGCGGCACCGATCACCAGGAGCAGCAGACCGAGCACCACGCCCGCCCCGGCGAGCACGAAGCGCAGCGGAGAACGGCGGCGTGAGTGCTGGAGCGTGGTCGCCAACCGGGGGTCGTCGCTCTCCAGCGCGCGCTCCATCTGCTCCAGCACGCGCTGCTCGTACTCCGACAGAGGCATCGGGCCCCCCGATCTCGCTGTGGTCCACTGACGTTCTTCTAGGATATGCCCGCTCAGGGGTCCATGGTAGTCGACGGCGGGGCGAAGCTCGCCCCCAGCGCCACCGCGGACCGCCCGAACCGCGCCCGCACCGCGTCGACGGCGATCTCGGCCTCCCGACGGGCCTCGCCCCGGTCGTCCTCGGCGTCGAACAGGGTGGGCTGGCTCGACAGCCCGGACCGCGGGCGCAGGTTCTCCGCGCGGACGCCCACGAGCCGTACCGCGAGCCCTCCCCGGTCCACCCCGACCAGCAGCTCCCGCGCGACCGAGAAGAGCTCCTGGGCCACGTCCGTCGGCGCCTCGAGGGTCCGCGACCGGTTCACCGTGCGGAAGTCGCTGGTGCGGAGCTTCAGGGTGACGGTCCGCGCCACGACGTCGTGCCGGCGCAGCCTTGCGGCGACGCGGTCCGCGAGCTCGCGGAGCCGGGCCACCAGGTCGTCCGTGTCCCGCAGGTCCCGCTCGAACGTCGACTCGGCGCCGATGCTGCGCTCCGGCCGACCGGCGACCACCGGACGGGAGTCCCGACCCCAGGCGAGGTCGTGCAGGTGCTGTCCCGCGACGGGGCCGACCGCGGTACGCAGCACGTCCACCTCGGAGTCGGCGAGCTGGGCGACGGTGGTGATGCCCCACCGGGCCAGCACCGCCTCGGTCTTGTCCCCGACGCCGGTCAGGGCCCCGACGGGCAGGGCTCGCAGGAACGGCTCGGTCGCGTCGCGCGGGACGAGCAGCAGGCCGTCCGGCTTCGCGTGCGTCGAGGCCAGCTTGGCGACGAGCTTGTTGCGACCGATCCCGACCGAGCAGGTCACGCCGTGCTCGGACCGCACCCGTTCACGCAGGGCGGCACCGATCTCGGTCGGCAGACCGAGGCGACGACGCGCCCCCGCGACGTCGAGGTAGGCCTCGTCGACCGACACCTGCTCGACCACGGCGGTGATGTCCCCGAGCATCTCCATGACCGACCGCGACACGTCGCGGTAGGCCTGGTGGTCCGGGCGCACCACGACCGCCTGGGGGCACCGTCGCAGCGCCTGGGACATCGCCATCGCGGACCGGACGCCGTACGCCCGGGCCTCGTAGGTGGCGGCCAGCACCACGCCGCGGTCCCGTCCTCCGACGATGACCGGGCGCCCCCGCAGCTCCGGCCGGCGGGCCAGCTCGACGGAGGCGAAGAAGGCGTCCATGTCGACGTGCAGGATCGTGGCGCCGTCCTCGTCGCTCCCCCAGTCCCGGCGCACGTCCGCCGAACGCGGCCCGCGACTCACGACGCCGCCGTCGAGCGGTCCCGCAGACGCGTCAGCGCGAACCCGGCACGCGGGTCGAGCCGCAGGCCGACCTCGTCACGGAAGTCCTCGGCGCACGCGAGCAGCTCGTCGGCACGGCGAGCGGGCACCTGGTCGCCGTGGCCGGAGTCCACGACCGCCCGCAGCCGCGCGCCCGAGGCGAAGTAGACGCTCCAGGCCGCCAGCTCGGGCTCGACACGGCTCAGCAGCTCCCACACCGGCCGCGCGCGGCCACGGCGCGGCACGTCGTCGTGCCGGGCGACCACGGCGGCGGCCGCACGGAGCGCCGCCAGGTGCGCGTGCACGAACCGGTCGCCGCTGTCCCGCGCGTCGACGGCCTCGGCGAGCTCGGCGTCGGCGCGGGCGAGCAGCTGCTGGACGCGCTCCGGCATCGGGACGTCGTCTTGTGCGGACATCACACACCTCCAGACCCCAGAGCGGGTTCGTCCCGCCACCTCATCGTCGAACACCTGTTCGACTCCTGTCAAGATCGCGGACCGCTCGGGGAGAATGTCGGCCATGGCTCCACGCTCCCGGCGCGCCCGTCGCCCCCGATCCTCCCGCGAGGCACCGACACTGCCCGCCGGGGAGGTGCCGATCGACACCGGGACGGCACGCGTCGAGACCGACCCGGAGGACCCCGAGCGCCTGACCCTCTACGTCAACGACGTACCGAGCTCCTGCCTCGACCTCGGCGACGCGGGGTTCCTCGCCTTCGAGTACCTGCAGCAGATGGCCGCGGTCGTCGACGCGCTCCCGGACGGCCCGCTGCGTGCCGTCCACCTCGGCGCCGCCGGTTGCGCCCTCCCCCGCTACGTCGATCACACCCGGCCCGGTTCGCGTCAGATCGGCGTGGACGTCGACGCCGAGCTGCTGCGACTCGTCCGCCACTGGTTCGAGCTGCCCCGCTCCCCCGCGCTGCGGCTCCGCGCGGACGACGCCGGGCACGCGCTGGCGGGCCTGTCCCCCGGGCTGGCCGACGTCGTCGTCCGGGACGTGTTCGCCGGGGACACGACCCCCGACCACCTCGTCGGCACGGCGTTCGCCCGCGCGTGCGTCCGCGCGGTGCGGCCGGGCGGGGTGGTGCTGGCGAACTGCGCCGACCGCCCGCCGCTGACCACGGCACGGCGCGAGGTCGCGGCCTTCGCCGAGGCCCTCGGACCGGGCGCGATCGACGGCGGCCGCCTCGCGCTGGTGGCCGAGCCCGCGATCCTCAAGGGACGTCGGTACGGCAACGTGACGATCGTCGCGGTGGCGCCGACGCCCGACGGTGAGACGGACCCGGACGGGCCGCCCTCGCTCGACGTCCGCGCGCCGGCCCTGGGCCGCGCGCTGCGGTCGCTGGCCGTTCCGGCGCACGTGCTCGCCGGCGAGGAGCTGGCCCGGTTCACCGGCTCGGTCGCACCGTTGCCGTGACGACGCGCCCGGGAACGGCGCAGGCCGTCTCCCCGGCGGGGAGACGGCCTGCGCCGGTCGGGTACGCCTCAGATCGGGACGACCTGCTCCGCCTGGGGCCCCTTGGGCCCCTGCGTGATCTCGAACTCGACCCGCTGCGCCTCGTCGAGCGTGCGGTACCCCTGCGTCTGGATCGCCGAGTAGTGCACGAAGACGTCGGCACCGCCGTCGTCCTGGGCGATGAACCCGTAGCCCTTCTCAGCGTTGAACCACTTCACGGAACCCTGCGCCATGCTGATCCTTCGATCTTCCGTCCGATGCACGGGAGCCCCGGACGGGCACCCGCCGTCGCAGCGGGCGGTCGACGCCGGCTCGTGCGCTGCTCCGCCGATGCAACGCGGCAAGTGTGGCATGGAACACACCGGTTTGCACGGAATGGGCGGCGATGACCGGCAGGTGTCACGCAGCCGACACGTCCGACCCGGCGGGCGGGCGGCCGCGGGAACCTTCAGTCGTCGCCGCGCTCGGCCAGGAAGCGCTCGAACTCGGCGCCCAGCTCCTCCGCCGTCGGCAGGGACGAGTCCTCGGCGAGCAGGTTCTGCCGGCCCACCGACCGTGCGAAGGCGTCGTACTGCTCCTCGAGCTGGTGCACGACGGACGCCACCTCCTCGTTCTCCGCGACGAGCTCGGCGACCTCGACCCGCGCCTGGCCCGCCGCCTCGTCGAGGGCCCCGGTGTGCAGCGCGAGCCCGGTGGCCTTCTCGAGCTGCTGCAGCGCCAGGACCGCCGCGGGGACGTACCGCGACTGCCCCAGGTAGTGCGGGACGTGCACCGCGAACCCCATCGCGTCGTGCTCGGTCTCGCCGAGGCGGTACTCCAGGAGCGCCTCCCAGGAGCCCGGGACCTGCACGCGGCCGAAGTAGGTCGTCTGCTCGTCGACCAGCCCCTCCCGGGTCCCGTGCACCGTCAGGGTCAGCGGCCGGGTGTGCGGGACGGCCATCGGGATGCCGTGCAGCCCGACGGTCAGCGACACACCCAGCTCGTCGACGATCCGCCGCACCGCGGCCGCGGCCCGCTCCCACTGCAGGTCCGGCTCGGTCCCGTGCAGCAGCAGGAAGCCGGTGCCCTCGTCGTCGGCCAGGTGGTCGAGCGCCAGGACGGGTGCGTCGTACCCGGCCCAGCGGTCCGCGTCGAACGTCATCGGCGGGCGGCGGGACCGGTAGTCGACGAGCTGGTCGACGTCGAAGGTCACCAGGCGGGTCGGCGTGAAGCTCCCCAGGAGGTGCTCCGCCGCGAGCTCCCCGGTGGCACCGGCGTCCACGAAACCGCGCACCGCGTGCACCAGGACGGGCGCCGCGGCGGGTCCGCCCTCGTCGGCCGTGCCCAGGGTCCGCGCCACCGCGTCGTGATCCACCTCGTAGATGCCCTGCGGGTCCTGCACCGTTCCTCCTCACGAACCGGCTCCGGGGTGCGGTCGCACCTCTGCCGACCCACAACCCACGCCGCGCCCGAGATCATCCCGGCCGCCGGGAGCGCTCACCGCTGCGGCAGGCGCACCACCGAGACGAAGAAGTCGTCGATCTGCCGCACGACGTCGATGAACCGTTCGAAGTCGACGGGCTTGGTGACGTAGGCGTTGGCGTGCAGGCTGTAGGAACGCAGCACGTCCTCCTCCGCCTCGGAGGTCGTCAGCACCACCACCGGGATGTGCCGCAGCGCGGCGTCCTGCTTGACCGACGCCAGGACCTCGCGGCCGTCCATCCGGGGCAGGTTGAGGTCCAGCAGCACCAGGTCCGGGGTGGGGGCGGCGGCGTGCTGGCCCTCCTTGCGGAGGAACTCCATCGCGCTGACCCCGTCCGAGACGACCCACAGCGTGTTGGCGACCTTGTGCTCGGCGAAGGCCTCGCGGGTCATGAGCACGTCACCGGGGTCGTCCTCGACCAGGAGGACCTCGATGCCGACCTGCTGCTCCGCCATGGACGACACCCTAGTCGCACGGCGCCGGGCGGCACGGTCGACGCCCGCCCGGTCCCGCGGGAGGGCGGAGCCGCCTAGGCCGCGGGCCCCCCGCCCTGGTCGATCCGGGTCGGGTCGCCCGGCCGCCAGGTCCGGTCGAACCAGGTCTCGAGGGGACCGTAGAGGCGGAACAGCATGTTCCAGCCCCGCCCGGGGACGGTCTGGACCCAGTTCGTCGCGCCGTTCGACGGCCGCTCGGGCCCGAAGTACACGTCGAACGACCCGTCGGCGTTCTGCTCGGCCCCCCGGGCGCTGCTGATGCCGGGCAGCCGCTGGTCCGTCTGCAGCATGGACCGGGTCTGGTTGTCGTAGACGACGAACGACCAGAAGTCCTGGGCCGGCACGTCGGGGGGCAGGTGGACGACGTAGGTCTCCGACCCGTCCAACGGTGCTCCGTCGGCGCCGAGGTACGCCACGGCG
Source organism: Isoptericola sp. b515 (assembly GCF_030588125.1). NCBI lineage: Bacteria > Bacillati > Actinomycetota > Actinomycetes > Micrococcales > Promicromonosporaceae > Isoptericola > Isoptericola sp. b515. Next base: position 626,039 of record NZ_JAUQYR010000002.1, on the reverse strand, counting down.
TACTGCGAGCCCTTGCCGACCATCGCCATGCTCATCGCCGGCGTGATGCCCGTGGCGTAGAAGTGCATGTAGGCACGGGCGTCGAGCAGCCGAGCGCCGTCGCGCAGGAACTCGTAGCTCCCCCCGACGAAGGGGTTCTGCCAGACGCGCTCCCCCGGGTAGAGGTAGTACTCCTCGTCGCGCGGCCGGGCCGCGAGCGCCCGGACCGTGGCCGCGCCGACGTCGGCCGCGTCGGCGAGGATCCGCCGCATCCGCGCGTCGGGCGCGAACGGCGCACCGTGGCGGATGCCGATCGAGGCCAGCAGCCCGAGGATCTCCGGATCCTGGCCGTCCGGCGGTTCGGTGCGCACCGTCGCGGCGACCTCGTCGAACAGTGCCGCGTCCATCCGGTGGACGGTGTTCAGCTCGGTCCCCGACACGTCGACCATCGTCATCTCGACGGGGTCGCTGCCGAGGGGGTGGATGCTGAACCGCTCGCGGGTCGTCCGCACCGCGGGCGCCGGGTCGCCGTCCACCGGGAAGCCCCGCCAGACCACCCAGTTGCCGAAGGTCTGCGTGCGGACCACGTGGTACCCGTCGGGCACCTCACCGTCGTGGCCTGGGGGCAGGACGAGGAACCGTCCGCCCCGGCCCCGGTCGGGACCGGCGTTGCCGAAGTCGGCCACGTAGTGGAACCAGCTGTCGTCGATGATCCCCAGGACGTCCGGCGGGGTCTCCACGACGAGCGGCCCGTCGCTCAGGTCCAGCCACGACATCATGTAGACGCTGGTCGTGTTCGGCGTGAGGAACAGCGCGCGGGAGTCCATCATCGACTCGAACGCCACGATCGTGGTGTTCGCCGGACCCTGGGCGAGGATCCCCGCGCGCATCGCACGCATCGAGGCGATCTGGATGCTCGACAGGTACGCCTGCACCGCACGCTGGAAGTCGAGGTTGTCGTAGACCAGCCTGGTCGTCTCCTCGTCCGGCACCCCGTCGTGGAGCCGGAGCGTGCCGATGCGGGTGTGCAGCTCGTCCGGCGTCGCGATGCCCTCCGGGACGCTCGTGGTCATGCGCATCGTGGTGTCCTCTCGACGAACGCGGGCCGCCTGCTCGCATCGTCCTGCATCCGGCGAACGCTCGCCCTGTCGGCGGAACGGCGGCCTCAGGTCCACCCGATGCTGGCCCGGCAGCGGACCCGGGTCACCGGGCCGCCGGCAGCGTCCACCGGACGGTGGTCCCGGTGGTCACCTCCGGGTCGATCCACACCCTGCCGCCGTGATGCTCGACGACCCGCTTGACGAGCGCGAGCCCGATCCCGGTGCCGCTGTACACCTCCTTGGGGTGCAGGCGCTGGAAGATCACGAAGACGCGTTCGGCGTACTGCGGGTCGATGCCGATCCCGTTGTCCGTGCACGCCAGCTCCCACTCCTCGCCGTCGGGGCCGCTCACCCGCCGGGCCGACACGTGCACGCGCGGCGGCCGGTCCGGGTGGGCGAACTTCAGCGCGTTGCCCACGACGTTGCGCATCAGCATCGTCAGCGGGCCGCGCTCCCCCTCGACCATCGGCAGCGGGTCGCTGGTCACCTCGCCGTCCTTCTCGGCGAGGCGGTGCGACAGGTCGGACAGGACCTGGTCGAGCACGTCGGACAGGTCGACGTCCTCGCGCCGGCCGCCGGAGCGCCCTACCCGCGAGAAGCTGAGCAGGTCCTGGATGAGCCGCTGCATGCGGTGCGCCCCGTCCACGGCGAAGGCGATGTACTGGTCGGCCCGGTCGTCGAGCTGGTCGCCGTAGCGCTTCTGCAGGAGCTGGGTGAAGCTGGCGACCTTGCGCAGCGGCTCCTGCAGGTCGTGGGAGGCGACGTAGGCGAACTGCTCCAGGTCGCGGTTCGACCGCTCCAGCTCGGCGGCCTGCTCGCGCAGCCGCAGGTGGGCGTCCTCCACCTCCTGGTGCGCCGCGCGGGCGTCGGCGACCTGCTCGACCAGCTCGCGCCGCATCGCCTCGACGTCGCGCGCCAGGGCCGCGACCTCGCCCGAACCCACCGGAGGGATCTCGTGGTCGTGCTCGCCCGTGCTGGCGGCGCGGACCTCGGCGGCCAGGGTGGCCAGCGGGACCGTCAGGCCCCGGCGCACCTCGCGCAGGACCGTGACGGCGACGCCGACGCCGACGCCGCCCAGCACGACCACCACGGCCAGGAGCACCTCGTTCCACACCCGGGCGTCGTCGATCGCCGCGGCGTCGGCACCGGCTTCCAGCAGCCGCTGCGAACCCAGCGTGGCGACCAGGGCCAGCAGCAGCCCGGCGACGAGGGCCACCGTCCCCCAGCGCAGCAGCCGGCGCGCGCGGTCCAGCACGGAGCGTTCAGGACTCATCGGGCCACTCCACGGAGTCCGCGAGCATGGCGGAGCGCTCGCCCGGCACGTCCTCGGACCCGGTCCAGCCGACGACCAGCATCGCGGCGTCGTCCGCCAGGGGGCCACCGTGCAGGCGCCGGACCCGGCGCAGCACCCTCTCGACGACCCCGCCGAGACCTGCGCGCTCGACCTCGTCGCGGACGAGGTCGGCCAGACCGGCCACGCCCACGCGCAACGCGGCCCGCCGCCGTCCGACCCGACCCGGTGCGGACGACTCGTCGGCGGCCAGCGACGCCTCCACCAGACCATCGGTGTAGGTGACGACCGCGAACGGACCCCCGAGCTCGAGCCGTTGCGATCTCCACCCCCCGGGCACCGGCACGCCGAGGGCGCGACCACGCTCGACCGGCGCGAGGACCTCGCACCCCAGGGTGCCGTCCGTCCCGGTGAGCAGCATCGGGGCGAGGTGACCGGCGAGGCAGATCTCGACGGCGGACCGGTCGGCCTGCACGGTCACCTGGCACAGCGTCACGAAGATCTCCGGACGCGCACGTTCGGTGTGCAGCACCGTCTCCAGCGCGGGGAAGATCGCCTGGGGCGGGGTCCCGGTGAGCACGAGCGTCCGCCACGCGGTCCGGAGCGTCGCGCCGAGCGCGGCCTCGTCGGGCCCGTGGCCGGCGACGTCCCCGATCACCGAGAGCACCCGGCCGTCGGGCAGCTCGACGGTGTCGAAGAAGTCTCCGCCGAGGAGCCCCTCCCCGCCGGGCAGGTATCCCACGAGCACGGACACGGCCTCGTCGTCGACCAGGGGCGTGGGCAGCAGGGCCTTCTCCAGCCTCGCGGTCTCGGCCGCCCGGATCCGGCCGCGGTACAGGGCACGTTCCTGCTCCGCCGACCGCCGGCGCTGCAGCGCGTAGCGTAGGGACCGGCCGAGCAGGTCCGGTCCGACCTCACCCTTGACGAGGTAGTCGTCGGCCCCGGCCGCCACCGCCTCGACGCCGAGATCGACCCCGCTGTGCCCCGTCAGCACCACGAGGGCGGGCGAGGCGGCGTGCCGGGCGCCCACGTGGCGCAGCCGCTGCACGGCCGTCAGACCCGCCGCGTCCGGGAGCCCGAGGTCCACCAGGAGGCAGTCCACCGCACCGGTGGCGACCTCGGCCGCCGCCTGGGAGACCGACACCGCGCGACGCAGCTCGACGTCGATCTCCGCGTCGGCGAGGAGCTCGGTGACCAGCAGGGCGTCGCCGTCGTCGTCCTCGACCAGCAGGACGCACGGCAGCGCGCCCCCCGCGGGGTCCCCGGCCTCCTCCTGACCCCCGTCGCCGCTGCTCATGGTCGGGATCCTATGCGCCGCTGTGGTCCACGTCACCGGTGGCGCGGCGGCGCGCCGCCCCAGATCACCCGGGGCGGGACACGACAGGGGTCACGGACGTGGAATGATGGTCGGCCGCACACCGAGCAGCACCTGGAGGACGCGTGGCGGGCAGGCACGACGAGCTGGCACGCGAGCAGGCGGTCGTCGACCGCCTCTACGCGCGACTCGACGAGCTGCGCGCCACGGCGCGCGCGCGGCTCGCGGCGGTCCGGCGCGAGGGACCCTCCGGCTCGCCGCAGAACCGTAGCGAGCGCGACGCCTTCGCGACCATGTACGAGGACCGCGCCGCCCGGCTCGACGCCGTCGAGGACCGCCTCGCCTTCGGCCGTCTCGACCTCGAGTCCGGCGAGGAGCGGTACATCGGCCGGATCGGCCTGACCGACGACGAGCACCGCGCGCTGCTGACCGACTGGCGCGCACCCGCCGCGCAAGCCTTCTACCGCGCCACCGCGCGCCACCCCGACGGCGTGCGACGCCGTCGGCACGTGGTGACCGCCGGACGCACGGTGACGGGCCTGGAGGACGAGGTCCTGGACCTGGACGCCGTCGACGACGGCCTGGACGCCTCCAGCCTGTCCGGGGAGGGAGCGCTGCTGGCGTCCCTGGCGCGGCGGCGGACCGGGCGCATGTCCGACATCGTCGCGACCATCCAGGGCGAGCAGGACCGCATCGTGCGGGACGAGCTCGGCGGCGCCGTCGTCGTCCAGGGCGGTCCCGGGACGGGCAAGACGGCGGTCGCCCTGCACCGTGCCGCCTACCTGCTGTACGCCCACCGGCGGCTGCTGGAACGCTCCGGCGTGCTGCTCGTCGGCCCCAGCCGCTCGTTCCTGCGGTACATCGACCAGGTCCTGCCCTCCCTCGGCGAGACCGGCGTGGTGTCCACGACCATCGCCGAGCTCCTGCCCGGGGTGACGGCCGACGCCGTCGAGGACCCGGTCGCCGCCGAGATCAAGGGCCGTCTGCTGTGGCGCGCCGCGGTCAAGCGTGCCGTGCGGGCCCGCGAACGGGTGCCCGCGACGGACGTGCCGGTGCGGATCGACGGGGTGGAGCTGCACGTGCGCCGCCGCGACGTGCGCGACGCGATCTCCCGGGCACGACGGACGCACAAGCCGCACAACGAGGCGCGCGCCACCTTCGTGCGCGAGATGCTCGGCCAGCTGGTCGAGCAGTACCGCGAGCGCACGCAGCGCGAGGTCACCGAGCACGACCTCGCCGTGCTCACCGAGGACCTGCGGGCGGACCGTGACGTGCGCGTGGCGATCAACCTGGCCTGGTTCCCCATCACGCCCGAGCGGCTCGTCGCCGACCTGTGGTCCAAGCCGCACCGCCTCGCCGAGGCGGCACCCGAGCTGTCCGACGCGGAGCGGGAGGCGCTGCGCCGCGACCCCGACGCACCCTGGACCGAGGCCGACGTGCCGATCCTGGACGAGGCCGCGGAGCTGCTCGGCGAGGACGACAGCGTCGCCCGGGCCGAGGCCCGGGCGGCCGAGGCGCGGCGCGCCGCCGAGATCGAGTACGCCCGCCAGACGCTCGCCAGCACCGGTGCCGGCCAGGGCATGGTCGACGCCGAGACGCTGGCCGCGCGGTTCGCGGAGTCGGGGCCGTCCCTGACGACGGCGGAGCGGGCGGCGGCGGACCGCTCCTGGACCTACGGCCACGTCGTGGTCGACGAGGCGCAGGAGCTCAGCCCGATGGCCTGGCACACGCTGGTCCGCCGGGTGCCCTCCCGGTCGCTGACGATCGTGGGGGACGTCGCCCAGACGTCCTCGGCGGCCGGCGCCCGGTCCTGGCAGAAGACGCTCGGCTCCGTGCTCCGCGACGGCTGGCGCCTGCACGAGCTCACCGTCTCCTACCGGACCCCCGCAGAGGTCGCCACGACCGCGCAGCGGGTGGCCGTGGCGGCGGGTCTGCCCGTCTCGCCCCTGACCGCGGCGCGCGACGCGCCCGACTCCCTCGTCGTCGTCCCGACGGACGACCTCGTGGGGGAGACCGCTCGCCGTGCCGCCGAGGAGGCCCGCCGGCACGTGGACCCCGACGGCGCCGGACGCGTGGCCGTCATCGCGCCGGCGGACCGGGTGAGCGGGCTGCGCGGCGCGGTCGCCGCCGCCGTCGGCGAGGTGCTGGGGCCCGAGGAGGGCCGGCGGCTGGCCGCCCAGCGTCCCGAGGACGCGCAGGTGCTCGTGGCCTCGCCGCGGGAGATCAAGGGTCTGGAGTTCGACGCCGTCGTCGTCGTCGAGCCGGCGGCGGTCGCCGCCGGGTCCGGCGGCTGGGGCGACCTGTACGTGGCCATGACGCGCCCCACGCAGCGCCTCGTGGTCGTGCACGCCGGCGAGCTCCCCGCGGGGCTGATGCACGAGGGGTGAGACACGTTTGGCCCCGGTGCCCCGCGAGGCGCACCATAGGGGCGTGCTGCGCGCCCTTCTTCTCGAGAACATCCACCCCGACGCCGTCGCCGTCCTGGAGTCGGCCGGGATCGAGGTCGAGTCCCGCCCCGGTGCCCTCGACGAGTCCGAGCTGATCGAGACGCTCGCCGACTTCCACATCCTCGGCATCCGGTCCAAGACCCAGGTCACCCGCCGGGTGATCGAGGAGTCCCCCGGCCTGCTCGCGGTCGGGACGTTCTCGATCGGCACCAACCAGATCGACCTCGGGGCCGCGGCGGGCCACGGCGTGGCGGTCTTCAACGCCCCGTTCTCGAACACACGCTCGGTCGTCGAGCTCGCCGTGTCGGAGATCATCGCCCTGACGCGGCGGCTCACCGTCCGCGACAAGGCGCTGCACGACGGCCTGTGGGACAAGACGGCGGACGGGTCCCACGAGGTCCGGGGACGCACGCTGGGCATCATCGGCTACGGCAACATCGGGTCCCAGCTCTCGGTGCTCGCCGAGAACCTCGGCATGAACGTCGTCTTCTTCGACACCTCCGAGAAGCTGGCCCTCGGCAACGCGCGCCGTGCGGAGACCCTCGGCGAGCTCCTCGAGACCGCCGACGCCGTGACCATCCACGTCGACGGCCGGCAGGGCAACGCCGGTCTGTTCGGCGACGACCTCTTCGCCCGGATGAAGCCGGGGGCGATCTTCCTCAACCTCTCCCGCGGCTTCGTCGTGGACGTCGAGGCCCTGCGCGAGCACATCCTCAGCGGCCACCTCGCCGGGGCCGCCGTCGACGTCTTCCCGACCGAGCCGAAGAAGCGTGGCGACCACTTCGAGTCGCCGCTGCGGGGACTCGACAACGTCATCCTCACCCCGCACGTGGGCGGGTCGACGGAGGAGGCCCAGCAGAACATCGGGCAGTTCGTCGCCAAGAAGCTCCGTGACTACCTGCTCACGGGCTCGACGATGCTGTCCGTCAACCTGCCGAACCTGCAGCTCGAGCACACCGGCGTGGGGCGCATCGCCCTGCTGCACCGGAACGTGCCCGGCGTGCTGGCGGCGGTGAACCAGGTCTTCGCCGACCACGGGGCGAACATCGAGGCGCAGATGCTGGCCACCCACGGCGACCTGGGCTACGTGGTCACCGACATCTCCGACGTGACGCACCGCGGTGCGTCGAGCAAGCTCATGGCGATGGACACCACGGTGCGGCTCCGTATCCGCGACGCCTTCGACCGTCCGGAGTTCCCGCCGGGGCCCGCGGCCGGCTGAGGTCGGCGGTCACTGCTCCGACGCGCCGGCGCCCGACGTCTCGCGCTCGAGCCGCTCGGCACGCAACGAGGTGATCGCCGCCTCGAAGTCCTCGAGGGACTCGAAGGCCTGGTAGACCGAGGCGAACCGCAGGTAGGCCACCTCGTCCAGCTCACGCAGCGGGCCGAGGATGGCCAGGCCGATCTCGTAGGCGTCGATCTCCGCGCTGCCCGAGGACCGCAGGGCCTCCTCCACGCGCTGGGCGAGCAGGGCGAGGTCGTCCCCGCTGACCGGCCGGCCCTGGCAGGCCTTGCGGACCCCGGACACCACCTTGTCGCGGCTGAACGGCTCGGTCGCCCCGGACCGCTTCACCACCGACAGGCTCGCCGTCTCGATCGTGGTGAACCTGCGCTGGCAGGACGGGCACTGGCGACGACGGCGGATCGCCGCACCGTCGTCCGAGGTCCGCGAGTCGACCACGCGCGAGTCGGCGTGTCGGCAGAAAGGGCAGTGCATCCGAGATCTCCTGCGGTCGGTGCCGAGCCCCTGCCCGGCTGCCCGACGAAAGTATGCGCAGGCCCGGGCTCGGTGCAACACAGCACGGCACCGCTACGACCGCGGGAGCACCAGCACCTGCCCGACCTGCAGCGACGAGTCCGGCATGCCGTTGAGGTCGCGCAGCTCGGCGACGACGACGCGCAGGTCCTCGCCCGGCTCCGCCAGCCCGGCGGCGAACTGCCAGAGCGTCTCCCCCGGGGCGACCGTGTGCAGCCGGACCTCGATCGGCTCCCCCGGCGAACCCGCCACGGCCTGGGACCCCGCCAGCGCGACCGGCAGGCTCACCGCCACCGCCAGCAGGAACAGCACCAGCCGACCACGCGCCGTCAGTCGCAGACCCGCCAGACCCCACCGGTCCAGGAGGCCTGCCGATCGTGTCTCCGTCGTCGCCATGACGTCCGTCCCTCCGTGGTCGCGATCCTTCGTACACACGTTCGTCGAACACCTGTTCCCTTGATACCACGACCGCGCGACACACGTCGAGAGATCTCGAACAGATGTTTGATGTCGCAGGTGATCTGGCCTAGGCTGACGACAGCGGGATGGCAGGAATGTCGGGTTCGGGCCGGGCGTGCCGGCCACCCGCACCTCGAGACGGCACCAAGGGAGCGACGGATGGCGACGCGACAGGACAAGGACGCGAGGGGCGCCGGCAGCGGTCTGGCGTCGGTCTCGGAGCTCGCGCCCGGGGCGGACCGGCTCACGGCGCGCCAGCGCGGCGTCCTGACGACCATCCGCGAGTCGGTGGAGTCCCGCGGGTACCCCCCGACCATGCGCGAGATCGGCGAGGCCGTCGGGCTGGCGAGCCCGTCGTCCGTCAAGCACCAGCTGACGGTGCTCGAACGCAAGGGCTATCTCCGGCGCGACCCCCACCGCCCCCGGGCGATCGAGGTCGTCGACCCCGACACCGGCCGGACCGCCAGCACCGACGACCGGCCCGCCCGCACTGCTCCGGCACCGGACGGCGAGGGCGAGGAGACCCCCGTGCCGTCGTACGTGCCCCTGGTCGGACGCATCGCCGCCGGTGGTCCGATCCTCGCCGAGCAGGTCGTCGAGGACGTCTTCCCGCTGCCCCGGCAGCTCGTCGGCGACGGCGAGCTGTTCCTGCTCAAGGTCGCCGGCGACTCGATGGTCGACGCGGCGATCTGCGACGGCGACTGGGTCGTGGTCCGGCGCCAGAACGTCGCCGAGCAGGGCGAGATCGTCGCCGCCATGATCGACGGCGAGGCCACGGTCAAGACGTTCAAGCAGTCGGACGGCCACACGTGGCTGATGCCGCAGAACGCGGCCTACTCCCCCATCGCCGGCGACGAGGCACAGGTGCTCGGTCGCGTGGTGGCGGTGCTCCGCAGCCTCTGAGACCGGCCGCCCGTCCGCGCGGGCGGCACCCGGTCAGAGACCGAAGCGGTGCAGCACCGCGCGCACGCTCTCCGCGGAGGCCCGCAGCCCGGCGGCCTCCTCGTCGGAGACCGGCGTGTCGATCACCGTGGTGGCGCCCCGGGCGTCGACCAGCGTGGGCATCGACAGGCACACGCCGTCGATCCCGTGGAAGCCGTCGACCCGGGTGGAGACCGGCATCACCCGGTGCTCGTTCTTCAGCACGGCCTCGACGATGCGCGTCGCGGCGAGGCCGACGGCGTAGTTGGTGGCCCCCTTGCCCGAGATCACCTTGTAGGCCGACTCGACGACCTCGCGGGCGATCGTCGCGCGCGCCGCGTCGTCCAGGGGCGGTCGGCCGGGCAGGGCCTCCCACTCGAGCAGCGGCACGCCCGCGATCCGTGCCGAGCTCCACAACGCGATCTCCGAGTCGCCGTGCTCGCCGGCCACGTACGCGTGCACGTTGGCGGTGGCCACCCCGCAGTGCTCGGCGAGGGCCGCCCGCAGCCGGGAGGAGTCCAGCACCGTCCCCGACCCGAAGACGCGCTCCGGCGGAAGACCCGAGACCTGCTGGGCCGCGAAGGTCACCACGTCGACGGGGTTGGTGACCATCACGTAGATCGCGTCCGGAGCGACCTCGACCAGACCGGGCAGGATCTTGCGGGTCAGCCCGATCGTCGCCTCGGCGAGGTCGAGCCGGGACTGTCCGGGCTGCTGCTTCGCACCGGCGGTCACGACCACCACGTCGGCCCCGCGGCACACCTCGACGTCGTCCGACCCGATGACCTCGGCCTCGGGGACGAACATGCGTCCGTGCTGCAGGTCGAGCACCTCCGCGTCGACCTTCGCCTTGTTCACGTCCATCAGCGCGACCGTCCGCGCGGTACCGCGCGCCAGGGCCGCGTACGCGAGGGTGGAGCCGACCGATCCGGCTCCGACGACGGCAAGCTTGGTGGTGCTGCGAGGAACGTTCACGCAGGACAGACTAGGTGTCCAGGCGCCGCAGCGCACCGCGGACCAGATGCTGGTCGGTGGTGCGCCAGAAGTCGGGCAGCGACCGGGTCAGGAACGATCCGTACCGTGCCGTGACGAGCCGCGGGTCGAGGATCGCCACGACACCCCGGTCGTCCTGGGAGCGGATCAGCCGGCCGGCGCCCTGGGCCAGCAGCAGCGCGGCGTGCGTCGCGGCGACCTGCATGAAGCCGTTCCCCCCGGCCTGCTCGACCGCTCGGGCGCGGGCCGCCTTCACCGGGTCGTCCGGTCGGGGGAACGGGACGCGGTCGATCAGGACCAGGCGGCAGGCGTCGCCGGGCACGTCCACGCCCTGCCAGAGGGACAGGGTGCCGAACAGGCAGGTCGCCGGGTCCCGGGCGAACTCGGCCACCAGGCTCGGCAGCTGGTCGTCGCCCTGGCACAGCACGGGGACGTCCAGTCGCTCCCGCATCGCCTCGGCCGCCGCGGTGGCGGCCCGGCGGGACGAGAACAGACCGAGGGTGCGCCCGCCGGCGGCCTCGATGAGGCCGGCGATCTCGTCCAGCTGGGCGTCGGTCGTCGGCTCGCGACCCGGCGCGGGCAGGTGCTTGGCCACGTAGCAGATGCCCTGGCTGCGGTAGTCGAACGGGCTGCCGACGTCGATCCCCCGCCACGCGTCGTCCTCGGTGCCGGTCGAGGCGGCGAGCCCGAGGGACCGCGCCAGCGGGTCGAAGCTGCCGCCCAGCGTCAGCGTGGCCGACGTCAGGATGCCGGTACGCTCGGCGAGCAGCTGGGAGCTGATCAGCCCCGCCACCGCCAGCGGGGCCGCGTGGAGCCGGCCGACGCCGTCACCCCACGGGGCGTCGGCCGGCGGACGGGAGCACCACAGCACGTCGTCGCTCGTGTCCTCGGCGGCCATCCGCTCGGCGACGTCGAAGAGCTGCTGCACGGCCGACTGGGCCATCCGGATGCCCGCGTCCGGCTCGGCGCCGGGCTCGGGCCGCAGCTCGGCGAGCAGACCGCGCGCGGCGTCCCGCACGGCGGACACCGCGGTGTGCAGGGACTCCGGGAGGCCCTGCGGATATCGCTCGGCGGGGACGGAGGCCAGGACCTGGGCGAGACCCTGGGCGGCCGCGTCGAGGTCGTCGGTGGTGCGTCCGCCGTGGCGACGGGCGAGGCGGGCCGCGTGCTCGACCGTCCCGGCCGCGAGGTCGACCGTGGCCGCCGAGGTGATGCGGTCGGCGAGCTCGTGCGCCTCGTCGACCACGAGCACGTCGTGCTCGGGCAGCACGTGCTGGTTCCCCGAGGCGGCGATGCCCAGCATGGCGTGGTTGGTGACGACGACGTCGGCCTCGCGGGCCGTGCCGCGGGCCTGCTCCGCGAAGCACTCGTCGAACACCGGGCAGCGCTGACCGAGGCACTCCAGGGACGTCACCGAGACCTGCCGCCAGGCACGGTCCGGCACGCCGGGGACGAGGTCGTCCCGGTCGCCGGTGTCGGTCTCCTCGGCCCAGGCGTGCAGCCGCCGGACGTGGTCGGCCAACCGGTCCGACCCGGCGTCGCCGCCGCGCGCCGACGCCGGGTGCTGCTCCGCGGCGGCGCCCTCGCCCGGTCCGGGGTCCGGGGGCAGGTCGAAGAGCGTCGCGTCGTCCGTCGGGTACCCGCCGGTGATCTTGTGTCGGCACAGGTAGTTGTGCCAGCCCTTGAGCAGGGCCACCTGCGGGGGTCGCGGCAGCGCGGGCGCCACGGCGTCGGCCACCAGGGGCAGGTCCCGGGTGATGACCTGGCGCTGCAGCGCCAGGGTGGCGGTCGAGACCACCACCCGTTCGCCCTCGGTCACCGCGTGCCGGACGGCGGGGACCAGGTAGCCGAGCGACTTGCCGGTCCCCGTCCCGGCCTGCACGAGCAGGTGCCGTCCGTCCTCGATCGCGCGCGCGACCTCGGCGGCCATCTCCCGCTGACCCTGCCGGGGGCTGCCGCCCAGCGCACCGACGGCGCGGTCGAGCAGCGCGGGGACGTCGGGTGCGGGTGCGGGCTCGGCGGTGTCGGACGGGGTCACCGGAAGATCCTACGGGCGCGCACCGACGCCGCGCCGGGACGGTGCACGACCGTCACACGGCGACGGCGTCGAGCTCGGCCGCGAGCCCGGGATCGACCCGACCGCGCAGCCGCGTGCCCTCGGCCAGGTACTCCTCGTCCGTGAGCTCCCCGTGCTCGTGGACGCGGTGCACCAGGTCGCCGCGGGAGTAGGGCACGACGAGGTCGATCTCCACCGCCGGACGCGGCAGGGCGTCGGCGATCAGCTCCTTGAGCTCGGCGATCCCCTCCCCCGTGTGCGCCGACACCACGGCGGTGCGGCGCTCGCGCCGCTGGATCCGTCCCACGGTGACCGGGTCGGCGAGGTCGGCCTTGTTCAGCACGACGATCTCCGGGAGGTCCTCCACGCCGGGGATGTCCGACAGCACCTCGCGGACGGCGTCGATCTGGCCCTCCGGGTCCGGGTGGGAGGCGTCGACGACGTGCAGCAGCAGCGCGGCGTCGCCCACCTCCTCGAGGGTCGAGCGGAACGCCTCGACGAGCTGGTGCGGCAGGTGACGGACGAACCCGACGGTGTCGGCGAGCGTGTACAGCCGACCGTCCTCCGTGCGGGCACGCCGCACGGTGGGGTCGAGCGTGGCGAACAGCGCGTTCTCCACGAGCACCCCGGCGTCGGTGAGGACGTTGAGCAGCGAGGACTTGCCCGCGTTGGTGTACCCGGCGATCGCGACGTTCGGCACCGAGTGCCGACGACGCTCGAGGCGCTTGGTCTCGCGAGCGGGTGCCATCGCGGCGATCTCCCGGCGCAGCTTCGCCATCCGGTTGCGGATCCGGCGCCGGTCGAGCTCGATCTTCGTCTCACCCGGGCCCCGCGAGCCCATGCCGGCGCTCGCGCCGCCGACCTGGCCGCCGGCCTGCCGGGACATCGACTCGCCCCAGCCGCGCAGGCGGGGCAGCAGGTACTCGAGCTGGGCGAGCTCGACCTGGGCCTTGCCCTCCCGCGACTTGGCGTGCTGGGCGAAGATGTCCAGGATCAGGGCCGTCCGGTCGACGACCTTGACCTTGACGACGTCCTCCAGCGCACGCCGCTGGGACGGGGCGAGCTCGGTGTCGACGACGACGGTGTCGGCCCCGTTCGCGGCCACCATCTCGGCGAGCTCGACGGCCTTGCCGGACCCCAGATAGGTGCCCGGGTCGGGGTTGGCGCGCTTCTGCAGCAGGCCGTCCAGCACCTGGGACCCGGCGGTCTCCGCCAGGGCGGCGAGCTCGCGCAGCGAGATCTCGGCCTCCCGGGAGGCTGCCTCGCCGCCGGTGTGGAGCCCGACGAGGACGACCTTCTCGAGCCGCAGCTGGCGGTACTCGACCTCGGTGACGTCGTCGAGCTCGGTGGACAGACCGGTGACCCGGCGCAGCGCCGAGCGCTCGGCCAGGTCGAGCTGGTCGCCGTCGTAGGCCGAGTGCACGGTCCCGCCCTCGGCCCGGGCCGTCCCGGCCCTCGCGAGCACGCGCGCGACGACGTCGTTCGCGATCGACTGCGCGTCCCGGGGCTCCTCGGCGGCGGGCCCCGTCGCGGTCTGCTCGGGGTCGGTGGGGGTGTGGGTCAAGTCGTTCCTCTCGCTGGCTTCGGCGGGTACAACAAGGATCCCACGCGGTTTCGTCCCGACGAAGCGGATTACGATTCCCCCCGTGAGCGACCACTACTTCACGGCCCGCCCGGCGTCCGACGACGAACGACGCGGCGTCGTCGTCCACCTGGCCGGCCAGGACGTGACCGTGGAGGTCGCCCCCGGGATCTTCTCCCCCGGCGGTGTCGACAAGGGCACCCGGATCCTGCTCCACGAGCTGCCGCCGGCACCCGCGGGCGACCTGCTGGACCTCGGGTGCGGCTGGGGCCCGATCACGCTCACCGCGGCGCTCGAGAACCCGGTGACCACCGTCTGGGCCGTCGACGTCAACGAGCGCGCCCTGGACCTGGTGCGCCGCAACGCCGACCGCCTGGGCGTCGCCGACCGCGTCCGCGCGATGGCGCCCGACCAGGTGCCCGACGACGTGACCTTCGCCGCGATCTGGTCGAACCCCCCGATCCGCGTGGGCAAGCAGGTGCTGCACGACATGCTGCACCGCTGGCTGCCGCGGCTCGCTTCGCCGTCACCACCCGACGGGGGCGCGTGGCTCGTCGTGCAGAAGAACCTGGGCGCCGACTCTCTGGCCCGGTGGATCGAGACCGAGCTCGGGCTGGCGACCCGGCGTGCGGCGTCGTCGAAGGGGTTCCGCATCCTGCACGTGACGCGCTGAGGTCCGGGCCACCCGCGGCGCGTCACCACGGGCTCCCGCTGCGGTCAGGCGGCGAAGGCCGGGTACCCCGTCGGCTCCGTCTCGCCGCCCCAGGCCTCCGTGGCCCAGCGTGCCGCGGCGCCGCACGTGGCGGCGAGCTCCGGCATGGCGGTGCGCAGGTTGACGGCGGCCCACCGCCACCGCGACGTCATCAGCTGCCGGTAGGACGGCGACCGCCCCGCCGGGCCGACGTGCTCGCGTCCGGCCAGGGTGCTGTCCAGGAGCCACCCGGTCATCGCCAGGACGTAGGCCCCGCTCGCCCGCTCGACCTCGCGCTGCCACCCCTCGTGAGCGACGAGGCCCGGCGCGGACACCTCGAGCCCGGCGGTGAACTCGGCGAGCAGGGTGTCGGTCAGCCCGGCAGGCGGGTCGAAGACGCACCAGCAGGTCGCGAACGGCAGCATCGTGTAGGCCGCGACGAACGCCGGGGGCTGGACGACCGTCCCCTCGAGGTCGAGGAACCACCACCCGTCGGGCCGCAGCACGGCGTTGTCGGGGCAGCTGTCGGACGGGGCGAGCACGACCGGGCCGCTCCCGGCGGTGAACGCCGTGGCAACCTCCCGCGCCTCGGCGTGCAGCCGGTCGATGCGCGCCGCACCGCCCAGCAGCTCGCCCAGACGCGCGGCACCCCGGGTCACGTGCTCGACGACGTCCCACGGTCGCGCCCCCAGGAGCTCGCGCGCCTCGTCGACCTGGTGACGGCCGCTGCCCGCCAGTCGTCCGAGCTCCCGGGCCCAGCCGGACGCACCGGACCAGGCGGCCTCGCGGTCGGCACCCAGCAGCAGGTCGGCCAGCGTCGGCGGGTCGCCGAGGTCGGACATCACGAGCAACCGCTGGGCGCCGTCGGCCGCGACCAGGTCGGGCGTCCGGTCGAGCAGGGTCAGGCCGGTCCGCTCGCGGTCGTAGCCGCCGTCGTCCTCGCCGTGGAACTGCTTGACCACGACCGTGCTGCCGGCGTCGCCGCCGACGCGGCACCGCAGGACCGTCGACCGCGCCGAGCCGCCGAGGTCCTCCGGGTCGAGCAGCTGCGCGCCGAGGAGGGTCGAGGCCGCCTGCGCGACCTCGGCGACGTCCGTCACGACAGCTCGACCTCACCGGTGAACACGAGCTCCGCGGGACCGGCCAGCTCCACGTGCCCTCCGTGCAGCAGCCGGACGCGGACCTCGCCGCCGGGCACCTCGACGAACCAGGTCGACGGCACCCCGTGCGGGTCCTCGACCCCGTGGGCCGCCCAGGTGCGCACCGCGAGCGCCGCCGCGCAGGCACCCGTCCCGCAGGACCGCGTCTCACCGACACCCCGTTCGTGGACCCGCATACGGATCCGCCCGACGGTGCCGCCGTCGGGCCCCGGCTCCTCGCCGAGCGGGACGACGAGCTCGACGTTCGTGCCGTGCGGCGGGACGGGTTCGACCGCGGGCGGGCGGGCGAGGCCCAGGGCGGCGAGCTCGGCGACGTCGGACAGCGCCACGACGGTGTGCGGGTTGCCGAGGTCGATGCTGAGGCCGGGACGGGGGGCGTCCCACCCCGGGGTCAGGACCATGGCGTCGGCGCCGGCCGCGGCCGAGTCCGGGCCGCCGGACAGGGACCAAGGCCCCATGTCCACGGCGTACCAGCCGCTCGGCTCGCGCCGGACCCGCTTGACGCCACCCCGGGTGCCGAGCGCGAGCTCGCCGCCGCCGGACAGGTCGACGAGGCCGAGCTGCTCGGCGAACGCGGTGAAGACGCGCACGCCGTTGCCGCACATCTCGGCGCGGCTGCCGTCACCGTTGCGGTAGTCCATGAACCAGATGGCCTCCGGGTCCTCGGCGAGGACGGCGTCGGCGACCTCCTCCCCCGCCCGGGCGAGCGCCGCCGTCGGGGCGAGCCGGATCACGCCGTCGGCCCCGACACCGCTGCGGCGGTCGGCGAGGCGACGCACCTGCTCGGCCGTGAGGTCCATCTCGCCGCGGGTGTCGGCGAGGAGCACGAAGTCGTTCTGCGTGCCGTGCCCCTTGGTGAAACGTACGGTCATGAGCCCAGACTACGGCGCACGGGTCGGTCCTCCGGGACCGGCAGCTCGTCGGCGTCGGCGGCCCGGACCAGGGCCAGGGCGTCCTCGACCAGGGTGGGCGACCCGGCGTCCAGCCAGTGCACGCGCGGGTCGCGCCCGAACCACCCCATCTGCTTGCGGGCCAGCCGGCGGGTGTTGGTCACGACGGCCTCGCGCGCCTCGGCCTCGGTGAGGTCACCGGCGAACCAGCGCAGCAGCTCGGCGTAACCGACGGCGCGGGCCGCCGTCGTCCCGAGCCCGCCGCCGGTCCCGCCCTGCGCGGGCGAGGCCAGCGAGCGGACCTCCTCGACCAGCCCGGCGGACCACATCCGCTCCACCCGGCCGGCCACCCGGGCGTCGAGCACGGGCCGGTCGCAGTCCAGCCCGATCTGGACCGCGGGACGCACGTACTCCTGCCGCGGCAGGTTCGCGGTGAACGGCCGACCGGTGATCTCGACGACCTCCAGGGCACGCACGAGACGGCGGGTGTTCGCCGGGCCGATGGACTCGGCCGCGCCGGGGTCGAGACGGGCCAGCTCGGCGTGCAGCGCACGGGGGCCCTCGGTCTCGGCGCGTTCCTCGAGCCGGGTGCGGACCTCCGGGTCGGTGCCCGGGAACTCCATGTGGTCCAGCAGGGCACGCACGTACAACCCCGAGCCGCCGACCACGACCGCCCGGGCCCCGCGCGCGGCGACGGCGTCCAGGTCCGCGCGGGCCGCCGTCTGGTAGCGCGCGACGGAAGCGTCCTCGGTCGGGTCGAGCACGTCGAGCTGGTGGTGCACGATCCCTCGTCGCTCGGCCGGTGGCACCTTGGCCGTGCCGACGTCCATGCCGCGGTAGAGCTGGAAGGCGTCGGCGTTGACGATCTCCGCCGGCGCCGACGGGCGCGACAGCGCCTCGGCGAGGTCCAGGGCGAGGTCCGACTTCCCGGTGGCGGTGGGTCCCACGACGGCGACGATCACGGACCCACGGTACGACGCGGGGGGTGGGGGCCCGACGCCGTTAGGCTCTGCGGGTGCTGCTGCTGTCCACCCTCGCCGTGAGCCTGCTGTCGGGGCTCGTCCCGGTCGTCAGCATCGAGGTCTACCTCGGGGGTGTCGCGGCCGTGACGGACGTCAGCGCGGTCCCCGGCCGGGCCCTGGCGCTTGCGTTGGTGGCCGGCGTCGGGCAGACGGTCGCCAAGATGGTCTGGTACCTCGGCGCGGCCCGCTCCATGGAGACCCGCTGGGTGCGCGACAAGCTGGCGGTCGGCCGGCGCCGGGAGACCTTCGACCGGTGGCAGCGGCGGATCGCGGGGCGCCCGTGGCTGAGTGCCGTCGTGCTCCTGGCCGCGGGCGCGGTCGGGTTCCCGCCGCTGATGATCATGGCCGTCGTGGCCGGCTCGCTGCGGGTGCCGTGGGCGGTCTTCGTCCCGACGGTGCTCGTGGGCCGCACCGTCCGCTTCTGGCTGCTGCTCGAGGGCGTCGGCTGGTTCGCCGGAGGCTGAGTCAGTCGCCCCAGGTGACGACGTCGTAGGCGTCCGGGAGGTGCCCCCCGCCCGGCTCGGCCACCACGCGCACGGTCGCGGTCCAGCCGTGCCGGGCGGCGAGCTCGTCGAGCACGCCGCGGACCGCCGGCGCGCAGGCCGTCGGCCCGGCGGCCGCGTCCTCGGGATCGCCGCCGGCGACCACGAGCGCGTCCAGGCCGGACAGCTCGCCGAGGCCGTAGCCCACCGCGGCGTGGTCGTCGCCGGCCAGCTGCACCACGTGCGCCCGACGGGCGGCCTGCTCCCCCACCACCGCGGCCAGGGTCAGCAGGGCGACCGAGGCCGGCACCTGGGCGGTCGGGACACCGGCGGCGATCAGCTGCCCCGGCAGCCAGCGGTCGGCGACGCCGGCGGCGGCCAGGGCCGGGCGGCGGATCCCGGCGGAGCTGCGCGACGCGGGCGCGAGGACGCCCCAGCGGTCCGGCGGACCGCCGTGCGGGCCACGGACCGCGGCCAGGGCCCGCGACACGGCGGCGCGGACCGCCGTCAGCGGCCGCGCGTGACCGGCGGCGCCGGGGACCAGGAGCGGGGTCGCGGGCAGGACGACGGCACGGGTGGGCACGTTGCCAACCTACCGGGACGTGTAGCGTGGGAGGTGTGAGGTTCTTCGGGTCGCGCCGGATCGCCAGATCGTCAGCTGCATCGCGTGAGGAGCCCCTCGACGCTGACCTGTTGCGCAGCGACGTCGAGAACGTCCTGCTGGACGGGCCGGTCGGGCAGGTCGCCGGTGCCGCACCTCGGCCGGTGTCGCGCGAGCGCGTCAGCGCCTGGCTGGACGCCTCGGGGTTCACCTACACCGTCGACAACGACGGCGACCTCGGGGGCATCTGGCACGGCCGGGTGTTCTCCTTCCTCGTCCTGGGCGACGACGGGGAGGTCGTCCAGGTGCGCGGGCAGTGGCACCGCCAGGCCACGATCGAGCGCCTCGGGGAGATCCTCGAGGTCTGCAACGCCTGGAACGCCGAGCGCATCTGGCCGACGGCGTACGCACGGGTGCGCGACGACGGCACGGTCGTGGTCTGCGCGGAGGTCACCACGAGCCTGGAGCACGGCGCCACCGACGACCAGCTCGCCCAGGTCCTGGAGTGCGGGCTGTCCACCGGGGTGATGCTCTTCGAGCACCTGGACTCGGTGTTCCCGGACCCGCTGCAGGTGACACCGTGACGGGGCCGCTGCGACGGGCGGCGACCGTGGTGCTGCAGGCGGCGCGGCGCCGACGGGCCGACGACCCCGGACCGCCGGCCGCCCGCCCCACGCCGGTGACCGCCCGGCGGATCGGCGCCGACCTGGCGCGCCGCGGCTACCGGTTCCGCACCGACGACGACGGTGACCTCACGGGCACGTGGGACGGGCACCGCTTCTGGTTCCTGCTCCTCGGCGAGGACGGCGAGATCCTGCAGGTGCGGGGTCGCTGGTCCGGCTCCGTGCCGGAGAGCGCGCGGCCCGCGGTGCTGCAGGCGTGCAACGACTGGAACCGGGAACGGATCTGGCCGAAGGTCTACACCCGCGCCGAGGGGGGCGGACTGGCCCTGTACGGCGAGGTGTCGGTCGACCTGGAGCAGGGCGCGACCGACGACCAGCTCGCCGAGACGCTGTCGTGCGGTCTGGTGACGACGTCGCAGTTCTTCGTCGGGCTCGCCACCCTGGTGGGGCCCGAGGCCGAGGACTGAGGCCCCGGCCCGCCGGGGTCAGCGACGCAGCGTCGGCATCCCCAGCGTGACCGGGCCACCGGGCTCGCCGCCGTGGCCGTGGTCGTCGTGGCCCCCGCCGAGCCGCGCGGTCTCGCGCTGGGCCCAGGCGTCGCCGGACCGGGTGCGACGCACCGCGTAGGTGCCGCCGTCGAGCGCCGAGTCGGCGATCAGGTGGTGCGGTGCGGCACGGGTCACCTCGACGGTCACCATGTCGCCCGGGCGCGGCAGGGACGGGTCGAGCGCGCCGACCTCGGCCAGTCGCGGGTCCTCGAGCGAGACGGGCTGGTCGGCGAGGCCGCCCTCGGGCAGCACGCCGGCGGGCACCGCGAGGTGCACGAGCCGGTTGTCGGGCGCCCGTCCGGACAGCCGGTGCGTGGCGCCGTCCTTCTTCCCCGATCCTTCCGAGACGAGCACCTCGAGGGTGCGGCCGGTCTGCCGGGCCGACTCCTCGGCGCTGATCCGCTCCTGCAGGGCGAGCAGTCGGTCGAACCGCTCCTGGACGACCTCCTTGGGCAGCTGGTCGTCCATCTCGGCCGCCGGCGTCCCGGGGCGCGGGGAGTACTGGAACATGAAGGCCGAGCTGAACCGCGACTCCTCGACCACGCGCAGCGTCTCGGCGAAGTCCTCCTCGGTCTCGCCCGGGAACCCGACGATGATGTCGGTGGTGATCGCGGCGTCGGGCAGGGCGGCGCGCACCCTCTCCAGGATGCCGAGGAACTTGGAGGAGCGGTAGCTGCGCCGCATCGCGCGCAGCACCCGGTCCGAGCCGGACTGCAGGGGCATGTGCAGCTGCGGCATGACGTTCGGGGTCTCGGCCATCGCCTCGATGACGTCGTCGGTGAAGGCGGCCGGGTGCGGCGAGGTGAAGCGGACGCGCTCGAGCCCCTCGATCCGTCCGCAGGCCCGCAGGAGCTTGGCGAACGCGCCCCGGTCGCCGAACTCGACGCCGTAGCTGTTGACGTTCTGTCCCAGCAGCGTGACCTCGACGGCGCCGGCGTCCACCAGGGCCTGCACCTCGGCGAGGACCTCGCCCGGACGGCGGTCGCGCTCCTTGCCGCGCAGGTGCGGCACGATGCAGAACGTGCAGGTGTTGTTGCAGCCCACCGAGATGGACACCCAGCCGGCGTACACCGACTCGCGCCGCGTCGGCAGCGTCGAGGGGAAGACCTGCAGCGACTCGGCGATCTCGACCTGGGCGGCCTCGTTGTGCCGTGCCCGCTCGAGGAGCACCGGCAGCGCGTCGAGGTTGTGCGTGCCGAAGACGACGTCGACCCACGGGGCCTTGTCGACGATCTCGCCGCGGTCCTTCTGCGCCAGGCAGCCCCCGACCGCGATCTGCATCCCGGGCCGCTCCGCCTTGAGCCCGGCGAGCTGGCCCAGGTTGCCGTAGAGCCGCGTCGCGGCGTTCTCGCGGACCGCGCACGTGTTGATGACCACCACGTCGGCGTTGCTCGTCGCCTCGTCGGCGGCGGTGGCACGGGTGTACCCCGCCTGCTCGAGCATCCCGGCCATGTGCTCGGAGTCGTGGACGTTCATCTGGCACCCCAGGGTGCGGACCATGTACGTCCGTCCGGCCCCGTCGGAGGGCAGGGACGTGGCGGTCTCACGGGGCGAGGGCATCGTGGTGGACATCGGTTCCAGGGTACGGTCCCGCGCGCCGCGGATCCGCCGTCGCAAGGTTGCCGATTCCCGGCTTTCCGGACAGTCGTTATCGAACCGTTGCCGACTCGGCGCGTGCTCGCACCCCACCGAAACGATCCACTGGTTAGGTTCATGACATGGATCACAGCGGAACGGCACCGGCGGACGACCAGCAGCCGCCGGCGGACGACTCGCACCTGGGCGCCCCCCTCGTCGAGCTCAGCGGGGTCGACAAGTACTTCGGCGACCTGCACGTGCTCCAGGACATCGAGCTGACCGTGCGGCGCGGCGAGGTGCTCGTGGTCATCGGCCCGTCGGGCTCGGGCAAGTCCACGCTGTGCCGCGCCATCAACCGGCTGGAGACGATCGACGGCGGCGAGATCCGGATCGACGGCCAACCCCTGCCCGCCGAGGGGCGGCAGCTCGCCCGGCTGCGTGCCGACGTCGGCATGGTGTTCCAGGCGTTCAACCTCTTCGCCCACAAGACGGTGCTCGACAACGTCACGCTCGGCCCCCGCAAGGTCCGCGGGCTGAGCAAGTCCGACGCCGAGGAGGAGGCCTTCAAGCTCCTCGACCGCGTCGGGGTGAAGAACCAGGCCGCGAAGTTCCCCGCCCAGCTCTCCGGCGGCCAGCAGCAACGCGTGGCGATCGCCCGGTCGCTGGCCATGCACCCCAAGGTGATGCTCTTCGACGAGCCGACCTCGGCCCTCGACCCCGAGATGATCAACGAGGTGCTCGACGTCATGGAGCAGCTCGCCAAGGAGGGCATGACGATGATCGTCGTCACCCACGAGATGGGGTTCGCCCGCAAGGCGGCCGACCGCGTCGTGTTCATGGCGGACGGCCAGATCGTCGAGGAGGCCACGCCCGAGGAGTTCTTCCACCACCCGCGCAGCGACCGCGCCAAGGACTTCCTGTCGAAGATCCTCACCCACTGATCTTCATCACGGCATCACCGGCACCACCGACGAAAGGACGCATCATGCGACGCACACGCACCACCGGGGTCATCGCCCTGGCGGCCACCGCCGCACTGACCCTGGCCGCCTGTTCCTCCGACGACGGCGGCGAGACCGACACCGGGGGCGAGACCACCGACACCATGGAGGAGGAAGGGGCCGGCGGCGAGGGCGTCACCATCGGCATCAAGTTCGACCAGCCGGGCCTCGGGTTCATGGACGGCGACACGCCCTCCGGCTTCGACGTCGACGTCGCGAAGTACGTGGCGGGCGAGCTCGGGTACTCCGAGGACCAGATCGAGTGGGTCGAGGCCCCGTCCGCCCAGCGCGAGACGCTGCTGTCGACCGGCCAGGTCGACATGATCTTCGCCACCTACTCGATCACGGACGAGCGGCGCGAGCAGGTCTCGTACGCCGGTCCGTACTTCGTGGCCGGCCAGGACCTCCTCGTGGCGGCCGACAACACCGACATCACCGGCCCGGACACCCTGGACGGCAAGAACCTGTGCTCGGTCACCGGTTCGACGTCGGCCCAGCGCATCAAGGACGAGTACTCCGAGGGCGTCAACCTCCTCGAGCAGCCCGGGTACGCCGAGTGCGTCACCGCGCTCACCTCGGGTCAGGTGGACGCGGTGACCACCGACGACATCATCCTCGCCGGCCTGGGGGCCCAGCCCGCCAACTCCGGCCAGGTGAAGGTCGTGGGCAACACCTTCTCCGAGGAGCGCTACGGCGTCGGCATCCCGCAGGACTCCGACCAGTGCGAGGACATCAACGCGGCGCTGCAGCAGATGATCGACGACGGCTCGTGGCAGGAGTACATCGACTCCGCCACCGAGGGCACCGGCTACACGCCGAACCAGGACCTCAACCCGCCGGAGTTCGACCCCTGCGACATGTGACCGACCACTGAGAACGGATCGGGCCCGCCGCGCCACGCAGCGGGCCCGATCCGGTGCCGCCGGAGTCCCGGCGACACGTCTCTGCCGCGACCGAGCCGAAGGAGCGTCCGCCGCGTGGAGGAGTACCTCGACATCATCCGCCAGTACGACGTGCTGGGGGCGTTCTGGGTCAACATCCAGCTCGCCTTCTGGGCGGCCGTGCTCTCCCTGGTCCTGGGGTCGGTGCTGGCCCTGTTCCGCATCTCCCCCATCGGCAGCCTGCAGTGGGCCGGCACCACCTACGTCACGATCCTGCGGAACACCCCGCTGACGATCATCATGGTGTTCATGGTCCTCGGGGCCTGGGGCCAGCTCGAGCTCACCCTGGCGACCGACTTCACCCTCAACTTCTTCTGGCTCGCGGTCGTGGGGCTGTCGATCTACCACGCCGCCTTCGTGTGCGAGGCGATCCGGTCCGGCGTCAACACGGTGCCGGTCGGGCAGGCCGAGGCGGCACGGTCCATCGGGCTGTCGTTCCTGCCCTCCGCCCGGCTGGTCATCCTGCCGCAGGCGTTCCGCGGCGCGATCGCGCCGCTCGGCAACGTCCTCATCGCCCTCATCAAGAACACCACGGTCGCCGCGGCAGCCTCGGTGACGGAGACCTCCTCGGTGATGCGGACGATGATCGAGTTCCGGCCCGACTACATCTACGCGATCTTCTTCACCTTCGCGATCGGCTACGTCATCCTCGTGACCCCCGTCGGCCTGCTGTCGACCTCGTTCTCGCGTCGACTGGCGGTGTCCCGATGAGCGCCCAGACCGTCCTCTTCGACGCGCCCGGCCCCCGCGCCAAGCGGCGCATCCGGGTCGGCAACGTCATCGGCGCCGTCATCGTCGGCGGCATCGCCGCCCTGCTGCTCGCCCGGCTCGGCGACAAGGGCCAGCTCGACCCTGACCTGTGGCTCGCCGCCGTGGACGCCGACGCCTGGCGGTTCTACTACTGGCCGGGATTCCTCAACACCATGCGGGCGGCCGCCGTCAGCATCGTCGGCGCGTTCGCCTTCGGCCTGCTCTTCGGCGTGGGCCGGCTCTCCACGCTGCTGCCGGTGCGCGTGGTGTGCGGCGCCGTCGTGGAGTTCTTCCGCGCCGTGCCCGTGCTGCTCATGATGGTGTTCTTCTGGTTGTTGCTCGCCAACGCCGGCGCCGACTCGCCTTCCTTCTGGGGCGTGGTCATCGGCCTGGTCCTCTACAACGGGTCGGTCGTGGCCGAGCTGGTGCGGTCCGGTGTCCACGGGCTGCCGTCTGGCCAGCGCGAGGCCGCGCTGTCGACCGGACTGACCCGGGGTCAGTCGCTGCGGTCGGTCGAGGTCCCCCAGGCCCTCATCGCCATGCTGCCCGCGCTGCTCTCCCAGCTCGTCGTCGTGCTCAAGGACTCCGCGCTCGGCGCGATCATCACCTACCGCGAACTGCTGCAGGAGGCCCGGCTGCTCGGCTCCGGCGAGGGCAACATCCTGCAGACCCTGGCCGTCGCCGCCGTGCTGTTCATCCTCATCAACTGGAGCCTGACGAAGGTGGCCGAGCGGCTCGGGAACTCCTTGCGGCGCACCTCCGGACGGACCGGGACGATGGCTGCCGGGCTCGACGCCGGTGTCGGGGTGGGTGCGACGGCCCAGGCGGCCGAGCGTCCGCACGGGGTCGACGAGGGACCCGAGGCCGGACCGGCGGATCCTGGCAAGCCGGGTCGCTGGGGCTGACGGCCGCTCGGGCGGTCCCCCGAGCGCTCCCGCGACGCCGGTCGTGCGGTGCCGGTGGGCATAGGGTGCCGCCGGGATCGCGTGGCCGAGACGCCGGGGTGAGCCGCTGGGTCAGTCGTCGAGGGAGATCAGGTCGTCGAGATCCTCGGACTCCCCCTCGGCGGCCAGGGCGTCCTTGACGGCGGCGAAGGCGACCGAGGGGTTGTGCCCCTTGCGGCTCAGCGCACCGACGGCGCGCCGGACGCGTCTGTCCCGGTCGAGTCCGCGGGTGCGGGCCACGTGCTTGCGGGCGAGCTCGGCCGCGGCCGCACGCTCGTCGTCGCCGTCGATCTGCTCGAGCGCGGCGGTCGCCGTCTCGGGGTCCACGCCGCGGCGCTGGAGCTCGGCCGAGATGGCTCGACGCGCCTGGCCCCGTTCGGTGTGCCGCGTGCGCACGATCATCTCGGCGTACACGGCGTCGTCGACGAGGCGGACCTCCTGGAGCCGGTCCAGAACGTGCTCGGCGACGTCCTCGGGGTAGCCCTTGCGGGCGAGGGACCGGGCGAGCTCGGCCCGGCTCTTCGGCGCGGCGGTCAACGTGCGCAGCACGGCCTCCCGCGTGAGCTCCGTGGCCTCGTCGCGCGTGATCTGACCGGCCTCGAGGCGCTCGCTCACGCTCGGTCGGCGGCGACCGTCCTTCCGACGACCGCCCGCCGACCGTTCCTCCGCGCGTCCGGTGCTCAGAAGGGCGCCTTCTTGCTCTTGGCGCTCGACCGGCTCGTGCTCTTGGTCGCCGCGCCCGCCTTGGCGGGTGCCTTCTCCTCGTCGCCGGCGGCGACGGACGTGGCCTCGGCCGCCGGGGCGTCCCCGTCCGCCGGGGCGTCGAGCTTGGCCCCGACGCCGAGCTTCTCCTTGATCTTCTTCTCGAGCTCGTTCGCCAGGTCGGGGTTGTCCCGCAGGAACGACCGGGCGTTCTCCTTGCCCTGGCCGAGCTGGTCGCCGCCGTAGGTGAACCACGAACCCGACTTGCGGACGAACCCGTGCTCGACGCCCATGTCGATCAGGCCGCCCTCCCGGGAGATGCCCACGCCGTAGAGGATGTCGAACTCGGCCTGCTTGAACGGCGGGGCCATCTTGTTCTTGACGACCTTGACGCGGGTGCGGTTGCCGACGGAGTCGGTGCCCTCCTTGAGGGTCTCGATCCGGCGGATGTCCATGCGCACCGAGGCGTAGAACTTCAGCGCCTTGCCACCCGTGGTGGTCTCCGGCGAGCCGAAGAACACGCCGATCTTCTCGCGCAGCTGGTTGATGAAGATCGCCGTGGTGCCGGAGGAGCTGAGCGCACCCGCGATCTTGCGCAGCGCCTGCGACATCAGACGGGCCTGCAGGCCGACGTGGCTGTCACCCATCTCGCCCTCGATCTCCGCCTTGGGGACCAGCGCCGCGACGGAGTCGATGACGATGATGTCGAGCGCCCCGGAGCGGATCAGCATGTCGGCGATCTCCAGCGCCTGCTCACCGGTGTCCGGCTGGGAGACGAGCAGGGCGTCGGTGTCCACGCCGAGCTTCTTGGCGTACTCGGGGTCCAGGGCGTGCTCGGCGTCGACGAACGCGGCGATCCCGCCGTTCTTCTGGGCGTTCGCCACCGCGTGCAGGGCGACGGTCGTCTTGCCGGAGGACTCCGGGCCGTAGACCTCGACCACGCGGCCCCGGGGCAGGCCACCGATGCCGAGGGCCACGTCCAGGGCGATGGAACCGGTGGGGATGACGTCCACCGGGGCCCGCCCCTCCTGGCCGAGACGCATGACCGAGCCCTTGCCGAAGCTGCGGTCGATCTGGGCGAGCGCGGCCTCGAGGGCCTTCTCACGGTCTTCCGGTCCAGGCATGTCGGTCACCTTCGTGTTCTGGGCGCGGCCGCGCGCCTTCGGTCTGCTGCTCATGTCGACGACGACGCTACGCCCCGCCACCGACACGCCCCGCCCGAGCCGGTCGCGCTGTGGACGAGCGACCCACGAGGCCTTCCTGTGGACACCCTAGCCGAACATCTGTTCGACGTCAGCGTCCGCGGCGCGGCGTGTCGACACCGGGAGGCGCCGCGGTCAGCGGGCCGGCGGCGCCTGCCGGTGCCGGTCCGTCCCCCACCGCTCGGCGTCCGGGACGTCGAGGGCGTCGCACAGGGCGTGCCAGACGTCGCGGGGGTCCGTCCCCGCGTCGAGCGCCTCGGCCGGGGTGCGGTCCCCGAGGCGGGGCAGGACCTGCTCCCGCACGAGCGTGCGGCCGTAGGCACGGCCGAACACCTCGTCGACGAGCTGGGCGAAGTCGGAGTAGAGCACCCGCCCAGCGTGCCACGACCACCGGCCTGTCGGTGCCCGGGTGCACCATGGGCTGGTGGCCACCGACCCGCTCGCCCGTTTCTCCCCCGCGACCCGGGCGTGGTTCACCGATGCGTTCGCCGGCCCCACGGCGGCGCAGGAGGGCGCGTGGCGTGCCGTCGAGGAGGACCGGCACGCGCTCGTGGTGGCACCGACCGGTTCGGGCAAGACGCTCGCGGCGTTCCTCTGGGCGATCGACCGCCTCACGGCCGCCCCGCCGCCGCAGGACCCGACGCAGCGCTGCCGGGTGCTGTACGTCTCCCCC
Source organism: Isoptericola sp. b515 (assembly GCF_030588125.1). Classification (NCBI taxonomy): domain Bacteria; kingdom Bacillati; phylum Actinomycetota; class Actinomycetes; order Micrococcales; family Promicromonosporaceae; genus Isoptericola; species Isoptericola sp. b515. Next base: position 598,332 of record NZ_JAUQYR010000002.1, on the reverse strand, counting down.
CTCAAGGCGCTGGCCGCCGACGTCGAGCGCAACCTGCGCGCCCCGCTGACCGGCATCCGGCGGGCCGCCGACCGGCTCGGGACCGACACCCAGGACGTCCGTGTCGGCATGCGCACCGGCGACACCCCCGCCTCCGAACGCCGGTCGTTCGCCACCCGTCCCCCGGACGTGCTCGTCACGACCCCCGAGTCGCTCTTCCTCGTGCTGACCTCCGCGGCGCGCGCCGGCCTGGCCGGGGTCGGCACGGTCATCGTCGACGAGATCCACGCGCTGGCGGGCACCAAGCGCGGGGCGCACCTGGCCGTCAGCCTCGAACGGCTCGACGCGCTCCTGCCACGCCCCGCCCAGCGCATCGGCCTGTCCGCCACGGTGCGGCCCGCCGACGAGGTCGCGGCCTTCCTCGCCGGGAGCCGACCGACCACCGCCGGGGGCCGGGAGGTTGCCGTCGTGCAGCCGCCGTCACGCAAACGCTGGGACCTGGACGTCGCCGTCCCGGTCCCGGACCTGACGGATCTGGGCGGGGACGACGAGCCCGACCTGTCCGGGGCGGCGAGCGGCCCGCAGCGCCAGGCATCCATCTGGCCGCACGTCACCGACCGGGTGGTCGACCTCGTCAGCGACCACCGGTCCACGCTGGTGTTCACCAACTCCCGGCGCGGGGCCGAACGCCTCACCGCGCGGGTCAACGAGACCTGGGCCGAGCGCCAGGGACTCGCGACCCCCGACGCCGGAGCGGAGCAGGCGGCCCAGACCCCCGGCCAGTCGGGCACGGCCGCCGCCCTCGACGCCGCGGCACCGGTCCTGGCGCGGGCCCATCACGGGTCGATGAGCCGGACCGAGCGCACCCGCACCGAGTCCGACCTCAAGGCCGGTCGGCTGCCGGCCGTGGTCGCGACGTCCTCGCTGGAGCTGGGCATCGACATGGGGGCCGTGGACCTCGTGGTGCAGGTCGGGTCCCCGCCGTCGGTGGCCAGCGGGCTGCAGCGCATCGGCCGGGCCGGGCACCAGGTCGGGGCCGTCTCTCGCGGTGTCGTGCTGCCCACGCACCGCGGTGACCTCGTCCCGGCGACCGTGGTCACCCAGCGCATGCGCTCCGGCGACATCGAGCCGTTGCGGATCGTGTCGACGCCCCTGGACGTGCTGGCCCAGCAGGTCGTCGCGGCGCTCGCCGTCGACGACTGGGACGCGGAGGCCCTGCTGCGCACGGTCCGCCACGCCGCGCCGTTCGCCGCGCTCGGTGACGCCACCTGGCACGCCGTGCTCGACATGCTGGCCGGGCGGTACCCCAGCGAGGAGTTCGCGGAGCTGCGTCCGCGGATCGTGTGGGACCGGGCCGCCGGGCGGCTCTCGGCGCGTCCGGGTGCCCTGCGGCTGGCCGCCACGAGCGGCGGGACGATCCCCGACCGCGGGCTGTACGGCGTGTACCTGGCCGGTGAGGAGGCCGGCCGGGGCGGCAAGCGCGTGGGCGAGCTCGACGAGGAGATGGTCTACGAGTCCCGGGCGGGCGACACCTTCACCCTCGGGTCCTCCACGTGGCGCGTCGAGGAGATCACCCCGGACCGCGTGCTGGTGACCCCGGCCCCGGGGCAGCCCGGCCGGCTGCCGTTCTGGAAGGGCGACGCGCCGGGGCGGCCGGCCACGCTCGGGCGCGCCGTGGGCGCGTTCCTGCGGGAGACCGACGAGCTCCTCGCGGCCGACCCGCCGAGCGGTCGCGCGCACCTGCGCGACGCCGGGCTCGACGACTGGGCCGCCGACAACCTCGCGGGCTACCTCACCGAGCAGCGCGCGGCGACCGGGCGGCTGCCGGACGACCGCACCGTGCTCGTCGAGCGGTTCCGCGACGAGCTCGGCGACTGGCGGGTGGTGATCCACTCGCCCCTGGGGGCGCGGGTGCACGCCCCGTGGGCGCTGGTCGTCGCGGCCCGGCTGCGCGAGCGGCTCGGCACCGACGTCGCCGCCATGCCCGCCGACGACGGCATCGTGCTCCGCCTGCCCGGTGACTCGCCCTGGGACCTCGAGGCCGCCCAGACCCGGCCGGAGATCACCACGGACGACCTGCTCGTCGACCCGGAGGAGGTCGACGCCGCCGTCCGCGCCGAGCTGGGTTCGTCGGTGCTGTTCGCCTCCCGCTTCCGCGAGGCGGCCGCCCGCGCCCTGCTGCTGCCGCGGCGTCGGCCGGACCGGCGAGCCCCCCTGTGGCAGCAGCGCCAGCGCGCCGCGCAGCTGCTGCAGGTGGCGTCGGCGTACCCCGACTTCCCGATCATGCTCGAGGCGGCCCGCGAGTGCCTGCAGGACGACTTCGACGTCGCCTCCCTGCGCACGCTCATGGCCGACCTCGCGGCAGGCCGGGTCCGGTTGGTCGAGATCTCCACCGACGGTCCCTCGCCGTTCGCCCGGTCGCTCCTGTTCGGGTACACCGCGCAGTTCCTGTACGACGGCGACGCGCCGCTGGCCGAGCGGCGGGCCGCGGCCCTCTCGCTGGACCCCACCCTGCTGGCCGAGCTCCTCGGCGAGCAGGGCGCCACCGACCTGTCCGACCTGCTCGACCCGGAGGTCGTCGAGCGGACCGAGGCCGAGCTGCAGGGGCTGGCCACGGACCGCCGGGCGCGGGACGCCGAGGCCGTCTGGGACCTGCTGCGCCGCACCGGCCCGCACCCGCTCGAGGAGGTGCGTCACCGCACGGCCGAGGACGCCGCCCTCGCCGTGCCGGACTGGCTGGCCGACCTCGAGCGGGACCGCCGGGTCATCCGCGTCCGCCTCGCCGGCGCCGAGCAGTGGGCGGTCGCCGAGGACGCCGCCCGGCTGCGCGACGCGCTCGGGGTGGCACCACCCGCCGGGCTGCCGGACGCCGTGATGGCGCCGGTCGACGACCCGCTGGCCGACCTGCTGCGACGCCACGCCCGGACGCACGGCCCGTTCACCGCCGCCGAGGTCGCCCACCGCTTCGGGCTCGGTGTCGCCGTGGCGACCGGGGTGCTGACCCGTCTCGAGCGCGACGGCGCGCTCGTGCGCGGTGCGCTGCGGCCGGAGGCCGTCGGCGGGACCGGGGACGAGTTCTGCGACCCGCAGGTGCTGCGCACGCTGCGGCGGCGCAGCCTGGCGGCGCTGCGGTCCGAGGTGGAACCGGTCGAGCCGGAGACGCTCGGCGTGTTCCTGCCGCGCTGGCAGGGCGCCACCGGTCCGCGGCTGCGCGGCAGCGACGGCCTGCTGCGGGCCGTGGAGCAGCTGGCCGGCGCCGCGGTCCCGGCGTCGGCGCTGGAGACGCTGGTGCTCCCGGCCCGCGTGACGGACTACTCCCCCGCCCTCCTGGATGAGCTGACCACCACCGGGGAGGTGGTCTGGGCCGGACACGCCGCGCTGCCCGGCACGGACGGCACGGTGAGCCTGCACCTGGCCGAGGACGCTCCCCTGACCCTCGCGCCGCCCGCCCCGCTGGGGCCCGAGGGGACCCTGGACACCGACCTGCACCGCGTGCTGCTCGACCTGCTCACGTCGTCGGGCGGATACTTCCTGCCCCGCCTCGTCGAGCTGGCCGACGCCCCGGCCGGCGAGGTGCTGGAGGCGCTGTGGGACCTCGTCTGGGGCGGCCACGTGACGAACGACGGCCTCGCGGTGCTGCGTGCCCGGCTCGGCGCGGGCGGCGGGGCGCACCGGGCTCCCCGACGTCCGGCCCGCGCCCGGCCGGTGCGCCGGTCGCGCTTCGCCGTCGCCCGCCCCGTCGTGCCACCGGCCGGCGGGGGCCGCTGGTCCGGCCTGCCGGCGCGCGAGCAGGACCCGACGGTCCGGACGCACGCGCTGGCCCAGGTCCTGCTGGACCGGCACGGGGTGCTGACGCGGGCCGTCGCGCCCTCGGAGCACGTGACCGGTCAGTTCCGCGAGGTGTACCGGGTGCTCACCGGGCTCGAGGAACGCGGAGCGGTCCGTCGCGGCTACTTCGTGGAGCGGCTGGGCGGTGCGCAGTTCGCGCTGCCCGGGGCGGTCGACCGACTGCGCGTCGACGCCGCCGACCGCGAGCGTGTCCGGGACGACCCCGACGCCTCCCCGTCGGGACTGCTGCTGGCCGCGACGGACCCCGCCAACCCCTACGGCGCGGCGCTGCCCTGGCCGGCGACCACCTCGGCGGGCGACGACGGCGGCGGGCACCGCCCCGGACGCAAGGCGGGCGCTGTCGTCGTCCTCACCAACGGCGAGCCGGCGCTGTACGTCGAACGGGGCGGACGCACGCTGCTGTCGTTCACCACGGCTCCGGACGCGCTGGCGGTCGCGGGAGCCCTCCTCGCCGACCATGTCCGGCGCGGGCACCTCGGCCGGCTGGTGGTCCAGCGGCTCGACGGCGTCCCGGCCCTGGAGGCCGCCAAGGAACGCTCCGCGGCGGCGGAGGCCCTGCTCGACGCCGGGTTCACGGTGACGCCTCGCGGGCTGAGGGTGGCGGTCTGATGCCCGAGGGCGACGTCCTGCGGCTCACGGCCGAGCGTCTCGACCAGGCGTTGCGAGGTCGGCCGCTGGTCCGCGCCGAGCTGCGCTGGCCGGGGACGGGAGGCACCGACCTCACGGGCCGGACGGTGACGGGGTGCGTCTCCTACGGCAAGCACCTGCTGACCCGGTTCGACGACGGCCGCACCCTGCACACCCATCTGCGGATGGAGGGGTCCTGGCGCGTGGTGGCGACGAGCGACCGTGCCGCCGCGGCCCGCCATCCCGAGGTCCGGGCGGTGCTCGCCACCGCACGGTGGACGTGCGTCGGGTGGCGGCTCGGGATGCTGGACCTGCTGCGGACCCACGACGAGCCCCGGCTGCTGGCACACCTGGGCCCGGACGTGCTCGGAGCGGACTTCGGCACGGCGGGTCTGACCACGGCGCTGGACCGCTGGCACCGGCAGGGGGACCGCCCGTTGTGCGACGTGCTCCTCGACCAGTCGGTCGTGGCAGGAGTCGGCACGATCTGGATGGCGGAGTCGCTCTTCGACCGCCGGATGCACCCGTGGGCGCCCGCCGACTCCCTCGACGACGAGGAGGTCCGGGCCCTGCTCGTGACCGCGCGCCGACTGGTCGGACGCAGCGTCGACGTCGGGCGACGTGAGGGCCTCGGTGAGGTGCCGCGCGCGGTGCACGGCAAGCTGGGTCACCCGTGCCGGCGGTGCCGGACACCGGTCGCCGTCGGGCAGGCCAACGAACCGCCGTACGAACGGCCGGTGTTCTGGTGCCCCACCTGCCAGGCGGTCAGCCGACCGGCGTGAGGTCCTCGCGCTCGACGGTTCCGCGCGAGAGCATCCCGGCGAGCACGTCCGTGGGGATGGTGTCGGGGACGAGCAGCCCCTCGGCGACCGCGATACGGTCGCTGACCTCGCGCAGCACGAGGGACAGCGGGATGTCGAGAGCCTCGCAGATCGAGGCCAGCAGCTCGGAGGAGGCCTCCTTCTGCCCGCGTTCGACCTCGCTCAGATAACCCAGCGAGACCCGTGCGGCCGAGGACACCTCACGCAGGGTGCGCCCCTGACGCTGCCGCGCGTCGCGCAGCACGTCACCGATCTCCTGTCGCAGGACGACCATGTCACGCCCCCTTCCTTCCGCCGGCACCCCCTGACGAGGGTTGGCACTACCGTACCCCGACGCACGCGGGGCGCGTCGCCCGGGAGTCGCATCGATACCGCTTCGTGGCCTGTTGGCGATCACACCTGCCCAACGCACGACACCACGGCCGTGTTCCCGACGCACCGGGTCGTCCAGGATCCCCCCGGGCCACGCACGGTTCCTTCACCCCGGCGCGGCGTCGCCCAGGGTCGTGCGGCACAGGTCCAGGACCGCGACGACCGCCCCCGACCGGACGGCGGCCCGGTCGCCGGCCAGGTCGCAGCGACGCACGACCGTCCCTCCCGGCGTGGCGACGGCGACGAAGACCAGGCCGGGTGGACGGCCGTCCTGCGGGTCGGGCCCGGCGACCCCGGTCGTCGCGAGCCCGACGTCCGCGCCGGTCGCGGCACGCGCACCCCGGGCCATGGCGCCGGCGACGTCCGCGTCCACGGCGCCCCGGGACGCCAGCAGCGCACGGTCGACCCCGAGCAGAGACGCCTTGAGGTCCGTCGCGTAGGCGACGACGCCGCCGCGCAGCACCGCCGAGGCACCGGGCACCGTGGCGAGCTCGGCGGCCACCATCCCGGCGGTCAACGACTCGGCGACACCGAGGGTCCACCCCCGGGCGGCCACCGCCCCGAGGACGTCACGCGCGGTCGTCATCCGTCCGACCGGCCGCCCGGAGAGCGCTGGTCGTCCGCACGGCCGAGCGTCCTCTCCAGCCGGGCCCGGCGACTCAGTCGCAGCCCCTGGACGGCGTAGTCGACGCCGGTGACGACGGTGACGGCGATCGCCGCGCCCATCACGACCCACGCCACGACACCCACGGCGTCCGGCAGCTGCGCGAGCGGCAGCAGGAAGAGCGCGATGGCGACCACCTGCAGCACGGTCTTGATCTTGCCGCCGCGGGAGGCCGGCATGACGGCGTACTTCAGCACGGCCATGCGCATCAGGGTGATCCCGAGCTCGCGGACCAGGATGACCGTCGGCACCCACCAGGGCAGCTCGCCCAGCGGCCACCACAGCAGGACCAGCGCGGTGCCCACCAGGGCCTTGTCCGCGATCGGGTCGAGGAGCTTGCCGAGGTCCGTCACCAGGCCGCGCGACCGCGCCAGGTGGCCGTCGACCTTGTCGCTCAGCGCGGCCAGCAGGAAGATCGCGGTCGCCACCAGACGCCACGTCACCGACTCACCGCCGTCCACCAGCAGCGCCGCCGCGAAGACCGGGACGAGGGCGATACGGATCATCGTGACGATGTTCGCGATGTTCCAGGGCGAGGGCGCAGCGTCGGGCATGTCACCAGCCTACTGGGACCGCCACCGCGATAGCCTCGCACCGTGGCCGACGTCGCCCCGCGCAGGACCTCCCTGGTCGTGCTCGCCGTCACCGTGCTCACCGTGACGGCAGCCTGCGGTGTCCTCACCCCGGACGCCCCGCCCCCCGCTCCCCGGGTGACGGTCTCCCCGGACGTGGCGCGGGCCAAGATCGCACCCCCGCAACCTGTCCCCCCGGTCACCTTCACGGTGCTGGCCGCCGGGGACCTGCTCCCGCACGGCCCCGTCGTTCGTTCCGCCGCCGGCGGCGAACGCTTCGACCGGCTGCTCGCCGGGCTCGACCCCTGGGTGGCCGGTGCCGACCTCGCGCTGTGCCACCTCGAGGTGCCGGTCGCGCCCGACGGCACGGCCCCCAGCGGCTACCCGATCTTCGGCGCACCGCCGGAGCTGGTGCCGGCCCTGGCGGACCAGGGCTGGGACGGGTGCTCCACCGCCTCCAACCATTCCGTCGACCGCGGCTACGCCGGCGTCGTGACCACGCTGGACGCCCTCGACGCCGCGGGCATGGGCCACGTCGGCACCGCCCGGTCCCACCGTGAGCAGTCGAGACCGCAGCGTTACGAGCTGGAGCGATCGGGGCGTTCGCTGGTGGTGGCGCACCTCTCGGCCACGTACGGGCTCAACGGTCTGCCGATGCCGTCCGAGGCACCGTGGGCCGTCGACCTGATCGACACCGATGCCCTCGTCCGGGCCGCCGAGAAGGCGCGCGACCGGGGTGGCGCCGACGTGGTGGTGGTCAGCGTGCACGCCGGGACCGAGTACACGGAGGTGCTCACGGAGCAGCAGGTCGACGTCGCGGCCGCGCTGGCCGCCTCGGGGGCGGTCGACCTCGTCATCGGCCACCACGCCCACGTGCCCCAGCGCATCGAACGACTCGACGGCGGCCCGCACGGTGCGGGGATGTGGGTCGCCCACGGGCTGGGCAACCTGCTGTCGAACCAGAGCGCCTCGTGCTGCGACGCCCGGACGAGCAGCGGTGTCCTGCTGACCGCGACGATCACCGAGGAGCGGCCGAGCGCGCCGGCCCTGGTCACCGACGTGCGCTGGACCGCCAGCACGGTCGACATCCCGGCAGGGCACCGTGTCCAGGTGCTCGACGGGTCGCCTCCCCGCAGCACGACGCTCGACCGGCGCGAACGCCGCGTCCGCCACGAGCTGGTGGCGGACGCGGTCGGCGGGAAGGCTCGGGAACGGTCCGAGCCTCCCCGGCCCACCGGCGACCAGCCGACGGTCCTGCCCCGCGTCCCCGCGGGCGGATGACGATCCGCTCAGCGCACGGGGTGCTCGGCGTCGGTGTCGGCGCCGTCGTGGTACTCCGCCGCCACCGGAGGACGGTGGCCGTCCGTGCCGTCGGCGTACGGGTCGCCCGACGCCGCGGTCTCGGCGTCCTGGTCGTAGGCGGCCTCGGCGGGCGTCTCGCCCCGGATCAGGGCGAGTGCGGAGGACAGACCCTCGGGCTGGACGAGCACCTCGCGCGCCTTGGACCCCTCGGACGGGCCCACGATCTCGCGCGACTCGAGCAGGTCCATCAGACGCCCGGCCTTGGCGAAACCGACCCGCAGCTTGCGCTGCAGCATCGACGTCGAGCCGAACTGCGTCGACACGACGAGCTCGGCAGCCTGCAGCAGCACGTCGAGGTCGTCGCCGATGTCCTCGTCGATCTGCTTCTTGGCGGCCGCGGGGGCGGTCACGTCCTCGCGGTAGATGGGCTTGAGCTGCGACTTGACGTGCTCGGTGACCGCGTGGACCTCGGACTCGCTGACCCAGGCCCCCTGGACGCGCATCGGCTTGGAGGCACCCATCGGCAGGAACAGGGCGTCACCCTGACCGATGAGCTTCTCGGCGCCGGGCTGGTCGAGCACGACGCGGGAGTCGGCCAGGGACGACGTCGCGAACGCCAGCCGCGAGGGCACGTTCGCCTTGATCAGACCGGTCACGACGTCCACCGACGGACGCTGGGTGGCCAGCACGAGGTGGATGCCCGCCGCCCGCGCGAGCTGGGTGATGCGCTGGATCGCGGCCTCGACGTCCCGGGGTGCGACCATCATCAGGTCCGCGAGCTCGTCCACGACGACCAGCAGGTAGGGGTAGGCGGCGACCTTGCGCTCGGAGCCCGGCGGCGGCGTGACCTTGCCGGCGCGGACCGCGGCGTTGAAGTCGTCGATGTGCTTGTACCCGAAGGTCGCCAGGTCGTCGTACCGGGCGTCCATCTCGCGGACCACCCAGTCCAGCGCCTCGGCCGCCTTCTTGGGGTTCGTGATGATCGGCGTGATCAGGTGCGGGATGCCCTCGTACAGCGTGAGCTCCACGCGCTTGGGGTCCACGAGGATCAGCCGCACCTGCTCCGGGGTCGCCCGCATGAGGATCGAGGTGATCATCGAGTTGATGAAGCTCGACTTGCCTGCGCCCGTCGCACCGGCGACGAGGATGTGCGGCATCTTGGCCAGGTTGGCCACCACGAAGCCGCCCTCGACGTCCTTGCCGACGCCCATGACCATCGGGTGCTCGGTCCGTCGCGCCGCCGACGAGCGCAGCACGTCACCGAGCACCACCGTCTCGCGGTCGGTGTTGGGGATCTCGATGCCGATCGCGGACTTTCCCGGGATCGGCGACAGGATCCGCACGTCGGCGCTGGCGACCGCGTAGGCGATGTTGTTGCTCAGCCCGGTGATCCGCTCGACCTTGGTCTTCGGGCCGACCTCGACCTCGTACCGCGTCACCGTGGGACCGCGCGTGAAGTTCGTGACCTGGGCGTCCACGCCGAACTGCTCGAAGGTCTCCTCGAGCGAGGCGACCACCCGGTCGTTGGCGGCCGACCGGCTCTTGTGCGGCGCCCCTTCGACCAGCGCGTCCTCGGACGGCAGCAGGTAGACGGTGTCACCGGAGAGCATCGGCTGCTCGGCGCGGCCCTGCGGGGCGGGCAGCGGGTCGCGCGCGGCCGGGGCCGCCGGAGCCGGGGCCGCGCTGTCCACCGGGGCCGGCGACGTGGCCGACCCGGTCGAGATCACCTGGGTCGCCCCGGGATCGGCGGGTGCGGCACCGCCCGGCGCCGGAGCGTCGAGGGTCGCGGCCTTGTCGAAGGCGTGGTCCCCGGCGTACTCGTCGAGGTCGGCGGCGGCCGTCTTGGCGGCCCGTCCGGTGCGCGGTGACCGGATCCGCCGGGTGCGCTTCTTGCGGGCGGGCCGGTCCTCGCTGCCGTCGTGCTTCGACACGCCGTCGGCGAGCTCGAGGCCGTCGTCCTGCGCGCTGCCGTGGTTCCCGGTCAAGCGGTCGTACAGGCCCCGCACCCTCTCGGGGATGCGGTGCACCGGCGTGGCGGTGACGACGAGGAGCCCGAAGAACCCGAGCAGCAGGAACAGCGGCACGGCGACCCACTCGGTCACCCCGATGACCACCGGTGTGGCCGCGAGGTAGCCGATGATCCCGCCGGCGTCCTGGACCTGGGCGAACCCGTCGCGGGGCGAGGGGGTGCCCTCCGCGATCGCCACCAGCGAGCACACGGAGACCACCAGCAGGCTGACACCGATCGCGACCCGTGAGTTGGCCTGGCCTCGCTCGGGGTGCCGCATGATCCGCACGCCGATCCAGATCAGCAGCACGGGCAGGGCGACACCTGCCAGACCGACCGTCCCGGCGACGACCGCGTGCACCCACGTGCCGAAGTCGCCGGGGATGCCCCACCACTCGCGGGCGGCCACGACGAGGGCGATGGCGATGAGGAAGAAGGCGACGCCGTCACGGCGGTGCTCGGGTTCCAGGTCTCTTGCTCCCTTGGTGATCGTGCGTGTCAGGGCGCCGAGCCCGTGGGCGACGCCGAGGTAGGCGCCGCGCACCATCCGGACCGGCCACGGGGGTCCGGACCGGGACCGGCCCCGCGACGTCGGGGACGAGCGACCGCGGCCGCCGGAGGACCGGCCCGTGGTGGACCGCTTGCCCGACGAAGAGCGCGCCGAGGTGCTGCGCGACGACGCCGGGGTTCCGCGCCCCGTCCGCGCCGCCGACCGCGAGGTCCCGGTGCTCTTCCGGGCAGGGATGCGCGTCGCCATGATGGTTCCACGGTACCCGCGCCCCTTCTCACGGCGCCGCAGGCCGACACCTGCGTGTCCCCTCTGGCGGGCGTGGCGGACGTCACGCCGCCGCGGGAGCCTCCAGGCGCGCGCGCTGGGCAGACGTGATCTCGCGGACGATGCGGATCCACTGCACGCACGCCACCGCCGTGGCGACGGTGGCGGCACCCTCGACGAAGGGGAACATCGAGGGGTGGTCGCTGAGGACGCCGAGACCCACGCCTGCCAGACCGGTCTGGTTCGACGCCCACATCGCGACCAGCCAGGACGCCCACCACAGACCCAGGCCCGGGGCGCCGCGCAGCCCCGTCGTCCCGGACCGGACGTCCCGGACGACCTCGTAGGGGAACCACAGCGAGACCACGGGGACGACCCATCCGAACCAGATCCAGAGGGGGCGGCGGACGTGACGTTCCCGCGGCAGCACGGCGACGGCCACCGCCCGGCTCTCCTGCAGCCAGAGGCAGGCCACGACGAACGTCGCGACCTGGACCATCAGGAACGGCAGACTCACGACGTCGTACCAGGTGAAGACGTCCATGACGCTGGCCCCCGCGTCCACGGCACGACCGTACGCGTCGGCGGCGGCGAAGGATGCCCAGAAGGCCAGGCCCTGGAAGGCGGTCCAGGCGACGGCCAGGCCGATCGTCCACCCTGCGAGCCCGGCGGGGACGGCCGGCACAGGGTGCCAGGGACCCGTCCGGACCGCCCCCGCGGCAGGCGCAGCCGGGGCGTACGCCCCGTAGGCCGGCTCCTGCGGGCGGGCGGGTGCGGGGCCGGGGGCCTCGGGCGCCGGAGGCAGTGCACCGGCAGGGGGCACGAACGGGTCAGGCTGATTCATCACGAACTCCAAGAAAGGGACAAGTCGCGCCACAGTAGCGCCAACCATCCCCGGAGCGGGTGAAGTCGCCCGACCCGTCCGCGGCCGTCAGGCCTCGACGACCACCGGCACGATCATGGGGCGACGCCGCAGGCGACGGTTCACCCAGCGGCCGATGACGCGGCGCATGATCTGCTGCATCTGGTAGGTGTCGGTGGCGCCGCCGGCGATCGACTCCTCCAGTGCCTGGACCACGTCAGGCATGATCTCCTCGAACACGGCGTCGTCCTCGGCCATGCCGCGCGCGAGGATCTGCGGACCCGCGAGCACCTTGCCGGTGGCGGTGTCCACGACGGCGAAGACCGAGACGAAACCCTCCTCGCCGAGGGTGCGACGGTCCTTCAGCTCGCTCTCGGTGACCTCGCCCACGGAGGACCCGTCGACGAAGACGTAGCCGCACGGGACGGCACCGACGACGGAGGCCTGGCCGTCGACCAGGTCGACGACGACCCCGTCCTCGGCGAGCACCACGTGGTCGGCCGGGACACCGGTCTTCACCGCGAGCGCCGCGTTGGCGACCAGGTGGCGCACCTCGCCGTGCACGGGCATGACGTTCTTCGGGCGCAGGATGTTGTAGCAGTAGAGCAGCTCACCGGCGCTGGCGTGCCCGGAGACGTGCACCTTGGCGTTGCCGGAGTGCACGACGCGCGCGCCCAGCCGGGTCAGGCCGTTGATGACCCGGAACACGGAGTTCTCGTTGCCCGGGATGAGCGAGGAGGCGAGGATCACGGTGTCCCCGTGGCCGACGTTGACCTGGTGGTCGCCGTTCGCCATCCGGCTCAGCGCCGCCATCGGCTCGCCCTGGGACCCGGTGCTCATGTACACGACCTGGTCGTCGGGCAGGTTGGTGGCCTGCTTGAGCTCGATGAGCACGCCCGGGGGGACGTCCAGGTAGCCGAGCTCGGCGGCGATGCCCATGTTGCGCACCATCGAGCGCCCCACGAACGCCACCTTGCGGCCGTGGGCGTGGGCGGCGTTGAGCACCTGCTGCACGCGGTGCACGTGCGAGGAGAACGAGGCGACGACGATGCGCTTCTCGGCCTGGGCGAAGACGCTGTCGAGCACCGGGCCGATGTCCGCCTCGTTGGTCACGAAGCCGGGCACCTCGGCGTTGGTGGAGTCGACCATGAACAGGTCGACGCCCTTCTCGCCGAGCCGGGCGAAGGCCCGCAGGTCGGTGACGCGGCCGTCCAGGGGCAGCTGGTCCATCTTGAAGTCGCCGGTGTGCAGCACGGTGCCGGCGGCGGTGGTCACCGCGACGGCCAGCGCGTCCGGGATGGAGTGGTTGACGGCGACGAACTCGCAGCCGAACTCCCCCAGCTGGACCGTGTCCCCCTCGGCGACGACGTGGGTGACCGGCTTGATCCGGTGCTCCTTGAGCTTGGCCTCGATGAACGCGAGGGTCAGCCGGGAGCCGTAGATCGGGATGTCGCGGCGCAGCCGCAGCAGGTAGGGCACGGCACCGATGTGGTCCTCGTGGCCGTGGGTGAGCACGATCGCCTCGACGTCGTCCATGCGGTCGGCGATGTAGTCGAAGTCGGGCAGGATCAGGTCCACGCCCGGCTGGTGGTCCTCGGGGAAGAGGACGCCGCAGTCGATGATGAGCAGACGGCCGCGGTGCTCGAGGACGGCCATGTTGCGGCCGACCTCTCCCAGCCCGCCGAGGGCGACGATCCGCAGACCGTTCGCCGGCAGCTCGGGGGGCAGGGGTAGTTCGGGGTGAGGGTGACTCACGGGGCCTCCTGGCCTGTGTCGTGTCGTTAGTGGGTGGTGGCGGGTTCGAGGATCCCGCCGGCGATGAGGGAGGCGCGCAGCGCGATGACGTCGTCGTCCGTGGCGGCGACGTTCGGCAGGCGCAGCTCGCGGTTGTGGTGGACACCGAGGAGCTCCAGGGCGGCCTTGACCATGACGGCCTGCGCACCGGCGCCGTTCATGGCGGCCAGGACGGGCAGCGTCGTGCTGAAGACCTCGAGGGCCCCGGCGTGGTCACCGTCGGTGAAGCGTCGCACGACCTCCGCGAAGCGGTCGCCGACGAGGTGGGCGGACACCGAGACGATCCCGGCCGCGCCGTGGGCGAGGAAGGGCAGCAGCAGCCCGTCGTCGCCGGAGTACCAGGCGAGCCCGGTGAGCTTCTGCAGCGCGGGCACGGACCCGACGTCGCCGGTGGCGTCCTTGGTCGCCACGACCTGCGGGTGGGCGGCGATCCGCTCGTAGGTCGCCGGGGCGATCCGCACGCCGGCGCGACCGGGGATGTCGTAGAGCATCACCGGCAGGTCGGTGGAACCGGCCACGGTCGCGAAGTGCTGGTACAGCCCTTCCTGCGTGGGCCGCGAGTAGTAGGGCGACACGACGAGCAGCCCGTCGGCACCGGCCTCGGCGGCCTGCTCGGCCATCCGGACCGCGTGCGCGGTGTCGTTCGAGCCGGCACCGGACAGGATCGTCGCGCGGTCGCCGACGGCGTCCACGACGGCGCGCACCAGCGCCGCCTTCTCGGGGGCGTGGGTCACGGGCGCCTCGCCCGTCGTCCCGGACAGGACGAGGCCGTCGTTCCCCGCGTCCACCAGCCGCGTCGCGAGGCGAGCCGCGGCCTCGAGATCGATCTCCCCGGTCGCCGTCATGGGCGTGACCATCGCGGTCAGGACCGCGCCGAACGGGCGCTCGGGGGTGCCGGGCAGTGTCATGGGAACACCGTACCTGTCGAGGGCCCCGATGCGACGCCGGTGTCCACGGATTGTCGCGCCGCGCCGGGCGCGACCGGTGGGTCGGGAGCGTGGTTCGATGACCCGGTGTCCCGCCCCCTCTCCCCCGCGGTCTCGGCCGCCGTGCGCCAGGGTGCCGGCGTGGCCGTCGCCACGGGTCTGTACGGCATCTCCTTCGGTGCGCTGGCCGTCGTGGCCGGACTCTCCGTCGCCCAGACCGCCGTGCTCAGCCTGCTGCTCTTCTCCGGCGGCTCGCAGTTCGCCCTGATCGGGGTCGTGGCCGCCGGCGGCACACCGCTGGCCGCGGTGACCACGTCGAGCCTGCTCGGCGTCCGCAACACGTTGTACGGGGCGGTGGTCTCCCCGCTGCTCGGCCTGCGCGGCTGGCGCCGGTGGGCCGCCGCCCACCTGACGATCGACGAGTCCACCGCCGTGGCCGTGGCGCAGCGCGACCCGCGGGCCGTGCGGGCGGGGTTCTGGGCGACCGGCCTGGGCGTCTTCGTGCTGTGGAACGCCTGCACCCTGCTCGGGGCGCTGGCCGGCGACGCCCTCGGCGACCCCCGGGCGTGGGGCCTGGACGCGGCGGCGGGGGCGGCCTTCCTGGCGCTGGTCTGGCCGCGGCTCGCCACCCGGAGCGGTCGTCTCGTGGCCGGGCTCGCCGTCCTGGTCGCGGCCGCGCTGGTCCCGGTCGCGCCCGCCGGCGTCCCGGTGCTGGCGGCCGCGGCGGCCGCCGTCGTCGTCGGGCTGCTCGCCCCCGCACCGGGGACCCGGACGGGAGGTGACCGGTGACCCCCGCCGCCCTCTGGCTGACCGTGCTCGTCGCCTCGGTGGTCAGCCTCGGCCTCAAGCTCGCCGGCCACCACGTGCCGCAGCACTGGCTCGCCACCGACCGGGTGCAGCGCACCTCGGTGCTGGTGACCGTGGCGCTGCTGGTGGCGCTCGTCGTGGTGCAGACGTTCGCCGACGGCACGGCGCTCGTCGTCGACGCCCGCCTGCCGGCGCTGGCCGTGGCGGCGGTCGCCCTCGCCCTGCGCGCGCCCTTCGTCCTGGTGATCGTGCTCGCCGCCGCCACCGCGGCCGGCCTGCGAGCGCTCGGGTGGGGCTGAGCCCGCACTAGGGTGGAACGATGGCACTGTTCCAGGAGACCGCCGACGTCTCGGTGCGGCCCGCCGTCGCCGGCGACGAGGAGGCCGTGACCCGCATCCAGGTCGAGGCCTGGCGCACCACCCACGCCGACGTGCTGGGGGGCGCCGTCGACGCCCTCGACACCGCGGCCATGACCGAGCGCTGGGCCGACGCCATCCGCCGGCCGCCCGGGCCGGGGTTCGCAGTCCTCGTCGCGCTGGACGGCCCGGTCGTCGTCGGCTTCGCCGCGGTGGCCCCCGGTCAGGTGATGTCCCTGGAGGTCGTCCCGCACGCACGGCGCGGCGGGCACGGCTCACGACTGCTGGCCGCCGCCGTGGACCGGCTGCGTACCGACGGCGAGAGCGAGGTCGTCACCTGGGTCCTCGACGGCGACGAGGGCCGGGAACGGTTCCTGTCGTCCTCCGGGCTCGGCCCCGACGGGACGGAACGGTCCCTGGCGACCGGGGTGCGCGACGTCGTCGAACGCCGCTGGTCCGCCTCGATCTGACGCCCGGGCCCACGGCGGGCGTCGGCGACGAGGCGCCCGGTCCTGGCCGACGGTCCGGCGAGCCGTTAGACTCGACCGGGTCAAGGTGGACAGATCGCCTGCGCTCGAAAAAGGGGCGCACGGGCGGCCCGACGACGGGCGCGACCCGGGCACATACGGACTGCATCCCTCATCCGTCACTGACCCGGAGTATCTCGTGCCCACCTCGCACACCCATGTCTCTGCCCACGTGGCGCGCACCCTCGCCCAGCACGTCGACCACGTCTTCGGTGTCATGGGCAACGGCAACGCCTGGTTCCTCGACGCGCTCGAGAAGGACACCTCCTGCCGGTTCACCGCGGTGCGCCACGAGGCCGGTGCCGTCGTGGCCGCGGACGCCCACTACCGCGCGTCCGGCCGGATCGCCGCCGCGACGGTCACCTACGGGGCCGGGTTCACGAACACGCTGACGGCCCTGGCCGAGGCGGCGCAGGCCCGGGTCCCGCTGGTGCTGCTCGCCGGGGACGAGCCGACGTCGGGCCCGCGGCCGTGGGACGTGGACCAGATCGCCCTGGCGGCGGCCGTCGGCGCACGGACCTACACCGTCGGGCGCACCGACGCCGCCGCGACCACGGTGATCGCGATCGAGCACTCCCTCACCTATCGCGTCCCGGTGGTGCTGGCCGTCCCCTACGACGTGGCGGCGCGCGAGGCAGGGCCCGTGCCGGAGGCCCCGCAGCCCGTGCTGCCGCAGCCGGCCGCTCCGGACGGCCCGTTCGACCGGGCGGCGATCTCCCACCTCGCCAAGGCGCTCGTGGACGCCGAGCGGCCGCTGCTGCTCGCCGGCCGCGGGGCGTGGCTGGCGCAGGCGGGCGAACCGCTCGGCGAGCTCGCGGACGCCACCGGGGCGCTGACGATGACCACCGCCCTGGGGCGCAGCATCTTCCCCGACGCGCGCCACGACCTCGGCGTGGCCGGAGGGTTCGGGGCCGACGGCGCGATGAAGCTCGCCCACGAGGCGGACGTCGTCGTCGTGTTCGGCGCGTCGCTCAACCAGTTCACGATGCGGTTCGGCGAGCTGTTCGCCCCGGGCACGCGGGTCGTCCAGGTGGACACCGCCGAGGCCGGCACCCACCGGCACGTGGGCGGGTTCATCCGCGGTGACGCGGCTCTGGTGGCCCGTGCGCTGGTGGACGAGCTCGCCGCGCTCGGCGCGACGCCGTCCGGCTGGCGTGAGTCCGTGGACGCCGCCCCCGCGCGGCAGTACGAGACCGGGCCGGCCGACGGCCTCGCGGAGGACGGACGCCTCGACCCCCGCTCGGTGGCCCACCGGCTCGCGCACCTGCTGCCGCAGGACCGGGTCGTCGTCTCCGACGGCGGCCACTTCATCGGCTGGGCCAACATGTACTGGCCGGTCGCCTCCCCCGACCGCATGATCATGGTCGGCACCGCGTACCAGTCCATCGGGCTCGGCCTGGCCAGCGTGCCGGGCGCGACCGCGGCCCGCCCGGAGTCGGCCGTGGTGCTCACCACCGGTGACGGCGGCGGGCTGATGGCCCTGGCCGACCTCGAGACCGCGGTGCGCACCGCGGGCGGCCGCGGCGTGGCCGTCGTGTGGAACGACACCGTCTACGGGGCCGAGGTGCACGTGTACGGGCGCCAGGGGCTCGCCGAGGGGCCGATGCGCATCCCGGAGACCGACTTCGCGGCCCTGGCGAGCGCCGTCGGCGCCGAGGGGATCGTCGTGCGCTCGTTGGCGGACCTCGACCGGCTCGCCACCTGGCGGGAGGAACCGGAGGACGAGCGCCGCTTCCTCCTGCTGGACTGCCGCGTCTCCCCCACCGTCGTCGCGCCGTACCAGGAGGAGATCCTGCGCGTGAACCGGCGCTGACACCGGCGGCGCCGGCGCCGTGATGTCCGGTATGTTCCGGCGATGAGCCGTTCCTCCTGGCACCTGGCCGGCGGTGTCGCGATGATCCGGGTCGCCGTCGCCGACGGAGGTGTCGGCGTTCGCCCGGGAGGCCACAGGGGCATCCCGACCTGGTGGACGCATTCAACGGGCAACGGAGCACGATCGAGGCGACGCTCCGGTACTTGCCCCGCCACGACGACGATGCGATTCCGCGATGCGTGACGACCGGACGGCTCTGGAGCGCCTTCGTCAGAGGCAACGGTCACCCCGAGGCACGCCTGCGCACAGGCTCGTGCTGTCCAACGGGTTCGATGCGGCCTCGCGCAACCTGATCGACGTCGTGGTGGATGTCACGGCCGTGCTCGCCGTGGGCGCGTCCGCCGTCGAGATCGGGATGCTCAACGCGGCGGGAACGCTGGCCTTCTTCCTTCTTGGTGCACCGATCGGCGTCATCGTGGACCGTACGGAGGCACGGGTCGTGATGATGTGGGCGGCGACGGTCCGGGCAGGGGTCTGCGTCGCCACGGCAGCTCTGCTCGCGACCGGTCACCTCTCGTTCTGGCTCCTCGCCACGGCCAGCTTCATGATCGGCGTGACCGGCACGGCCAGCGAGACCGGTCAGATGGTCCGAGCGACTCAGGTGGTCGGTCGTGGCGGCGTCGGGAGGCTCGTCGCCCGCCTGCAGTCCGCGGACACGGCGCTCGCCCTGGTCGTCCCGGCCGCGGCGGGACTTGTTCTCGCGGCGATGGACGCCGCTCCGCTGATGGTGGTCGCCGCCGTCACAGCGGTCGCCGCCGCGGTGTTCCTCGCCGGACGGGATGGCACCAGCGCCCCTACGGAGACGACGCCCTCCGGTGACCGACCTCCCCCTGGCGTCCGGGCGGGTGTCCGCCGTTTCGCCGACGACGTCGTCCACGGTCTCGCCGCATTTCGCACCGACCCGGTCGTCCGCCGTCTCACCTGGTCGAGCACGTGCACCAACCTCGGCCTCGCGGTGTTCTCGAGCGTCGAGGCCATCTTCCTGCTCCGCACGCTCGACATCGGGACCAGTGTCTACGGCGCGCTGGTCACCGCAGGTGCCGCTGGTGGGCTCGTCGGCAGCCTTGTCGCGGAGAGAGTCGTCAGCGGCGTCTCCCGGTCTCAGGTCGTCTGGGCCGCGAGCGCCTGTCTCACCGTCGTCTCTGCCCTTCCCCTGACCGCCCTGGCGGTCGCGGGGTGGGCACTTCCCCTGCTCACGGCGCACGCGGTGACGTGGGGCATCTGCATCGTCGTGGTGAACGTCCAGACGTCGGCGATCGTCGCGGCACGGACCGAGCCGGGCGTTCTCGGCCGCGTCTCCGCGCTGCGACGCGCCATCACCTACGGTGTGGTCCCGGTGGGCAGCATCGCCGGAGGGCTCTCGGCGGACCATCTCGGCATCACCACCGTCCTCGGCGCCGCCGTCGTCGTGGCTGCGCTGTCAACCGTGTTCGCCTGGCGAGCAGCCCGCGCCGACGAGGACGACCGCACCCGCACCTGAGGAAGGCGGTGCCGTCACCGGCGCACAGTCGATCGGGCGCGAGGACCGCACCTGAGCACGGAGAGGCCCTCCACCGGACGCAACGCTCTGTCACACGTGAGCATCGACGGCTCGTGGTCCCGGACCGGACCTGCCCTCCGTCCGCCGCCCCGCCCGGGACCCACCCGGTCACGCCGGCCGTCGCCGACAGCGGCGGCGTCGCCGTTCGCACGTCGAGGTCGCCCCGGAGCCGGCCGCGAGCTGGAAGCCGGCGCGGCGTTCCGACCAGGGCTCGGCGACGGTGGCCGGGCGCGACCTCGGGTCGGACCGGCACGGTCGGCCGCGACCATGGCGACACCGGCGCCGCGCGAACGCAGCGCCGCGAACCGCTCCCCCACGACGGCGGGGCCGCCGCCGGCGGCCCCGCCGTCCGTGTCAGCTCCCGAAGGCCCCGTCCAGGAACGCGGCCAGCTCGTCGGTGGCCGTCAGCGGGAGCACGTGCGCCACGTACTGGTCGGGGCGCACGACGACGACCACGCCGTCGCGCGACAGCTCCCGCTCGGCGAAGATGTCGACGCCGGTCCACACGGTGGGCCCCGCGGCGAACACCTTCTCCCAGTCGATGAGTCCGAGCGGACCGGTCCGCGGGCGGAACACCCCGGGGACACCGGCGAGGTCCACCTCCTGGAAGGCCTGCTGGTAGACCACCTTGACGTCGAAGACGGCGTCGACGTCGGCCCCGGCCGGGGTGTGCCTCGCCACCGGCGACTCCGCCGAGTCCAGCCACGCCGCCCACGCGGCGAGCGCCGAGTCCTCACCGGCGCGGGAGGCGTCGGCGAACGCGTAGAGGCGCCAGCGGCCGTCCGCCCGGGCGTGATGGCCCAGGTGGACGGCGTTGCCGTCGGCGACCCGCGTCACCTCGGCGGACTTGAACCGCTTGCCGATCGGGAACCCGGCGGCCAGCTCCTGGTGCGTCGGCTCGCCGACGATCATCGACGGCGCGTACCGGGTCATGAACCCCGAGGGGAACTCGGAGGTCGCGAGGTAGTGCTGGGCGAGCTCGGTCGGGTCGGAGATCTCCTCCGGCTTGCGCGCCATGAGGCTGGACCATTCCCGGTCGAAGTCGATCAGCTCCTGGGCCACCGGCTGCCGCTCGGACGAGTAGGTCGCGAGCAGGGACTCGGGGCTGAGCCCCGTGAGCACGGAGCCGAGCTTCCAGCCGAGGTTCAGCCCGTCCTGCATCGAGACGTTCATCCCCTGCCCCGCCTTCGCGCTGTGCGTGTGGCAGGCGTCCCCGGTGAGGAACACCCGCGGCGTGCGCTCCGAGCCCTCGGGGACGTCGTCGAACCGGTCGGTCACCCGGTGCCCGACCTCGTAGACGCTGTGCCAGGCGACGTCCACCACGTCGAGCGTGTAGGGCGTGAGGATCTCGTTGGCGCGCCGGATGATCTCCTCGACCGGCGTCCTGCGCACCTCGTGGTGGTCGTTCTCGGGCACCTCGCCGAGGTCGACGTACATGCGGCTGAGGTATCCCCCTTCGCGCGGGATGTGCAGGATGTTCCCGGCCTCGGAGTTGATCGCGCACTTGATGCGCCAGTCGGGGAAGTCGGTGTTCACCAGCACGTCCATCACGCCCCAGGCGTGCGCCGCGAACTCGCCGACGTGGCGGCGGCCGATCGCCTCGCGCACGGCGCTGCGGGCGCCGTCGCACCCGGCGACGTACTTCGCGCGGACGGTGCGCTCCCGGCCCGGCAGGTCGCCGGCCGTCTCCCGGACGCGCACCTCGACGGGATACGGGCCGGCGTCGGGCCCCTCGTGCACGGTGAGCCCGAGGAACTCGACGCCGTAGTCGGGCGCGATCCGGGCGGGACCGTTCGCGGCCGCCTGCGCGAAGTAGTCGAGGACGCGCGCCTGGTTGACGATGAGGTGCGGGAACTCGCTGATCTTCAGCCCGTAGTCCTCCGTGCGCGACGTGCGCACGATCCGGCCCGGGTCGTCGGGGTCCGGGCCCCAGAAGTTCATCCAGCCGATGTTGTAGGCCTCGGCGGTGATCTGCTCGGCGAACCCGAAGGCCTGGAACGTCTCGACGCTGCGCGGCTGGATGCCGTCCGCCTGGCCGAGCACGAGCCGTCCTGGCCGCCGCTCGATGATGCGGGTCGTGACGTCGGGGTACTGCGACATCTGCGCGGCGAGCAGCATGCCCGCCGGGCCGGAGCCGACGACGAGGACGTCGACCTCGTCGGGCAGCTCGGCGGGCCGGTCGAGGCCCGTCCCGGCGGCGGGCAGGACCCGCGGGTCGCCGGACACGTAGCCGTGGTGGTGGAACTGCACGGGTGCTCCTCATCGTCCTCGATGTCCCGGCGGCGTCGCCGGGGTTCGATCATCCAACACATCCTCGGCAGGACGGCGCCGGTGCGCCCGGCGCCGTCCTGCCGGGGTCTCAGGCTCGGGGCAGCCCGAACACGGGGCTGGCGACCTGCTCGGCCTCGTGCTCCGGTCCGAGCGGGATGCCGGTGCGGTCGCGCAGGAGCAGGGTGGCGGCGAAGGCGACCACCATCATCCCCGCGATGTAGAACGCGACGGAGGTGGCGCTGCCGGTGGTCTGCACGAGCCAGGCGGCGATCGTCGGGGCGAACGCGCCGCCGAGGATCGCACCGATCGCGTAGGTGATGGACACCCCGGAGTAGCGGATCGAGGCAGGGAAGAGCTCCGCGAAGTAGGCCGCCTGCTGGCCGTAGGTGAAGCCGTTGCCCACCGCGAACAGCGAGACGCCCAGGAACAGCAGCCACGGGTCCCCCGTGTTCACCAGCGGGAACAGCAGGAACACGGTGCCGAGGAACGCGAGCCAGCCGATGATGTAGGTGTTGCGTCGCCCGATGCGGTCGGAGACGACACCGGCCGCGTAGGTGCACACCAGCCAGACGACGGACGCGCCGGCCACCGCCAGGAGCACCGGCGTGCGGTCCATCCCGACCAGACCCCCCTCGTCCAGCGGGGTCGTGGCGTAGTTCTGCAGGTAGCCGCCGGTGGTCATGTACCCCGCGGCGTTGTTGCCCGCGAAGGTCAGGGCGGCGAGCAGCACGAGCAGCCAGTGCTGACGGAACAGGGTGGTGACCGGCGTGCGCGCGGCGGACTTCTTCTCGGCGATCTCGACGAACACCGGGCTCTCCTCGACCGTGCGCCGCACCACGATGCCGACCACGATCAGCACGACGCTGAGCAGGAACGGGATCCGCCAGCCCCACTCGACGAACGCGTCGCCGGGCGAGACGACGCCGGTCATGAGCGCGAGCACACCGGAGGCGAGCAGCAGACCGATGGGGACGCCGATCTGGGGGAAGGCGCCCATGCGGCCGCGCCGGCCGTCCGGCGCGTGCTCGACGGCCATGAGGACGGCGCCGCCCCACTCGCCGCCGGTGGACAGGCCCTGCAGGATTCGCAGGAGCACCAGCAGGATCGGGGCCAGGATGCCGATCTGCTGATAGGTCGGCAGCAGCCCGATCAGCGTCGTGGCGCCCCCCATCAGCATCAACGTCACGACGAGCACGGCCTTGCGACCGATCTTGTCGCCGAAGTGACCGGCGAGGAATGCCCCCAGCGGCCGGAACAGGAAGCTGATGCCGACGGTCGCGAAGGCCAGCAGGGTGCCGACCGCGGAGCCGGCCGGTTCGAAGAACAGTGCGCTGAACACCAGGCCCGCGGCGCTGGCGTACAGGAAGAAGTCGTACCACTCGATGGTGGTACCGATGACGGTCGCGAAGGCGACCCGGCGCAGCTCGCGCCGATCTGTCGGGGTCGTGGCGACGGTGCTCACGGTCATGCGGGGACTCCTCTGTCGATTCCGCTCGAGGCTCGCATCGTATACGATGAGTGATACGACACGACAAGGGGGTTCCTGTGGTCACCGACGACGACACCTCGGCCGGCCCGTCGGCCGCGGCACGGACGCTGCTGCCCGACGGCCTCGCGCCCGGCAAGATCATCGCCGTCCACCTCAACTACCCGTCGCGCGCGGCACAGCGCGGACGGACGCCGAGCCAGCCGTCCTACTTCCTCAAGCCGGTCTCCTCGCTCGCGCCGAGCGACGCCACGATCGAACGTCCGGCCGGCACCGAGCTGCTCGCCTTCGAGGGCGAGGTGGCCGTGGTGATCGGCACCCCGGCGCGCTGGGTCGACCCGGCCGACGGCTGGTCGCACGTCGCCGCCGTCACGGCCGCGAACGACTTCGGTCTGTACGACCTGCGCAGCGCGGACAAGGGCTCCAACCTGCGCTCCAAGGGCGGCGAGGGCTTCACTCCCCTGGGTCCGCGCTGGATCCCGGCCGACGACGTCGACCCCGCGGGGCTGCGCGTACGCACCTGGGTGGACGGCGAGCTCGTCCAGGAGGACTCGACCGCGACCCTGCTGTTCGACGTCGGGCGCCTCGTCGCCGACCTGTCCCAGCACTTCACGCTCGATCCCGGCGACGTGATCCTCACCGGGACGCCTGCCGGCTCCTCCGTCGTCGAGCCGGGCCAGACCGTCGAGGTCGAGGTGGACGCCCCCGACTCACCCGGCGCGCCCACCAGCGGACGCCTGGTCACCCGCGTGACCGCGGGCACGACACCCTTCGGAGACTTCGGCTCCCAGCCGGCGGTCGACGCGACGCAGCGTGCCGAGGCCTGGGGCACCGAGCCGCCGGCGACCGCAGCACCGGCTCCGGCGCCGGTGCTGACCGACGACCAGCGCGCCCGGTTCGCCACCGTGGCCGTGGCCACCCTCTCCGCCGCGCTGCGCCGGCGCGGCCACACCGACGTCTTCCTCGAAGGGGTGCACGGGCTGCACCCCGACGACCGGTTCGTCGGTCCCGCCCGCACGCTGCGGCTGGTGCCGTTCCGACCGGACCTGTTCGCCGCGCACGGCGGCGGCTACAACGCCCAGAAGCGCGCCTTCGACACCGTCGGCCCCGGCGAGGTGCTCGTCGTCGAGGCCCGGGGGGAGCGTGGCACCGGGACCGTGGGCGACGTGCTGGCCCTGCGCGCGAAGGTGCGCGGCGCGGCCGCCGTGGTCACCGACGGCGGTGTGCGCGACGCCGAGGCGGTCGCCGAGATCGGCCTGCCCGTCTTCTCCGCCGGCCCCCACCCGTCGGTGCTCGGCCGCCGCCACGTGCCCTGGGAGTCCGACGTCACCGTCGCCTGCGGCGGCGCCGCCGTCCAGCCGGGTGACGTCGTCGTCGGCGACCGGGACGGCGCCCTGGTCATCCCGGCGGCGCTGGTCGAGGAGGTCCTCGCCGAGGCCGAGGAGGCCGAGGCCGCCGACGCCTTCGTGGCACGCCAGGTGGCCGAGGGAGCACCGGTCGACGGCCTGTTCCCCATGGACGCGCACTGGCGCGCGCGCTACGAGGCCGAGCGGGAGGGCGACCGGTGAGCACCCCCACCGCCGACGACGCGCGCCTCACCGCGGGCGGCGTGAGCAAGTCGCAGCGCGCGTACACCTACCTGCGCGACCGGATCGAGGACGGGACGCTCGGACCCGGCTACCGGCTGGTGCTCTCCCAGATCGCCGGTGAGCTCGACGTCTCCGTCGTCCCCGTCCGCGAGGCGGTCCGGCGGCTCGAGGCCGAGGGGCTCGTCACCTACGAGCGCAACGTGGGCGCGCAGGTGGCGCTCGTCCAGGAGGCCGAGTACCAGCACACCATGCAGACCCTCGCTCTCGTGGAGGGATTCGCGACCGCGCTGTCCGCTCCGCTGCTGACGGCCGACCAGCTCCGGGCCGCCCGGCAGGTCAACGCCCGGATGCGCCAGAGCCTGGCCGACTTCGACCCCCACCGTGTCACCGAGCTCAACCTCGAGTTCCACGCCGTGCTGTTCGAGCCGTGCCCCAACCCGCACGTCCTCGACCTCGTCCACCGCGGCTGGCGCCGCATGAAGGTCCTGCGCGACTCGTCGTTCGGGTTCGTGCCGGGCCGGGCGCACGAGTCGGTCGCCGAGCACGACCGGATCCTCGACCTCGTCGAGGACCTGCAGGCGGGCCGCGTCGAGGCCACCGAGCTCGAGCTCACCGCACGCCGTCACCGCACCGCCACCCTCGACGCGGTGCTCGCCTACCAGGCGGCCCACCGACCGCACCACCAGGAGGACCGATGACCGCTCCCGCCACCGACGCACCGCACCGCCCCGACGGGCTCCCGGACCGGATCCGCCACTACATCGACGGCCACGAGGTCGACTCGATCGGTGGCGAGACGTTCGAGGTCCTGGACCCGGTGACCAACCAGACCTACCTCACCGCGGCCGCCGGGCAGCAGGCCGACGTCGACGCCGCCGTCGCCGCCGCCCGGCGCGCGTTCGTCGACGGTCCGTGGCCGCGCATGCTGCCGCGCGAACGCTCCCGCGTGCTGCACCGGATCGCCGACCTGGTGGAGTCCCGTGACGCCCGGCTCGCCGAGCTGGAGTCCTTCGACTCCGGCCTGCCGATCACGCAGGCTCTCGGGCAGGCACGTCGCGCGGCCGAGAACTTCCGGTTCTTCGCCGACCTGGTCGTGGCGCAGAGCGACGACACCTTCAAGGTGCCCGGACGCCAGATCAACTACGTCAACCGCAAGCCGATCGGGGTGGCCGGGCTGATCACGCCCTGGAACACCCCGTTCATGCTCGAGTCGTGGAAGCTGGCCCCGGCGCTCGCCACGGGCAACACGGTGGTCCTCAAGCCGGCCGAGTTCACCCCGTTGTCCGCGTCGCTGTGGGCCGGGATCTTCGCCGAGGCAGGGGTGCCCGCCGGTGTGTTCAACCTGGTCAACGGCCTGGGCGAGGAGGCCGGTGACGCGCTGGTCAAGCACCCGGACGTCCCCCTGATCTCCTTCACCGGCGAGTCCGGCACCGGCGAGGTGATCTTCGCCAACGCCGCCCCGCATCTCAAGGGCCTCTCGATGGAGCTCGGCGGCAAGTCGCCCGCGGTCGTGTTCGCGGACGCCGACCTCGACGCCGCGATCGACGCGACGATCTTCGGCGTCTTCTCCCTCAACGGCGAGCGCTGCACCGCGGGATCGCGGATCCTCGTCGAGCGGTCCGTGTACGACGAGTTCGTCGAGCGTTACGCGGCGCAGGCACGGCGCGTCGTGGTGGGCCACCCGCACGACCCCGACACCGAGGTCGGCGCACTGGTGCACCCCGAGCACTTCGAGAAGGTCATGGGCTACGTCGAGCTCGGCCGGTCCGAGGGCCGCCTGGTCGCCGGCGGCGGACGTCCCGAGGGCTTCCCGACCGGCAACTTCGTCGCACCGACGGTGTTCGCCGACGTGGCACCCGACGCACGCATCTTCCAGGAGGAGATCTTCGGACCCGTCGTGGCGATCACGCCGTTCGACACCGAGGCCGAGGCCGTCGAGCTCGCCAACGCCGTCCGCTACGGCCTGGCCGCCTACGTGTGGACGAACGACCTCAAGCGAGCCCACAACGTCTCCCAGTCGATCGAGGCCGGGATGGTCTGGCTCAACTCGAACAACGTGCGCGACCTGCGTACCCCGTTCGGCGGCGTGAAGGCCTCCGGTCTGGGGCACGAGGGCGGCTACCGCTCGATCGACTTCTACACCGACCAGCAGGCCGTGCACATCACGCTCGGCGCGGTCCACAACCCGACCTTCGGCAAGAACTGACACTCCCGCACCAGGCAAGGACGCCCCGCATGAGCACTCTCGACCCGAACACCCCCGAACCCGTCGTCACCGACGAGTCCCCGATCCGCACGACGGACCCGGTGCCCACCCCGTCCAGCCCGCCGCCGGACGTCGTGCGCGCCGCCTCGATGGAGCTCGTGGTCACCGACCTCGAGGCCAGCCGCCGGTTCTACGTCGACGTGCTGGACCTCGTCGTGACCGAGGAGGACGAGGACACCGTCTACCTGCGCAGCCTCGAGGAGTTCATCCACCACAACCTCGTGCTCCGGCGCGGGCCGGTGGCCGCCGTGGCGGCGTTCAGCTACCGCGTGCGCACACCCGAGGACCTCGACCGGGCCGTCGCGTTCTACACCGAGCTCGGCTGCCGGGTCGAGCGCCGGACCGACGGGTGGGTCAAGGGCGTCGGCGACTCCGTGCGCGTGACGGACCCGCTGGGCTTCCCCTACGAGTTCTTCCACGAGGTCGACCACGTCGAGCGGCTCGCCTGGGCCTACGACCGGCACACCCCGGGCGCGCTGGTGCGCATCGACCACTTCAACCAGGTCACGCCGGACGTCCCGCGTGCCGTGGCGTACATGGAGAACCTCGGGTTCCGCGTCACCGAGGACATCCAGGACGAGGCCGGCACCACCTACGCGGCATGGATGCGCCGCAAGCCGACCGTCCACGACACGGCGATGACCGGCGGCGACGGACCGCGCATGCACCACGTCGCGTTCGCGACCCACGAGAAGCACAACATCCTGGCGATCTGCGACAAGCTCGGTGCGCTGCGGATGACGGACAGCATCGAGCGCGGGCCGGGCCGCCACGGCGTGTCCAACGCGTTCTACCTGTACCTGCGCGACCCCGACGGCCACCGCGTGGAGATCTACACCCAGGACTACTGGACGGGCGACCCGGACAACCCCGTGGTCACCTGGGACGTGCACGACAACCAGCGCCGCGACTGGTGGGGCAACCCCGTGGTGCCGAGCTGGTACACGGACGCCTCCCGCGTGCTCGACCTCGACGGCGAGCTGCAGCCCCTCACGTCACGGACCGACGACAGCGAGATGGAGGTCACCATCGGCGCCGACGGCTTCTCCTACACCCGCAAGGGCGACACGGAGCACGGGTTCAAGCTCGGGGCGACGCTGTGAGCAGCTCTCCCGACGGCGAGCGGACGCTCGACGACCGCACGGTGACGGCGATCGCGGACGAGCTCGCCGAGGCCGAGCGCACCCGGACCCCCGTCCCGCTGCTGACCGCGCGGCACGCCGGGATGACCGTCGCCGACGCCTACGCCGTGCAGCGCACGTGGCGCGAGCGCGGTGAGGCCGCGGGCCGACGCGTCGTGGGGCACAAGATCGGCCTGACGTCGAAGGCCATGCAGGCGGCCACCGGGATCACCGAACCGGACTACGGGGTGATCTTCGACGACATGGTGCTCGAGTCGGGCAGCATCGTGGAGCACGCCGCCTGGTCCAACGTCCGGGTCGAGGTCGAGCTGGCGTTCGTGCTCGGCGAGGCGCTGCAGGGACCCGGCGTCACGGTCACGGACGTGCTGCGCGCGACGGAACGCGTCGTCCCCGCGCTGGAGATCCTCGACGCCCGCGTCGAGATGCCGGGGCGCACCATCGTCGACACCATCAGCGACAACGCCGCGATGGGCGCGATGGTCCTGGGCGGGCGGCCCGTGCGACCCGACGACGTCGACCTGCGGTGGGTCCCGGCGCTGCTGTACCGCAACGAGACGATCGAGGAGACCGGCGTCGCAGCGGGCGTGCTCGGCCATCCCGCGGCCGGCGTCGCCTGGCTGGCCGACAAGCTGGCGGCTCACGGCGACTTCCTGGCCGCGGGCGAGACCGTCCTGGCCGGGTCGTTCACCCGACCGACCTGGGTGCACCCCGGTGACACCGTGCACGCCGACTACGCCGAGCTGGGAGCCGTGACATGCCGCTTCGTCTGAGCACCGACACCTCCCTGGCCGACCTCCTGGACGCCGCCGCCTCCGAGGGCCGAGCCCTGGTCGGGGCCTGGTCGTCCCTCGGCAGCCCGCTCGCCGCGGAGATCCTCGCCGGCAGCGGCCTGGACGTCGTCCTCGTCGACGGCGAGCACGGGCCCAACGACCTGACGACGGTCCTCGGCCAGCTCCAGGCGACCGCGGCCTACCCGGTGGCCACGCTCGTCCGGGTGCCGTCCGGGGACCCCGTGCGCATCAAGCAGGTCCTCGACCTGGGGGCCACCAACCTGCTGGTGCCGATGGTGGACTCCCCCGCCGAGGCCGCCGAGGCCGTCCGCGCGGTGCGCTACCCGCCCGCGGGCATCCGCGGCGTCGGCAGCGCCCTGGCCCGCTCCTCGCGCTGGAACGGCGTCAACGGCTACCTGGACGGTGCCGACGACGGGATCACCCTCGTCGTCCAGCTGGAGACCCGCGCGGGTGTCGAGGCGGCCGAGGCGATCGCCGCCGTCGACGGCGTGGGCGCCGTGCTGGTGGGTCCCGCGGACCTCGCGGCGTCCCTGGGCCACCTGGGCCAGCAGGACCACCCGGAGGTCGTGGCCGCCGTGCACGCCGCGATCGAGGCCGGGCACCGCGCCGGCACCCCCGTGGCGGTCAACGCGTTCGACCCGGCCATGGCCGACCGCTACGTCGAGGCCGGGGCGGCGTTCGTCGCCGTGGGCGCCGACGTCACCCTCGTCGCCCAGGGTGCGCGCCGACTCGTCGCGCGCCGGGCCGACCATCGCACGTCCCCCGAGGAAGGTGAGTGACCATGAGCACCAGCAGCACGCCCAGCACCCGGGACCTGGTCCCCGAGGCCCTGGACGCCGTCCCGACCGGTCTGCTGATCGGCGGCGAGTGGCGCGACGCGTCGGACGGCGGCACATTCGCCGTGGAGAACCCCGCCACCGAGACCGAGCTCGTCCGGGTCGCCTCCGCGACCGCGGACGACGCGCAGGCCGCCATGGACGCCGCGGCGGCGGCGCAGGACTCCTGGGGCGCGACGTCGGCGCGGGAACGTGCCGAGATCCTGCGCCGGGGCTTCGACCTCGTGCAGGAGCACGCCGAGACCCTGGCCACGGTCATGACGCTCGAGATGGGCAAGCCGCTGGCCGAGTCCCGCGGCGAGGTGACCTACGGCGGCGAGTTCGTCCGCTGGTTCGCCGAGCAGGCCACCCAGGACGTCGGCCGGTACACGCACACCCCCGAGGGCAGCCTGCGCATGTTCGTGCAGCGTCGCCCCGTGGGCCCGTCGTTCCTCATCACGCCGTGGAACTTCCCCCTGGCGATGGCGACCCGCAAGGTGGCCCCGGCGCTGGCCGCCGGGTGCACGACGATCCTCAAGCCGGCCCGGCTCACCCCGCTGACCTCGATGCTGTTCGCCCGGCTGATGGTGGAGGCCGGGGTGCCGGACGGCGTGCTGAACGTCGTGCCCTCGCGGTCGGCCTCCACGGTGAGCGAACCGATCCTGGCCGACCCGCGCCTGCGCAAGCTGTCCTTCACCGGCTCCACCGCCGTCGGGCAGTCGCTCCTGCGCGACGCCGCGACGAACGTGCTGCGCACGTCGATGGAGCTGGGCGGCAACGCCCCGCTGGTCGTCTTCGAGGACGCCGACCTCGATGCCGCCGTCGACGGGGCGCTGGCCGCCAAGCTCCGCAACGGCGGCGAGGCCTGCACGGCCGCCAACCGGATGTACGTCCACGAGGACGTCGCCGACGCGTTCGTCGACCGGCTCGCGCAGAAGCTGCGCGACGTCGTCGTCGGCAACGGGCTGGACGACGGCGTGACCCTCGGTCCGCTCATCGAGCCGTCGGCGGTCGACTCCGTCCAGGCGTTCGTCGACGACGCCGTCGAGCGCGGCGCGACGCTCGTCGTCGGCGGTGACCGCCCGGACGGCACCGGGCACTTCTTCTCCCCGACCCTGCTGCGCGACGTGCCGCCGGACGCGCGCTGCATGCGCGAGGAGATCTTCGGGCCGGTCGCCCCCGTGGCGACGTTCTCCAGCGAGGACGAGGCCGTCGCGCTCGCGAACTCGACCGAGTACGGGCTGGCGTCCTACGTGTTCACCCGCGACGTCCCCCGGGGTCTGCGGTTCGCCGAGCGCCTGGAGTTCGGTCTGCTCGGGCTCAACGCCGGGGTCATCTCCAACGCCGCGGCGCCCTTCGGCGGCATGAAGCAGTCCGGGATCGGGCGCGAGGGCGGCTTCGAGGGCATCGCCGAGTACCAGGAGACCCAGTACGTCGGCATGCCGCTGGCGTAGTCCTCAGGAGCGGTCGCCCCGCCACCGGCGCGGCGACCGCTCCGGCGTCGCGGTGCCGTCCGCGCGCTCCTCGGTCCCGTCGGCCGTCGCGTCGTGCGGGCCGTGCTCGCCGGCCGAGGGCGGGGTGCGGCTGTCGTCCGCGGCGGAGCCACCGCTGGTGATCGCGTCCGCGCCCGGCGTGGCGGGACGTGCCACGGGCGAGGCGGAGTCGTCCTCGGGCTCCGACGCCGGAGATGTGCCGGAGCCGCCTCCGTCCGTGAGGGCGCCGGCGGACCGCGGACCGGAGGCCCGCGCGGGGGTGACCTGCGGGTTCGCGGACCCGAGGACGGACCCCCCGGTCACGGTGACCCCCACTCGTTCGGCCTGCTCCCGCAGGCTGCTCAGCTCCCGTGCCACCGACCGGACGGCGAACCCGGAGACGATGTCCAGCGCCCCGGCGACGAACGCGAACAGGGCGAACACGATCGCCACGAGCCGGAGCACGTCGAGGGAGTCCAGCGGCCGGGTGACCAGCAGCAGCCCGAACAGCGTCGCCGTGATCCCGAACGCGACCATCCACGGCCAGCCGAGGTCGCGGTTCCGGGTCAGCGCGGCCCCGCCGATGATCGCCACCACGCCGAGCACGATCGCCCAGACGGCGAGCACGTAGTAGAGCGGGGTGGGCGTCAGGTCCGGCCACAGGGCCACGGCGGCACCGAATCCGATGTTCACGCCCGCCTGGGCGAGCCACCAGGCGGATCCGACCTGCCGACGGTGCGCCACCCACTGGACCAGGACCAGCACCCCGTCGAACGCCAGGAAGATCCCGATGAGCAGCCGCAGGATCTCCAGCTCCTCGAGCGGCTCGATCATCAGCAGCAGGCCGAGCACGATGAAGGCCGTGCCCCGCAGCACGGGCAGCCACCAGATCCGCCGGAAGGGGTTGTGCGGGTCCGGCGGCGTCGCGTCGACCGTCTCGTCCGGGGTGGGTGCGTCGTCGCGTGCCATGCGAGCCCTTCGTCGATGCCTGCTGACCTGCGGCCATGCTATGCGCACCGGCGCGGACGCGCCCGCGAGCCTCAGGGAGCGGGGGCGTCCTGCGGCGGGGTGACGAGGATCAGGTCGAGGTAGGCCCCCAGCGTGGCCGCCATGTCCGGGCGCTGTGCGCGCGGGAGGTCGCGGGCGAGCAGCCACTGCAGCTGCATGCCGTCCATGATCGCGACGAGCGACCGTGCCGTGGTCTCGAGGTCGAGTCCGGGCACGAGCTCGCCGGCGTCCCGGCGGGCGGCGAGCTCGTCGACGATCAGCGCGATCGTCCGGGCGTATCGCCGTTCGAAGTACGCGTGCGCGGGGTGGTCCGCGGAGGTCGCCTCCGCGGCGACCGAGGTGTACAGGTCGACGATGGCGGGCCGGAGCGCGTTGCGCTCCATCAGGTGCACGAGCGCGGTGAAGAGGTCGGTCCCCCGCTCCCGGTCCGCCTCGAGGTCCGCCTCGTCGACCGCGTCGCGGTGCTCCAGGAGCGCCTCGAGCACCGCGGCCTTGGTCGGGAAGTGATGCAGCAGGCCGGGATGGGAGATGCCGGCGGCACCGGCGATGTCCCGCAGCGAGGTGCCGTGGAAGCCGGCCTCCCCGAACAGCGTGATCGCCGCCTGCAGGATCTGCTCACGCTTCCTGCGCCCCCGGGCGTAGCCCCCCGCCCGCGCGGCTCCGGCCTGCGGCGTCGCACCCGTCGTCGTCATCGCACTCCTTCGCCCGTCACGTGGCCATCATGCCAGGGTCGCGCGAACCCCGACCAGTCGGTAAGTACCCGTTCGACCGGTCGACGAACCGTGATGACCGCCACTCCCACCCCGGCCGACGTCCGGGCCCGACGTCGCGGTGACAGGATGTCCCGGTGACACACCGCACCGTCCGGGACGCCGCCGCGGGGATCACGGTCCTGGCGGTGGCGAACTTCGTCGCCATCACGACCGAGGTCCTGCCGGTCGGCCTGCTGCCGCAGCTCGCGGGTGGCCTCGGCGTCCCCGAGTCCACCGCCGGGTTGCTGGTGTCCGTCTACGCCTTCGTCGTCGCGGCGTGCGCGGTGCCGCTGACGCTGGCCACCCGGCGCCTGGCCCGCAAGCCGCTCCTGCTCACGACGGTCGTCGTCTACACCGCCGCGAACCTGCTCGCCGCCGTCGCACCGTCCTTCGGCGTCGTCGTGGCCGCCCGGACGCTCGGCGGCCTCGGGCACGCCCTCTTCTTCTCGGTGTCCATCGCCTACGCGGCCCGGCTGGTCTCGCCCCTGTACACGGGACGCGCCGTGACGCTCGTGACCACCGGCGGCACCTTCGGGTTCGTCCTGGGCGTCCCGCTGTCCACCTCGCTGGGGGCGGCCGTCGGCTGGCGGTGGTCCTTCGCCGTCCTGGCCGGCGTCTGCGCGCTGACCGCGGTCCTCGTCGCCCGGTTGCTGCCCCCGGTGGAGGTCGCGCCGGGTGCGGGCGAGGGCGCCTCCTCCGACGCCCGTGGCGCGCGTTCGCGCCTCGGGGTCGTCGTCGGCACCAACACCCTGCTGTTCGTGGGCCAGTACACCGTCTACACGTTCATCTCGTTGCTGCTGCTCGCGACGGGGCTCGGCGAGGCCGCGGTCGGCCCGACCCTGCTCGTCTTCGGTGCCCTGGGGATCCTGGGCCTGTGGGCGGCCGGCCGCTACCTGGACCGCAGGCCACGGACCCTGACCCTCGCCACGATCGCCGTGATGGTGCTCGCCCTGGCGGCCGTCGCGCTGGGGCTGCCGCACCAGGGCGTGGTGCTGGTCGGTGCGGCCGTCTGGCTCGCCGCGTTCGGGGCGGTGCCGGCCGCCTTCCAGACGCTGGCGCTGCGGGCCCGCGGTGCGAGCGCCGACGTCGCCGGGGCGTTCGTCAACGCCACCTCGAACCTCGGCATCGGTCTGGGGGCGGCCGTGGGGTCCGTGGTCGTCGCGGGGCCGGGTCTGGCGACCCTCGCCTGGACCGGGGCGTCGGCCATGGCGCTGGCCGGTGCCGTGGTGGTCGTGGCACGGCAGGCGTTCCCGCACGACCCCGCGCGGTAACCCGCGCGTGACGATGCCGTAGCACCCTGATGGCAGGCTGGGCGCATGTCCGAGGTCGGGGATGGGTCCGCAGGTCCGAGCAGCAGGCGGCGGCGTCTGGCGAGTCCGACGGAACCGATGATCACGGACTACTTCGCCGCTCCCTCCGACGCCCTGGCCGCGACGGTGCTGCAGGTCGAGGACGGGCCCAGCACACCGACGCGCGGTTCGGGCGAACCGCTCTTCGACACCGTGGCCCTGCCGTCCGTCGACCCGTTCGTCGCCCTCGCCGTGCTGGCCGGCACCACGTTCGGGCTGCCTTACGGCGAGGTGACCGGCGCCGCGCGCCACGGGCAGGTCGTCGACGGCCGCGACGAGGGCCCGTTCGTCGTCACCGTCGCCGACGAGCTGGCCGCGCACCTGGCGGCGGCGTCCCCCCACGAGCTCGGCGAGGCGGCGCACCGCTGGGTGCACGGGGGCGAGCACGCGGGCGACGCCGAGGAGCTGGCACGGGCCCTCCAGGGTCTCGGCGAGCTCGCGTGCCGGGCCGCCGACGTCCGCCACCACCTGTACTGCTGGACGCGGTGGCCGGCCCGGTGAGGGGTCAGCCGGAGAACAGCGAGGAGGCCCGGCGCAACGCGGCGCGCGCGCGGCGGCGGTCGTGGGCGGCGTCGTAGGCGAAGGCCAGGTGGTACCAGGCCCGCCAGCTCTCGGGCTCGGCCTCGACGGCCCGCTGCGCCTCCGCGAACGCGGCGTCGGCCGCGTCGCGGTCGATGCGTCCACCCGGGGACCGGGGCAGGTCGTCGACCGGGAGCTCGCCGGCCCCGGCGAGGGTGTCGGCCATGCGCTGCACCCGGGCCGCCAGCCAGAACTCGCGGGCGATGAGCCCGACCACGAGCAGCGGGATGACGAGCACCGCCACGCCGATCGCGACCAGCACCGCCTCGCCGCTGGCGATCATCGCGACGCCGCGTCCGGCGATCGCCCAGACGTAGATCGCCAGCAGCCCGGTGACGGCCAGGGCGCCGACGAGACCGCGCGGCGGGCGGCTCCGGGTGGCCGGGGACGGCTCGGACGAGGTCACGACAGGTCCAGCACGTTCTCGAGGCCGACGGTGAGACCCGGCCGCGAGCCGACCTCGCGCACCGCGAGCAGCACGCCCGGCATGAACGAGGCACGGTCGAAGGAGTCCTGCCGGATCGTGAGCTGCTCGCCGGCGTTGCCGAACAGGATCTCCTCGTGGGCGACGAGACCGCGCAGCCGGACCGCGTGCACCCGGACCCCGTCGACGTCCGCGCCCCGGGCGTCCCAGCCGTTCTGGGTGGCGTCCGGGGACGGCTCCAGGCCGGCCTCCGCCCGTGCGGCGGCGATCGCGGCCGCCGTGTGCCGTGCCGTGCCGGAGGGCGCGTCGACCTTGTCCGGGTGGTGCAGCTCGACGACCTCCGCGGACTCGAAGTAGCGCGCCGCCCGGGCGGCGAACGTCATCGCCAGCACGGCGGACAGCCCGAAGTTCGGCGCGATGAGGACGCCAGGACCCGGCCCGTCGCCCGCCGCGGCGAGCCGCTCGAGGTGCTCGGCCACCCGGCCGCGCGAGTAGTCGTCCCAGCCGGTGGTCCCGACCACGACGTCGGCGCCGGCGTCCAGCGCCGCGTGCACGTTCGCCTCGGTGGCGGCGGGGACGCTGAAGTCGATCGCGACCTGGGCCCCGGACTCGCGGACGACGGCCGCCACGTCGTCGCCGGCGCCGATGCGCGCGACGAGCTCCAGGTCCTCGGCGGCCTCGACGGCGGCGCACGTCTGGCCACCCATGCGGCCGGCCGCCCCGATGACGGCCACCCTCACGGCGCTGCTGCTGCTCACGATCATCTCCTCATTCCGTGAAGGGCCCCACCCGCACCACCGACCGCGGCCGCGCGGCCAGGTCGGCGGCGAGCTCACGCACGTCCTCGCGGGTCACGGACCGGATGCGCTCCAGGGACTCGTCGACGGTCATCAGCTCGCCCAGGACGAGCTCGGACCGGCCCAGGCGGCTCATCCGCGACCCGGTGTCCTCGAGCCCGAGCACGAGCCCGCCGGAGAGCTGCCCGACGGACCGGTCGAGCTCCGCGACGGTGATGCCGTCCTCGGCCAGCCGGTCGAGCTCGGCGCCGAGCATCGTGACGACCTCGTCGGTGCGCCCGGGCGTGCATCCCGCGTACAGCCCGAAGGTCCCCAGTCCCCCGTGGCCCTGGGCGAAGGAGTACGTGGCGTAGGCGAGCCCGCGCTTCTCCCGGATCTCCTGGAACAGCCGCGAGGACATGCTGCCGCCGAGCACCGCGTTGAGCACGGTCATGGTGAAGCGGCGCTCGTCGGTCGCGCTCAGCCCGGTGGTGCCGAGGATGACGTTCGCCTGCTCGATCGGGCGGTGCACGGTGACGTCCACGCCCTCGGTGGGCACGCCGTCCGACTCCGGGGCGTCCGACCGCCGCGGCCGCGGGCTGGCGGGGACGGTCAGGTCCCAGCCGCCGGCCGACAACGCCTCGCCGACCTGGTCGACGAGCCGGTCGTGGTCGACACCGCCCGCCGCCGCGACCACGAGGGTCTCGGGCCGGTAGTGCCACCGGTAGTGCTCCCAGACCGCCTCGCGCGGCACGCCACGGATCGCGTCCGGGGTGCCGCCGATCGGACGGCCCAGCGGGTGGCTGCCGAGCACGGCGGCGGCGAACCGCTCGTGCGCCAGGTCCGCGGGGTCGTCCTCGGCCATCGCGAGCTCCTCGAGGATCACACCCCGCTCCGTCTCGAGCTCGTCGGGGTCGAGCCGTGCCGAGGTCATCATGTCGCTGACGACGTCGACCGCCATCGGGACGTCGGCGTCGAGCACCCGCGCGTAGTAGCACGTGTGCTCCTTGCCGGTCGCGGCGTTGGCCTCGCCGCCGACGGCGTCGAACGCCTCGGCGATGTCCAGCGCCGACCGGCGCGCCGTGCCCTTGAACAGCAGGTGCTCGAGGAAGTGGGTCGATCCGTGGTGCCCGTCGGTCTCGTCGCGGGACCCGACGCCGACCCAGGCGCCGACGGTGGCCGAGCGCAGCCCCGGCATGTGCTCGGTCAGCACACGCACACCGCCGGGCAGGACGGTGCGACGGATCGTCGCACCGTCCTGCCCGGCGGTCAGCTCGGCACCCGGCTGATCCGCTCCGACGAGCGGCAGGTGCTGGCTCATGGGTGAGATCAGGCCTCGCTCGCCTCGGTGGCGACGGCCTCGTCGGCGGGCTTGTCGTCCTCCTCGGTGATCGCGACCAACGACAGCTTGCCGCGGGAGTCGATCTCACCGATCTCGACCTGGATCTTCTGGCCGATGGACAGGACGTCGTCGACGTTCTCCACCCGCTTGCCACCGACCAGCTTGCGCAGCTGGCTGATGTGCAGCAGACCGTCCTTGCCGGGGGCCAGCGAGATGAAGGCCCCGAACGAGGTGGTCTTGACCACGGTGCCGACGAAGCGCTCGCCGACCTCGGGGACGTGCGGGTTGGCGATCGCGTTGATCGACGCCCGCGCCGCCTCGGCGCTCGGGCCGTCGGTCGCACCGATGTAGACCGTGCCGTCGTCCTCGATGGAGATGTCCGCGCCGGTCTCCTCCTGGATCTGGTTGATCATCTTGCCCTTGGGCCCGATGACCTCACCGATCTTGTCGACGGGGACCTTGACCGCGATGACGCGCGGCGCGTTCGGCGACATCTCGTCCGGGGTGTCGATGGCCTCGGCGATGACGTCGAGGATCGTCAGACGGGCGTCGTGGGCCTGACCCAGCGCGGCCGACAGCACGGAGGCCGGGATGCCGTCGAGCTTGGTGTCGAGCTGGATGGCGGTGACGAACTCCCGGGTGCCGGCGACCTTGAAGTCCATGTCGCCGAAGGCGTCCTCGGCACCGAGGATGTCGGTCATCGCGGCGTAGCGGGTCTCCCCGTCCACCGTGTCCGAGACCAGACCCATCGCGATGCCCGCCACCGGCGCCTTGAGGGGCACTCCGGCGTTGAGCAGCGACAGCGTCGAGGCGCAGACCGAGCCCATCGAGGTGGACCCGTTGGAGCCGAGGGCCTCGGAGACCTGGCGGATCGCGTACGGGAACTCCTCGCGGCTCGGCAGCACCGGGACCAGGGCGCGCTCGGCGAGCGCGCCGTGGCCGATCTCACGGCGCTTGGGCGAGCCGACACGGCCGGTCTCACCGGTCGAGTACGGCGGGAAGTTGTAGTTGTGCATGTAGCGCTTGCGCGTGACCGGCCCCAGGGAGTCGATCTGCTGCTCCATGCGCAGCATGTTCAGCGTCGTGACGCCCAGGATCTGGGTCTCGCCACGCTCGAACAGCGCCGAGCCGTGCACCCGCGGGAGCACCTCGACCTCGGCCGACAGGGTGCGGATGTCCGCGAGCCCTCGGCCGTCGATCCGCACGCCGTCGGTCAGCACGCGCTGACGCACGAGCTGCTTCTGCAGGGAGCGGAAGGCCGCCGAGAGCTCCTTCTCGCGGCCCTCGAACTGCTCGGCGAGCTGCTCGAGCATCCCCGCCTTGATCTCGTCGAGGCGGTTCTCGCGCTCCTGCTTGTCGCCGATCGCCAGGGCCTCGGCGGCCGGGGCGGAGACCGCGGACTCGACGGCGGCGTAGGCGTCGTCGGCGTAGTCCGGGAACAGCGGGAACTCGGCGACGTCCTTGGCCGACTGCGAGGCCAGCGAGAGCTGGGCGTCGCACAGGGCGGCGATGAACGGCTTGGCCGCGTCGATGCCCTCGGCCACGACCTGCTCGGTCGGGGCGGTGGCGCCCTCGTTCTTGACCAGGTTCCAGGCGTCGTCGGTGGCCTCGGCCTCGATCATCGCGATGGCGACGTCCTCGGAACCGTCGGCGGCGGTGACCTTGCGGCCCGCGACGACCATCTCGAAGACGGCGCGCTCCTTGTCCGAGTACTTCGGGAAGGCGACCCACTGGTCGTCGATGAGCGCGATGCGCACGGCGCCGGCCGGGCCGGAGAACGGCAGGCCGGAGATCTGCGTCGACGCGGACGCGGCGTTCATCGCCAGCACGTCGTAGGCGTCGTCCGGGTGCTGCGCCATGACGGTGATGACGATCTGCACCTCGTTGCGCAGGCCCTTGACGAAGAGCGGGCGCAGCGGGCGGTCGGTGAGCCGGCAGGTGAGGATCGCCTCGGTGGACGGGCGGCCCTCACGGCGGAAGAACGAGCCGGGGATGCGGCCCGCGGCGTACATCCGCTCCTCGACGTCCACCGTCAGCGGGAAGAAGTCGAACTGGTCCTTGGGGTGCTTGCCGACCGCGGTGGTCGACAGCAGCATGGTCTCGTCGTCGAGGTAGGCGGAGACGGCGCCGGCGGCCTGCCGGGCCAGTCGGCCGGTCTCGAAGCGGACGGTACGGGTGCCGAAGCGGCCGTTGTCGATGACGGCCTCGGCGGACTGGATCTCGGGACCCTCCACGGGTGCCCTCCTTGCTCTCGAAGGCGCCGCCCGCCCGAGCGACGGTCTTCGATCGAGGCCCTCGGAGCACACCGGGGGAACCGGCGGATCGGGGGGCCACTACCGAGGACCGGACGACGGCCCGGCGGCGCGGTGTGCGGTGTTACGTCTACAAGGACATCACACCAGACCAGCCCGGTCCCTGCGAGAGGGACCGGGCTGGTGGCGGGACGTCAGCGGCGCAGGCCGAGGCGCTCGATGAGCGCGCGGTAGCGCTGGATGTCGACCTTCTGCAGGTAGCTGAGCAGACGGCGACGCTGGCCGACCAGGAGGAGCAGACCACGACGGGAGTGGTGGTCCTGCTTGTGCTCCTTGAGGTGCTCGGTCAGGTCGGTGATCCGCTGGGTCAGCAGAGCGATCTGGACCTCCGGCGAGCCGGTGTCGCCCTCGTGAGTCGCGTACTCGGTGATGATGTTCTGCTTCGTGGCAGCGTCGAGCGGCATGGCTCTCCTTCTGGTGTCGTTGCGCGGTGCTCCGGGACTGCTTCACCGGGCGCTCTGGATCCGCGGCCGATCTACGGCAGCGACCATCGTATCAGGACAGCAGCACACCGCGGGCGCGGGCCACGTCGTGGGTCATCTGCTCGACCAGCGCCTCGATGCCGTCGAAACGGACCGTCGGGCGCAGGTGCTCGACCATCTCGAGGACCACCTCCTCGCCGTACAGGTCGAGATCGGTGCGGTCCAGGACGTAGGCCTCCACCCGACGTTCGACGCCGTCGAACGTCGGGTTGGTGCCGATCGAGATCGCCGCGGGCAGCAGCGCGTCGGGGTCCGCGGGCTCCTGGCCCGTCCGCCCGGGCCGGCGCAGCCACCCCGCGTACACCCCGTCGGCAGGGACCATGCCGGCGATGTCCCCCAGGTTGGCCGTGGGGAACCCGAGCTCGCGGCCGCGGGCGTCCCCCCGCACGACGACGCCCCGCACCCGGTGGGGCCGGCCCAGGACGTCGGCGGCCTGGGCGACGTCGCCCTCGGCGATCAGGGCGCGTGCCGCCGAGCTGGACCAGCGCTGGCCGGCACCGTCCTGCGCGGGCTGGCACTCCCCCACGTCGTCGATCGCCACGACCTCGAACCCGTGGCGCCCGCCCAGGTCGACCATGGTGGCCAGCGTCCCGGCGTTGGCCCGGCCGAAGCGCACGTCGTGGCCCACGACGACGCTGCGCGCACCGAGCGCCCCGGTGAGGTAGCGCGTGACGAACTCCTCGGGGCTCTGCTCCGCGAAGTCCAGGGTGTAGCGGATCACGAGGACGGCGTCGAGGCCGGTCTCCGCCAGCAGCTCGAGGCGGTCGTCGATCCCCGTGATGAGCTCGGGAGCGGAGTCGGGACGGTGGACGGCGGCGGGGTGCGGGTCGAAGGTCACGGCGACCGCGGCGCAGCCGTCGGCGCGCGCCAGGCGGACGAGTCGGGCGAGCACCGCCTGGTGACCGCGGTGCACGCCGTCGAAGTTGCCGATCGTCACGACCGACGGACCG
This sequence comes from Isoptericola sp. b515, assembly GCF_030588125.1. NCBI lineage: Bacteria > Bacillati > Actinomycetota > Actinomycetes > Micrococcales > Promicromonosporaceae > Isoptericola > Isoptericola sp. b515. The sequence goes on along the minus strand of NZ_JAUQYR010000002.1, from coordinate 556,872 downwards.
AAGTCCTCGGGGACCTCGGAGAGGTCCGTGAACACCTGCACGCCGATCGCGCTCCTCGTTGCCGGACGGGCCGACGCCTCACGACGCCGACGGATCAGGATAGTCCCGCTCAGGCCGGGGCGAGGACCAGGACGGGCTTGGCCCGCCGCTCCCCGCGCCGCGTCGTGTCCTCCAGCAGGGCGACGAGCGTGCCGTCCGGGGCCAGGCCCGCCACGGTGCCCCGCATGCCGGTCGGGGTCACCCACTGCCCGTAGCCCAGGGCCCGGGCCTCGGCGTCGGTCAGCTCACGGACGGGGAAGGTGCTCCGCGCGGCGTCGCCGAGCGGGAGGGTGGCGAGCACGCCGTCGGCGTCGGCCTGGGCCTCGAGCTCGTCGAGGGTCCGGGCACGATCGAGCGGGTACCCGCCGACACGGGTGCGGCGCAACGCGGTCAGGTGCCCGCCGACGCCGAGCGCCTCGCCCAGGTCCCGGGCCAGCGCACGCACGTACGTGCCCGAGGAGACCACCACCTCGACGTCGACGTCGAGCACCGCCACGCCGCCGTCGGCCGTGGCCGGACGGGTCTCGAGCACCTCGAACGAGCTCACGGTGACGGGACGGTCGGCGAGCTCGACCTCCTCGCCGGCACGGGCCCGGGCGTAGGCCCGGCGTCCGTCGACCTTGATCGCGCTGACGGTGCTCGGGACCTGCCGGATGTCGCCGGTGAGGGCGGCGACCTGCCGCGCGAGGGCGGCAGGGTCCACGCCCTCGCCCACGCCCCGGGCCTCGAGGGTCTCGCCCTCGGCGTCGTCGGTCGTCGTGGAGACACCCAGCCGGATCGTCGCCCGGTAGGCCTTGTCCGCGCCCACCACGTAGGTGAGCAGCTTGGTCGCCCGACCGACGCCGACCACCAGCACACCCGTCGCCATCGGGTCCAGGGTGCCGGCGTGCCCGACCTTGCGCGTGCCCGCCAGCCGCCGGCAACGCCCGACGACGTCGTGGCTGGTCCAGCCGGCCGGCTTGTCGACGATCAGCAGACCGTCCGGCGCCGTCGGACGGCGCGGCGGGCGCGCCGTGCCACGGTCGGCCACGGGATCTCCCCTCTCCCCCACCGCCACGCGCAGGAGGTGCCGGGCCGGATCGCTCCGGCCCGGCGGACCTTCTCCCCGCGGCATCGGGGCGGTCGTCAGTCGGTGTCGTCGTCCGACGTGCGGTACGGGTCGGCGTCACCGGCCGGGGACTTGCCCTCGCGTAGCGCCGCGAGCTCGGCGTCCCGCAGCCGCGCCTGGGACAGCGCCTCGTCGAGGTGCGCCGCCGTCTCCGGCACGGAGTCCAGGTGGAACTCGATCGTCGGCGTCAGCCGCACGCCGGTCTGCTTGCCGACCTCGGAGCGGATCATGCCCTTGGCGCTCTCCAGCGCCGCCGCCGTGCCGTCGCGGTCCTCGTCGCTGCCGAGGACCGTGTAGAACACCGACGCCTGCTGCAGGTCGCCGGTGACACGGACGTCCGTGACCGTCACGAAGCCGAGTCGCGGATCCTTGATCCGCGTGTCGAGCATCTGCGCGACGATCTCCTTGATGCGGTCCGCCAACCGGCGCGCCCGCGGGTTCTCGCTCATCCGTCCTCCTTGTCCTGACGCCGACGGCGCCCCGCCCCCACCGCGCTCGGCGGTGCGGACGGGGCGCCGTCGTCCGTCCCGACCTTCTCAGGCGCGGGGGATCTCGCGCATCTCGAAGGTCTCGATGATGTCGCCCTCGACGATGTCGTTGTACGACCCGAGTCCGATACCGCACTCGAAGCCCTCGCGGACCTCGGTGACGTCGTCCTTCTCGCGTCGCAGCGACTCGACCGTGAGCTCGTCGCCCACCACGCGGCCGTCGCGCAGCACGCGGGCCTTGGTGTTCCGTCGGATCGTGCCCGACCGGACGATCGAACCGGCGATGTTGCCGAACTTCGAGGACCGGAAGACCTGGCGGATCTCGGCGCTGCCGAGCTTCGCCTCCTCGTACTCCGGCTTGAGCATGCCCTTGAGGGCGGCCTCGATGTCGTCGATGGCCTGGTAGATCACCGAGTAGAACTTGACCTCGACGCCCTCGCGCTCGGCCAGGTCCTCGACACGCTCGCCGAAGCGGACGTTGAAGCCGAGGATCACGGCGTTGTCGACCGTGGCCAGGTTGACGTCGTTCTGCGTGATCGCACCCACACCGCGGTGGATGACGCGCAGGTCGACCTCGTCGCCCACGTCGATCTTGAGCAGCGCGTCCTCCAGCGCCTCGACGGCACCGGACACGTCACCCTTGATGACCAGGTTGAGCGTCTCGACCTTGCCCTGCTCGAGAGCCTTGGTGAAGTCCTCGAGGCTGATGCGCTTGCGCCGCTTGGCCAGCAGCGCGGCACGCTCGGCCGCCTCGCGCTTCTCGGCGATCTGACGAGCGGTGCGCTCGTCGGGTGCGGCGAGGAACGTGTCGCCGGCGCTCGGCACCGACGCCAGACCCAGGACCTGGACCGGACGCGCCGGACCCGCCTCGGTGACGGACTCGCCGTGCTCGTCGAACATCGCCCGTACACGACCGTGCGCGGTGCCGGCGACGATGGCGTCGCCGACGCGCAGCGTGCCCGACTGCACCAGGACGGTGGCCACGGAACCGCGGCCCTTGTCCAGGTGGGCCTCGATCGCCACACCGCGGGCGTCCTTCTCCGGGTTGGCCCGGAGGTCGAGCGCCGCGTCGGCGGTCAGCAGGACGGCCTCGAGGAGGCTGTCGATACCCTGGCGCCGCAGCGCGGAGACCTCGACGAACATCGTGTCGCCGCCGTACTCCTCGGCCACGAGGTTGTACTCGGTGAGCTGCTGGCGGATCTTGTCGGGGTTCGCCCCCTCCTTGTCCACCTTGTTCACCGCCACGACGATCGGCACGTCCGCCGCCTGGGCGTGGTTCAGCGCCTCGATCGTCTGCGGCATCACGCCGTCGTCCGCGGCCACCACGAGGATCGCGATGTCCGTCGCCTTGGCACCACGGGCACGCATGGCCGTGAAGGCCTCGTGACCCGGGGTGTCGATGAACGTGACGGCCCGGTCGGCGCCCTCGTGCTCGGTGTGCACCTGGTAGGCACCGATGTGCTGGGTGATCCCACCGGCCTCACCGGCGACGACGTCCGTGGACCGGATGGCGTCCAGCAGCTTCGTCTTACCGTGGTCGACGTGACCCATGACGGTCACGACCGGCGGCCGCGCCTCCAGGTCCTCGTCGGTCTCGTCGGCCTCCTCGGCCTGCAGGTCGATGTCGAAGGACCCGAGCAGCTCGCGGTCCTCCTCCTCGGCGGAGACCATCTCGATCTTGTAGCCGAGCTCCGACCCGAGCGTGACGAACGTGTCCTCGTCCAGCGACTGCGTCGCGGTCGCCATCTCGCCCAGGTGCAGGAGCACCGTGACCAGCGCCGCCGGGTTCGCGTCGATCTTGTCCGCGAAGTCGTTCAGGGACGAGCCGTAGCGCAGGCGCACCAGGGTGTTGCCGTTGCCGCGCGGGACCGAGACGCCACCCGGCGTCGGGGCCTGCATCTGCTCGAACTCTTGACGCTTCGCCCGCTTCGACTTGCGTCCCCGGACCGGCTTGCCGCCGGCGCGACCGAACGCACCCTGGGTGCTGCCACGGCCGGCGCCGCCACGGCCGCGGAACCCGCCGCCGCCACCGGGACGGAAACCGCCCCGACCGCCACCGGGACCGCCGGCACCACCGGGACCGCCCGGGCCGCCACCGCGACCACGGCCGCCGCGACCACCGCCGCCGGGACGCTCGCCCGGTCGCGGCATGCTGGTCTTGCCCGGCATCATGCCCGGGTTCGGGCGCGGGGCGCCCGGACGCGGAGCGGCCGGACGCGGGGCACCCGGACGCGGACCGCCGGAGCGCTCGGCCGGCTTGCCCTCGCCGCGCGCGGGCCGCTGCTGCATGCCCTGCTGCGAGGAGTACGGGTTGTTGCCCGGCCGCGGACCCCCGCCACGCTGCATGCCCTGCTGGGACGCGTAGGGGTTGTTGCCCGGCCGCGGACCGCCGCTGCGGCCGCCACCACCGGAACGCTGCCCGCCCGGCTTCGGTGCACCCGGCTTGGGGCCGCCACCCGGCTTGGGCGTGGCGCCCGGCTTCGGTGCCGACCCGGGGGTCGGAGCAGCGGGCTTCTCGGCCTGCGGTGCCTTCTCGGCAGCGGGCTTCGGGGTCTCCGCCGCCGGCGCCTTCTCGGCACCCGGCTTCGGCGCGGCCCCGGGCTTCGCCGCACCCGGCTTGGGTGCGGAACCCGGCTTCGGCGCCTCGGCGGGCGTCGAGGCGGCAGGCTTCGCGGCCTGCTCGCCGGCCGCCGCCGGTGCACCCGGCTTGGGCGCGGCGGGCTTCTTCTTCGGGGCGGGCTTGGCGGACTTGCCGTCCTTGGCCGCTCCGGCGTCGGACGCCGTGAACTTGCCACGCATCATGCGCTCGACCGGTGCCTCGAGCGTCGAGGACGCCGACCGGACGAATTCACCTGAGGCCTTCAGCTCGGCCAGCAGGGTCTTGCTCTCCACCCCGAGCTGCTTCGCCAGCTCGTGGACGCGGATCTTCGCCACATCTCTCCTGTCTCGGCCCCACCGAGACAGGCAGGACCGTCGCTAGTACTGAGTACTCATCGTTCGGGACTCATCGGGTGCCCATCGGCTTCTGACCCGCTTCCTTGTCGACGTACGCGTGTGCGGCCGGGCGAGGACGCCCGGTCGCGACGGGGGCGGCACCGACGGTGCCGCCCAGGTTCTTCAACGGTCCTGGTGCTCCAGATATGCCCGGACCGGCTCCAGGTCCACCGGGCCACCCGCACGCAGTGCGCGCGGGACGGCCCGTCGCCGGACGGCACGGTCCAAGCAGGCGAGGTCCTCATGCATCCAGGCTCCACGCCCCGGCAGGCACGCCCGGACGTCGACCGCGACGCGCGGGGCGTCGTCCGACGTCACGAGGACCAGCCGCAAGAGCTGCGACCGCAGGTCGCGCTGCCGGCATCCGACACACGTCCGCACCGGTCCCACCGGTCGTGGCGGGGTGGTGGCGGGGCGTGCCGGAACAGGGTCGCGCGACCCGATCCCCTCCAGTCTAACGCGACTGCTCATGGGCCTCGACCAGCTCAGGCTTCCTCGACCGCGTCCCCGTCGGCCACCGCCCCCGGCGTGCCCTCGTCGGAACGGATGTCGATCCGCCACCCCGTGAGCTTGGCCGCGAGCCGGGCATTCTGCCCTTCCTTGCCGATCGCGAGCGAGAGCTGGTAGTCCGGCACGACGGCGCGGGCGGCCTTCGCCTCCGCGTCGACGACCGTGACAGAGCTCACACGGGCCGGGGACAGGGCGCTCGCCACGAAGCGGGCCGGGTCGTCGCTGTGGTCGACGATGTCGATCTTCTCCCCGTGCAGCTCCGCCATGACGGCGCGCACGCGCGAACCCATCGGGCCGATGCAGGCGCCCTTGGCGTTGAGCCCGGGCACCGTGGACCGCACGGCGACCTTGGAGCGGTGCCCGGCCTCCCGGGCGACGGCGGTGATCTCGACCGACCCGTCGGCGATCTCCGGGACCTCGAGCTCGAACAGCTTGCGGACGAGACCCGGGTGGGTGCGGCTGAGCGTGACCTTGGCGCCCTTCATGCCACGGGCGACCTCCACGACGTAGGCGCGCAGGCGCTCGCCGTGGACGTACTTCTCGCCCGGCACCTGCTCGTGCGGCGGCAGGACGGCCTCGATCTCGCCGACGTCCACGAGCACCGTCCGCGGGTCGTGACCCTGCTGGATCACGCCGGCGAGGATCTCGCCCTCCTTGCCGCGGAACGTGCCCAGCACCTGGTCGTCCTCGGCGTCGCGCAGACGCTGCACGATCACCTGGCGGGCGGTGGCGGTGGCGATCCGGCCGAAGTTCTCGGGCGTGTGGTCGAACTCCGGGCCCAGCTCGATCGTGCCCCGGCCCTCCGGGTCCTCCGGGTCGGGCGTCCGGATCTGCTCGCGGGCCCACACCGTGACGTGCCCCGACTTGCGGTCGAGCTCGACCCGCGCGTGGTGGTAGGCGTCCGGGGTGCGGTGGTAGGCGGACAGCAGCGCCTGCTCGATGGCCTCGACCAGCAGGTCCAGGCTGATCTCCCGCTCGCGCTCCAGCATCCGCAGCGCGCTCATGTCGATGTCCATCGTCAGCTCTCCTCGCCCTGGCGGGACGTCCCCGCCTCGTCGTCCTCGCGCCGGTCCAGCTCCGCCTCGACGCGTCCCCGGCGCACCCGTCCGTACGCGACCCGCTGCTCGCCGTCGAGGACCAGCACCGCGTCGTCGCCGTCACCGTCCACGCCGGTCAGACGGCCCTCCGCGACCTGCCCGTCGTCCAGGGTCAGCCGCACCCGGCGGGTGCGCGCCCGACGGTAGTGGCGCAGCTCCGTCAGCGGGCGGGACACACCCGGGGTGGACACCTCCAGGGTGTACTGGCCGCGGACCACGTCGGCGTCGTCCAGCGCGGCGGAGACCGCCCGGGACGTGTCGGCGAGCGTGTCGGAGTCGAGGCTGCCCACGAGGTGCTCCGGGAGGTCGATCGTCAGCCGGACCACCGACCGGCTGCCGGCCCGGGTCACCCGGACGTCCTCGAGGAACAGACCGGCGTCGTCGACCACCGGGCCGACCACCGCTCGGACACGTCCGTCCGAGGTCCGGTCCTCTCCTGCTGCCATCGTTGCCTCCCGTGGGTGCTCCCGCGCCGGGACGTCCCGCGGCGGTGTGTCGTTGTGCGTCGACCAGCGTAACGAACCCCCCGCCCACCGTGCGCCCGACGACCCGCGTGGACAGGTGGAGGAACGTCACACCGGGACGTGGCAAGATCGGGGCACGATGGAACCGCAGCCCCCGCCCGCCCCGACCCGCCGCCGGATGCGGGTCGTGGTCGGCAGCGTCCTCGTGGCGCTGCTGCTCACCGGCTGCGGGCTGCGGCTGGAGACGCCCCCGCCTGCCGAGCCGGGGCCGGACACGATCGAGATCGTGCGCCGTACCGCCGTCACCGACGCGCTGTTCGTCGCCGAGCAGGCCGACGCCGTGATCGACGAGCTGGGCGACCGCCGTCGCCGGCTCGTCGCCGAGCTCGAACGTGTCGCGGCCGACTCCCGGGAGCAGGCCGACCAGCTGGGCGGCGTGTACGACTCCGGGCTGCAGGAGCCGGCGGACCCGCCGAGCGGGTCCCCGCAGAGCTCGCCGGCCGACGCCGTCGGCCCGGACGACGTCGTCGCGGCCCTGGCCGACGCCTCCGGGCGCAACCGGACCGCCGCCGGGACCACGGCCGACGGTCCCCTCGCACGGCTGCTGGCCTCCGTCGGCGCGGCCCAGGCCGTCTCGGCGACCCGCGTCGGCGAGTACACCGACAGCGCGCCCCCGCCGGTGGTGCCGCAGCTGCCCGGACCCGCCGAGGTGGACGCCGCGGTGGCCGACGATCCGGCGCCGGCCGAGGACGCCCGGGACGACGCCGGGGCGGACGGTTCCGCCGAGCCCACCGTGACGGCCCCGCCGGACGGCCCCGAGGACGGAGCGGAGGCCGACGAGACACCGGCCGAGGGGGACCCGGCCCGTACCGGCGTCTCCAGCACCTCGCCGGACTCCGGGGAGCCGGCGGTGGTGCCCGAGGGGCTCACCGCGGCGGACCTGCGGACACTCGTGGCCTCCGAGCACTCGGCGGGCTACGCCGTCCGGCTGCGTGCCGCGATCCGTCCCGAGGACGAACGTTCCCGGTACGTCGAGCGCGCCGACGTGCACACCGATCGGGCCGCTGCCTGGGCGCTCGTGGCCGGGACGGACGGGACCGCGCAGGACCCGCGCCAGGCGGCGTACGCCGTCCCCCGCCGACCGGGCGACCGCGCGCTGGTGCGCTCGGTGGAGAACGACCTGGCCACGACCTACGCGACGCTCGTCGGCACGACCGCGCCGGACACCCGCACCGTCCTGGTCGACCTGCTCGTCGAGTCCGCGCTCACGCTCGACGCCTGGGGCGCCGAGCCCGTGCCGTTCCCGGGGCTGCCGGAGCAGCGCCCCGAGGAGGCGACGGACGGGGACGGCCCGCAGGAGCCGACCGACCAGGACGGGTGAAGTTCAGGCGAGCAGCTCCTCGACCTGGCGTGTGACCTCGGCGACCGCGTCGTCCACCGCGACCTGCCGGGCGTCCCCGACGCGCGGCCGCACCTCGACCACACCGTCGGCCAGGCCCCGGCCCACCACGACGACGAGCGGGACGCCGAAGAGCTCGGCGTCGGCGAACTTCACGCCGGGCGAGACCTTGGGCCGGTCGTCGTAGATGACCTCGACACCCTCGGCGACCAGTCGCGACGCCAGCTCGTCAGCGGCCTCGAACACCTCGGAGTTCTTGCCGGTGGCGACGACGTGGACGTGTGCCGGGGCGACCTTCGCCGGCCACGCGAGACCCCGGTCGTCGTGGTTCGCCTCGGCCAGCGCGGCCAGCACGCGGGTCACGCCGATGCCGTAGGAGCCCATGGTCACCACGGCCTGCTTGCCGTTCGGGTCGAGCACCTTCAGGTCGAGGGACTCGGCGTACTTGCGGCCGAGCTGGAAGATGTGGCCGATCTCGATGCCGCGGGCGAGCTCGAGGGGCCCCGACCCGTCGGGCGCCGGGTCGCCGGCGCGGACCTCGGCGGCCTCCACGGTGCCGTCGCCGCTGAAGTCGCGGCCCGCCACGAGGTCGAACACGTGGCGCCCGGCCTCGTCGGCACCGGTGATCCACCGGGTCCCGCTGACGACGCGCGGGTCGAGCAGGTAGCGGACCGCGGACCGCACCTCGCCGGACTCGACGTCGGTGACCTGCTTGCCCTGAGGGCCCAGGACGCCCGGGCCGATGTAGCCCTTGACGAGCTCGGGGTGCGCGGCGAAGTCGGCCTCTGAGGCCGGCTCGACCTCCGCCGGCGCCATCGCCGCCTCCAGCCGCTTCACGTCCACCTCGCGGTCCCCCGGCACGCCGACCACGACGAGCTCCCGGCGTCCGCCGGGATGGGTCGCAGCGAGCACCACGTTCTTCAGGGTGTCCGCCGCGGTCCAGGCGCGGTCCGGCCGCGGGTGGTGGGCGTTGGCGAAGTCGACCAGCGTCTCGATCGTCGGGGTGTCCGGGGTGTCCTCGACGTGGGCCGCCGGGGCGTCGTCGAAGGGCACCGGGTCGGGCACCGGCGTCGAGACCGCCTCCACGTTGGCCGCGTAGCCGCCGCCGGAGCGCACGAAGGTGTCCTCCCCGATCGGGGACGGCGAGAGGAACTCCTCGGACCGGGACCCGCCCATCGCCCCGGAGGTCGCCGCGACGATCACGTAGTCGAGCCCGAGCCGGTCGAAGATCCGCCGGTAGGCGCCCCGCTGCTTCTCGTAGGCCGTCGCCAGACCCTCGTCGTCGAGGTCGAAGGAGTAGGCGTCCTTCATGATGAACTCGCGGCCCCGGATGAGACCGGCGCGGGGACGCGCCTCGTCACGGTACTTCGTCTGGATCTGGTAGAGGGCCAGCGGCAGGTCCTTGTACGAGGAGTACAGGTCCTTGACCAGGAGCGTGAACATCTCCTCGTGGGTGGGCGCCAGGAGGTAGTCCGCGTCCTTGCGGTCCTTGAGCCGGAACAGGTTGGGCCCGTACTCGTTCCACCGGCCCGTCGCCTCGTACGGCTCGCGCGGCAGCAGCGCCGGGAAGTGGACCTCCTGCGCACCGATCGCGTCCATCTCCTCGCGCACGACGGCCTCGATCTTCGCGAGCACGCGCAGCCCGAGCGGCAGCCACGAGTACACGCCCGGGGCGGCACGCCGGATGTACCCGGCACGGACCAGCAACCGGTGGCTGGCGACCTCGGCGTCGGCGGGATCCTCGCGCAGGGTACGCACGAACAGGGAGGACAGGCGCAGCAGGTCACCGCTGCGGTGGGACGCGATCGACATGGGGCACAGCCTAACGGCGCGCACCGGCCGGATCGGCGACACTGGGACCATGCCGGAGCTGCCGGAGGTGGAGGCGCTGGCCCGCTTCCTGGACGGACGGACGCGGGGCCGCACGATCGAGGCCGCCGACGTCGGGGCCGTCGCCGCGCTCAAGACCTACGACCCGCCGCTGTCGGCCCTGGTCGGCCGGTCGGTGCACGGCTGGTCACGGCGGGGCAAGTGGCTCGTGCTCGCCACCGACGGCCCGTCGCTGGCGGTGCACCTGGCCCGCGGCGGCTGGGTCCGCTGGCGGGAGCAGGCACCGACCACGCCGGTCCGGCCCCGGCTGGGCGGCGGGTCGCGCGGGGCGTCGCTCACGCTCCGCCTCCGGTTCGACGACGGCGCCGGCGCCGACGTGGCCGAGGCCGGTACCCGTCGACGCGTCGCCGTGCACGTCGTCGAGGACGCGGAGGCGGTGGAGGCGATCCGCACGCTCGGTGTCGAGCCGCTGTCCGAGGACTTCACGGCGGACGTGCTGGGCGAGCTGCTGCGGGCACGCAACCAGCAGGTGAAGGGGCTGCTGCGCGATCAGCGCGCGATCGCCGGGATCGGCAACGCCTACTCCGACGAGATCCTGCACACCGCCCAGGTGTCCCCCTTCGCGCTGACGCGGTCGTTCGACGACGACGCCGTCGACGCCCTGCACCGGGCCGTCGTGGACACGCTCACGGCCGCGGTGGCCGCCGCGGAGGGTCGTCCGGCGGCCGAGCTGAAGGACGCCAAGCGCCGCGGCATGCAGGTGCACGGACGGACCGGGCAGACGTGCCCGGTGTGCGGCGACGTGGTGCGCGAGGTCTCGTTCGCCGACCGCTCGCTGCAGTACTGCGCGACCTGCCAGACCGGGGGGCACGTGCTCGCCGACCGGCGCATGTCGCGGCTGCTGCGGTAGCGCGGCCTCAGAACAGGACGGTGGCGAACGTCCCGACCTGGGTGAACCCCACCCGACGGTACGTGGCGAGCGCCGGGGCGTTGAACCCGTTGACGTACAGCGACACCACCGGTGCGACGTGCTGCCGCGTCAGGGCGACGACGGCGGCCATGCCGGACGCGGCGAGTCCCTGCCCGCGCAGCTCCGGGTCGACCCACACGCCCTGGACCTGCGCCACGCCACCCGCCACCGCGCCCAGCTCGGCCTTGAACACCACCCGCGGCGCCCCGGTGTCGTCCGGGTCGATCCGGACGTAGGAGCGTCGTTCGGCGATGAGCGCGCGCACCCGGGCCGCGTAGGCGCTGCCGCCCCCCGCCACCGGGGAGTACCCGACCTCCTCGGTGAACATCCGCACGCAGGCGGGCAGCACCAGGTCGAGCTCGGAGAGGTCGGAGACCCGGACCCGGGGGTCGGGGTCGATCTGCGGGTCGTGGTCGAGCACCAGCGACGGCTGGTCGGTACGCACCTCGCGCGGGGGCGGCCACACCGGGGAGAGCAGCTCCCAGAGCCGCAGGGTGGTCCGCCGCTCCCCCACGATCGAGCTGGAGCGCCGACCCTGCTCCCGTGCGACGGCGGCGAACGCGGCCACGGCGTCGTCGGCGTCGGAGCGGTCCAGCGCCGACGGCACGACGGGCACGAGGTTCGCCCCGGCCCAGCACACGGCGCGCAGGTCACCTGCCGCCGGGTAGCCCCAGACCTGGCCGCCGGCCGCTGCCAGCCCCACGTGCAGGGCGATGTCGAGCCGGGCCGCGGCGAGCACGCCCGTGACAGGTTCCCGCGCGCAGACCCGTCGGGCCTCGACCAGGTCCTCCGCCCCGAGGACCCGCGCCCCGGCGCCACCCCCGTCACCGGGCGCGGGCGACCGGCTGCGCAGCGCCGGTCGCCATCCCATCGCGTGCTCCCCTCGGCCGTCGCCCTCGTGCGTGACTAGCCCACCGTGACCACGGCACCGGCCTGGTCGTCGTTCTCGGGGGCGTCCATCGTCTCGGCGATGCGGTTCGCCTCCTCGATGAGGGTCTCGACGATCTGCGCCTCGGGGACGGTCTTGATGACCTCGCCCTTGACGAAGATCTGCCCCTTGCCGTTCCCGGAGGCGACGCCGAGGTCCGCCTCGCGCGCCTCACCGGGACCGTTGACGACACAGCCCATGACCGCCACCCGCAGCGGCACCGCCATGCCCTCCAGCCCGGCGGTCACCTTGTCGGCCAGCTCGTAGACGTCCACCTGGGCACGGCCGCAGGACGGGCAGGAGACGATCTCCAGCTTGCGGGGCCGCAGGTTGAGCGACTGCAGGATCTGCGTGCCGACCTTGACCTCCTCGACCGGCGGGGCCGACAGCGACACGCGGATGGTGTCGCCGATCCCCTGGCTGAGCAGGGCGCCGAACGCCGTGGCGGACTTGATCGTGCCCTGGAAGGCGGGGCCGGCCTCGGTGACGCCGAGGTGCAGCGGCCAGTCGCCCCGCTGCGAGAGCAGCTCGTAGGCGCGCACCATGACGACCGGGTCGTTGTGCTTCACGGAGATCTTGAAGTCGTGGAAGTCGTGCTCCTCGAACAGGCTCGCCTCCCAGACCGCGGACTCGACGAGCGCCTCCGGGGTCGGCTTGCCGTACTTCTCCAGCAGCCGCTTGTCCAGGGAGCCGGCGTTGACGCCGATGCGCAGCGACGTGCCGTGGTCCTTCGCCGCCTGGGCGATCTCCTTGACCTGGTCGTCGAACTTCTTGATGTTGCCCGGGTTCACACGCACGGCGGCGCAGCCGGCCTCGATGGCGGCGAACACGTACTTGGGCTGGAAGTGGATGTCTGCGATCACGGGGATCTGCGACTTCTTCGCGATGATCGGCAGCGCCTCGGCGTCGTCCTGCGTCGGGCAGGCGACGCGCACGATGTCGCAGCCGGCGGCCGTCAGCTCCGCGATCTGCTGGAGGGTGCCGTTGATGTCGGTGGTCTTGGTCGTCGTCATCGACTGGACGCTGATCGGGGCGTCGCCACCGACGTAGACGTCACCGACCTTGATCTTGCGGGTCTTCCGCCGCGGGGCGAGCGTGGGCGCGGGGGGTGCGGGCATGCCGAGGTTCACTGCAGTCACCACGCCAGTATCGCGCGGTTTTGCCCGTGCTGTGCACCGCCGACCCGGTCACGCCCTGATGGTCACCGGATCACCACGCCGTGCTCGCGATCAGAACAGCCGGACGGGATCGACCAGATCGGCCACCATGAGCACGGCACCGACACCGATGAGGAGCACGAACACCACGTAGGCCACGGGCATCATGCGGGCGACGTCCGCCGGTCCCGGCAGCGCATGCCCCCGCACCCGGGCGACCGTGCGCCGGCCGCCCTCGTAGAGCGCGTTCGCCACGTGGCCGCCGTCCAGGGGCAGCAGCGGGATGAGGTTGAACATGAACAGCGCCACGTTCAACGAGGCGAGCAGCATGAGCATCAGCTGGACGCGGGCGAGCACGGAGTAGTCCTCGGCCCCCGCGGTGTCCACGGCCGCGCGCCCCACGCCGACCACGGACATCACCGAGTCCTGCGAGCGCGGCGCGTCGGTGAACGCCTCGTAGGCGGCGTCGTACACCCGCACCGGCAGGCTGACGATCGCCTTGGCGGTCTCCGAGGTCTGCAACCAGATCGCCTCGGGGACCGACGAGACCGGCAGCGCCTGCCGCTCCACGCTCGACGTCACGCCCAGCAGCGCGCCGTCGACCAGCACCGGCTCGCCGTCCGCGTCGAGGACGGGGTAGCCGTCGGCGTCGGTCTGCGGCCGCTCTGCCGGGGTCGGGGTGACGGTCAAGGTGACCTGCGCGCCGTCCCGCTCGACGACCATCGGCACGGGCTCCCCCGCCGCGTCGTTGATCATCCCGACGAGCTGGTTCCAGTCCTCGACGGGCTCCCCGTCGAAGGCGACGACCTCGTCCCCGGACTCGACCCCGGCGGACGCCGCGGCGGTGTCGTCGCCGACCTGCGCGACGGTCGTCGTCGCGGTGGGCATGCCGATCGCCAGGAAGACCACCGCGAGCAGCACCACGGCGATGACGAGGTTCATCACGGGCCCGCCCAGCATCACCACCAGCTTCTTGGGGGTGGAGAGCCGGTAGAACGCGCGGTGCTCCTCGCCGGGCCGGATCTCGGAGACGCTGGCGTCGCGAGCGTCGGCGATCACCTGACCGAAGAACCCTTCGCGCGGGCGGCGGCCCGCCGGCGCGGGGGGCATCATGCCGACGAGGCGCACGTAGCCGCCCAGCGGGATCGCCTTGAGGCCGTACTCGGTCTCGCCCTTGCGGCGCGACCACAGGGTCGGGCCGAACCCGACCATGTACTCGCTGACCCGGACGCCGAACTTCTTGGCGGGCACCATGTGCCCCACCTCGTGCAGGGCGATCGAGACGAGGATGCCGACCACGATGACGACGATGCCGACGACGAGAGGAAGGATGTCCACCCCAGCAGCCTAGGCGACCTTCCTGGGAGGTCGCTGTCCGGTCCGGCGGCCCCCGCCGCGCCTCAGCGGCGGGAGAGCAGCTCGTCCGCCCGGGCGCGCGCCCAGGTCTCGGTCTCCTCGACGTCCTGGAGAGTGACGTCCGCCGCTGCCGCGCCCTCGTGCTCGCCAAGAACCCGTTCGACGGTGCCCACGATGTCGAGGAACCCGATCCGCCCGTCGAGGAAGGCGGCGACGCCCTGCTCGTTGGCGGCGTTGTAGACCGCCGGGTGGGTGGCGGAGGCAGCGGCCGCCGCCCGCGCCAGCCCGACGGCCGGGAAGGTGTGCTCGTCCAGCGGCTCGAAGGTCCAGCTCGCCGCCTGCGTCCAGTCGCACGGCGGCGAGACGACGTCGAGGCGCTCGGGCCACGACAGGCCCAGCGCGATGGGCAGGCGCATGTCCGGCGGCGAGGCCTGCGCGATCGTCGAGCCGTCGCGGAACTCGACCATCGAGTGCACCACCGACTGCGGGTGCACGACGACGGTGATGTCGTCGGTGGGCACGTCGAACAGCAGGTGCGCCTCGATGAGCTCGAGGCCCTTGTTCATCAGCGACGCCGAGTTCACCGTGACCACCGGTCCCATCGCCCACGTCGGGTGGGCGAGCGCCTGGTCCGCGGTCACCGTCCGGATCTCGTCACGGGTCCGGCCGCGGAACGGCCCGCCGGAGGCCGTCAGGACGATCCGGCGGACCTCCTCGCGCGCCCCGCCACGCAACGCCTGCGCGATGGCGGAGTGCTCGGAGTCGACCGGCACGATCTGGCCGGGGGCAGCGGCCGCCTTGACGAGCGCGCCGCCGACCACCAAGGACTCCTTGTTCGCCAGCGCCAGGGTCGACCCCGCCGCCAGGGCGGCCAGGGTGGGACGCAGACCGACGGACCCGGTGATGCCGTTGAGCACGACGTCGCTGCCGCGTCCGGCCACCTCGGCGGCGGCCTGCGGACCGGCCAGCACCTCGACCTCGGCCGCGCCGGGCCCCTTGGCTCCGCGCAGCGCCTCGCGCAGCGCGTCCGCCCGGTCGGCGTCGGCCACCGCGACGGCACGCACCCCGTACCGGGCCGCCTGGGCGGCCAGGGCGTCCACGTCGGACCCTCCGGCGCTGAGCGCCTCGACGACGAAGCGTCCCGGGTGGGCGTCGATGACGTCGAGGGCCTGCGTGCCGATCGATCCGGTGGAACCGAGCAGGGTCAGGGTGCGTGCGGCGTGGGGCATGGCCCCATCATCCCAGGTCACTCGACCCCGAGGAGCACCTCGATCGCCCGCGCCAGGAACTTGTCCACGGGCCCCTCGGCGTAGGCGTCCTTGCCCTTGGCGCGGCTGAACGTGGCCGACCGCAGCTCGGCCGCCGTCAGCGGCTCCTGGCGGTCGAAGTACCCCACGAGCCGGTCGCACAGCGCGTCGACGTCGTCCATGTCGTAGCCCTGCTGGCCGCGCTCGGCCGGGGCGAACTTCTGACCGTCGGGACGACCGAGGCGGCCGTACAGCGTGCGGGCCCGCTCGGCCAGCGCGGCCATCCAGGCCTCCTGCCCGTGGCCGTTGACGAAGTCGGCCCGCTGCCGGGCGATGAAGGCGCCCTCCAGGCGGTCCAGGGCCGCGTCGACCTCATGGGTGTTGTAGCCACCGCGCACCAGGTCGAAGGTGGACGCCGCGACGTCCGCGTTCGTCATCGGCTCGGGGGTCTGCCCCTCGTACGCCTGTCGGGCGTGGTCGAAGAACTCGTCGACCTCGTCCGGGTCGTACCCCTGTCGCATCTTCGACACGGTGGAAAAGAGCGTGCTCACTCGTCGTCGTCCTCCTCGGCGGCCAGCTGCCCGCAGGCGCCGTCGATGTCGCTCCCGCGGGTGTCACGGATCGTGGTCGGGATTCCGTGCCCGCGCAATCGTGCCACGAACTCGTCCTCCACGGAACGGTCGGACGCCGTCCAGATCGAGCCGGGGGTCGGGTTGAGCGGGATCGGGTTGACGTGCACCCAGCCCCTGCCGCGGGCGTTGAGCTTCTCCGCGAGCAGGTCGGCACGCCAGCCGTGGTCGTTCATGTCCTTGATGAGCGCGTACTCGATGGACACGCGCCGGCCGGTCACCTCGTAGTAGTGCCGCGCAGCGTCGATCGCCTCGTCGACGCTCCAGCGCGTGTTGATCGGCACCAGCTCGCTGCGCAGGTCGTCGTCCGGCGCGTGCAGCGACAGGGCGAGCGTGACGGGGATGCCGAGGTCGGCGAGCTTGCGCATCGCGGGCACCAGACCGACGGTCGACACGGTGATGTTGCGCGCCGACATGCCGAACCCCTCGGGGGCGGGCGCCACCAGGGCCTTGACCGTCTCGATGACGGCGCGCGGGTTCGCCAGCGGCTCCCCCATCCCCATGAACACGAGGTTGTTCAGGCGGGCGGGGCCGCCCGGGATCTCCCCGCGGTCCAGCGCACGGAAGGCGTCCCGGACCTGCTCGAGGATCTCGGCCGTCGACAGGTTGCGGGTCAGCCCGAGCTGACCCGTGGCGCAGAACGGGCACGCCATGCCGCACCCCGCCTGCGAGGACACGCACAGCGTGGTCCGGTGCGGATAGCGCATCAGCACCGACTCGACCTTGGCGTCGTCGAACAGGTGCCACAACGTCTTGACGGTGGTGCCGCCGTCGGCCTCCATCCGCCGGGTGGGGCGGATCAGCGGCGGGAACATCGTCTCCGCCAGCTGGTCCCGGGTGGCCTTGGGCAGGTCGGTCATCTCCGACGGGTCGGAGGTGAAGTGCGTGAAGTAGTGCGCGGCGAGCTGCTTGGCGCGGAACGGCTTCTCGCCCATCTCGGCGACCGAGGCGACGCGCTCGGCGGGGGTGAGGTCCGCGAAGTGCTTCGGCGGCTTGCCGCGACGGCGGGGCGCCATCTGCAGCGGCATCGGCGCGGTCTCGTCGGAGGGGCGCACCGCGGGGATGCCGAGGTCGGCGCCGGCCCCGGTGGGGGCGTTCGGTGGTGCCATGAGTAGTTCCTTCGCAGCTCAGACCGTGGCGGCCATGACCAGGTAGACGAACGGGGCGGTGACGACCAGGGAGTCCAGGCGGTCGAGGACGCCGCCGTGGCCGGGCAGCAGCGACCCCATGTCCTTCAGGTCGAGATCACGCTTGATCAGGGACTCCGCCAGGTCGCCGGCCGTCGCGGTGACCGCGGTGAGGACGCCGAGGCCGATGCCGAGCCACCACGGGGCGTCCAGCACGAACAGCGCTCCGACGATCCCCACCGTGGTGGTCAGGACCACCGAGCCGGCCAGCCCCTCCCAGCTCTTCTTGGGACTGACCGAGGGTGCCATGGGATGGCGCCCGAAGAACACCCCGGAGGCGTAGCCGCCGACGTCGTTCGCGACGGCCAGCAGGACGAAGAGCGCCACCCGCAGCTCGCCGTCCGGCTGGTCCAGGATGAGCATCACGAAGCCCGCCATGAACGGCAGGTACGTCGCGGCGAACACGCCGGCGGCCGCGTCCCGCAGCGCTCGTGGGCCGGAGCCGTCCAGCACCCGCCAGACCACGACCGCGCCGACGGTGAGCATGAACGCCACCAGCAGCGCCTCGGGCCCGGCGGCGTACGCCGACACGGCCATGCCGGCCCCGCCCACGAGCAGCGGGGTCAGCGGGATCTGGATCGCACGCCGGGCGAAGGCGACGCGCAGCTCCCACAGGGCTGCGCTCTGGGCCACGACCGCGAACGCCACGAAGGGCTCGGGCCGGAACCAGAGCGAGGCGGCGAGCAGCAGGAGCAGCCCGAGCCCGACCGCGACGGCGGCGGGGAGGTTGCGTCCGGCTCGGGACGGCCGGCGCTGCGCGTCGACGGGGGACATCAGACCTCGAGCAGCTCGCTCTCCTTGTGGGCGAGCAGCTGGTCCACGAGGTCGACGTGCTTCTTGGTCAGCGCCTCGAGCTCCTTCTCCGCGCGGGCACCCTCGTCCTCACCGACCTCGCCGTCCTTGACCGCCTTGTCGATCTGCTCCTTGGCCTTGCGGCGCACGCCACGCACGGAGATGCGCGCGTCCTCGGCCTTGGTCTTGGCGAGCTTGACGTAGTCGCGGCGACGCTCCTCGGTCAGCGTCGGCATGACGACGCGGATCGTGTTGCCGTCGTTGGACGGGTTCACACCGAGGTCGGACTCGCGCAGCGTCTTCTCGATCGCCGACATCGAGCTCTTGTCGAACGGGGAGATGAGGACGGTCCGCCCGTCGGGGATGTTGAAGGACGCCAGCTGCTGCAGGGGCGTCGGCGCGCCGTAGTAGTCCACCTCGAGCGAGGAGAACATGCCGGCGTTCGCGCGACCGGTGCGGATCGCACCGAACTGCTCCTTGGCGAACTCGATCGCCGTGTCCATCTTCTCCTCGGCCTCGAGGAGGGTGTCGTCGATCACCCGGGTGCTCCTTGCTCGTGATGGTTAGGGGGGTCGGTGCACGCTCAGCGGGTGGTGACGGAGGTCCCGATCTTCTCGCCGAGCAGTGCACGGGTCACGTTACCGGTCTCCTCCAGGCCGAAGACACGCATGTGCACGTCGTTGTCCCGGCACATCGACAGGGCCGTGGCGTCCATCACGTTCAGTCCGCGCACGAGGGCGTCCGTGTAGGTGAGGTGCTCGAGCCGCTCGGCCGACGCGTCGGTGCGGGGGTCGGCGGTGTAGACACCGTCGACGCCGTTCTTGCCCATGAGGACCTCGTCGCAGTGCGTCTCCAGGGCGCGCTGCACCGAGACCGTGTCGGTGGAGAAGTACGGCATGCCGGCGCCGGCGCCGAAGATGACCACGCGGCCCTTCTCCAGGTGGCGCATGGCACGCAGCGGGATGTAGGGCTCGGCGACCTGGCCCATCGTGATCGCCGTCTGGACCCGCGTCTTGACGCCGTCCTGCTCGAGGAAGTCCTGCAGCGCCAGACAGTTCATCACCGTGCCCAGCATGCCCATGTAGTCCGCGCGGGCCCGGTCCAGACCGGCACGGGACAGCTCGGCGCCGCGGAAGAAGTTCCCGCCGCCGACGACGATGGCGACCTGCACGCCCTGGCGCACGGCCTCGCCGATCTCCTGGGCGACCCGGCGCACGACGTCGCTGGCCAGACCGACGGCGCCGCCGCCGAACGTCTCACCGGACAGCTTGAGCAGCACCCGCCGGGTGTCGGCGTCCTTCGGCGGGACGTGCCCGGTCACGATCTGGTCCTGGTCGAAGTGCGTCATGCCACCGTCCGTCTCGTCGTCGTCCGGGTCGCCCCGTACGGGTCCCTCTCCTGGCGCATCCTGGCATCGGATGCCGTCGTCCGCCCGGGGAGGTACCGGGAGCGGACGCACGACGGCCCGGCCGCATCCGTCGCCGGTGCGGCCGGGCCGTGGTCACATCAGTTGCCGACGCGGAAGCGCACGAAGCCGAGCAGCTGGCCGCCCGCCGCCTCGACGTGCTTGCCGACGGTCGTCTTGGTGTCCTTCGCCAGCGGCTGGTCCACCAGCACGGCCTCCTTGAAGAAGCCGTTGAGGCGACCCTCGACGATCTTCGGCAGCGCGGCCTCGGGCTTGCCCTCGGCGATCGACCGCTCGCGGGCGATCTCGCGCTCCTTCTCGACGATGTCCGCGGGGACGTCGTCGCGGGTCAGGTACTGCGGGGCCAGCGCGGCGATGTGCTGGGCCACGTCCTTGGCGACCTCCTCGCCCGCGGCGTCCGTCACGACCAGGACGCCGATCGACGGCGGCAGGTCCTTGGCGGTCTTGTGCAGGTAGGCGGTGACCTTCGGGCCCTCGACGCGCGCGACGCGGCGCAGCACGACCTTCTCGCCCATGGTGGCGCCCTGGGCGGCGATCGTGTCGGCGACCGTGCTGTCACCGGCCGGGGCGGCCAGGGCCGACTCGGCGTCGGTGGCACCGGCGGCCGCGGCGGCCTGCAGCACCGTGTCGGCCAGCGCGACGAAGTTCTCGTTCTTGACGACGAAGTCCGTCTCCGCGTTCAGCTCGACCATCGTGGCGACCTGGCCGTCGGCAGCGTCGGTGATCGTCGCCGCGACGAGACCCTCGGAGGCGGTGTTGCCCTCGCGCTTGGCCGCCTTGGCCAGGCCCTTCTTGCGGATGATCTCGATGGCCTGGTCCGTGTTGCCGTCGGCCGCGTCGAGCGCCTTCTTGACGTCGAGCATGCCGGCGCCGGTGCGCTCACGCAGGGCCTTGATGTCAGCGGCGGTGTAGTTCGCCATGGGGGATGTCCTCCGTGCTGGTGTGCGGTGGGCGGTGAGGCGGGGGGGGGGGGGGGGGGGGGCCCCCCCCCCCCCCCCGCCCCCCCGCCGAGCCGACGAGGTGGCGGCCCCCGCGGCGGG
>NZ_JAUQYR010000002.1:0-536201 GCF_030588125.1 Isoptericola sp. b515 | reverse complement strand
GCGCGGGGGTCGGGGGGGGGGGGGGGGGGGGGGGGCGGGGGGGTGGGGGGGGGGGGGGGGGGGGGGGGGGGGGGGGGGGGGGGGGGGGGGGGGGGGCCCCCCCCCCCCCCCCGCGGCTCACTCGGACTTCTCGGTCTTGGCCTCGGCCTCGGGCTCGGCCACGGCGACGGCCTCGGCGGCCGGAGCGGCGTCGGCGCCCGGGGCGACGGCGTCACCGGCGCCCGTGGCACCCTCGGTCGCGGCGGCGCCCTCGGCCGGCGCGACCGGCTGCGCGGCGTCGGCGGCCTGGTCGCCCTCGGCGCCGGCGAGGAGCTCGCGCTCCCACTCGGCCAGCGGCTCGGACTCCTCGGTGGTCGCCTCGCCCTTCTTGCCGGAGGCGCGCTGCATGAGGCCCTCGGCGGCCGCGTCGGCGATGACCCGCGTCAGCAGCGTGACGGAGCGGATCGCGTCGTCGTTGCCCGGGATCGCGTAGTCGACCAGGTCGGGGTCGCAGTTGGTGTCGAGGATCGCCACGACGGGGATGCCCAGCTTGCGGGCCTCGTCGACGGCGAGGTGCTCCTTGTTGGTGTCCACGATCCACACGGCCGACGGCGTCTTGGCCATGTCGCGGATACCGCCCAGCGTGCGCGAGAGCTTGTCCTTCTCGCGGCGCAGGACGAGGAGCTCCTTCTTCGTCAGGCCGGAGCCGGCGACGTCGTCGAAGTCGATCTCCTCGAGCTCCTTGAGGCGCTGGAGACGCTTGTGCACGGTGGTGAAGTTGGTCAGCATGCCGCCGAGCCAACGGTGGTTGACGTAGGGCATGCCGACGCGGGACGCCTGCTCGGCGATGGCCTCCTGGGCCTGCTTCTTGGTGCCGACGAACAGGATCGTGCCGCCGTGGGCGACCGTCTCCTTGACGAACTCGTAGGAGCGGTCGATGTACGACAGCGACTGCTGCAGGTCGACGATGTAGATGCCGTTGCGCTCGGTGAAGATGAAGCGCTTCATCTTCGGGTTCCAACGGCGGGTCTGGTGCCCGAAGTGGACACCGCTCTCGAGGAGCTGACGCATGGTCACGACGGCCATGGCTGGTCCTTTCGCCGTGCGGTCCGGGATCCACCCGGTGCCGCACGCATCGGGCGACCGCCGACGTCGTCGACGGTCGCAGGTGCTTCGGTTGTCGGTGGTGGGCATCGGGCCCGACCACCCCTGGCGCCACGCCGCCCCGGCACCGCACCCGTGGGATGCGGACCGCTGCCGTGGTGGCGGTGCCCGTCGATCCCTGGGGGACCGTGCCGGGCACCACGTGACGCGCGATGTCGACCCTCCGCGCCGGACCGCGTCTCGCGCACGCGTCGACGACGCGAGGAACGAGGCGGGAGCGGACACGACTTGTCGCAGCCAGCAGTCTACCCGACACGACCGCGACCGACGGACGGTCGCCGGGGTGTTCTCGCGCACGTCGGCGGCCACGCCCCGTCCGCCTCGTCCACAGTCGCCGGGAGGCGGCGGAGCGTCGGCGGGCCCCGCCACGGCACGGTGTCGTCATGGCTCCGCACCGCCCCCCGCCCCGCCGCGCACGAGGACGCACCACGGTGTCGCGCGCGGCGGTGGTGGTCCTGCTGTCGGCGCTCGTCCTCGGGGTCGTACCGGCCGGCCCCGCCCCCACGCCGTCGGCCGCCGCGTCGCGCACCGGCGCCGCCCTCTCCCCCGGGCTCGTCTCCTCGCCCCTGCCCGCCGGGCCGTGGGAGCTCCCACGCCCGGGTCCGGTGCTGGCGCACGCCGACCTGCCGGCCGAGCCGTGGCGACCCGGTCACCGGGGCGTCGACCTGCCGGCCGACCCCGGCGACCCGGTCCGGGCGCCCGCGACGGGCCGGGTCGTCTTCGCCGGCCGGGTCGGCGACAAACCCGTGGTCGTGGTCCGTCACGGGGAGCTGCGGTCGACGTTCGAACCCGCGACCGCGCTCGGCGCGGTGGGCGACCACGTCGACCGCGGCTCACCCGTCGCCGTCGTCGCCGCGGACGCCCGGTCGCACTGCGGCCGGCAGGGTTGCCTGCACTGGGGCGTCCGGCGCGGTGACCGCTACCTCGACCCGCTGCTCCTCGTCGGCCTCGCGGCACCCGTGGTGCTGCTGCCGCGACGGTGAACAGCTCGCCGGCCCCTCACGCCCGGGGGAACGCCTGCTCGAAGACCCGGCGCAGCCGCTCGGCGTCCACGTGCGTGTAGCGCTGCGTCGTGCCCAGGTCGGCGTGGCCCAGCACCTCCTGCACCGAGCGCAGGTCGGACCCGCCGGCCAGCAGGTGCGTCGCGGCCGAGTGCCGCAGGGCGTGCGGCGCGACGTCGTCGACCTCGGCCCGGTCCGCCAGCCGGTGCACGGCGTCGCGGGCCTGGCGCTGTCCCCAGCGGCCGCCGCGGTCGCCGAGGAAGAGCGCCGTCGGGGAGTCCGCCCGGACGAGCTCCGGCCGTCCCTCGGCGAGCCACGCCCGCAGCGCCCGCGCCGCGGGGACACCGAAGGGGACGACACGCTCCTTGCCCCCCTTGCCGAGCACCCGCACGATCCGTTCGGCGACGTCCACGTCCGTGGTGTCGACCGCCGTGAGCTCGCCCACGCGAATGCCCGACCCGTAGAGGAGCTCGGCCGCCGCCCACGCCCGCAACGCGGCCGGCCGGTCCTCCGGCTCGGCCTCCTCCGCGTCCGATCGCGCGGTGTCGAGCAACCGGGCGGCGGCCTGCGTCGTCAGCACGGTCGGCAGCGTCCGCGGAACGCGCGGGTTGGCCAGCCGCGCCGACGGGTCGTGGGCGAGGAGTCCCTCGTGGTGCGCCCAGCGCAGGAAGGCCCGCGCCGCCGCGCCCCGGCGGGCCAGGGTCGCCCGGGCCAGGCCGCGGTCCGCCTGGGCACCCAGCCAACCGCGCAGCATCGTCAGGTCGACCCCGTCCAGGCCGGCCGCACCGTGCCGGACGGCGTACCGGAGCAGCGCGGTGACGTCGGCGCGGTAGGCGCGACGGGTGTGCGCCGAGTGTCCCTGCCGCGTGGCCAGGTGCCGCGAGAAGTCGTCCACCGCGCCGGCGAGCGCGGTGGGCAGCGGCGGGACGTCCGGGTCGGTCATCGGGGTCAGTCTGCCCCGCCACGGCACGGTGACGCCGCAGGTCGTCCGGCGTTTCCTCCCGTGGACGCCGCGAGCCTCGGACCTCACCGGACCCACGACCACCGACCCGCGTCGCAGCGTGCCAGTCCGCGGCGCTCGAACCCTCCCAGCAGCGTCAGCACCCGTCGGGGGGAGAGCCCGGCGCTGCGGGCGAGACCGTCGACCGTGGCGCCCGAGCGCAGGGGCAGGGCGTCCCGCAGCATCCGCTCGTCCGGCCCGAGCTCGCCGAGGAGGTCGTCGCCGTCCGCCGGGCCGTCGGGCTCGGCGTCATGGCCGATCCGGCCGGCCAGCTCGGCCACCTCCGCCGCCGAGGTCACGCAGACGGCGGCGCCGTCCCGCAGCAGGCCGTGGCACCCCGCGGACGCCATCGACGTCACCGGTCCCGGCACCGCTCCGAGCGGGCGCAGCAGATCCGCCGCCCGGCGCGCCGTCGACAGCGCGCCCGACCTTCGGGCCGCCTCCACGACGACGGTGGCCCTCGTCAGCGCCGCGATGAGCCGGTTGCGGGCGAGGAACCGCTGACGAAAGGGCGCCGACCCCGGCGGGACCTCGCTGAGCACCGCACCGCCGTCGTCGACCGTGCGGCGCAGCAACCCGTCGTTGCCCTGGGGGTAGTACCGGTCCACACCCCCGGCGAGCACGGCGCAGGTGGTCCCGGCGGCCGCGAGCGCCCCGCGGTGCGCGGAGGCGTCGATGCCGTACGCGCCGCCGGACACGACCGTGAACCCCCGGTCGGCGAGCCCCGCGGCGAGCTCCTCGGTGACACGCTCGCCGTACCTGGTCGAGGCGCGCGACCCGACCAGCGCCACCGATCGCTCGGCCCAGGCGGCCACGTCGGCACGTCCGCGCACCCACAGGGCGAACGGCGCCGTCGGGCCGAGGTCCGCGAACGCGGCCGGCCAGTGCGGGTCGTCCCGGGTGACGAGCGCTCCACCGCACCGCTCGAGGACCCGGAGCTCGCGGCGCGGGTCGAGGCTGTCCAGTCGGGGTGCCCAGCGCCGGACGGCGGCAGCGAGCCGCGACACCGCGTCGGCTCCGTCCCGGACACCCGGGGACGGGCCACCCGGCACCGTCGGCGACTCCGGGAGGGGCAGCCGGTCGATCCGGGCGGCCCGCCGCGCCCCGGCCGGGTCGGTCGCGGCGTCGACGAGCCAGCGCAGCGCGCCGGCGGCACCGAGGTGCTCGACGAGTGCGCCGGCCACGACGTCCCCGGGTTCGGCGACCCGGCTCCAGGCGGCGGCCGCCAGCACCGGGTCGTCGAGGTCGAAGCGCACGGCGGGCCGGGACGGCGACGTGGAGCCGCGGTGCGGTTCAGCCACGGGGTCCTGCCGATCTGAGCGCCAGCGCGGTGTCCACGTCGGCCCGGCCGGGCAGGTCGCGCCCGTCGAGGTCGGCCACGGTCCACGCGACGCGCAGCACCCGGTGGGCGCCGCGCAGGGACAGCCCGCCGTCGTCGACCAGCCGTTCGACGGGACCGAGCACGGCGCGTTCCTTCCCCAGCCTGTCGTGCAGCCAGGGTCCGGGCAGCTCGGCGTTGGTGCGCCACGGGGTGCCGCGCAGCCGCTCCCGTGCCCGCCCACGCGCGACGGCGACACGGTCCGCGACGACGCGGGTCGACTCACCCGCCCCGCCGAGCAGTCGGTCGGCACGGCTGGGGCCCGTGACGTGCACCCGGAGGTCCACCCGGTCGAGCAGAGGGCCGGAGAGCCGCGCCAGGTAGCGACGTCGCGCGGTCACCGTGCACGTGCAGTCCTGGCCCGCACCGGTGTCGGACATGCCGCACGGGCAGGGGTTGGCGGCGAGCACGAGCTGGAACCGGGCCGGGTAGCGGGCGGCGCCCCCGCTGCGGTGGAGCACCAGCTCGCCGGACTCCAGGGGCTGCCGCAGGGTCTGCAGCACCCGGGGCGAGAACTCGGGCGCCTCGTCGAGGAAGAGCACACCCCGATGCGCCCGGGACACGGCTCCCGGGCGGGCCACACCGGTCCCGCCACCGGCGATGGCCGCGGGCGTGGCCGTGTGGTGCGGGTCCTCGAAGGGCGGACGCCGCACGAGCCCGCCGCCGGGGTCGAACGTGCCGGCCACCGAGTGCACGCCCGTGACCTCGACGGCCTCGGCCTCGGTGAGGTCGGGCAGGATGCCCGGCAGCCGGGCGGCGAGCATCGTCTTGCCCGCGCCGGGCGGGCCGACCATGGCCAGGTGGTGGCCGCCGGCCGCGGCGATCTCCAGCGCGGTGCGCGCCTCGACCTGGCCGACGACGTCGGCGAGGTCCTGATCGGCCCGCGGCGGCGCCACCGACCGCACGGGGACCACGGGCTCGACGGTGCGGTGGTGACGCAGGCGGCCACCGTGGCGGAGCACGACGTCGCCGAGGTGCGCCGCTCCGTGGACGCGCGCCCCGGGGACGAGCGCGGCCTCGGCCGCGTCCCCGGCCGCGACGACGACGTCCCGCAGCCCGGCGGCGACGGCGGCCGCGACCGCCGGAAGCACCCCGCGCACGGGCTGGAGGCGACCGTCCAGTCCCAGCTCGGCCAGGTGCAGCACCCGCGCGACGCGGGCGGCCGGCACCACCCCGTGGCCGGCGAGGACGGCCACGGCGATCGCGAGGTCGAAGCCGGAGCCCGACTTGCGCAACGAGGCGGGCGAGAGGTTGACGGTGATCTTCCGCTGGGGCCATTCGATGCCGGCCGAGAGCACGGCGGCGCGGACCCGGTCCCGCGACTCGGCCAGCGCGGTGTCCGGCAGCCCGACGAGCGTGAAACCGGGCAGCGAGCGGGCGAGCTGGGCCTGGACGTCCACGACGTGGCCCTCCATACCCGTCAGCGCGACCCCCGTGGTCGTCGCGTACCCCATCAGAGCACCCCTCGCAGGTGCTCCACCCGGGCGGCCCCGGACGGTGGGAGCAGGACGCCGACGACGTCGACCCGGACCTCGCACCACTCTCCCGGGTGCGTCCGCAGCCACTCGCCGGTCAGTCGACGGATCCGCCGCAGCTTGTCGGGGGTCACGGCCTCCGCGGGATAGCCGTAGCCGGTCCCCCGTCGCGTCTTGACCTCGACGACCACCACGACGCCCTCGTGACGCGCGACGAGGTCCAGCTCGCCGCCGGTCCCCCGCCAGTTGCGGTCGAGGACCTCGTACCCCCGGGCGGTCAGGTAGCGGGCCGCCACCCGTTCGCCGTGCCGTCCGACGGCATCCTTGGCTCGCACGGAACCACCTCCATGACCGAGCCTGCTCCGCCGCGGGCGGCGAGCCGAGGCGTACCGACCTCAGCTGTGCACAACCGGCCCGAGGGCGTGGCTGTGGACGGCCGTGCCCGACGCGATGTCGCGGGGAGGTCCCTAGAGCGCGATCTCGGCCTTGGCGAGCTCCTCGACGTTGACGTCCTTGAACGTCACCACCCGGACCGACTTCACGAACCGCGCGGACCGGTAGACGTCCCAGACCCAGGCGTCGTTCAGCCGGAGCTCGAAGTACACCTCGCCCGCGGCGGACCGCACCTGCAGGTCGACCTGGTTGGCGAGGTAGAAGCGTCGTTCGGTCTCCACCACGTACGAGAAGAGACCCACCACGTCCCGGTACTCGCGGTAGAGGGCCAGCTCGGCGTCGTTCTCGTAGTTCTCGAGGTCCTCAGCGCTCACCGGGTCATCATCCCACCCGGTAGCGCGGGACTGCCTCCTCGGAGGCCGCGGCGGCCTCCAGCGTCACGAGGTCCGCCGACACCGGCGGGTCACCCGACCCCTCCCGCTCGAGGGCGGGCGTGTCGTCGAGCACCCGCAGGTTCCACGACCGCCGGTGCTGGGGCGTCGGCCCCCGGCGTCGCAGGCCGTCCAGGTGCGCGGGGGCCGAGTAGCCCTTGTTCTGCTCCCAGGCGTAGTGGGGGTACTGGGCGGCCAGCCGGCTGAGCAGGCCGTCCCGCTCGACCTTGGCCAGCACGCTGGCCGCGGCCACCGAGGAGCACTGCAGGTCCGCCTTGACCATGGTCCGTACCCCGGGTTCCGGGGCGTCGAGCGCGCCGCCGGGGTCGAGGTCGGCGGCCTCGAAGAGATCCGCACCCGGCGGGCTGAGCCAGTCGTGCGACCCGTCGAGGAGGACGACGTCGACGTCGCCGTGCGTGCGACGGATCTGCGCCAGCGCCCGGCGCCCGGCGAGCCGCAGCGCCGCCACGATGCCGTGCGCGTCGATCTCGGCGGGGCCCGCGTGCCCCACGGCCCAGGCCACGGCCCACCGGCGCAGCGGGTCGACCATCGCCTCGCGGACCTTCGGGGCGAGCAGCTTGGAGTCGGTCAGCCCGCGCGGCGCGGTCCGGGTGCCGGCGTCGACGACCACCAGGCCGACGCTGACGGGTCCGGCCAGGGCGCCCCGGCCGACCTCGTCCATGCCGCCGACGAGGCGGGCGCCGTCGGCCAGCAGTGCTCGCTCGGCGCGCAGCGTCGGGCTGCGCCGCCCGGGCCGGGTGGTCATGGAGCGGCACCCTCGGGCGCGGGCACGTCGGAAAAGACGTCGGAGGGGTTGCGCAGGAGGCGTGCGTCCTCGAAGGGCCACATGATGACCCACGCGTTGCCGACCACATTGTCCAGCGGGACGAACCCGCCACCGGGTTTCCCGGTGTTGTAGCGGGAGTCCTGCGAGTTCTGCCGGTTGTCGCCCATGACGAACAGCATGTCCGCGGGGACCTCGTGCTCGAAGTCCGTCTGGCTCGGCACCGCCCCGGCGGCGAGGTACTCGCCCTCGTCGACGGCGACGCCGTTGACCGTCACGCGGCCCTGGTCGTCGCAGCACGCCACGGTGTCCCCCGGGGTGCCGACGACGCGCTTGATGAGGTGGTCCCCGGCGTCCTGCGGGAGCAGCCCGACGAAGGTGGCGGCGTCCCGGACGGCGTTGCCGACCGGGCCGCGGTCCGGCTCCTCGAACGGCGGGAGCCAGCCGCCGGGGTCCTGGAAGACGACGATGTCGCCCCGGTTGACGTCCAGCGGACCCGGGACGAGTCGCGAGACCATGACCCGGTCCCCGACCTGGAGCGTGTCCTCCATCGACGAGCTCGGGATGTAGAAGGCCTGCACGAGGAAGGTCTTGATCAGCCACGACAGCACCAGCGCGGAGACCACGATGATGGCGGTCTCGCGCAGCAACCCGAGGCTCCGGCTGCGCGGGGCCTCCCCGGACGCGGCGGCGTGCGCCGGCGGGGTGGAGGCGCGGACGGCGTCGTCGTCGCCGTGCGGTCGTCCCACGACGTCGTCGGACGGACGGCCCGGGTCCTCGGGTCGGTCCGGCGCGGAGGTCATGGGATCGGAGTCTGCCACGACCACACCTTGCCAGATCGCCGGACGGCGCGCGAAACCCCGGGTGCCCGGAGACGCCGACGGGCGGCCCTCCTCGAGGAGGGCCGCCCGTCGGGCTCGCAGCGGCGGCCTGAGCCGCCGGCGATCACTTCTTGGGGGTCTCGCGCTTCTCGCGGATCTTCGCCTTCTTGCCGCGCAGCTCGCGCAGGTAGTAGAGCTTGGCGCGACGGACGTCACCGCGGGTGACGACCTCGACCGAGTCGACCGTCGGGGCGTGCACCGGGAACGTGCGCTCCACGCCGACGCCGAAGCTGACCTTGCGGACCGTGAAGGTCGAGCCCACGCCGCTGTTGCGCCGGGCGATCACGACGCCCTGGAACGCCTGGACACGAGAGCGGTTGCCCTCGATGACCTTCACGTTGACCTTGACGGTGTCGCCGGCGCGGAAGTCCGGGATGTCCGAGCGCAGCGAGGCTGCGTCGACGAAGTCGAGCGTCTTCATGGTTGTCTCCCCCACGCTGCCACAGGTCAGCGCAAGCTCTGGGTCCGCCGGTGCGGACCGGATGTCGTCATGGTGGGTGCGTCGGCTCGGAGCCCGATGGTCTCCCCTGTGGCAGAGCTCGGGCCGCGACACACCGGCGCCCTATTCTGCCACACCGGACCGACCGGGGTCAGGCGTCGGCGTCGTGAGACGCCTCACCGACCGACGCGTCGGCGTCACCCGTCGCCTCCGCCAGCACCTCGCGGTCCCGTCGGTCCAGGGCGTCCTCGCCGAGGGCGGCGATCATGTCGGGACGTCGGCGGGCGGTCCGGCGCAACGCCTCGTCGCGGCGCCAGCGCTCGATCCGCGCGTGGTGGCCGGAGAGCAGCACGTCGGGCACCTCGCGCCCCTGCCAGACCGGCGGCTTGGTGTAGACCGGGTACTCGAGCAGCCCGGCCTCCCCGTGCGACTCCTCGACCAGCGAGTGCGGGTTGCCCACGACGCCCGGCAGGAGCCGGCCGACCGCCTCCACCATCACCAGCGCGGCGACCTCGCCCCCGTTGAGGACGTAGTCCCCCAGGGACAGCTCGTCCACGGCGACGCCGCGGTCCCGGTAGTGCTCGACCACGCGGGCGTCGATGCCCTCGTACCGCCCGCAGGCCACGACCAGGTGCTCCTCGGTCGCCAGGGCCTCGGCACGCCGCTGGGTGAAGACCTCCCCCGACGGCGCGGGCACCACGAGCCGCGCGGGCCCGTCGGCGGGCAGGAGGTCGTCCAGCGCGCGCCCCCACACGTCGGGACGCATGACCATGCCCGCGCCGCCGCCGAACGGGGTGTCGTCGACCGTGCGGTGACGGTCGTCGGTCCAGTCACGCAGGTCGTGCACGCGCAGGTCGAGCAGACCCGCACGCCGTGCCTTACCCACCAGCGACAGGTCGAGGGCGGCCAGGTAGTCCGGGAAGATGGTGACGACGTCGATGCGCACCTCAGGCCTCCGGCTCGCCGAGGTCGCCGTCCGCGCTCTGGTCGCGCGCGAGGAGCCCTCCGGGCGGGTCGAGCACGACCCGACCGCCGGGGACGTCGACGACGGGCACGATGGGGCGCACGAACGGGACGAGCGTCCGGGCTCCCCCGTCCTCCCGGACGACGAGCGCGTCGTGCGCCGGCAGGTGCTCCAGCCCCACGACCTCGCCGACCACGGTCCCGTCGCCGAGCTCGGCCCGCAGTCCCTGCAGCTCGTGCGGGTACCAGGCGTCCTCCTCGACGGAGTCCTCGACGTCGACCAGCAGCTCGATGCCGCGCAACGACTCGGCCGCCGTGCGGTCGGCCACCTCGGCGAAACGCACCAGCCAGCGACCCTGGTGCGTCCGCGCGCTCTCGACGGTCAGCGGTCCGGCGTCCGCCGGGTCGGTCCTCAGCACGGCCCCGACGGCGAACCGCTCGTCGGGCACGTCGGTGCGCGCCTCGAGCGAGACCTCGCCCCGCAGTCCGTGCGCACGGCCCACGCGGGCCACCACCAGCTCCATGTCGTCTCCTTCTCCTCGGGCCGCCCGTGCCCAGTGAACACGACGAGGCCCGGCCCCGCGGGGGGACCGGGCCTCGTCGAGACTGCTCTGCGCCGCGCCGGGCGGGTCAGCGGCGGTCGACGTCCACGACGTCGACCCGCACCGGACCGTCGGTCGCCAGCGCACCGACGACGGTGCGCAGCGCCTTGGCGGTCCGGCCGCCCCGACCGATCACGCGACCGAGGTCGTCGGGATGCACCCGGACCTCGAGCAGGTCGCCCCGGCGCTGCGTGCGGGCGGACACCCGGACGTCGTCCGGGTTGTCCACGATGCCGCGCACGAGGTGCTCGAGGGCGTCCGCCAGCATCAGGCCTCGGCCTCGGCCTCGGTGTCGGCCGACGTGTCGGCGTCCTTCGCGGCGGAGGCCTTCGCCTTGGCCTTCTCCGCCTCGGCGTTGACGGCGTCGACGGCCGACGTCGTCTCGGCGGCGGGCTTCTTGGTCTTCAGGGTGCCCTCGGCGCCCGGGAGACCCTTGAACTTCTGCCAGTCACCGGTGACGCGGAGGATGGCGGCGACCTGCTCGGTCGGCTGGGCGCCGACGCCGAGCCAGTACTGCACGCGCTCGGAGTCGATCTCGATGAACGAGGGCTCCTCGGTCGGGTGGTACTTGCCGACCTCTTCGATGACGCGACCGTCGCGCTTGGTGCGCGAGTCGGCCACGACGACACGGTAGAACGGGCTGCGAATCTTGCCGAAACGCTTCAGACGAATCTTGACGGCCACGGGTGTGGACTCTCCTGTGCTTGTGGGGTGTCCGGGACGTCGCGCGGGTGGGGTGTCCGGCGGACGATCGGATCAGGACCGGGCGCGCGCAGGTGAGAGGGGCCTGGGCACGCCGAGTACCCCGCCATTGTGCCAGACGCGCGGCCCACCCCCAACCCGGAGGTGCGTCACACGCCGACCCGGCGCACGCCGCTACGGTGCGACGACGCGTCCCCGCAGCACGACGGCCGTCGGGTGGCGCAGCACGCCGATGTCCTCGCGCGGGTCGGCCGGGTAGACCACGAAGTCCGCGCTGGCGCCCTCGACCATCCCGGCCTGGCCGAGGAAGGATCGCGCGCGCCACGTGGCCATGGCCACGACCTCCGCGGGCGGGATGCCCGCCGCCACCAGCTCGGCGCACTCGTCCGCGATCCGACCGTGCGAGATCGTGCCGCCCGCGTCCGTGCCCACCAGCAGCGGCACCCCCGCCTCGTGCAGGGCGCGCACCTGCTCGTAGCGGCGCGCGTGCATGCGGCGCATCCGCGCGGCGTAGACCGGGTACTTCCCGTCGGCCTGCGCGGCGATGTTCTCGAACTGGTCGACCTGCAGCAGGGTGGGCGTCACCGCGATGCCGCGGTGGGCCACCTCGGCGATCTGGTCCTCGGTCAGGCCGGTGCCGTGCTCGATGCCGTCGACCCCGGCGGCGAGCAGGTCCGGGACCACCTCCTCCGAGAAGGCGTGCACGGTCACCCGGGCCGCCTCGGCGTGGGCCGCGGCGACGGCCTCGGTCAGCACGCCCACGGGCCACAGGGGCCGCAGGTCGCCGTCGGCGCCGAGGTCCCGGTCGATCCAGTCGCCGACGAGCTTGACCCAGCCGTCCCCGGCACGTGCCTGCTCGCGGACGACCCGCGGGAGGTCCGCGACGTCGTCCAGCTCGAGCCCGTAGTGGCGCAGGTAGCGCTTGGGCCGCGCCAGGTGGGCGCCGGCCCGCAGGAGCCGCGGCAGGTCGGCACGGTCGGCGACCCACGAGGTGTCCAGCGGCGACCCGGCGTCGCGGATCAGCAGGACGCCCGCGTCCCGGTCGACGAGCGCCTGCTTGGCGGCCGTCCCGACGTCCGTGGCTCCCCCGGAGTCGAGCCCGACGTGGCAGTGCACGTCCACGAGCCCCGGGACGACCCACCCCTCGAGCTCCGTGGCGGCGCTGCCCTGCGGCGTCGGGCGCAGCAGGCTCAGGCGTCCGTCGCGGACCCACATCTCGCCGACCTCACGGTCGCCGTCGAGCAGGATCCGTCCGGTGACGTGCAGGGGGACGTGCGGCACCGACATGTCGTCAGCCTACCGGCGTCACCGGCCGCCGAGGAGCTTGCTGACGTCGGACGGGAGCTCGAGGTTCTCGACGTCCGCGGCCTCGGGCTGGTCGCCGCCGACGCCGAAGGCCGAGCCGGCCGACGCCGGCTTGCGGCCGCCGCCACCCAGGGCCCGCTGCATGGCCTCGCGCTCCTGCTGGGCCCGCTTGGCCGGGTTGCCGGACTTGCCCTTGATCTTCTTCTTGGGCGCCTGCTTGCCGCGGGACTTCTTGCCGCCGCCCGGCATGCCCGGCATCCCGGGCATCCCCGGCATGCCGCCGGGGCCACCGCCCGGCATGCCGCCGCCGGAGGCCATCTGGCGCATCATCTTCTGCGCCTGGGCGAAGCGGTCCAGCAGGCCGTTGACGGCCGCGGTGGTCTGCCCCGCACCGCGGGCGATCCGCGCCCGGCGCGAGCCGTTGATGATCTTCGGGTTGTCCCGCTCGGCCGGCGTCATCGACTGGATGAGCGCCTGGACCCGGTCGACCTCGCGCTCGTCGAAGTTCTCGATCTGCTCGCGCATCTGGGCCATGCCGGGCATCATCCCGAGCATCTTCTTCATCGACCCGAGCTTCTTCATCTGCTGCATCTGCACCAGGAAGTCGCTGAGCGTGAAGTCCTCGCCGCCGGCGACCTTGGCCGCCATCTTCTCGGCCTCTTCGGCGTCGAACGCCTTCTCCGCCTGCTCGATGAGGGTGAGCACGTCACCCATGTCGAGGATGCGCGACGCCATCCGGTCGGGGTGGAAGACCTCGAAGTCGGTGAGCTTCTCGCCGGTCGAGGCGAACATGATCGGGCGACCGGTCACCTTCGCCACCGACAGCGCGGCACCACCGCGGGCGTCGCCGTCGAGCTTCGACAGCACGACACCGGTGAAGTCGACACCCTCGGCGAACGCGTTGGCGGTGCTGACCGCGTCCTGACCGATCATCGCGTCGATGACGAACAGGACCTCGTCGGGGTCGATCGCCGAGCGGATGTCGGAGGCCTGCTGCATGAGCACCTGGTCGACGCCGAGCCGACCGGCGGTGTCGACGATGACGACGTCGTGCTGCTTGGACCGCGCCTCGCCGACGCCGTCGCGGGCCACCCCGACCGGGTCGCCGATGACCGCGTCGGTGTCCTCGCTCGACGTGTTGCCCGGGTGCGGCGCGAACACCGGCACCCCGGCGCGCTCGGCCACGACCGAGAGCTGGGTCACCGCGTTGGGCCGCTGCAGGTCCGCCGCCACGAGCAACGGGGTGTGCCCCTGCTCCTTCAGCGCGAGCGCCAGCTTGCCCGCGAGGGTCGTCTTGCCCGCGCCCTGCAGGCCGGCCAGCATGATGACCGTCGGCGGGTTCTTCGCCAGCGACAGCGGACGGGTCTGCCCGCCGAGGATCTCGACGAGCTCGTCGTTGACGATCTTGACGACCTGCTGGGCGGGGTTGAGGGCCGCCGAGACCTCGGCGCCGAGCGCACGCTCGCGCACGGCGCGCGTGAACTCCCGCACGACGGGCACGGCGACGTCGGCATCGAGCAGCGCGCGCCGGATCTCCCGCACGGTCGCGTCGATGTCCGCCTCGGACAGCCGTCCCCGGCCGCGCAGGTTCTTGAACGTCGCAGAGAGACGGTCCGACAGGGAGTTGAACACCAGGTGGTCCTCTTCACGGGATGGATGAAGTGCGGTCCCCTAGCCTACCGGCCCGACCCGCGGTCGTCCGACCCGCCCTCGCTCGCCGTCTCCTCGGCGAGGGCCGCACGCGCCCGCTGCGTGAGCTGGTCCACGAGACTGCCCCGCCAGCCGGTCCACCCGGCGGGGCCCAGCGACGTCGCGTCGCACTCGGTCAGGGCCCGCAGCACCTCCAGCAGGTCGGCGCGGTGGTCGACGGCCTCCAGCAGGGTCCGCACCGTCGCCGGGTCCTCGGGGTCGGACCGCGTGGCCAGCCCCGACAAGGTCAGGTGATGGCGCACCAGGCGCTCGACGTCGGCCACGAACGGCTCCGGGAATCCCATCCGGCGCACGATCCCGGGGGCCACGGCCGCGCCCTCGACCGAGTGGTCCGTGCTCGCGGCCCGCCGGCGCTTGCCGATGTCGTGCAGGATCGCCGTGACCAGCAGCAGGTCCGACGGCAGCAGGCGAGACGGCACGCCGTCGGCGATCTGCCGCTTGCGCACCCCGGTGGCGAGCGCCGCGGTCTCCACGAGGTGCCGGTCCACGGTGTGACGGTGGACGGCGGCGCGCTGGGGCTTGTTGCGCACGTCCGCCCACTCCGGGATCCAGGTCGTCACCGCCCCGGCGAGGTCGAGGGCCTCCCACACGTGGATCTGCGCCGGTCCGGAGGCCAGGAGCGTGAGCAGGTGGTTGCGCGCCGTCGAGGGCCAGGGCTCCGGGACCGGCGGGCACTCGGCCAACGACTGCATCGTGACCGGGGAGAGCACCAGGCCGGTGCGTGCCGCCGTCGCCGCGGCGCGCAGCGACAGCTGCGGGTCCTCGGCCGGGACGACGTTGACACCGAGCACGAGCTCACCGTCGTGCTCGACCAGCCCGTCCCCCACCGACCGCAGCCGGGGTGGCTGGCGACGGCCGCGCACCACCATGGGCCGACGTGCCGCGGGACGCTGCAGCGCCTGCCGCGCCCGCCGCACGGTGGAGTCGAGGGCGAAGGAGATCTCGCGCCCGGCCTCGGCGAGGCTGGCCAGGAGCTCGTCCGGGTCGTCGTGGCCGCAGCGCGCGGCCACCTCGTCGAGGTCGGCCAGCAGCAGGCGCGTGGACCGTCGGCGCGTGACGACGTGCAGGGTGTCCCGGACGTCCAGCAGGTGGGCGTACGCCGCGTCCACCCGACCGTGCGGCCGGTCGGTCAGCCACGTCGCGGCCAGCGCCGAGACCACCACCGCGTCCCGGATGCCCCCACGGGCCTCCTTGAGGTCGGGTTCGACGAGGTAGGCGAGGTCGCCGGACCGCTCGGCCCGCTCACGGACGCTGGAGAGCAGCTCGGGCAGCCGTCGCCGGGCGGCCGACCGCCAGTCGGTGAGGATCCCGGAGGCCGCCCGGTGGACGACGACGGCGTCGCCGGCCACGGGACGCACGTCCAGCCAGCCGACGGCGGCGGGCAGGTCGCGCATGGCCAGCTGCCGCGTCTGGTTGAGCGAGCGCACCGCGTGGTCGATGTCGACGCCGGAGTCCCACAGGGGGTACCAGAGGCGTTCGGCGACGTGCGCGAGCTCGTCGGGCTTGTGGGTGCGTCCGTCGTGGACGAGCACGAGGTCGAGGTCGGACAGCGGCCCGAGCTCGCCGCGGCCCAGCGACCCGACCGCGGCGAGCGCCAGCCCGGTGGGGTCGACACCGGCGGTGGCCTCGGCGTACAGCGCGCCGACGCGGTCGGTGACGAGCTGTTGGAGGGTGGCCCGGCGGGCGACGCCGGAGCGTCCCGGACCGGTGAGGTCCCGTGCGGCGGCGAGCAGCTCGTCGCGGAGCCCGACGACAGGACCCCGCACCCCGGGGGTGGGGTGCGGGGCCTGCTGCGCGGGGCCGCCGCCCGGGATCGGGTGGTCGGCCATCGGCGTCAGAGCGCGGCGTCGCCGTGCTCGCCGGTGCGGACCCGGGCGATGTCCTCGACCGGGACCGTCCAGACCTTGCCGTCACCGATCTTGCCGGTCTGCGCCGCGTTGACCACGACGTCGACGACGGACGCGGCGTCCGCGTCACCGACGAGAACCTCGATCCGGACCTTCGGCACCAGGTCCACGGTGTACTCCGCACCGCGGTAGACCTCGGTGTGGCCCTTCTGCCGGCCGTACCCGCTGGCCTCGCTGACGGTCATGCCCCGGACCCCCGATGCCTCGAGAGCGGACTTCACGTCGTCGAGCCGGTGCGGCTGGATGACTCCGGTGACGAGCTTCATGAACGAACCTCCTTGATGACAGAACCCTGCTGGATCGTCTCGTACGCGGTCTCGGAGTGCACGGCGAGGTCGATGCCGCTGACCTCGGCGTCCTCCGGGATGCGCCAGCCCATGGTGGCCTTGAGGGCCAGTCCGATCACCAGGGTCACGACACCGGCGAAGACCATCGCGACGAGCGCGATGACCGCCTGCACGCCGAGCTGGGCGAAGTCGCCGCCGTAGAAGAGGCCCGTGCCGGTGGCGAAGAAGCCGAGGGACAGCGTGCCCCACAGGCCGGCCACGAGGTGGATGCCGACGACGTCGAGCGAGTCGTCGAAGCCGAACCGGAACTTCAGGCCCACCGCGAAGGCGGACAGCACACCGGCGACGAGGCCGACGAAGATCGCGCCGACCGGCGAGACGTCGCCCGCGGCGGGGGTGATCGCGACCAGGCCGGCGACGACGCCCGAGGCGGCACCCAGGGAGGTGGCCGAGCCGTCGCGCAGCTTCTCGGTGACGAGCCAGCCGATGATCGCCGCGGCGGCCGCGGTGGTGGTGTTGACCCAGGCCAGACCCGCGGCACCGTCGGCGCCGTAGGCGGAACCGGCGTTGAAGCCGAACCAGCCGAACCACAGCAGGGCGGCACCGAGCATGACGAACGGCAGGTTGTGCGGACGCATCGGCTCGCGGCCGAAGCCCTTGCGCTTGCCGACGATCAGGGCCAGCACGAGGGCGGCCACACCGGCGTTGATGTGCACCACGGTGCCGCCGGCGAAGTCGATCGGCGCGGCGTCCCCGAAGACGAACGGCCCGGCGTCGGACAGCAGACCGCCGCCCCAGACCATGTGCGACAGCGGGAAGTACGACAGCGTGGCGAAGAGGCCCGCGAAGACCATCCAGGTGCCGAACTTGACGCGGTCCGCGAGCGCACCGGAGACGAGCGCGACGGTGATGATCGCGAAGGTGGCCTGGAAGCCGACGTCGACGACGACGGGCAGGCCCTCACCGACGAACCCGCCGGACTCGTCGAGGATCGCACCTCCGCCGAGACCGAACTGCTCGAACGGGTTGGCGAAGAGCGAGTAGCCCTCCGGCCCCACGCCGGTGGCGTAGGACATCGACCAGCCCCACAGGACGTAGATGACCCCCACGACGGCCATCGCGCCGAAGGACATCATCATCATGTTCAGGACGGACTTGCCGCGAACCATGCCTCCGTAGAACAACGCCAGTCCCGGCGTCATCAGGAGCACGAGGGATGCTGAGGTCAGCATCCACGCGGTCACTCCGGTATCCAGCTCCATCGTGTGTTACTCCCCTCGCCAGCCCGTGTGGCCGGTCGGTGACCACCGTGACGTCGCGGGGTTTCACCTGGAGTGTCCGGACGTTACGTCCGTGTGACGAACGCCCACCGAGGGTAAACATCCAGTTTCTGTCCGGACTGCGAGACACCTGGGGGCCGTCGTGACCTTCCCGTGATCCGCCCGTGACCCCGGGTCAGAGCCCCAGGATCCCGTCCACGAAGTCCTCGGGGTCGAAGGGCGCCAGGTCGTCCGGTCCCTCCCCGAGCCCGACCAGCTTCACGGGCACGCCGAGCTCGCGCTGGACGGCGACGACGATCCCGCCCTTGGCCGTGCCGTCGAGCTTCGTCAGCACGATGCCGGTCACGCCGGCGACCTCCGAGAAGACCTTCGCCTGCTGCATCCCGTTCTGCCCGGTCGTGGCGTCCAGGACGAGCAGGACCTCCCCCAGCGGCGCCTCGCGCGTGATGACGCGGGAGATCTTGCCGAGCTCGTCCATCAGGCCCGCCTTGTTCTGCAGGCGTCCGGCCGTGTCCACCACGACGACGTCCGCGCCGTCCGCGGCGCCGGTCCGCACGGCGTCGAACGCCACCGCGGCCGGGTCGGCGCCGTCCCGGTCGGACCGGACGGTCTCCACCCCGACGCGCGCGCCCCAGGTCTGCAGCTGGTCCGCGGCCGCGGCACGGAAGGTGTCGGCGGCACCGAGCACCACGGACTTGTCCTCCGCGACCAGGACGCGGGCGAGCTTGCCGACCGTCGTGGTCTTGCCCGTGCCGTTGACGCCGACCATGAGGACGACCGCCGGCTTGGTCTCGCCGTCGACCACGGGCCGGTCCAGCGCCAGGGACCGGTCCAGGGTCGGGTCCACGATCTTCAGCAGCTCCTCGCGCAGCAGGTCGCGCACCGCTGCCGGCTCGCGCACACCGAGCACCCGCACCCGCGTGCGCAGCGCCTCCAGGAGCTCCTCGGCGGGGCCGGTGCCGAGGTCCGCCAGCAGCAGCGTCTCCTCGATCTCGTTCCAGTCGTCCTCGGTGAGCTGCTCGCGCGAGAGCATCGTCAGCAGCCGGGCACCCAGCGGCGAGCCGGACCGGGCCAGCCGGTCGCGCAGCCGGACCATGCGGCCCTCGGCCGGGGCGGGACGTTCCAGGACCGCGGTCGCGGTCGCAGCGGGTTCGGCGCCGGCGCTGTCGTCAGCGGCGTGCTCGGCCGCCTCCGGCGGCCGGGTGATGGTCGCGGAGCCGTCGGAGCGGCCACGACGCAGGCGGGGGACGACGAGCGCGGAGCCGAACCCCACGACCACGACGACACCCAGAAGGATCCAGAGCCAGAGAAAGTCAGTCACGGTCCCTCAGTCTCCCAGACCGCGGGCGGGAGGGACGTCAGCGGTCGCCGGCCGGCGGCGACGACCCGGTCCTCGGGGCGCGCGGACGGACGGAGCCCAGGGGCCGGATGACCGGGGCGTGCGGACGGACGCGGCCCTGGGCGCGCTGCAGCGCGTCCGACAGCTCGTCGGCGTCGACGTACCCCGGCGCCTCCTCGACGTTGGCCGCGAAGAAGGCGTCCATGTCCGTGTCCACCGGGGGCGGGGGCGGGGCGGCGCCCCGGTTCCTCAGCCCGGCCCGGAAGTCCCGGACGAAGCCGCGCAGACCCTCGCCGTCGTCGTCCCCGTTCTCCATCACGCTCGCCACGAGGAACACCGCTGCGCACAGCAGCAGCGAGGCGAGGGACCAGACGACGAACGTGACCACGGCAGCATTGTCACCCCGCCTCGGCGGATTCGCTCAACCGCTGGGAGATGACCGTCGTCACACCGTCGCCGCGCATCGTCACGCCGTACAGGGCGTCGGCGATCTCCATCGTGCGCTTCTGGTGGGTGATGACGATGAGCTGCGAGTCGTCGCGCAGCTCGCGGAAGATCTCCAGCAGGCGCCCCAGGTTCACGTCGTCCAGGGCGGCCTCGACCTCGTCCATGACGTAGAACGGGCTGGGGCGCGCCTTGAAGATGGAGACCAGGAAGGCGACGGCCGTCAACGACCGTTCGCCCCCGGACAGCAGCGACAGGCGCTTGACCTTCTTGCCCGCCGGCCGGGCCTCGATCTCCAGGCCCGTGGTGAGCAGGTCGCTGGGGTCGGTGAGGACGAGGCGGCCCTCGCCGCCGGGGAACAGCCGGGAGAACACACCCTCGAACTGCTCGGCGGTGTCCCGGAACGCCTCGGCGAACACCTGCTGCACCCGGTCGTCGATGTCGGCGACGATCTGCAGCAGGTCCTCCCGCGACTTCTTCAGGTCCGCGAGCTGGTCGGCGAGGAACTGGTGCCGCTCCTCCAGGGCCGCGAACTCCTCCAGCGCGAGCGGGTTGACCGTGCCGATCCGCTTGAGGGCGCGTTCCGCCGACGCCAGCCGCTTCTCCTGCTCGGCGCGCACGTACGGGACGGGGGCCGGGTCCGGGTCGTCCTCGGCGGCGTCCGCCGGGCGGGCCACGGGCACCGGGTGGTGCGGGCCGAACTCCTCGACGAGCACGTCGGGATCCGTGCCGAGCTCGTCGACGGCGCGCGTCTGCAGCTGCTCCAGCCGCGCGACCTGCTGGGCCCGCGCGACCTCGTCCCGGTGCGCCGCGTCCGTCAGGTCGCGCAGCTCGCCGGCCAGACGTTCCGCCTCGGCCCGCACCTCGTCGACCTCCCGTCGCTGCCGGTCCCGGTCGGCCCGGGCGCGAGCCTGCTCGTCCCGGGCGCGCTCGATCGAGCGGCCGAGGGAGTCGAGCGCGGTGCCGACGTCCGCCCGCACCTCCGCCGCCCGGGCCGCCTGCGCCGCGCGGCGGCGTGCGCGCAGCGCCGCCTGCTCCCGCGCCTGCCGCTCCTGCTCGGCCGCCCGGGCGAGCCCCTGGGCACGCCCGGCCACCGCGCGGGCCCGTTCCTCGGCCGTGCGCAGGGCGAGCCGCGTCTCCGTCTCCGCCTGGCGCGCCGCCGTCGCGGCCTGCTGCGCCGCATCGCGCGCCGCGGTCGCCGCCGCCACGTCCTCCTCCGAACGGGCCGGCTCGGCCTCGGCCACCTCCAGCCGGCGCTGCAGCCCGACGAGCTCCTCCTGCGCGGTGCGGCGCCGCTCGGTCGCGGAGTCCATCGTCGCGCGGTGGCGCTGCGCCTCCGTCTGAGCGGCACGCCGGGCCGCGCCCAGGTTCCCGAGCTGCTCGGCCACCGCCGCGAGCGCGGCGTCGGACTCGTGCAGCCGCCCGAGCGTCTCGTCGTGGCGCTCCTGGGCGGCGTCACGCGCCCCGCGCGCGGCGGTGAGCTCGTCCCCGTGCCGCTGCGCGCGGCGCTCGGCATCCTCGAGTCCCGCACGCGCCTCGTCCAGGGCGCTGGTCAGGTGCAGCACGCTCGGCGCGGCGGCCGAACCGCCGGAGGCACGGTGCGCGGCGAGCAGGTCGCCCGCCCGGGTGGCGGCGACGACGTCGGGGCGCGCGGCGACGAGCGCCCGCGCCTCGGCCAGGTCCTCGACGACCACGACGTCGGCGAGCAGCGTCCGCACCGCGGCACCGGCCGCTCCCGAGGCCGTGACCACGTCCACCGCGGGTCGCGTGCCGGCCGGCAGCTCACCCAGGTCCCGGCCCGTCGCGGAGGGCGCCGACGCGCCGACCACGAGACCCGCCCGTCCGCCGTCGTCGTCGCGGAGCAGCCGCAGAGCGTCCACGGCGGCCTCGAGGCTCTCGACCGCCACGGCGTCGGCCAACGGGCCGAGCGCCGCGGCCACCGCCTCCTCGAACCCCGGTTCCACGCCGAGCAGCGCCGCGACGGAACCGAGCACGCCCGGCTGGTCGGCGGCGAGCAGCGCGCCGGCGCCGTCCTTGCGGTCCAGGCTCAGCTCGAGGGCCTCGACCCGGGCCGACCAGGTCGCGCGGTCCTTCTCGGCCGTCGCCACGAGGTCCGTGAGCCGGTCGACGGCCTCCCGCGCGCGGGCGAGGTCCTCGGCGGCCTGCTCGTGCTCGGCGTCGAGCCCCTCCTCACCGGCCTCGGCGCCGACGGCCTCCGCCTCCAGCGTCGCGAACTCCCGGGCGGCCTCCTCCGCGCGGCGCTCGGCCTCCGCGAGCCCGTCCCGCACCCGCTCGATCTCCGCGTCGGCCGCCTCGACCCGGCTGCGGCACGTGGACACCTGACCGGCCAGGCGGGCCAGCCCCTCCCGCCGGTCCGCCGCCCCACGGTGCAGGGTGGCGAGCTCGCGCTCCGCGTCCTGGGCGACGCGCTCGGCGTCCGCGCGGCGTGCCTCGGCGGCCTCGAGCGCCTCGCGGGCCAGCTCCACCTCACGGGCCAGCTCCGCCTCGGACACCCGCGCGCGCTCGGCCTGGGCGTCGAGCTCGTCCGGGTCCTGGCCGCGGTGCTCGGGCTCGGCCGTGCCGAGCAGCCGCACCCGTTCGTCGGCCAGCGAACCCAGCCCACGCAGGCGTTCGCGCAGCCCGT
Source organism: Isoptericola sp. b515 (assembly GCF_030588125.1). Taxonomy (NCBI): domain Bacteria; kingdom Bacillati; phylum Actinomycetota; class Actinomycetes; order Micrococcales; family Promicromonosporaceae; genus Isoptericola; species Isoptericola sp. b515. Next base: position 514,093 of record NZ_JAUQYR010000002.1, on the reverse strand, counting down.
CCAGGGCGTGCACGGTCTCCGAGGCGCGCGCGGCGGCGCGACCCGTCCCGGCCGCGGTCGCCTCGAGCCCCGTCAGCCGCCGCCGGCTCGTGGCCAGCCGTTCCTCGGTGGCTCGCTGCTGCTCCTTCAGCGCGGCCTCGTCGGCACGCTCCTGCTCGAGCCGTGCACCGAGCTGGGCGAGGTCGTCCGCCAGCAGCCGGGCCCGTGCGTCACGGACCTCGCTCTGCACCGCCCGGGCCTTGCGGGCCGCCTCGGCCTGCTTGCCCAGCGGGCCGAGCTGACGCCGCAGCTCGGTGGTGAGGTCGGTCAGCCGGGCGAGGTTGCCGGCCATCGCCTCGAGCTTGCGCAGCGCCTTCTCCTTGCGCTTGCGGTGCTTGAGGACACCCGCGGCCTCCTCGATGAAGCCGCGCCGCTCCTCGGGCGTGGCGCGCAGCACGGCGTCGAGCTGCCCCTGGCCGATGACGACGTGCATCTCCCGGCCGATGCCGGAGTCGCTGAGCAGCTCCTGGACGTCCAGCAGCCGGCAGGTGCTGCCGTTGATGGCGTACTCGGACCCGCCGCTGCGGAACAGCGTCCGCGAGATCGTGACCTCGGTGTAGTCGATCGGCAGCGCGCCGTCGGTGTTGTCGATGGTCAGCGAGACCTCGGCACGGCCCAGCGGCGGGCGACCCGCCGTGCCGGCGAAGATGACGTCCTCCATCTTGCCGCCGCGCAGCGACTTGGCACCCTGCTCCCCCATCACCCAGGACAGGGCGTCCACGACGTTGGACTTGCCGGACCCGTTGGGACCGACGACGCACGTGATCCCCGGCTCGAACCTCAGCGTCGTCGCCGAGGCGAACGACTTGAAGCCGCGCAGGGTGAGCGTCTTGAGGTGCACGACGGCGAGCCTATCCGCCGTCGCCGAGGAACCCGCGCATCTGCCCCGGCGTTCCCGGCGGCCGCGCCGCGGGCGGAGGACGTCCCTCCGCCCGCGGCGCCGTGCGGCGTCGGGGCGGTACCGCGGGTCGGTACGTCAGGACTGCGGGAACCAGATGCCGATCTCGCGGTCGGCCGACTCCGGCGAGTCCGAGCCGTGCACGAGGTTCTGCTGGACCTTCAGGCCCCAGTCGCGGCCGAGGTCGCCGCGGATCGTGCCCGGCGCCGCGGCGGTCGGGTCGGTGGCCCCGGCCAGCGACCGGAACCCGGCGATGACGCCGTCGCCCTCGGCGATGACGGCCAGGGTCGGGCCGGACAGCATGAAGTCCACCAGCGGGGCGTAGAAGGGCTTGCCCTCGTGCTCGGCGTAGTGCGTGGCGAGCTGCTCGGGGGTGGCGTGCACGAGCTCGACGGCGGCGAGCGTGTAGCCCTTGGCCTCGACGCGCCGCAGGATCTCGCCGGACAGGCCGCGCCGGACGCCGTCCGGCTTGACGAGGATCAGCGTGCGCTCGATGGCAGAGGTGGTCGGTTGGGTCATGCCGTCACCCTAACCGCGCGGCGCTCACGCGTTGGGTGCGGTGCCCGGGTTCTCGGCGTCGTACGCGGCGCGCTCGGCGTCGATGCGGGCGCCGAGCCGCAGCGCGACGACCCACAGGACGACGAAGATCCCCGCCACGAGGAACATCATCGGCAGCAGCAGCCCCAGGGCCAGCACCGGGACCTGCACCACCGTGCCGGCGACGTACCCGCCCGGCCGCGAGACCAGCCGGGAGAGCACCACCAGCACCACGAAGAGCACACCCGTGACGGTCCACATCGCCGCCATGGAGTCGATGACCAGGGGTCCGCGCTCGAACTCGGAGTCGCGCAGGCCGTACAGGGCCAGCGCCGCGAACAGCACCACGAACGCCTCGAGCTGGAGCATCGTCGCGGCGAACTGGACCTTCGCCGGCTTGCGCGGCGTGATGCGGTCGCCGGGGCGGGGGCGGTCGTCCTTCGTGCGGCTCACCGTCCCAGGGTATCCGGCCCGCGGGGCCCTCCCGCCGGCGGCGGGGTGACCGATCTCACGCCTCGCCGAAGCCACCCTCGATGAGTCCCGTCACGAGCGCGACCGCGGTGTCGGCGCCCTCGCCCCGGGCCGTGACGGTCACCCGCTGCCCCGCAGTCGTGCCCAGCGACATCAGGGCGAGCACACTGGTCGCGTCCGCCCCCTCGACCGTCACGGGCACGCCCAGGTCCGCCACCGAGCGGGCGACGACGGCGGCCGGACGGGCGTGCAGCCCGAGGGGGTTGCGGATCTCCACGACGGTGCTGACCTCGTCCGCGGCTCCCGACGACGGTGCCCCCGGCTCGGGGACCACCTCGCCCTGCGTGCCCGTCGCCGCGACCGGGGGCCCCTCGGCCCCCGAGGACTCGACGAGCTCGTACACCGGCTCCGGTCCGATGGACCGGGCGGCGTCCTCGGCCGCGGCCACGACGCCGTCCAGCTCCGCGCCCTGCTGGGCCGTGACCGCCGCGGCGACCGCACCCTCGACGAACGGGGCCGAGACGAGGCGCACGCGGCGCGTGAGGTCGGGGTCGATCTCGAGCGCCGACTCCACGGTGAGCACCGCCGACCCGAGGTCGGCGAGCACGACGGCGGACGCGGCACCCGCGAGCGCGGCGTCCAGGGCCTCCTGCACCCGCTCGAGGGAGGTCCCGAGCCCGCCGTCGACGTCGCCCGCCGCGCAGCGCACCACGACGTCCGGCGCCATCTCGGCCGTCAGCTCGGCGACGCCGTCGGCCAGGCGTGTCGAGTGCGAGACGAGCACCAGGGCGACGCTCACGCCGCCGCTCCCTCCGCGGCGGTCACGGCCGCGGCCAGCAGCATCGCCGTCGACCGCGCGCCCGGGTCCTCCGTGCCCGCGCTGCGCTCGCCGAGGTAGGAGGCACGGCCCTTGGTCGCCACGAGCGGGACGGTGGCGACCGCACCCGCCTCCGCCGCCTCCGCGGCGGCCCGCAGCACGGCGAGGGCGTCACCGGACTCCGCGGCGCTCTCGGCGGCCTCGACGGCCGGCTGCCAGGCGTCGACCATCGTCTTCTCCCCCACGTGCGCGCGGCCGCGGGCGACGATGCCCTCCGTGGCGGCCTCCAGGAGGGACACCAGGTGGCCCGCGTCCGCCGTGGCCTCGTCCACGACCTTCGACGCCCGCAGGAACGCCGTGCCGTACAGCGGCCCGGACGCCCCGCCCACGGTGGACATCAGGGTGGTGGCGACCAGCTTCAGCACCTGCCCGACCGTCTCGGCGGGTGCCTCCTGGCCGTCGAGCTTGGCCACGACGGCGGTGAAGCCGCGGTCCATGTTGTTGCCGTGGTCCCCGTCCCCGATGCGGCGGTCCAGCTCGGTCAGCTCGTCACGGCCCGCCTTGAGGTCGCTCGCCGCCTGCCGGATCCATCGTTCGGCCCATCCGACGTCGAGCTCGGTCACCACGTGAGGGCCGGGGTCCGGACCGGCGCGTCCCAGAGCTCGAGGAGCTCGTCGTCGAGGACGGCGACGGTCACCGACACCCCCTGCATCTCCAGGGACGTCACGTAGCTGCCCACGAGCGAGCGCACTACCTCGACGCCCTGGTCGGCCAGCATCTGCCGGGCGACGCCGTACACGACGTAGAGCTCGCTGGCGGGCGTCCCGCCCATGCCGTTGACGAAGAGCAGGACCCGGGACCCCGCGGCGAGGTCGATGTCGTCGAGGACGGAGTCGACCAGCCGGCGGGTGATGTCGCTGGCCCCGGCCGCCTGGACGCGCTGACGGCCCGGTTCGCCGTGGATCCCGATGCCGATCTCGACCTCGTCGTCCGCCAGGTCGAAGCTCGGCCGCCCGACGTGGGGCACGGTGCAGGCGGTGAGGGCCACGCCCATGGAGCGCACCCCGGCCACGACACGTTCTGCCAGCGCGGCGACCTCCGCCAGGGAGGCGCCCCGGGCGGCCGCGGCACCGGCGACCTTCTCGACCACCAGGGTGCCCGCCACGCCGCGACGGCCGGCCGTGTACAGCGAGTCCTCCACCGCGACGTCGTCGTTCACCAGCACGCTGGCGACCTCGATGCCCTCGGCCTCGGCCAGCTCGGCGGCCGTCTCGAAGTTCAGCACGTCGCCGGTGTAGTTCTTGACGATGAGCAGCACGCCGGCCCCGGCGTCGGCGGCCTGCACCGCCGCCAGGACCTGGTCCGGCGTCGGCGAGGTGAAGACCTCCCCGGGCACGGCGGCGTCCAGCATGCCCGCTCCGACGAAGCCGGCGTGGAGCGGTTCGTGCCCGGAGCCGCCGCCGCTGATGACGGCGACCTGCCCGGCGGGCGTCCCGCCGGCCCGGGTCACGAAGTTGGGTTCGGTGTGCACCGAGACCTGGTCGGCATGGGCCAGACCGAATCCTCGGAGCGAATCGGTGACGGCCTGTGCCGGGTCGTCAAGCAACTTCTTCATCGCACAACCTCCTCAGCGCGGGGTGTCCGATCCCTATCCAACACCCGTGCCGGAGACGTCGCAGCGTGCGCGGGAAAACCACCCGCCCGGCGTCGGTGCCCGTCAGCCGCGGCCGAGGAGGAGGCGGGCGTCCGCCACGGTGACGACGGAACCCGTCACCACCATGCCCGTGCCGTGACCGATGCCGACCGTGTCCGCCGACTCGACCAGGTCCGTGGCGACCTGCAGCGCCTCGTCCAGGCGCTCGGTGACGTGGACCCGGTGGTCGCCGAAGATCTCCCGGGCGATCTCCGCCACGGCGAACGGGTCGGCCGACCGGTCCGAGGAGTTGCGGGTCAGCACGACCTGCGACATCCCCGGCTCCAGCGCGGCGAGCAGCCCCTCGGCGTCCTTGTCGGCCATGAGCCCGACGACGCCCACCACGGTGCGCAGCGTGAACGCCTCGTCGAGGGCCGCCACCAGCGCCTCGGCGCCGTGCGGGTTGTGCGCGACGTCGACGAGCACGGTCGGGCTGGACCGGACCAGCTCCAGCCGCCCGGGGACGCTGACGTCCGCGAACGCCGTCTCCACGGCTCCCCCGTCCAGGGCACGGCCCCCGAGGGCCTGCTCGGCGGCCGCGAGCGCCAGGAGCGCGTTGTGCGCCTGGTGCTCACCGTGCAGCGGGACGAAGATCTCGGTGTAGGTGGCCAGCGGGGTGCGCAGCGTCACCATCTGCCCGCCGACGGCGACCTGGCGCGCCACGACCTCGAGGTCGACCTCCTCGCGCAGCAGCCGGGCGCCGACCTCGACGGCCCGCTCGGCGAGGACCTCGTCGACCTCGGGACGCTGCACGGCCGAGAACGCCGTCGCGTCGGACTTGATGATGCCGGCCTTGATCGCGGCGATCTCCGCCGGCGTCGACCCCAGCCACTTCTCGTGGTCGACGCTGATCGGCGTGATGACGGCGACGTCGGCGTCGGCGGTGTTGGTCGTGTCCCAGGTGCCGCCCATGCCGACCTCGAGCACGGCGATGTCGACGGGCGCGTCGGCGAAGGCGGCGAAGGCGAGACCGGTGAGGACCTCGAAGAAGTTCAGGCGGGACTGCCCGGCCTCCTCCAGCTCCGCGTCGACGACCTGGACGTACGGGTACACGTCGTTCCAGGTCTCGACGAACCGGACGGCGCCGAGCGGCTCGCCGTCGACCTGGATGCGCTCGGTGACGCTGCTCAGGTGCGGGGAGGTGAACAGCCCGGTGCGCAGCCCGTGCTCCCGGACCAGGCGCTCGGCCATCCGCGCGGTGGAGGACTTGCCGTTCGTGCCGGTCAGGTGGATCGCACGGAAGGTGCGCTGCGGGTCCCCGAGCAGCTCGAGCAGCCGCGCGACCCGGTCGAGGGTCGGCGAGACGTCGTGCTCCGGCGCGCGGGAGACGATGTGGGCGTAGATGCGCTCGAGGTCCTCGGACGCGGCCGCGTCCTCCGCCGCGGCGCGGGCCGCCTTGCGCTCGTCGGCCTTCTGCTTCTTGGTCTTGCCCTGCTCGTCGCTCACGCCACGAGATTACGCGACCGGCCGCCGGATCAGCGCACGGGTCACGCACCCTCCCCTGCCGGGTCAGGGCACGGTCCCGCGAATCAGGGCACCCGGTCGCGAGTCAGGACCTCACGCGGCGAGTCAGGACCGCACGCGGCGAGTCAGGACGGATCCGTCCTGACTCGCCACGCGGCGTCCTGACTCGCGAGGAACCGTCCTGACCCGCGAGGAGCCGTCCTGACCCGCGAGGGCGAGCGGGCCGGGCCGCGTCAGGCCTTGGCCACCTGGACGGTGCGCTCGCCGTCGCCGCCGGTCACCGTCATCGACGTGGCCAACGTCTCGCGCATGACGAGGTCGCGGTGCGCCTCGACGGCCTCCACGTCGCCGGCCGGGACCTCGAGCGTCAGCGCGATGCGGTCGCTCACCTCGAGCCCGGCGGCCTTGCGGGCATCCTGGACGTCACGCACGACGTCGCGGGCGTACCCCTCGGCACGCAGGGCGTCGTCGAGCGCGAGGTCCAGGACGACGAACCCGCCGCCCGGCAGCACGCTCGCCGCGACGTCGGCGCCGGCCTCGTCGCCGACCACGGTGGTGAGCTCGTACTCGGAGGCGAGCAGCGGCACGTCGCCGTCGTCGGTGGTCACGACGACCTCGCCGTCGGCCTGGTGCCACGCCCTGGCCTTGGCCGCCTTGATGACCGCCTGCACCCCGCGACCGAGGCGTGGCCCGGCCGCCCGGGCGTTGACCGCCAGCCGTTCGGTGATCCCGAACCGCTCGGAGGCCGCGGCGTCGGCCAGGACCAGGTCGACGGCCTTGACGTTCAGCTCCCCGGTGAGCAGCCCGGTGTAGCCCGCGAGCGCCTCCGGGTCCGGCACCGCGACCGTGAGGCGGGCCAGGGGCTGGCGCACGCGGAGCTGGTGGGCCTTGCGCAGCGCGAGCGTCGAGGACACGACCGCACGCACCTCGTCCATCGCGGCCACGAGTGCGTCGTCGGCGACCAGCGCCTCGGCCTCGGCGCAGCCGACGGTCGCGCCGGCGGGCGCCTCCAGGCTCGGCCAGTCGGCCAGGTGCACCGACCGGCCGCCGGTCAGGCCGCGCCAGATCTCCTCGGTGACCAGCGGGGCCAGCGGGGCCATGACGCGGCACAGCACCTCGAGGGCGGTGTACAGGGTGTCGAACGCGTCGGCGTCCTCCGCCCAGAAGCGGTCGCGCTGGGTGCGCACGTACCAGTTCGTCAGCACGTCGAGGTGCTCGCGGACGGTCTCGCACGCCCCGGCGACGTCGTAGGCGTCGAGCTGCTCGGTGACGGTGCCGACGAGGTCGTGCGTGCGGGCCAGCAGGTAGCGGTCGAGGGCCGGCAGACCCGGCACGCGGTCGCCCGTGACCGGCTTCGCGACGTACCCGGCGCCGTCCTGCGCGCTGTTCGCGTAGAGGGTGAAGAAGTAGTAGGTGCTCCACAGCGGCAGCAGCACCTGGCGCACGGCGTCCCGGATGCCGTCCTCGGTCACCACGAGGTTGCCGCCGCGCAGGATCGGGCTGGCCATGAGGAACCACCGCATGGCGTCCGAGCCGTCCCGGTCGAAGACCTCGGTGACGTCCGGGTAGTTGCGCAGCGACTTGCTCATCTTGCGCCCGTCGGAGCCCAGCACGATGCCGTGCGAGACCGCCGACCGGAAGGCCGGGCGGTCGAACAGCGCCGTGGCCAGGACGTGCAGCGTGTAGAACCAGCCGCGCGTCTGGCCGATGTACTCGACGATGAAGTCGCCCGGGTAGTGGTGCTCGAACCAGTCGGCGTTCTCGAACGGGTGGTGCACCTGGGCGTACGGCATCGAGCCGGAGTCGAACCAGACGTCCAGGATGTCCTCGACGCGACGCATCGTGGAGCGCCCCGTGGGGTCGTCGGGGTTCGGCCGGGTGAGGTCGTCGACGAAAGGACGGTGCAGGTCCGGCTCGCCCGCCGCGTTGCGCGGCAGCCGCCCGAAGTCCCGTTCGATCTCCGCGAAGGACCCGTAGACGTCGACGCGCGGGTAGGCGGGGTCGTCGGACTTCCACACCGGCACCGGGGAGCCCCAGAACCGGTTGCGCGTGATCGACCAGTCGCGGGCGTTCTCCAGCCACTTGCCGAACTGGCCGTGCTGGATGTGGTCCGGGGTCCAGGCGATCTGCTCGTTGAGCTCGAGCATCCGCTCCTTGATCTTCGTGACCTCGACGAACCAGGAGGACACGCCCATGTACATCAGCGGCTGCCGGCAGCGCCAGCAGTGGGGGTAGGCGTGGTCGTAGGACTCGCGGCGCAGCAGCACCGTCCCGGCGCTGACGGACCCCGTGTCGGCCTCGCCACGGGTCCGGGCCTTGAGGTGGTCGATGATCGGGGCGTTGGCGTCGAACACCTGCAGGCCGGCGTACTCCTCGACCGGTGCGGTGAACGTGCCGTCCGCCTTGACCGGCATGACGCTGGCCACGCCCTCGCGGTCGCAGACGATCTTGTCGTCCTCGCCGAAGGCGCCGGCGGAGTGCACCAGGCCGGTGCCGTCCGTGGTGGTCACGAAGTCGGCCTCGACGACGCGGTGGGCGCGCTCGCGACCGGCGTAGTAGGAGAACGGCGGGGCGTAGGTGGTCTCGAGCAGGTCGCGACCGGTCAGCCGGGCCACGACGCGCGGGGCCTCGGCGCCCTCGTCGGTCAGCTCGCGGGCGTAGTGGTCCAGGCGCGCCTCGGCGAGCACGAACCGCTGCGGCGACCCCGTCGGCGAGGCCTCGACGACCACGTAGTCGATGTCGGTCCCGACCATGACGAGCAGGTTGGACGGCAGGGTCCACGGCGTCGTGGTCCAGGTGAGGAGCCGGTCGCCCGCGGTCAGCCCGGCCGACGCGGCGCGCTCCGGCACGGTCAGGACCTCGAAGCCCACCGTCACCGCCGGGTCCTGGCGGTTCTGGTAGACGTCGTCGTCCATGCGCAGCTCGTGGCTGGACAGCGGCGTCTGGTCGTTCCAGCAGTACGGCAGGACGCGGAAGTCCTCGTACACCAGCCCCTGGCGGTGGAGCTCGGAGAACGCCCAGATCACCGACTCCATGTAGTCGGGGTTGAAGGTCTTGTAGTCGTGGTCGAAGTCGACCCAGCGCGCCTGGCGGGTGACGTAGTCGCGCCACTCGGCGGTGTACTTCAGCACCGAGGAGCGGCAGGCGTCGTTGAAGCTCTCGATCCCGAGCTCGAGGATCTCGTCCTTGGTCTTGATGCCGAGCTGGCTCATCGCCTCGAGCTCGGCGGGCAGACCGTGGGTGTCCCAGCCGAAGCGGCGCTCCACGTGCTTGCCACGCATGGTCTGGTAGCGCGGCACGACGTCCTTGACGTAGCCGGTCAGCAGGTGGCCGTAGTGCGGCAGGCCGTTGGCGAAGGGCGGGCCGTCGTAGAACACGAACTCGTTCTCGCCGTGCTCCCCCGCCGGGTTCTTGGCCACCGAGGCGCGGAAGGTGTCGTCGGCCTCCCAGTACGCCAGCACGTCGCGCTCGATCTGCGGCAGCTGCGGGGACGCGGGGACGCCGGCGATGCCGAACGCCTCGCCGGGCGTGGCGGTGGGCGCGTCGGCGGCGCCGTCGGACGTGCGGTGCAGCGGGTAGGCCATGGGCGGGCTCTCCTGAACGAGCGGGCGGTACGGGTCGTCGTGGTGCACTGCGAGGACGACGTCGGCTCCCCACGCCGTCCTGGCGGACGACTCAGGTGCCGGGCCGCGGTACCACCCCGCTTGCGGACCGTGTCCTCGAGGAACCGGTCCACCGCTCGTCGGAGGCTGTGACGGGCCCACCCGTCCGGTTCTACTCGGCGCCGGGTCGCGCCTTTCTTCCGGAGGCTCGCCGGTGATGGCCGGGTCGACGCCTGTGCGGACCATGGTAGCCCGCGCCGCGCCGGAACCGCACCGACTTTCAGGAGTACCCTGCGGGGTATCCCTGCGCGTACGACCTGGAGGACCATGTCCGCCGCCCCGGCATCCACCCGTCCCGTCGTGGAGGTGCAGCGCCGCACGCTGCGCGTCCTGGTCCTCGCCCAGGTGCTGTCCGGCGCCGGACTCGCGGCCGGCATCACCGTCGGCGCGCTCCTCGTGACGGACCTGCTGGGCTCGGCACGGTTCGCCGGCCTCCCCGCGGCGCTGTTCACCGGCGGGTCGGCCCTGGCGGCCCTGGCCGTCGGCCGGTTGTCGCAGCGCCACGGCCGCCGCGCGGGTCTCGCCGCCGGCTACGTCGCCGGCGCCGTCGGCGCGTTCGTCGTCGTGGCCGCCGCGGCCGCCCAGAACGTCTGGGTCCTCCTGGGGGCGTTCGCGCTCTACGGCGCGGGCACGGCCACCAACCTGCAGGCGCGCTACGCCGGGGCCGACCTCGCCGCACCGCACCGGCGGGCCCGGGCCCTGAGCACCGTGCTGGTCGCCACGACGCTGGGCGCCGTCGCCGGCCCGAACCTCGTGGGCGTCATGGGCGACGTCGCCACGGGCTGGGGTCTGCCGGCGCTGACCGGCCCGTTCATCCTCGGCGGCGCCGCCTACGCGGCGGCCGGGATCGTGCTCGGGGTCGCGCTGCGGCCCGACCCGCTGCTGCTGGCCCGGCGGCTCGACGAGGACGCGGTCGAGAACGCGACGGTGCCCGCCGCGGTCGAGGTCCCGGAGACGGACGACGCCGTACCGGGCGCGACGGCGCACGACGCCCCGGCGGAGACCGCGGCCGAGAACCCCGGGGCCGTGCGCCGCGCGGTGCTCGTCGCCGGGACGGTCATGGTCCTCACGCAGGCCGTCATGGTCGCGATCATGACGATGACGCCGGTCCACATGGCCGACCACGGGCACGCGGTGTCGACCGCCGGGTTCGTCATCGCCGTGCACGTCGGGATGATGTACCTGCCCTCGCCGCTGTCCGGCTGGCTGACCGACCGGTTCGGGCCGCTCCGGGTGGCGGTCGCCGCGGCCATGACGCTGCTGGCCTCCGGTCTCGTGGCCGGGCTCGTGCCGTCGTCGTCCGTCGTCGGTCTCGCCGTCGGCCTCGGTCTGCTGGGTCTGGGCTGGAGCCTCGGGCTGGTGTCCGGCACCGCGATGCTCACGTCGTCGCTGCCCCTGGCGACCCGGGCCCGCACCCAGGGCGCGGTCGACCTCTCGCTCGCGCTGGCGGGAGCTGCCGGCGGGCTCGGGTCCGGTTTCGTCGTGGCGTCCAGCAGCTTCGCCGTCCTCTCGCTCGGCGGAGGGCTGCTGGCCCTGGCCGTGCTGCCCGTGGTGGCGCTGACCGCCCGGTCCCGGACCGGACCGGACCGAGCGGCTGCCGCGGACCGGCCGGCGTGACCCGGGCCGGTCGGACCGTCACACGCCCGTGCGCGCGATCTTCTGGTTGTGGGCCTGCGCCCGCGGCCGGATGACCATCAGGTCGGTGTTCACGTGGGCCGGGCGGGTCAGGGTCCAGGCGACCGCGTCGGCGACGTCCTCGGCGAGCAGCGGCTGGTAGCCCTCGTACACGGCCGCGGCCCGGTCGGCGTCGCCGTCGAACCGCACGAGGGAGAACTCCTCGGTGGCGACGGCTCCCGGGGCGATCTCCATGACCCGGACCGGTTCGCCGGCGATCTCCCAGCGCAGGGTCGTGGACAGCATCCGCTCGGCGTGCTTGGCGGCGGTGTACCCGGCCCCGCCCTCGTAGGCGCCGTGGGCGGCCGTGGAGGTCACCACGACGACGTCGGACCCGCCGTCGGGCCCCGCCGCCTCGGCCGACGCGCGCAGCAGGGGCAGCACCGCCTGGGTGACGCGCAGGGTGCCGAGCACGTTCAGCTCGTACATGCGCCGCCAGCCGTCCACGTCGCCGTCCTCCACCCGGTCCTGGCCCAGGGCCCCGCCGGCGTTGTTGACCACGGCGTCCAGCCCGCCGGTCGCCTCCAGGTGCGCCGCGAGCGCGGCGACCGCCGCGTCGTCGGTGATGTCCAGGGGGTAGGCCTCGGCCCCGGTCTCGGCGGCGAGCGCCTCGAGCCGGTCGGCACGCCGCGCGGCGGCGACCACCCGCCAGCCCTCGGCGCGCAGGCGGCGGACCACGGCGGCCCCGATGCCGGAGGACGCCCCGGTGACGAGGGCACGGCGGGCGGGCGCGGACGGGTTGCTGCTCATGGGTCGGCTCCTCGGGGTCGGACGGTTCGCGGCCACGGAGGAAAGCCAACCACGCCCGGGACAGGGACGAGAGCTTCCCGGGAGCGGATCAGCCGACGGTGACGGAGACCGCGTGCCACCCGGTCGCACCGTCCGGGGCCGGCGGCGCCTGCTCGGCGGTCTGCACCTGGCCGTTCGCGTCCGTGGCGCGCACGGCCACCTGGTGGTCGCCGGGGGTGGCGTCCCAGTCGAGGCGCCACTGGCGCCAGGTGTCCGGCCCGACGGTGTCGGCGAGCTCGGCCGCCATCCACTCGCCGTCGTCGACGCGCACCTCGACGCCGGAGATCCCGGTGTGCTGGGCCCAGGCGACGCCGGCGATGGTCACCTGCCCGGCCTCGACCGCAGCGCCCGGCCGCGGCACGTGGATCCGGGACTGCAGCTTGACCGGGCCCATCGCCGACCAGCCGCGGGGCGTCCAGTAGCCCTGGTCGTCGGCGAACCGCGTGACCTTGAGCTCGGTGACCCACTTGGTCGCCGAGACGTACCCGTACAGGCCGGGCACGACCAGGCGGGCCGGGAAGCCGTGCTCCTCGGGCAGCGGCTCGCCGTTCATCCCGACGGCGACCAGCGCCTCCCGGTCCGGGTCGGTGAGCACCTCCAGCGGCGTGCCCGCCGTCCAGCCGTCCACCGAGGACGACAGCACCATGTCGGCGTCGGCCTGCGGGCGGGCGCGGGCCAGCAGCTCGCGGATCGGGTGGCCGAGCCACAGGGCGTTGTCGACGAGGTCGCCGCCGACCTCGTTCGAGACGCAGCACAGGGTCACGTGGTGCTCGGTCATCGGCAGCTCGAGCAGCTCGTCCCAGGTGATCTCGAACGGCTCGTCGACCAGACCGGTGACCCGCAGCGACCAGGTGGCGGGGTCGACCTTCGGCACCCGCAGCGCGGTGTCGATGCGGTAGAAGTCGGCGTTGGGCGTGACGTAGGGCTCGGTGCCGGGCACACCGAGGTCGGCGCCGGCCGGCACCGCGGGCGCGGGGGTGGCCGCGGACGGCAGGCGGATGGCCTCGCGGACCACCTCGACCGCCCGGCTGCCGGCGGCCAGGGCACGTGAGGCCGCCAGGGCGAGGACACCGCCGACGGCCGTCGCCCCCGTCCAGATGAGGAAGGTGCGGCGTGAGGCGCCGTCGTCCGACAACGCGGCGGCAGGCGGCTCGCCCGCCGGGACGTCGGTCGCGCCGCCCGACCCGGCGCCGGCACCCACCGGCACCACGGCGGCCCGCGCGGGCACCCGGGCGACGAGCAGCCGCAGCAGCAGGACGCCGCTCCCGACACCGAGGACCGCCGGGAGCGCCCACAGCGGTGTGGCCCCGGGCCGGGTCACCGCGATGATCGCGAGGAGCAGGCCGACGGCGCCCATGAGGACCCGTCCCGCCGGCGGGCGGCGCAGCTCCAGCAACCCCGCCAGGACCGCACCGGCGGCGAGCACGACCCCCATCGTGGACAGCAGGACGAGCTTGTCGGCGGTGCCGAACCACTCGACGGCGAAGTCCTTGAGCCACGGCGGGACGTTGTCGACGACGACACCGCCCAGGGCCAGCACCGGCGAGGAGGCCGGGTCGACCCAGGCGGCGACCAGCTCGGACAGCGCCAGGCCCGCGCCGGCGGCCACGACGCCGGCCAGCGCGGCCCACCCATCCCGTGCTCGGAACCTCATACGGTCCACCCTGCCACCGCGAGCGCCCTTCGCCGCGCCCGTTCCGCCGTCGGAGGCGGACCGTCATCAGCCCGTAATGCGCGGGTACTAGGGTGGGAGTCCTCGCGGACCACGGGCACCGGAGACTCGCCCGTCGGTGCGGCCCCTTCTTTGGGCCGCAGGTCCGGTCGGTGCGAGATGCCGCACCCGCCACCCATACCACCTGCCTTCCGGGAGGCCCACCCGTGCCCCGAGCGCGCATCGCTGCCCTCGTCCTCGCGACCACCGCCGTCGCCTCCCTCGCCGCCTGCTCGGCGGAGACCGTGCCGGCCGACGACGCCGCCCCGTCGACCGCGGAGTCCGCCGCGGCCGGCACCGCGGCCACCACCGAGTACCCGCTGACCCTCGACAACTGCGGCACCGAGGTGACCTTCGAGGCCGCCCCGCAACGCGTCGTCACCATCAAGTCCTCCACCGCCGAGACGCTGCTGGCGCTCGGCCTGGGCGACCGCGTCGTCGGGTCGGCTTTCCTCGACGGCCCCGTGCCCGAGTGGCTGGCCGACGACGTCGAGGGCACTGCTGTCGCCGAGCCGTTCAGCGACGAGGTGCCGGGCACCGAGGCCGTGCTCGAGCTCGAGCCCGACCTGGTCTACGCCGGGTGGGAGTCCAACGTGGCCGCCGACGGCGCCGGGGACCGCGAGACCCTGTCCTCGCTCGGGGTGAACAGCTACGTCGCCCCGGCGGCCTGCAAGGACCCGGCCTACATGCCGAACCCGCTGACCTTCGACGAGGTGTTCGCCGAGATCACCGAGGTCGGCCGGATCTTCGACGTGAACGGCGCCGCGGACGAGCTGGTCGCGGAGCAGCAGGCGGTGCTCGACGGCGTCACCCCCGACGACCGCGGCCTGAGCGCCCTGTGGTACTCCTCCGGCAGCGACATCCCCTACGTCGGGGCCGGCATCGGCGCGCCGCAGATGATCCTGGACGCCGTTGGGCTGGACAACGTCGCCGGTGACGTCGAGGACACCTGGACCTCGCTGTCGTGGGAGGAGATCGTCGACGCCGACCCGGACGTCGTCGTGCTGGTGGACGCCACCTGGAACTCGGCCGAGGACAAGATCGCCCGGCTCGAGGAGAACCCGGCCACCGCCGAGCTGTCGGCCGTGCGCGAGGAGCGCTACCTTGTCGTGCCGTTCCCCGCGACGGAGGCGGGCGTGCGCAACGCCGACGCCGCCGCCGACCTCGCCGACCAGCTCGCGGAGCTCGACCTCGATGAGTGAGACGGCCACGCGCGCTCCGGTCCCCGCGACGCTGTCGCGGGGCCGGCTGCTGGCGTGGCTCGGCGTGACGACGGCGGCGCTGCTGGCCAGCGTCGTCGTCACGGTGGCGATCGGCCCGGCCGGGCTGACGCCGTCGGACGTCGGGCAGGTCGTGGCGACGCGGCTCGGGCTGGGCGATCTGCTCGGGCTGGCCGCCCCCGACCGGCTCGACGACGGCATCGTGTGGCAGCTGCGGCTGCCCCGGGTGCTGACCGCCGCGGCCGTCGGCGCGGGTCTGGCGGTGTGCGGCGTGGTGATGCAGTCGCTGACCCGCAACCCGCTCGCCGACCCCTACCTGCTCGGGCTCAGCTCGGGGGCGTCGCTGGGCGCCGTCAGCGTGCTGGTGCTCGGCTGGCTGGCGGTGCTGCCGGTCGCGGCGTTCGTCGGGGCGGCCGCCGCCCTGGTGGCGACGCTGGCGCTGGCCACGGCGGCCGGGCGCGGCGCCGGGGGCCTGTCCCCCGGACGTACCGTGCTGGCCGGGCTCGCGGTGTCCCAGCTCGCGGCCGCGGCGACCAGCTTCGTCATCTTCTGGTCCGCCCAGGGCGACCAGTACCGCGAGATCCTGTCCTGGATGCTCGGGTCGGTGGCCGGGGCGCAGTGGCCCTCGGTGCTCATCACCGGCGGCGCCGTGCTCGTGCTCGGCACCCTGCTCGCCTCGACCGGATCGGTGCTCGACGCGTTCACCTTCGGCGACACCGCCGCCGCGACGCTCGGCGTCCCCGTCGCCGCGGTGCGCTGGGTGCTGCTGATCGGCGTCGCCCTGCTGACCGGCGCGCTGGTGTCCCAGTCCGGGGCGATCGGGTTCGTCGGCCTGATCCTGCCGCACGCGGTGCGCACGATCACCGGCGCCCGGCACCGCGCCCTGCTGCCGCTGTCGATGCTGTGCGGGGCGACGTTCCTGATGTGGGCCGACACCCTGGCCCGCACCGTCTTCGCCCCGCGCGAGCTGCCGGTCGGCATCGTCACCGCCGCGATCGGCGCACCCGTGTTCGCGGTGCTGCTCTGGAAGGGGAAGGCCCGGGCATGACGCAGATCTCCGGATCTCCCCCGACCGAACAGCCGACGGCGGAGACGCTCGCCGTCGGGACGGGGCACGGCGCCGGCCTGACGGCCGAGCGCGTGCGCTGGTCCGTCGGCGACCGGCTCATCCTCGACGACGTCGACGTCACCGCTCCCCCCGGAGCGCTGACCGGCCTCGTCGGGCCGAACGGGACCGGCAAGTCCAGCCTGCTGCGCCTCGTCGCCGGGGTCGAGCGGCCCGACGGCGGGCTGGTGTCCCTGGTCTCCCGGCGCGGCGCTCCGGGCGATGCGGAGGCGTCGCAGGACCTGCTGGCGATGGCGCGCCGCCGTCGGGCTCGGACCCTGGCGTTCGTCGAGCAGGACGCCGCCTCCGAGCTGCCGGTGACCGTGTTCGACGCCGTCCTGCTCGGCCGCACGCCGCACCGATCGGTGCTGGCCGGGCCCACCGAGGACGACCACGCGATCGCGCACGCCGCCCTGGAGCGGGCCGGAGCCGGGGACCTGGCCGCGCGGGAGGTGTCGACGCTGTCCGGCGGCGAGCGTCAGCGCGTGCACATGGCCCGGGCGCTCGCCCAGCAGCCCCGGGTGCTGCTCCTGGACGAGCCGACGAACCATCTCGACGTCGCGGCCCAGCTCGCCACGATGCGGCTGGTCGGCGAGCTCGCGGCCGACGGCGTCACGGTGCTGGCGGCGCTGCACGACCTGTCGCTGGCCGCCGCGACGTGTGACCACGTCGTCGTGCTCGCCCCGGAGCCGGCCGGTCGGGTCGTCGCGGCGGGGCCGGTCGAGGAGGTGCTGGTGCCCGAGGTGATCGACCCGACCTACGGGGTGCGCACCACGGTGCTGCGGCACCCGCGCACCGGGCGGCCGGTGCTCACCTTCGACGAGGTCTGAGCCCGCTCAGTCGCGGTCGGCGCTGCGGGCGACCCGCCACGCCCAGGCCACCAGCGGCACCTGCAGCGGCAGCCGGCCCCAGGCCACCGACGGCTTGCGGGACCAGTGCCGGGCGCCCGGGTGGGAGTCCAGGGCCATCTTCACGTTGCCGGGGAACACGCCCACGAACAGCGCCGCCGTCGCGAGGCCACCGACGCGGCGGGTGGCCGGGACGGCGACCGCGGCGGCACAGGCGAGCTCGGCCGCGCCGCTGCCGTAGACCCAGGCGCGCGGCGAACCGAGGGCCTTCGGGATGAGCCCTTCGAACACGCGGGGGTTCACGAAGTGCAGGGTGCCGGTGACGGTGAGCGCGGCGGCGAGGGAGCCGGCCAGGACGTGAGGGTGTCGAGCCATCCGCCGAGGGTATCGGGCAGGATGGGGTCCATGACCGCACAGCTCTGGATGACCGGCGACGACGCGTCGGACCGCCTGCTGAGCGAGGACCCGTTCGCCCTGCTGATCGGGATGCTGCTGGACCAGCAGTACCCGATGGAGCACGCGTTCGCGGGCCCCCGCAAGATCGCCGACCGGTTCGGGACGCTCGACCCGGCCGCGATCGCCGACGCCGACCCCGACGCGTTCATCGAGATGGCGACCACTCCCCCGGCGATCCACCGCTACGGCCGCTCCATGGCCGGGCGGGTGCAGGCCGTGGCGCGCGCCGTCGTCGACGACTACGACGGCGACGTGACCCGGATCTGGACCGCACCGGGCGCCTCGGGCGGGGCACCCACGGGGGCCGAGGTGCTCCAGCGGCTGAACGCCCTGCCCGGGTTCGGCACGCAGAAGGCGCAGATCTTCCTGGCGCTGCTCGGCAAGCAGCGCGGCGTGGAGCCCGAGGGCTGGCGCGAGGCCGCCGGGCACTACGGCGACGAGGGGTCGCGCCGCTCCATCGCGGACGTGACCAGCGCCGAGTCCCTGCAGGAGGTCCGGGAGTTCAAGAAGGCCCAGAAGGCAGCAGCAAAGGCGGCGAAGTGAGCGAGCAGCAGACCACCCAGCGTCCCGAGCACGCCCAGGGCGGGACCTACACGGTCCCCGGCCAGGAGTACGTGCGCGACCAGAACTACCTCTCGACCCGGATCACCCGCGACGGCGCCGACGGCTACCCCGTCGAGCCCGGCCGGTACCGGCTCGTGGCGGCCCGTGCCTGCCCGTGGGCGAACCGCTCGATCATCGTGCGGCGTCTGCTCGGCCTGGAGGACGTGCTCAGCATCGGCATGCCCGGCCCGACCCACGACGAGCGCAGCTGGACCTTCGACCTCGACCCCGGCGGCCGGGACCCGGTGCTCGGCATCGAGCGGCTGCAGGAGGCCTTCTTCGCCCGCGACCCGGAGTACCCGCGCGGCATCACCGTGCCCGCGATCGTGGACACCCGGGACGGGGCCGTCGTCACGAACGACTTCGGGCAGATCACCCACGACCTGTCGACCGAGTGGACCGAGCACCACCGCGACGGCGCCCCGACGCTGTGGCCGGCCGACGCCGACGAGCGCGCCGAGATGGAGTCGGTGATGCGGCGGGTGTTCACCGAGGTGAACAACGGCGTCTACCGGTGCGGGTTCGCCGGGTCGCAGGAGGCGTACGAGAGCGCGTACGAGCGGCTGTTCACCGCGCTGGACTGGCTGGAGGACCGGCTCAGCACCCGGCGGTTCCTCATGGGCGAGGCGGTCACCGAGGCCGACGTGCGGCTGTTCACCACGCTGGTGCGGTTCGACGCCGTCTACCACGGGCACTTCAAGTGCAACCGGAACAAGCTCACCGAGATGCCGGTGCTGTGGGCGTACGCCCGCGACCTGTTCCAGCTGCCCGGGTTCGGCGACACGGTCGACTTCGAGCAGATCAAGCAGCACTACTACGTGGTGCACACCGACATCAATCCCACGCAGATCGTCCCCGTCGGACCGGACCTGTCCGGCTGGCTGACGCCGCACGGCCGGGAGTCTTTCGGCGGCGACCCCTGGGGCGATGGCACCGCGCCGGGGCCGGTCCGTACGGAGGAGCGGGTGACGGCGGGGCACAACCCGCTCGTGCCCCGCTGATGCTGGAGCTGGCCACCGGGACGGGGCTCGCGCTCGCCGCCGGGCTCAACGCCTGGATCCCGCTGCTGGCGCTGGGACTGCTCGCCCGGTACAGCGACCTGCTGACGCTCCCCGCCTCCTGGTCCTGGCTGGAGAACGGCTGGGTGCTGGTGGTCCTCGGGGTGCTGCTCGTTCTCGAGGCGGTCGGCGACAAGGTGCCCGTGCTGGACTCCGTCAACGACCTCGTGCAGACCGTCGTGCGCCCCGGCGCCGGGGGGATCGCGTTCGGCGCCGGGGCGACGTCGTCGACCACGCGGGTCGAGGACCCGGGTGCCTTCGTGGAGTCCGGCGACTGGGTACCGGTGGTGCTGGGCATCGTCCTGGCACTGATCGTGCACCTCACCAAGGCCGGGGTGCGGGCGGGCGCCAACGCGGCCACGGGTGGTCTCGCGGCGCCCGTGCTGTCCTCGGCCGAGGACGGCGCGTCGGTCGGCCTGTCGCTGACGGCGATCCTGCTCCCCCTGCTGGTCGTCCCGCTGGTGGTCCTTCTCGCGATCGCGGGATGGCGGCTGGTCCGCGCCCGACGGCGAGCCGGGGCGTCGCCACCCGTGGCGCCGACGATCGGGGACGGCGGTTAGGCTCGACCGCATGGACGCACTGCTCCCCCTCGGTACCGCCCCGCGCCCCGCCACGGACGAGGATCTGGCCGCGCGGTTGCGCGCCGCGCTCGTCGCCCTGGCCGGCGACCAGGTCCAGAACCTGGACGACGCCAAGGTCCTGCCCGTGCTCGACGGCGGCGACATCTCCTCGCTGGACGTGGACCTCACGGGCGTGGTGATGGGCATGCCGACCGGTGCGCAGGAGACCCCGGCGCCGTGGCGGCCGGAGATCACCGGACGTGAGGACGCGGTGCTGCGCCGGCTGCGGATCGACGCGCACCCGATGGCTGCCGTCGACCTGCCTGTCGACCTGACCGCCGAGATCACCGGGCTCCGCTTCTCCTGGGTGACCACGGCCGACGAGATGGTCGGCGCCGAGCTCGTCGAGCCGTCCGACGACTCCCCCGTCTCCGGGAACGCCCGGCTGGCCGTGTCCCACGAGGGGCTGGCCGGCACCGTGCAGGGACTGCTGGCGGTGGCGCTGTCCGGCAACGGCATCGCGCTCAACGACTTCGACCTGCAGGTCGAGCAGGCCGGACCGCGCGCGGCGTCGCTGCGCATCGAGGCCGGGATCAAGAAGTCGTTCCTGTCGGCGACCGTGACCGCGACCGCCTCGGCGTCCGTCGACGACGCCATGGTGCTCACGGTCGGTGACGTCGAGCTGTCCAGCGGCAACCCGATCGTCGGAGCCATGCTCGGGGCCATCAAGGGCCGGCTCGAGGCCGCCGCGGGCCGCAAGGTCGACCTGGGCGCGTCCCTGCCGCCCGGCGTGGAGCTGGCGGACGTGCAGCTCGACGTCGGCGAGGACATCGTCCTCACCGCGCAGCTCGCCTGAGGTCGGCAGCTCCGTCCACAGGGTGGGCGGGAGGTTTCGCCCGATGTGTCCGGCTCGCTAGGGTCTGGTGACGTCCTGCCACTGATGCCCTGGAGACGCAATGGCGCGCACACCCCGGCACCACTCATCGCTTCGACGACTCGTCCCGGCCCTGGTCGTCCTGGGGCTCCTGGCCGGATGCACCGGGGGTGATCCGAAGCCGGAAGCGCAGGCGAGCGAGCCTTCCTCTGCCCCTGTGACGACGGCGCCATCGGAGGAGCCGACCCCGTCCCCGTCGCCCTCCCCCACCGGCCCGACGAAGCCCGAGCGCCCGGCGGCGATGGACAAGAAGAACGCCGAGGGCGCTGCGGCGGCGGTCGAGTACATCCTCGGACTCGAACAGCCGATGATGGTCTCTGGCGACACCACCGCGTGGGAACGGCACTCGCACAGGTCCTGCGACTACTGCGAATCGCGTCTCGATCAAGCGCAGTTGATCGCTGAGAGGGGTGACCTGTTCGAAGGTGGCGGCTACGAAGTCAGGGTAGACAAGGTGTTTGCACGCGACGTGATCACCGGCATCTGGCCCATGAACATCACCGTTCGCGAGCATGCAACAAGCATTGCGGCACCTTCTGGCGAGGTACTCATGGACTCCGCAGCAACGACAGCAGAACGTCGAGCCGAAATCGCGCTACGTGACGGCACCTGGGTTCTCGTCGAGATTGCCCCGATCCCGAACGATGCGCCGTGACTCCCAGAGCTTCCGTTGCAGGTGCGCTCGCGATGGTTCTCTTGTGTTCATCCGGCGCAGTCGCTGCTGAACCTCCCGATTACCAGACTGGCGTTCAAGATGGACAGGATCCTTCGGTCACTGTCGGTGCCACGCTTGAGCAGCAGGACGCCCTCCTCAACGGCACCGGCGGCGACTTCGCCTCCGACACCCGCTACTTCCGCGCCACGGTGCACTACTGCCTGCTGAGCGACCTGGAGAACAGCGTGCTCCGCACCGTCTGCGACGAGGGCACCGAGACGATAGCCACCGGCATCGACTGCCCGGACGACGCCTTCGCCCTGGCAGGCCTCTTCGCGGTCACTCTCGCCGCCAATGGCGCGGAGTCCGCGCCCCGGCTGATCAGCGAGGGGACCTGCGTCACGGCGGCCGACCTCGAGGCCGAGGCTGAGCGCGCCTTCCAGAACATGCCCGTCGAACCCGCACAGATTCATCTGGAGATCGAGCGCGACTGGGCGATCGTCAACTTCGGGATCCATCCGCGCACCGACGACACGGACCAGGTCATGGACACCGCGCTCCTCGGCGTCCCCGTCCAGATCCGGGCCTATCCTGCCGAGTTCACCTGGGACGCCGGCGACGACACCACGCCGATCACGACGGACCATCCGGGCGGCCGCTGGGACAGCGCCGACGCCATCAACCTGCCCTACCCCGAACCCGGCACGTTCACCGCGAGCCTCACCACCACCTGGCACGGGCAGTTCCGCATCACCGGAACACCGACCTGGACCGACATCGACGGCGAGCTCACCACCACGGACAGCACCGACCCGATCGAGGTGCATGACGCGGAGGTGCGGCTCACGGGCTGAAGCGGCGTTTCGCCCCTCAGGCGGGTCAGCCCACCTCGGAACGCACCCAGGCCAGGTAGTCGGGGTTCCCGTCGGTCACCGGGCTCACGAGCACCTCGGGCACCTCGTACGGGTGCTGCTCGATCAGCCATGTCTGCAGCTCGCCGGCACGATCCGCCGTCGTTCGGAAGGTCGCCCGCCACTCGGTGGCGGTCTCGACGCTGCCGTCCCACCAGTAGGCGCTGGTGACGGGGCCGTCCACCTGCCCACAGGCGGCCAGACGGCGCGCGACGGCGTCGCGAACCAGCTTGTTCGCGGTGTCCTCGGAGTCGATCGTGGTCACGACCTGCACGACATCATCCATGCCGACGACGCTATCCCGTGAGTCACCCATCGAGCAGCAGGCAGCCTCGACGGGCGTCGATCGCCCGTGCGTCACCACTCAGTGCGGAGGCTCGGCGTTCTCCGGGTCGTCGACGGGAGCCTCGACGTCGCCCCCTGCGTTCCGTGCGCGCACGGCCTCGAGCCAGGCCACCAGCTCCTCGTGGTGGTCGAACGGCCCCGGAATCTCGACGCACGCTCGGCCGCGCGTCTCGTCGTCGTGCCGCAGAAGCCGGCGCGTCAGGCCGGGATGGGACCCGAGCCGCGCGGCAGAGTCCTCGGTGCACTGCAGGAGCAGGAACCGGTTCGCCCCGGTGGTCCGGTCGTGCACCGCGACGACGTCGCTCCACGGCACCTCCAGGCGGCGGTACCGGACGACGTCCGGGGTGACGACGAGGCGGAACGGTCGTGCGATACGCCAGAGGAGGGCGACGACACCGACCGCGGGGACCCCGACGACGAGACCGGCGATCAGGCGAGACGCCCCCGGATCGCTCCAGAGCTGCACCCCGAGGCCGACGAGGACGACCGCGACACCGAGCGGGAAGAACAGCCACCGTCGCGACGCGCTGAACTGCACCGCGCCATCGTCGGCGAGAGTCTGATCCCAGCGGTCGGCAGGAGGCATTCAGCCGAGTCTATCGGTCGGCCTGCCGCCAGTTCCCAGCGGCGGCCGCGAGGACGACGCCGGCGGCCACGGCCGGCATCGCCAGGGCGGCGGTCGTCCCGACGGTGTCGGCGAGGGCACCGGTGCCCGCCGAGGCGGCCGACTGCCCGAGGATGATGGCCGATCCGAGCATCGTCATCAGCGTCGTGCCACGCCCGATCGGGCTGCGGTGCGAGCCCAGGGAGTAGATCGTCACCAGGCTCGGGCCGATGCCGAGACCGGCGATCACGAGCCCGGCGATCAGCACGCCGGTCGAGGCCGCGGTCGCGACGACGACGGCACCCACGAGCTGCACGACGGCTGCCGTCAGCCAGCGTGCCCGCAGGCTGAACCGAGCGGGCAGCGCAGAGACCGCCAGGGCCGAGACCACGGAGCCGATGCCCATGAACCCGTACAGCAGACCCGCCCGCTCGGAGTGGCCGGCGTCCCCGGTGACGGCGGACATCGCCGTCAGCGTGGCGCCGAAGAACAGCCCGATGCCGACGAACCCGGCGACCAGCACCAGGACGCGCGCCTGCCACAGCTCGGAGGCCGGGGCCTGCTCGGCGGACTTCGCAGCGTGAGCCGTCGTGCCCGCGTCCTGGGCCGCCGTCGTGCGGGCCGAGGCGTGCAGCGCGAACGCGCCGACGGCCAGCGCGGTCAGCGCCGCGGCGGCGAGCATCGGCGCGGCGGGACCGAACGCCGCGGCCAGCAGGCCGACGACGAACGGCCCGATGACGAAGACGATCTCGTCCGCGGCGGACTCGTACGACATCGTGCGGCTCACCGTGCGAGCGCGGACGGCCGCAGGAAGGCGGGAGTGAATGACCCCGACGAGGCGGCTGCGCGACATCGGGGGCACCTGCGGTGCGGAGGCGCCGATGGCGAACGCGATCGCCAGGACGACGACGTCCGGCACCGCGGCGTACACCGCAGCGGTCAGGGCGACGAGCAGGAGGCTGTTCACGGCGGCGGTGACGAGCAGCACGGTGCGCTGCCCGGCGCGGTCCGCCCAGGCGCCGATCAGCGGGCCGATCGCCGCGCCACCGATGCCGACGACACCTGACGTCAGGCCGCCCAGGGTCAGGGAGTCACGTCCGGCGACCACGATCGTCAGGACCCCGACAACCATCATCGCGAAGGGGAGCCGCGCGACGAACGCGAGCGGGAAGTAGGTGCGGCCCATGGCTTGGACCAGGGTGGGACCGGATTCGTCGGCGGGGCGGTCCGTGGCCGGGGCGTTCGTCGTCCGGGCCAGCGTCTCGGACAGGGTCATGCTCTCGGTCTCCTCCAGCGCGGCGTCGCCGCACGATCGTCGTGCCGCCGTGGGCGCGAGGAGCACCTGGTAGATACACAAGCCTGGTTTGGTTCACGGTCGGAGCGCCGAGGCGATCCGACCGTGGGCCACGGTACATGCTCACGACGCGTTGCGCCGTGACCTGGGTCGCCGCAACGGTGAGCAGGCGGATGTCGCCGTACGGCGACATGGCTGTCATGTCGCCGTACGGCGACCAGGTGGAACCGACCCTGCTCGACGCCCGGTCCCTCCCCCAGCTCGGAGCGCCGCTCCGACTCGTCAACGACGCGCGATGGGCACAGTCCTTGGTCGTGTTGGTGACATGCCGCAGGGTGCGCCGGCGGCGTTCGCGGCCACGCTCGACGAAATCGACGACGTCGAGGGCCACGTTGGACAGCCGAAGGCCCGCCTGCTGCCCGCGCTCACGGCACGGACCCACTGACGCTGGGCTCCTTCGGCGAGGGCGTCGAGCTCGACATGCCGACAACGACGGCGGGGTGACCAGAGCATGCGTCCGGTTTCACCCGGTTGGCGTCTGACTACCCCAGCGACTTGCCGTGCGCTGCGTACGCGAACTCCATCTCGTCGCCCCGCACGGTGCGGCCGAGCTCGATCGCTGCCAGCCACGCCTGTTCCGTGGCGACGTCGAGCCACCGGGCGTACAGGTCGGCGGACCACGGACCGTCCTCGGGCACCGACCAGCCGTGGTGGTCGTTGAGCGCCCGGACGACGAAACGGTCCAGAACCAGCGCGTCACCGCCCCGGACCCCACCCCGGTTGCCGAAGTCCGCGGCGTAGAGGTACGTGCTGATCAGCGTGGGGCCGAGGTGCTTCACGTGCGCGGACCCGCCACGCAGCATCGAGCGGTAGGCATCGACGGCGCCCCGCCCGGTGCCGAGGTGCTTGGCGGCCAGGCGCAGCCGTGACAGCAGCTCGGACGGCTCCGTCCCGCCGAGGGCTCGCGCGCCGCGGCTCGCTACGAGGGCCCTGTCCCCCGCGCTCCACACGCCGGCTGCGAGCAGCGTCCGCGCCTCCCAGTCGTCGGAACCGTCGGCGGCGTCGAGCACCCGGCCGCGCGAGATCCGGCGGTAATCCCCTCCGGGCGGGTCCTCGGGCAGGTCGTCGAGCCACCCCGACGCCGGCACGCGCGTCGTCCACCACCGCGGACGGAACCGGACGTCCTGCTCGAGCAGCGCCTCCCGCCCGGGGAGTCGGTCGAGCAGGGACTGGCCACTGGCCAGGCGTGTCGCCATGGTCGTTGATGCTCCTTCGGATGGGGTCGGACGGAGAGGTCTCGCTCCGTCACCAGGACGTGCGGGTCACGACCAGAATCCTGGCGGACGGGACGCTGGGTGGCCAGCACCGGTCGTCGATCGACCCGCCGCGGCCTACGGCCCGAGCAACGCTGCCGGCACGACGGCGATCCCGTCCTGCCGCCTGTAGGCGCGCGGCCCGGTCGTCACCACCACCGCGTCGGCAAGGTCGTCGCCCAGCTTGCCCCGCAGCCAACGCAGATGCTTGAGGTCCCCGTCGGTCGGCGTCGGGGTGACCATGACCTCGATCGCCACCACGCCTCCGTCCGGTCCTTCCACGACGAGGTCGACCTCGTGGTCACCGTTCCGGGTGCGTAGGTGCGACACGGTCGCCCCGCTCGGCTGGGCGTACACCTGCACACACAGGGCGACGAGGTGTTCGAACAGCGGCCCGAGGAGATGATCGTGACGACCTCGCACGAGGGATGGACCTGTGGCACGCAGCAGACGGGCCGCGAGTCCGGGGTCGGCCAACTGATGCTTCGGCGTGCTGGCGAGGCGGTCGAACTCGTTGCGGGTCGGGAGCCACGCCGGAAGTGGGTCCAGCACCCACAGGCCGCTCAAGGCGTCGCGGTAGGTCATGGTGGTGGTCCGCGCCGGCTTGTCCCCCTGACCGGGCGTGGCCGCGTCGAGGATCCGGCCGTACCCGGTCGTTGTCGACGTCGCCGCAGCGTAGGCCGCCATCCAGGCACCGAGCACCTCGGGCTTGCGCACGGGGTAACCCTGCTCGGGGAACTCGCGCTGAACGAGGTTCTCCAGATAGGCGTCGACGAGTGCCGGCCGGGTACGTGCCGGTTCGGCGTAGATGCCGGGGAAGCCGGTGGCCACGATCTGTTCCGCGTAGTCGGAGAGCGAGAGCGAGGTTGCACCGCGCACGGTCGCCTCGCCGGCGAGGAGGTCCGCGAGGCTGACGGTCGGATCATCGACACCGCGCTCGGACAGGCTCATGGGCCGCAACCGGAAGGGGACGATGCGGCCGGCCCCGGAGTGGACCGTGGCGCCCCGAGGGGCGGAGCTGCCGGCGAGGATCAGGTGACCGCGGGCGACGCCGTCGTCCACTGCACGCCGTGCGACGTCCCAGGACTCGGGCCAACGCTGCCACTCGTCCAGGAGAACCGGTCCCGGCATCTCCCTGATCACCTCGGGTTCGGCGGCGAACGCGATCCGTTCCACCTCGCGGTCGAGACGGATGACGCTCCGAGCACGGCGCGCCGCGGTCGCCGTCTTGCCGACGCCCTTGGCGCCCTGGATGACGACGGCGCGCAGGTTCGGCTGGAGGTCGTCGAGAACAGCATCGAGAACTCTGCGCCGGTAGGCTTCCACCAGGCTACTGTACATATAGCAGGCTTTCTACGCTACAGATAGCAGCCCCTCTACGCTGCAGATGGCAGAACGTCAGCACGCAAGCTCGACGACGTGCACCCGTGCGGCGCCACGCCGCCCGTGGCGTCTGCGGCCAGGCGGCGGCACGCTACGGTCGCCTCATGCCCGGCACCCTGCTCGTCCGCTCGCCGTCACCCCGCCTCGCCGAGGGCGAGCTGACCCACCTCGACCGCGTCCCGGTCGACGCCGAGCTCTCCCAGCGGCAGTGGCAGGAGTACGTCGAGGGGTTCCGGACCCGCGGCTGGCAGGTCCACGAGCTCCCGGCGGCCGACGAGCACCCGGACGGGGTCTTCGTCGAGGACGCCGTCGTGGTGTTCGACGACCTCGCCGTCCTGACCCGCCCCGGGGCCGCGTCGCGCCGGGGTGAAGTCGCGAGCATGCGTCCTGTCGTCGAGTCGCTCGGCCTAGACGTCGCCGCGATCGAGGCACCCGCCACCCTCGAGGGCGGCGACGTCCTCAAGGTCGGGCGCACGGTCTACGTCGGACGCAGCAGCCGCACCGACGACGACGGCGTGGAGCAGCTCCGCACGCTCCTCGAGCCTCGCGGCTGGCGGGTCGTGACCGTCCCGGTGACCCGCGTGCTGCACCTCAAGAGCGCAGTGACCGCGCTGCCGGACGGCACCGTCATCGGCCACGAGCCGCTGGTCGAGGCTCCCGACCTGTTCGATCGCTTCGTGCCGGTCCCCGAGCCCGAGGGGAACGCCGTCGTCGTCCTCGACGACCGCACGGTGCTGCTGTCCGCGAGCGCGCCGCGCACCGCGAACCTGCTCCGGGACCGTGGCCTGGACGTCGTCACCACACCGGTGACGGAGTTCGAGAAGCTCGAGGGGTGCGTGACCTGCCTGTCGGTGCGGGTGCGCTGACTCGCCGCCGATCGTCCTGACTCGCGGCCGGACGTCCTGACTCGCGGGGATCAGGCCGCCAGGGGCGGCTCGGCGATCAGGTCGCGCAACGGGACGCACCCGCTGGTCCCGAACGACGCCGCGGCGAGGCCACGCCGGACGGAGTCGACGAGCAGGTCGTGGCCGACGATCGCCGTCGCCCGGTCGGGGTAGGACTCCTCGTGCGTCGTCTCGTCGGTGAGCAGCAGCGAGACCGGGCTGTCGTCGTCGGCGCCCGCGGGCAGCACGTACCCCAGCGGGTGCACGGTCACCCGGTAGATCAGCGGGCGCTCGTGCCGGACCTCCTCCCGATCGACACCGACCCAGCGGACCTCGACGACGTAGTCGGCGCCCACCAGCGTCTGCGCCACGAGCCGCTCGGCCGTGTGCCACATGACGGCCCAGCGCGCCTGGGAGATGGGCATGCCGTCCAGGTCGTAGTAGCGCGGTCCGATCAGATCGTCCATGCCCCTGGCCCCTCGTCGACGTGCCCGACCCGGGAACCGTAACCTCGCGAACCGCCGTGCGGAACCCCCGGCGGCGGACGGCTTCGTTCAGGGTCAGGCGCCGGCCAGCCGCCGCTCGAGGCCGTCCAGGACGAGTGCGAGCCCGTCGTCGAACTGGTCGGCGAAGCGGTAGTCGCCGCCGACCACGAGCTCGCCGACCATCTCGGCCAGGTGCGGGTACTCCGCCAGCGGCAGGTCGACGGCCGCCACGAACTCCCCGGCGTCCTCACCGGCCTCGAACGGGAGGCTCTGCTCGGTGAGGACGAACCCGTAGACGTAGGCGTCGATGGCCGCGAAGGCCTGGCTCGCGAGCACGACGGAGAAGCCGCCGGCACGCAGGCACCCGAGCACGGTGTCGTGATGGTGCAGCAGAGCGGGGCCGGGAGTGCGCCGCGACTCGACGAGGCCGAGGGCCCAGGGGTGCGCCGCCAGGACCGTCCGCGCCGACTCGGCCCGGGCCGCCATCGCCGGTCGCCACGGGTCGCCCACGGTGGGCAGGGCGATGCGGGTGAACACCCAGTCGGCGAGCTGGTCGAGCAACGCCTCCTTGTTCGCGACGTGGTGGTAGAGCGACATCGCCTCGACGCCGAGACGTCGTCCGACGTTGCGCATGCTGACGGCCGTCAGCCCGCCCTCGTCGGCGACCTGGACCGCCGCCTCGACGATCTTCGCGCTGCTCAGCGTCGTGCGTGCCACGAATCCTCCTCGAACCCTTGCCGTTCTTACACCCGTAAGCCTACAGTGGAGCCACCAGCCTTACACCTGTCAGGAGGAATCATGCGTGCAGCAGTCGCCCGGCGGTACGGCCCGCCCGAGGTCGTCCACGTCGACGACGTCCCCGATCCGGTTCCAGGACCGGGCGAGGTGCTCGTCGGCGTGCGGGCCGCCGCGGTCACCGTCGCCGACGCCCGCATCCGTGGGTCGCGGTTCCCCGCCGGCTTCCGCCTCCTCGCCCGGCTCGGCCTCGGCCTCCGCCGTCCGCGCCGCCCGATCCTCGGCGGCGTCTACTCCGGCGTCGTGGAGGCGGTCGGTCCGGACGTGACCGGCCTCTCCGCCGGCGATGAGGTCGCCGGGATGACCGGGGGCCGGATGGGGACCCACGCCGAGCTCGTCGTCGTCCCCGCCGAGCGGGCCGTCCCGAAGCCCGGGGGCGTCAGCCACGAGGACGCCGCGGCCGTGCTGTTCGGCGGCACGACGGCCCTGCACTACCTGACGCGCCGGGCGACGGTCACCGACGGCACGACGGTTCTCGTGGTCGGTGCCTCCGGCGCGGTGGGCACGAGCGTCGTCCAGCTCGCCCGCCACCTCGGCGCGACGGTCACCGGCGTCACGAGCACGCCGAACCTCGACCTGGTCCGCCGGCTCGGCGCCCAGCACGTCGTCGACTACACGACCACACCCGTGACCGAGCTCACCGGCCGCTACGACGTCGTGGTCGACGTCGTCGGGGCGCTGAGCACCCGGGCCGGACGACGCCTGCTCACCGAGGACGGCATCCTGCTGCTCGTCACCGGCACGTTCGGCCAGACGATCACCTCGTTCGGCCGGGTCCGTTCCGGCCCGGCACCCGAGAAGCCCAAGGACGTCGCGGAGCTGCTCCGCCTCCTCGCCGACGGGGAGCTCGCCCCGGTCGTCGAGTCCGTCGGCGGGCTCGACGACGTCGCCGCCGCGCACGCACGTATCGACACCGGCCGCAAGGTCGGCAACATCGTCGTCACGCCCTGAGGGACAGGCGCCACGCATCCGCCGTCGGACCGCCGGCGCGCGTACACCGGCCGGCCACCGGCGGTCCACCCCGCGGCCCTACCGTCGAGGAGGAAGACACCCGACGAAAGGTCACACCGACGATGACCCTCACGCTCACGCTCGTCCGCCACGGGCAGACGACGCTCAACGCCCGACGTCACCTGCAGGGCGCCTGCGACTCCCCGCTGACACGGACGGGCCGCGCCGGCGTCCGCGTCACGGCGCAACACCTGGCCGACCGGTCCTTCGACGCGGTCTACTCCTCCCCGCAGGGCCGCGCCGTCCAGACCGCCGCGGAGATCCTCCAGCACCACCCCGGCCACCGGCTCCGCATCGAGGAGGGGTTGCGCGAGCTGTCGTTCGGCAGCTTCGAGCGGCGCCCGGAGCGCACCCTCGACGCCGAGGTCCCGTGGTCGGAGCTCGTCCCGGCCATGCTCGCGGGCACCCACCCGGGTGTCGGCGGGGGCGAGTCCGGCGGTGACTTCATGGACCGGGTGCGCTCGGTGTTCGCGCGCATCGTCGCGGCCCACGCGGCGCCGGACGGCGGCGCGACCGGCGCCGGTCGCGCCGACGGGAAGCACGTCCTCGTCGTCGGCCACGGCCTGACGCTGGCCGCCTACCTGTGGACGGTGGAGCCGTCCCGGCTGGCAGCCCTGCCGAACGCGTCGGTCTCGACGGTCGAGGTCTCCGACGGCGTCACCCGCGTCGTGCAGGCGGGCGTCGACGTCGCCGGCCACGGCGCGGTCGCGGCCCGTCCGGCCCCGGTCCCGGCGGCGGCCGCGCGCTGACGGCCGCCCCGGAGTGGCCCGCTCGCCGCCGATGCGCTGGGATAGGCGGGTGACGACGCACCACGAGCGCCTCTGGGCGCTGGTCCACACCGAACGGTCGGCGCTGGCCGACGACCTCGCCGAGGTCGACGACGCGCAGTGGCGAGCGCGCTCCTTGTGCAGCGACTGGACCGTCGAGGACGTCGTCGCCCACCTGGTTGCCGGGGCGAGTCTCGGGCGGTGGGCCTGGCTGCGCAGCATGGTCGGCGCCGGCCTCGACCCGGACCGCCACAACGCCCGCCGCCTGGCCGAGCACCGCGGGAGCACACCCGCGGAGACCCTGGCCCGGTTCCGGGCCGTCACCGCGAGCACGGTGGCGCCGTCCCGCGACGTCGGCGCCTGGCTGGGGGAGGTCGTCGTGCACGGCGAGGACGTGCGCCGACCGTTGGGCCTGGTCGGGGGGCCGTCCGTCGAGTCCGCCGTCGAGGTGGCGCAGTTCTTCGTGACCAAGGACGCCGCCGTGGACAGCCGCAGTGTCGCACGCGGCCTGGAGCTGGTCGCCACCGACTCTCCCTTCCGGCACGGGGACGGTCCGGTCGTCCGCGGTACGACGCTCGCCCTGGTGATGGCGATGGCCGGCCGGGCCGCGTTCCTCGACGAGCTCGATGGAGCGGGCGTCGAGCTGATGGGCGACCGCACGCGCGCTGCATGAGAACTGCCCCACCGGACCGTCCGCCCACGTGCGATCATCGCGACATGCCAACCGCAGCCCGGCCCCGCGCCGCGTCGCCCCGGCCGATGGCCGAGGAGGCCTGAGGTGCGCGCCGTCGTCTACGACGCCTTCGGCGGCCCCGTGACCGTGCGCGAGCTGCCCGACCCCGTCGCGCCCGACGGCGGCGTCGTCGTGCGGGTGCACGCCACCGGGCTGTGCCTGAGCGACTGGCACGGGTGGGCCGGCCACGACGGCGACATCACCACGTTCCCGCACGTCCCCGGGCACGAGCTCGCGGGCACGGTCGCCGCCGTCGGCGCGGGGGTGCAGCGGTGGCGCGTCGGGGACCGGGTCACCACGCCGTTCGTGTGCGGCTGCGGGCGCTGCGCCTGGTGCCGCGCCGGCGACGCCCAGGTGTGCCCGGACCAGACCCAGCCCGGGTTCACCCACCACGGTTCCTGGGCCGAGCTGGTGGCGCTGCACGCCGCGGACACCAACCTCGTCGCCGTGCCCGACGACGTCACCGACACCACCGCGGCCGGACTGGGCTGCCGGTTCGCCACCGCGTTCCGCGCGGTCACGCACCGGGCCCGGGTGCGTGCCGGCGAGCAGGTCACCGTCGTCGGGGCCGGCGGCGTGGGGCTGAGCGCCGTCATGGTCGCCGCCGCCCGCGGGGCCCGCGTCATCGCCGTGGACCGCGACCCGGCCGCGCTGGAGGCCGCGCGCCGGGCCGGCGCCGACCACACGCTCCTCGCCGACGGCGGCGACACGGTGGCGGCGATCCACGAGCTGTCCGACGGCGGGACGCACGTCGCGCTCGACGCCGTCGGCTCCCCGGAGACCTGCGCGACGGGGATCGGCGCGCTGCGCCGGCGCGGCCGGCACGTGCAGGTCGGGCTGCTGCCCGCCGTCGAGGGTCATCCCCCGGTGCCGATGGACCGCGTCATCGCGCTCGAGCTCGACCTGCTGGGCTCGCACGGCATGCCCGCCGCCGACTACCCCGCGATGATGGCCCTGGTCGCCGACGGCACCCTGCGCCCCCAGGACCTGCTCGACGACGTGGTCGACCTGGACACCGCCGCCCGCCTGCTGCCGAACCTGCGGACCACGAGCCGGGCGGGCATGACGGTTTGCGACCCGCGGCGCTGACGCGTGACCGATGCCACGGCGCCCGGCTCGGGCACCGTGAACAGGCCCGGAGTAGACTGACCTCGGCCAGGAGTCGGCGGCGCGAGCGCCGCCCGAACGTGAAGGAGGTACGCGCATGACCCGCAGCGAGCCTCCCAGTAGTCCGAGCCGCGACTGACCCGGCTCGACACGACCCGTCCGTCATCGGGCGGGTGATGCCACCGCTCCCCCACGCCGTCGGCACGGCGCACTCGTCGTCAGTCGCGGGATCCAGCACGCAGACCACCGTTCCTGCACGCCTGGGAGTCCCCTCATGGCCTTCAGCTCCAACCGTTCCGTCCGTACCCGCCAGATGCTGGGTGCCCTGCGCCCGCGTCGTCCCGGCGCGCCGGGCACGCCGCCGTACGCCGCGGAGACCCCGACTCCGCCGACGCCGATCCGCCCGCGCTCCGCGATGGTGGCCGCCGCCGTCTACGACGAGGAGGGGCACCGCAGCGCGAGCGTGACCCGGCTCGCCGACGCGTTCCGCGCGCTGCGCTCCACGCCGGGCGGCATGGCCTGGATCGGGCTCGAGCGCCCCGACGAGCACGAGCTCGCCGCCCTGGCGCGGGAGTTCGACCTGCACCCGCTGGCGATCGAGGACGCGATCCAGGCCCACCAGCGCCCGAAGATCGAGCGGTACGGCGACACGCTCTTCGTCGTCCTGCACGCCGCGCGCTACCTGGACTCGATCGAGGAGGTCGAGTTCTCCGAGCTGCACCTGTTCGTGGGACCGGACTTCGTGGTCTCGGTGCGGCACGGGGACTCCCCCGACCTGACCGCCGTGCGCGCCCGGCTCGAGTCGACGCCGCAGATGCTCGCCCGCGGCCCCGAGGCCGTGCTGTACGCGATCATGGACCGCGTCGTGGACGACTACGCGCCGGTCGTCTCGGGGCTCGACTACGACATCGACCAGATCGAGGGCGAGGTCTTCTCCGGCGACGCCCACGTGTCGCGGCGCATCTACGAGCTGTCCCGCGAGCTCGTCGACTTCCAGCGCGCGGTGCGCCCGCTGCAGAGCGTCTGCCTGTCCCTGGCCAAGGGGGCCGAGAAGTACCAGGTCGACGAGGAGCTCCAGGCCTACCTGCGCGACGTCGCCGACCACCTCACGGAGGTCGCCGAGTCGGTGGAGACCTACCGCGTCGCGCTGCGCGACATCCTCACGGTGAACGCCACCCTCGTCGCCCAGCGGCAGAACGAGGAGATGACGCACCTGACCGAGGTGTCGATCCAGCAGGGTGAGGAGGTCAAGAAGATCTCCGGCTGGGCCGCGATCCTGTTCGCCCCGACCCTGGTGGGCACCGTGTACGGCATGAACTTCGACATCATGCCCGAGCTGCACTGGGCCTGGGGCTACCCGGTCGCGCTGGTGCTCATGCTCGGCGTCAGCGTGAGCCTGTTCGCCGTGTTCCGCTGGAAGAAGTGGATCTGACGACGTCCGTCAGGCGTCCAGCCAGCCGTGGCGTCGCGCCATCTTCTCGACCGCGCTGCGCACCGCCAGCACCTGCCGGCCGGTGAGGTCGCCGACCGTCGACAGCAACGTCTCGGTGACCTCGGACCGCAGCTCGGCGGTCGAGAGCACGTCGGCGTACCCGTCGTGCTGGTCGCCCGAGGCGGCGGGACTCGCCGGCGCGGCACCGTCGCGCGACGACGGTCCGCCCATCGCGGCATGCACCGCGTCCGCCACCGGGGAGGAGATCAGCGAGGCGCTCACCGCCCGCGGGCCGCGCTCGCCCATCTCGTGGGTGAAGTCGACGACGGTGCCGACCGCCATCAGCGCCTTGTCGAAGTCGAGGTCGTTGACGTGCAGGAACACGTCCTCGTCCAGCTCGTCGGACGCGACGAACGCGTAGCCCTTGATCGCGTCGTACCGCACCACGTCACCGCGCACCGTCCACCGCCCCCTGTCGCCGTCGCCCCGTCTCACTGCAGCATAACCGCGGGACGGCGCGGCGGCGGGCTGGAACGTACACCCCGCGGCTAGGGTCGCCGTGTGACGTCCACGCCCGGCTCCCCGGCCAGCAGCACGCCTCCCCCGCACGGCGACCGCCGGTCGGCCGGGCCCGGGCCCGCGTCGTCCCCGGCGTCACGCACGCTGCTGGCCCTGGCCTGCGGCGTCGTGGTGCTCGCCGGCCTGCACGCGGCCGCCGAGGTGATCGCCCCCCTGTTCCTCGCCGCGGTGATCATCATCATCTGTCACCCGGTCCGGTTCCCGCTGCTGGCGCGGGGCTGGCCGCGCTGGCTGGCCACCACCGCCGTCATCGTCGTCGCGTACCTGATCCTCGCCGCGCTCCTGGCGATGCTGGTGTGGTCCGGCTTCCGGTTCGCCGCGCTGGTGCGCGACTTCGTGCCGCAGCTCCGCGACGCGGTCTCCGAGGTCGAGACCTGGCTCGCCACCGCCGGGCTGGACACCCAGATCGCCGACGCGGTCACCTCCTGGGTGCAGCCGACGAACATCCTGTCGCTGGCGGGCGGCGTGAGCGGGACGGCGCTGAGCATCGGGACCGCGTTCTTCTTCGTGCTCGCCTACGCGGTGTTCATGGCGGCCGACGCCGGCCGGTACGCCACCGCCCCCCGGTACTTCGGCGTCTCGCGTGCGGGCGCGATCGAGCGCGCCACCCGCTTCAGCAGCGGGGTGCGCCGCTACTACGTCGTCAACGCCACCTTCGGCGCGGTCGTCGCGGTCGTGGACGGGATCGCGCTGTCGCTGCTCGGGGTCCCGGGTGCCGCGATCTGGGCGATCCTGGCGTTCGTCACCAACTTCGTGCCGAACATCGGTTTCATCCTGGGCCTCGTGCCACCCATGGTCATGGCCTTCGTCGTGGGCGGGTGGCAGCTCGCCCTGGCCGTGGTGGCGATCTACTGCGTGGTCAACGTCGTCCTGCAGGTGTTCGTCCAGCCGAAGTTCGTCTCGGACGCCGTCTCGCTCTCGCTCACCCTGAGCTTCGTGTCCGTCGTGTTCTGGACGTTCGTCATCGGCCCGCTCGGCGCGATCCTGTCGATCCCGCTGACGCTGCTGGTCCGGGCCCTGCTGCTCGAGGGCGATCCCCGTCAGGACTGGCTGCGCTGGCTCTCCGGTGACGACGTCGAACCCGCGGCGGAGGACCGGGCCGCCCCGGACCCCGTGGTGGCGGCACCGGACCGGCCCGCCACCGCCCCGCAGGATCCGGAGGGCCCCGCCAGGGGCGACGCCGACGACGACGCGCCGCGCTGACCCCGGTCGGCGCACGCGCTGCCGCGTGGGCAGGACTCAGGTCTCGTCGCGGACGAACTGCACGATCTGGTCGGCCATCGCCCCGACGTCCCAGGTGTGGTCGGCGCCGGCGACCTCCCGTGCCTGGCCGCGGGTGACGGCGTCCGCGACGCGCTGGGCGGCGACCGGCATCTCGTCGAAGGTCCGCGTGCCGTAGGTCGCCAGGACCGGGACGGCGAGCTCGCGCAGCAGGTCCGCCTCGATGAGGTCGGTGGCCCGCACCAGCGCCTGGCCGTCGGCGCGCTGGCTGATCGAGGCCCGTGCGATCTGCTCGAAGTCCGGCGAGGCGCGCAGCCCCTCGAGCCACTCGCGCGGCAGGTCCTTCATGTACTGCTCGAGGGCGCCCACGTAGTCCTCGGCGTCCAGCCGCTTCTCGAACTCGGTGATCCACTCGTAGGTGTCGTCGGCAGACCGCGCCAACGGCGCCTCCCACAGCACGAGCCCGCAGACCGGCATCTCCGCGTCCGCGGCGCACAGCGCGAGCGCGGCGCCCGAGGAGTGACCGACCAGCACCACCGGCGCACCGGCGGCGTCGATGACGGCGTGGAGGGCGGACAGCTCACGCTCCAGGTCGAGCACCCCGTCCGCCGGGCTGTCGCCCCGACCCAACCGGTCGTACACCACCGCGGTCAGCCCCTGCCGCGCGCACCGCTGAGCGGTCTCGGTGGTCACGGGGTCGATCGCCCGGTACGGCCCCGCCCCGGCGACGAAGACCACCGCGGGCCCCTCGCCGTCGCGGTCGAACCCGACCCTGTCTCCGGCCACGCTCGTCACGTGGTGGGTCATCTCCGTCTCCTTCCCGCCGGGTGGTCGACCCGGTCGCCAGGGCCATAGTGCAGCACCCGGCGCCGCTCGGCGACGGGACGCCCCACCTCGTGAGGCCCGTCACCCCCGGCCGTCGGCCAGTCCCCGGGCGTACGCCTCGGCGCTCCCCTCGCGGAACAGGTCGTCGGGACCGGTCCGCGCGAGGCGGCGCGCGCCCGGTCCCGCACCGTCGTCACCGCCGAGCACGAACCGCCCGACGCCGCGCACCACGGCGACCGCCCGGCCCGTCGCCTTGCCGCGGACCAGCTCCGAGGCGGCGGCGATCTCGTCGGCCACCGCGGTGACCGTCACCGAGATCGGCCGCCCGTGGGAGTCCGTGCCGCCGCGCAGGTCGTCCAGCACCGTCAGACCGGCCGCGCCGATCGCGATGTCGGTGACACCCTCCCGCCACGGGCGCCCCGCGGTGTCGGTGACGACGACGCCGAGCCGGTCCAGCCCGTACCGTGCCCGCAGTGCCGCCCGCACCGAGCGCGCGGTGGCGTCCGGGTCCTCGGGCAGCAGCAGCACGGTGCCGTCGGGCGTGTTCGAGGCGTCGACCCCGGCGGCGG
Organism: Isoptericola sp. b515; assembly: GCF_030588125.1. Classification (NCBI taxonomy): domain Bacteria; kingdom Bacillati; phylum Actinomycetota; class Actinomycetes; order Micrococcales; family Promicromonosporaceae; genus Isoptericola; species Isoptericola sp. b515. Next base: position 476,641 of record NZ_JAUQYR010000002.1, on the reverse strand, counting down.
CCATCACCAGCCCGAGCCGGTTCTCGACGATCCGCAGCGGTGGCAGGCCGTCCGGCCGCTCGCGCGTGGCGACGACCCGCACGGTCTCGTCGGTGATCGCCTGCTCGCGGTCCGCGGCGCGCACGACACGCCCCTCGGCCTTGGAGACGATCTTCGACGTGACGACGACGACGTCACCCTCGGCGAGGGCGTCACCGGTCCGGTCGGCGTCGGCCGCCAGCAGGTCGCCGACCAGCAGGGCGAGATCGTCGCCCGGGCGGACCTCGCCCAGGCCCGGCGGCGCCCAGAGCATCATCCGGGCGCCGTCGAGCAGGGCCGTGGCGCCGTGCGCCGCGTCGTCGGGACCGGTCACCGGACCAGCTTCGGCAGCACCTCGCGCCCGAAGACCTCGATCCACTGCTTCTGGTTCCGGCCCACGTTGTGCAGGTAGATGCGGTCGAACCCGAGGTCGACGTACTGCTGGATGGCCTGGCGGTGCTCGTCCGGGTCGGCGGAGACCACCATGCGCCCGGAGAAGTCCTCGGGGCGGACCAGCTTGGCCATCTGGGCGAAGTCGTGCGGCGACCGGATGTCGGCCTTGGGGAACTTCATGCCGCCGTTCGGCCACTCGGTCATGGCGTTGGCCATGGCCTCCTCGTCGGTCTCCGCCCAGGACATGTGCACCTGGAGGACCTTCGGCATCGTCGAGGCGTCCCGACCGGACTCCTTGACGCCCGCGTCGAACCGGCCGAACAGCATCTCGATCTTCTCCAGCGGCGCCCCCACCGTGATGAGGCCGTCCGCGTGCTTGCCGGCCCGCTTGGCCGTGATCGGCCCGGCGGTGGCGACGAGGATCTCCGGCGGGACCTCGGGCATGGTCCACAACCGCGTGGACTCCATCTTGTAGAACTGCCCGGAGTGCTTGACGTCCTTGCCCTCGACGCCGGAGGCGAAGAGCTTCTTGATGATGTCGATGGCCTCGAACATCCGGTTGATGCGCTCCGGCGCCTCCGGCCAGTAGCCGCCGGTGACGTGCTCGTTGAGCGCCTCGCCGGAGCCCAGCCCGAGCCAGTGCCGACCGGGGTACATCGCGGCGAGGGTCGCCGAGGCCTGCGCCACCATCGCCGGGTGGAACCGGAACGACGGGCAGGTCACCCCCGGACCGATGTCACCGCGTGTGCGCTCGCCGAGGGCGGTCAGCACGTTCCACACGAACGCGGCCTCCCCCTGCTGCGGCACCCAGGGCTGGAAGTGGTCGGCGGCCATCACGCCGTCGAATCCGTGCTCCTCGGCGTAGGCCGAGTAGTCGACCACGTCGGTGGGGTGGAACTGCTCGAGCATCGCGGCGTAGCCGACGGTCAAGTCCTTCGAAGCTGCCATGGGGACGACCCTACGCCGCCGCGGACATCACGTGGTCAGGTCCTTGGCGAAGACGTGCGTCGCGGACGGGTCGTCGTCGTAGCGCTCGACCTGCCGGTAGCCGGCCTCCTCGGACATCACGACCGCCTCGCCGAGGACCCCGTTCGTGTCGAGCACGACCTCCCTGTGCCCGAGCTCGACCGCGAGGTCCTCCAGGCGGCGCAGCAGTCGCGAGCCGAGCCCCGCACCGCGCCACGCGGGGTCGACCCACATCCGCTTGATCTCGGCGACACCGTCCCCCAGGTCCTGGACACCCCCGCAGGCGACCGGGTCCCCGCCGGAGGCGGCGACGACGAACCCGCCGAGCGGCGGGACGAGCCGTTCGGCGTCCGCGGCGAGCGCGGCGTCGACGTCGAACACCGCGGTGCCGCCGATACGGTCGCCGACCTCCGCGAAGAACGCGAGCACGGCCCGCCGCGCGACGGGATCGTCCGGCGCGACCGTCACCAGCTCGACGGTGGCGGCGCGGACGAGGAGGTCCGCCTCGCCGAGCGCCGCCGAGAGCCGGGCACGCTGCCGCGCGGTGAGCGGGTCTACGAGCCGACGGGCCCGCTCGTCGGAGCGTCGGTCGAGCTCCTCCCAGGCGGTACGGCCCGCCGGCGTCAGGGTGACCCGCCGACGGCGCGGGTCCTCCGGGTCGGGCGCGACGCTCACCAGCCCCTCCTCCTGCAGCCGACGCAGCAACCGACGCAGGTACTCGCGGTCCAGGCCGAGCCGCGCGCGCAGGGCGCGGGTCGTGTCCGGGGCGGCGCCGATCTCGTACAGCAGCCTCGCGGTGCCGAGCGCCATGCCCAGGCCCAGGAAGGACTCCTCCAGCACGCCCACCCGCTGGGTGTAGCTCCGGTTGAACCGCCGCAGGACGTCGACGTGACCCCTCACGCTCATGGGCCCGACCCTAGCCAGTCGTGCCGCTCGAGCACCACGCCCCACCCCGCGTTCCCCCGTGTCGGGCGGGCGTCCGCCCGCCCCGGGGGATCTGGGACAATGAGGCACCATGAGCGACTTCCCGAACCCCGGGGCGCCCGCCGCGCCCGCACAGACCCCCGCAGCGAACGCGACCTCCGGCAGCCAGGCCGAGCAGGTAGCCGACGTCGTGCGCGCGGTGGTCAGGGAGGTACCGGACAAGGTCAGCACGGACGGTCTGGAGCAGAAGTTCGACGAGCGGTGGGCCGCCGAGGGCACGTTCGCCTTCGACCGGTCGGCCACCCGCGACCAGATCTTCTCGATCGACACCCCGCCCCCGACCGTCTCCGGCTCGCTGCACGTGGGCCACGTCTTCAGCTACACCCACACCGACGTCGTCGCCCGGTTCCAGCGCATGCGCGGCAAGGAGGTCTTCTACCCGATGGGGTGGGACGACAACGGCCTGCCCACCGAGCGCCGCGTGCAGAACTACTACGGCGTGCGCTGCGACCCGTCGCTGCCCTACGACCCCGACTTCACCCCGCCCCACCAGGGCACCGAGGGCAAGAAGGTGAAGCCGGCGGACCAGGTGCCGATCAGCCGCCGCAACTTCATCGAGCTCTGCGAGGAGCTCACCGCCGACGACGAGCGCCAGTTCGAGGAGCTGTGGCGCCTGCTCGGCCTGTCCGTGGACTGGTCGCAGACGTACCAGACCATCGACTCGACCTCGCGCGCGGCCTCCCAGCGGGCGTTCCTGCGCAACCTGGACCGGGGCGAGGCCTACCAGGCCGAGGCGCCCGGGCTGTGGGACGTCACGTTCCAGACGGCCGTGGCCCAGGCCGAGCTCGAGGCCCGGGAGTACCCCGGCCACTACCACCGCGTCGCGTTCCACCGCGACGGCGGCGAGCCGGTCCACATCGAGACGACCCGCCCCGAGCTGGTGCCGTCCGTCGTGGCCCTCATCGCCCACCCGGACGACGAGCGCTACCAGCACCTGTTCGGCACCACGGTCACCTCGCCGCTGTTCGGCGTCGAGGTGCCCGTGCTGGCCCACCACGCCGCCGCGATGGACAAGGGTGCCGGCATCGCCATGTGCTGCACCTTCGGCGACCTGACCGACGTGCAGTGGTGGCGCGAGCTGCAGCTGCCGACCCGCTCGGTGATCGGCCGGGACGGCCGGCTCGCCCGCGAGACGCCCGAGTGGATCGCCGGCGGCCCCGGCGCCGACCTCTACGCCGAGGGACTGGCCGGCAAGACGTCGTTCAGCGCCCGCACCGCCGTCGTGGACGCGCTGCGCGAGTCCGGCGACCTGGACGGCGAGCCGACCCCGACCCAGCGCATGACGAACTTCTACGAGAAGGGCGACAAGCCGCTCGAGATCGTCACCTCGCGCCAGTGGTACATCCGCAACGGCGGTCGCGAGTGGAACGCCGACGGGACCCGGCGCGACCTGAAGGCCGAGCTGCTCGGACGGGGCAAGGAGCTGGACTTCCACCCCGACTTCATGCGGGTCCGCTACGAGAACTGGGTCAACGGCCTCAACGGTGACTGGCTCATCTCCCGGCAGCGGTTCTTCGGCGTGGCGGTGCCGGTCTGGTACGGCGTCGACGAGCACGGCGACGTCGACTACGACCGCCTCATCACGCCGTCCGAGGCCGAGCTCCCGGTGGACCCGACGTCGCAGGCCCCGGCCGGCTACGACGAGTCCCAGCGCGGGGTACCGGGCGGGTTCGTCGGCGACAACGACGTGATGGACACCTGGGCGACGTCCTCGCTGACGCCGCTCATCGTCTCCGGCTGGGAGCGCGACGCCGACCTGTTCGACCGCGTCTTCCCCATGGACCTGCGCCCGCAGGGCCAGGACATCATCCGCACCTGGCTGTTCTCCTCGGTCGTGCGCTCGCACCTCGAGTGCGGCGTGCTGCCCTGGAAGCACGCGGCCATCAGCGGCTGGATCCTCGACCCGGACCGCAAGAAGATGTCCAAGTCCAAGGGCAACGTCGTCACCCCGATGGACCTGCTGGAGCAGCACGGGTCCGACGCCGTGCGGTACTGGGCGGCCGCGGCACGCCTCGGGACGGACGCGGCGTTCGAGATCGGTCAGATGAAGATCGGCCGGCGCCTGGCGATCAAGGTGCTCAACGCCTCGAAGTTCGCGCTGACCTTCGGCGTCGACCCGGAGACCGGTGCGGGCGAGATCGCTCTGGACCCCGGGGCCGTGACCGTCGACCTGGACCGCGCCATGCTGGCCGGGCTGGCCGACGTCGTCGACCAGGCGACCACGGCGCTCGAGTCCTACGACCACACCCGGGCCCTGGAGCTGACCGAGTCGTACTTCTGGGCGTTCTGCGACGACTACCTCGAGCTCGTCAAGGACCGCGCCTACGGCGCCGACGGCACGGTGACCGCCGACACGCTCTCGGCCCGCACGGCGCTGGCGATCGCGCTGGACGTCATGCTCCGCCTGCTGGCGCCGTTCATCCCGTTCGCCACCGAGGAGGTCTGGTCCTGGTGGCGCAGCGGGTCCGTGCACCGCGCGGAGTGGCCGACGGCCCGGCCGCTGCGCGACGCCGCGGCCGGCGTCGACCCGACCGCCCTGACCGCCGCGGGCCACGCGCTGGCGGCGCTGCGCAAGCTGAAGTCGGCTGCCAAGGTCTCCATGAAGACCCCGATCCTGTCCGGGACGGTGGCCGTGCCCGCGCACCTGCTCCCGGGCGTCGAGTCCGCCGTGGTGGACCTGCGCGGCGCCGGCCGGGTCACCGGGCCCCTCGAGCTCGTCGAGGCCACCGACGGCCAGGGCGACCCGGACGTCCAGGGCGGCATCGTCGTGGTCGACCACGAGCTCGGCGAGCCGCCGGTCAAGAAGCCGCGCGGCTGAGCCCCCGGGCGCTCCTCCGCGGACACCCGCGACAGCACGAGGCCCCGGCACCCTTCCCAGGGTGCCGGGGCCTTGTCGTGCGACCTCTCAGTGGGCCATGGAGACCCGTCCGTCGTCGCCGCTCATCGTGGCCGCCGACTCGTGCGGCGTGCCGCCGTCGTCCCAGCGCAGCGTCGCCGCGACGCCGTCGCGCAGCTCGACCGACCCGGTCGGCGCGAAGACCAGCCCGGCGTCCTGGCCGATGGCGGCACGCAGCAGGGCCGTCGCGGCCGGGAGCTCCTCGAGGTCCCCGACCCCGTCGAGCTCGGTCCGCGAGGCCGCGATGTGCATCGGGTCCGGTCCGATCCAGAGCTGGAAACCGTTGAGCAGCCCACCGAGCCCGGGCTCGTCGACCGAACCGTCGACCCACGCGTGCAGCGCCCGGGCCGCGTCGTCCGCGAGCTCCTCGGAGAGCACGAGCTGCTTCACCTGGCCACGGGCCAGCACCTGGGCGACGTCACCGATGCTCGTGACGGCACCGGACTCACGGCCCAGGCCCTCACGCAGCGCGGCCAGCACCGCCTCGCGGCGGCGCTCCCGGAACGAGTCCAGCGCCTCGGCGACGGTCTCGGCGAAGTGCCCTGCGTGCACACCGTCGTCCCGGCCGCCGCCGGACACCTCGACGGTCAGCTGAGCCGCCTGCTGGCCGAGCGCGTCCCGGACCATGCTCACGGCCCTCACGTCGCCGGTGAGCAGCAGGATCTCCGGTCGGGAGGCGGCCACGCGGCGGTCGATCTCGCCGGCCATCGCCTCGGCGTTGCGGTGCCAGGAGTCCTCGGCACGCGACTCGATCACCGACCGCTTCGTCGAGGTGCTCGAGGTCTTCGACACCTCGTCGTCGGGGCCCTCGAACGTCTCCTTGTCCCCGGACGGGAACCCGTCGGACCCCACCGGGAAGAAGTCGGCCCCCAGCCGGTCGACGGCGACGACCAGCGCGTCCACCTCCTCGTCGGCCGAGCGTGCCGCCTGCAGCAGGCTCGGCACGCGGTGCCAGACACCCGCCATCACCGGCGGCGGCTCCTTCAGCACCCGGTCGACGAGAACACCCTCGTCGTCGGCGATGAGCACTCGACCGTGCGGCCCGTGCACCCACGTCGGGCGGTCCACGGCGTCGTCCAGGTCGTTGAGGACCTGGTCCGTGGCACCCTGCTTGGCGAGCGAACGGCGCACGGAGCGCCAGCGGTTCGCCACATCCTTGTCACCGGCTTCGACCGAACGCGTGGCGTCGAGATAGACGGTCGCGAACGGGCCGGGGCGGCCGACCAAGGGCTTGAGCCAATCGATCTTCATGCAGTTCCCCCTCGGGTCCGTCGACTGTGAACCTCCAGCCTGCTCCGGATCGGCGCAGTGCGCATCCGCGATGGCGAAAAGGCCTTCTCACCAGGGGCGATGCACGGAGGGGCGCAGGTCCGCCGTGAACCGGGGCCGGGCGCGGCGAGGTGCTCGGGCGGCTCAGAAGCCGCCACCTCTTCAACTGTAGGTGTCCAGGGGTGGTACCTCGTCGGCACGCCCGGCGGCGGCGTGCTCGGCCGCGATGCGCTCGTGGCGGCGGATCACCTCGGAGACGATGAAGTGGCGGAACTGCTCGGCGAACTCGGGGTCGAGCCCGGCGCCCGAGGCGATGGCCTTCAGACGGTCGATCTGCTGACGGTCACGCTGCGGGTCCGCCGGCGGCAGCCCCTCGGTGGCCTTGAGCTCCCCGACGCGCTGCGTCGCCCGGAACCGCTCGGCGAGCAGGTGCACCAGGGCCGCGTCGATGTTGTCGATCGTGCTGCGCAGGCCGAGGATCTCGGTCGGCAGCGCACGACCGGTCTCGGGCACGGGCGCTTCGTCGAAGGGCTCAGCCATGGCTCGATCCTACGGGCGTCGACGTCAGCGCGACGGCCCGGCCACGATGTGGCCGCCGGCCGTCCGAGGCGGTGCGATCAGGCGGACTTGCGGTTGCGCACGGGACCGGAGGACCGCGGCACGATCGTCGGGTTGACGTTCTCCTCGACGACCTCGCGGGTGATGACCACCCCTTCGACGTCGTCGCGGCTCGGCACGTCGAACATCACCTGCTGGAGGACCTCCTCCATGATCGCGCGCAGCCCGCGTGCACCCGTCCCGCGCAGGAGCGCCTGCTCGGCGATCGCGTCGATCGCGTCGTCGGCGAACTCCAGGCGCACGCCGTCGATCTCGAACATGCGCTGGTACTGCTTGACCAGGGCGTTGCGCGGTTCGCTGAGGATGCGCACCAGGGCGTCTCGGTCGAGCGGCGAGACGGAGGAGATCACGGGCAGTCGACCGATGAACTCGGGGATCAGTCCGTACTTGTGCAGGTCCTCGGGCCGGACCTCCGAGAAGAGGTCGACGTCGGTGGTCGACTCCATCGGGGCGGAGAAGCCGATCCCGCGCTGCCGCGCCCGCGAGGCGATGATGTCGTCCAGACCCGCGAACGCTCCGGCGACGACGAACAGCACGTTCGAGGTGTCGATCTGGATGAACTCCTGGTGCGGGTGCTTGCGCCCGCCCTGCGGGGGCACCGACGCGCTGGTGCCCTCGATGATCTTCAGGAGCGCCTGCTGCACGCCTTCGCCCGAGACGTCCCGCGTGATCGACGGGTTCTCGGCCTTGCGGGCCACCTTGTCGATCTCGTCGATGTAGATGATGCCGGTCTCGGCCTTCTTGACGTCGTAGTCGGCGGCCTGGATGAGCTTGAGGAGGATGTTCTCGACGTCCTCGCCCACGTACCCGGCCTCGGTGAGCGCCGTGGCGTCGGCGATGGCGAACGGGACGTTGAGCATCTTCGCGAGCGTCTGCGCCAGGTACGTCTTGCCCGTCCCCGTGGGGCCGATGAGCAGGATGTTGGACTTGGCGATCTCCACCGCGTCCTGGTCGTCCTTCGCCGCCGGCGCCGCCTGCACGCGCTTGTAGTGGTTGTAGACCGCGACGGCCAGGGCCCGCTTGGCCGGCTCCTGGCCGATGACGTACTGCTCGAGGAAGTCGAAGATCTCCCGCGGCTTCGGCAGCTCGGTCAGCCCCAGCTCCGTGGTCTCACCGAGCTCTTCCTCGATGATCTCGTTGCACAGGTCGATGCACTCGTCGCAGATGTACACACCCGGCCCAGCGATGAGCTTCTTGACCTGCTTCTGCGACTTCCCGCAGAAGGAGCACTTGAGCAGGTCTGCACCGTCACCGATTCTCGCCACCGCGGGCCTCCTTGTTCTCGTGCGCGTCTCCGACCATTCCACACCACCCGGGCCCGGTTGTCAGCCGAGAACTCCGGTGTGGCGCGACCCGGGTGCCGACACGACGGTCGGCACCCGGGTCGCGAGCGGTGTCGTCACCGGTGAACCGGCTGCTCAGACACCGAGCTGAGCGGGCTTGCGGGAGTCGAGGACCTGGTCCACCAGGCCGTACTCCTGGGCCTGGGCGGCGGTGAGGATCTTGTCGCGCTCGATGTCGTCGCGGATCTCCTGCACGGGCTTGCCCGTGTGGTGCGCCAACGCCTCCTCCAGCCACTCGCGCATCCGGATGAGCTCGTTGGCGTGGATCTCGATGTCGGACGCCTGGGCGTAACCGCCACCCTCCATCGCGGGCTGGTGGATCAGCACCCGGGCGTTGGGCAGCGCGAGACGCTTGCCCCGCTGCCCGGCGGCGAGCAGCACGGCCGCCGCCGAGGCCGCCTGCCCGAGGCAGACGGTCTGGATCTGGGGCTTGATGAACTGCATCGTGTCGTACAGGGCGGTCATCGCGGTGAAGGAGCCGCCCGGGGAGTTGATGTAGATCATCACGTCGCGGTCCGGGTCCTGGGACTCCAGGACGAGCAGCTGGGCCATGATGTCGTCGGCCGACGCGTCGTCGACCTGGACGCCCATGAAGATGATGCGGTCCTCGAACAGCTTGGTGTACGGGTCCTGGCGCTTGAAGCCGTACGGCGTGCGCTCCTCGAACTGCGGCAGGACGTACCGCGACGACGGGGCGCCGTGCGGCAGCGCGATCCCGCCCGGGCGGGCGGCGTCGCCGGCGAGACGCGCGGCCCGCTCGGCGAACTGGTACTCGGCGGAGTAGCTCATGGTTCTCCTCGGTGGGAAATCAGCTGGGGTCTCGGTCGACCGTGGTCGGGTCACTCGGCGGTCGTGCCGCCGCCCCCGGACACCGAGGAAGCGTTGGCGACGACGCGGTCCACGAAGCCGTACTCGAGCGCCTCGTCGGCCGTGAACCAGCTGTCGCGGTCGTTGTCCTTGAGGATCTTCTCGAGCGGCTGGCCGGTCTGCTCGGCCGTGAGCTCCGCGAGCACCTTCTTCATGTGCATGATCAGCTGGGCACCGATCCGCACGTCGGTCGCGGTGCCGCCGACGCCGCCGGAGGGCTGGTGCATCAGCACGCGGGCGTGCGGCGTGATGTAGCGCTTGCCCTTCGCGCCGGAGGACAGCAGGAACTGGCCCATCGAGGCAGCCATCCCCATCGCGACGGTGGCGACGTCGGGCTGGATGAACTGCATGGTGTCGTAGATCGCCATGCCGGCCGTGATCGAGCCGCCCGGGGAGTTGATGTAGAGGTAGATGTCCTTCTCGGGGTCCTCCGCCGCGAGCAGCATCATCTGGGCGCAGATGGCGTTCGCGTTGTCGTCGCGCACCTCCGAACCCAGCCAGATGATGCGCTCCTTGAGGAGCCGGTTGTAGATGGAGTCGTTGAGGCCGAAGCCCTGGCCCTCGGCGCGGGCCTGCGGTGCCACGTCACCCATCTGCAGCAAGTCGTTCACGTCCGTCTCCTTCGCTTCGCTGTCGCTCGACCCTAACGTGCACCGGGTGCCCGCAGAGTCCCGGGAAGCGCCGGTTTCGCTGCAGGCGCACAGGCGCCGGGGCCCTCCGGACGGCCCGGGGACGACGACGGCCCGCACCCTCCGCGCGGAAGGTACGGGCCGTCGTCGTGCGGTGCGGGACCGTCAGGCCTTGGTGGCCTCGTCCGCGGACTCGCCGGAGTCCGCCGAGTCGGGCGAGTCGGCCGACGCCGCGGAGTCGCCGGACTCCGCGTCAGCGATCTCGGACTGCGCCGCCTCGGTGGCTGCCGCAGCGGCCTCGTCGTCCTCCTCGGAACCGATGAACTCGGTCAGGTCGACGACGTTGCCCTCGGAGTCCTTGACCTCGATGTCGCGCAGCGCGACGGCGAGCGCCTTGGACCGGGCGACCTCGCCGACCATGGCCGGGATCTGACCGGACTGGTCGAGGGTCTGGATGAACTGCTGCGGCTCCATGCCGTACTGCTGCGAGGCCTGCACCAGGTACTCGATCAGCTCGCCCTGGCCCACCTGGACCTCGAGCTTCTCGGCCAGGGTGTCGAGCAGGATCTGGTTCTTGATCGCCTTGGTGGCGTCCTCGGTGACCTCGGCACGGTGCTCGTCGTCCTCGAGGCGACCCTCCTGCTCGAGGTGACGGTTCACCTCGGCCTCGACGACACCGGACGGCACCGGCACCTCGACGGCGTCCAGCAGCTTCTCGAGCAGGGCGTCGCGGGCGGCGACGGCCTGGTTGGAGGACTTGGACGACGCGACCTGCTCGCGCAGGTCCGCCTTGAGCTCCTCGAGGGTGTCGAACTCCGAGGCCATCTGGGCGAAGTCGTCGTCCGCCTCGGGCAGCTCGCGCTCCTTGACGGAGGTGGCGGTCACCGTGACGGTCGCCTCCTCGCCCTGGTGGTCGCCACCCGCGAGGTTGGTGGTGAAGGTGGTGGTCTCGTCGGCGGAGAGACCGGTGAGGGCCTCGTCCAGGCCGTCCAGCATGTTGCCGGCACCGATCTGGTAGGAGACGCCGGAGACCGAGTCGACCTCCTCGTCGCCGACGACGGCCTTGAGGTCGATGACGACGTAGTCGCCCTCGACGGCCGGACGGTCGACGCCCACGAGGGTGCCGAAGCGCTCGCGCAGCGAGTCGAGGCGCTCGGCCACGTCCTCGTCGGAGACCTCGGTGGAGTCGACGGTCAGCTCCATGGCGGACAGCTCGGGCAGCTCCAGCTCAGGACGGACCTCGACGTGGGCCACGAACTCGAGCTGGCCCTCGCCGGCCTTCTCGGGGATCCCGGTGACCTCGACCTCGGGCTGACCCAGCGGGCGCAGCTCCTCGGCGCTGACGGCGTCGCGGTAGAAACCGGAGAGGCCCTCGTTGACGGCGTGCTCGATGACGGCACCCCAGCCGACGCGCTGGTCGATGATGCGCGGGGGGACCTTGCCCTTGCGGAAGCCGGGGATGTTCACCTGCTCCGCGATGTGCTTGTAGGCGTGGTCGATGCTCGGCTTGAGCTCGTCGTACTCCACCTCGACGGTCAGCTTGACCTTGGTGGGCTCCAGGGTCTCGACGGCGCTCTTCACTTCGATGGTCTCCAACTGTCGGGTGCGTGCGCGCGCGTCGTGCCGGAGCGGGCCGGCGCGGTGTGCTGCGGCGCGGGGATGCTTGCGATGCTTGTCGAACGACGCCCGGAGGACGGGCGCACGGGCAACCCGACGATCATACGCCACGCGCCCCAGGGGACGACACCGCCCGTCCAGTGGCACACCCCACGGTGTGGCGCCCCGCCCCCCCCGGGAGACGGCCCTCAGAGGCCGACCGGCGCCAGGGCGACGGGGACGAGGAAGAGCATCATGAGACCGAGCGTCGCGACGCCGACCCACCCGAGCACGACGCCGGCGATCGCGATGCCACGGCCCTCCTGCGGGGCGTGCGGGGGCGCGTTGCTGATCTGTCTCAACGCCACGTGACCGAACACGACGGCCAGGACGCTGCCGACCCAGCCGAGCCACAGGATGCCCAGGACCAACGAGGCGACCGCCAGGCCGTTGGTGCGGCGCACCGGGTAGTGCCAGCCGGCGCCGGGATGGCCCGGCGCCGGACCGGCGGGGCTCGGGTACGACGGCGGTGCGGCGGGCGTGGCCGACGAGTGCGGCGGCACCGGCCGCGTCGGGCGCTGCTGCGGGTGCTCGCCGCCGTCGGGTGCGGCGTACGGGTCGTTCGGCACGGTCACGACGTCGACCCTAGCGGTCGCGACGGTCCAGCGGTGCGGCACCCCGCGCCGGTGGACCGTCCGGGTGCCACGATGGCCGGGCACGCCCGCTCCCGACCCGGAGGCCACGTCGACCATGCCGCACGAGAACACCTCGGACGAGCGCCGCGACGCCGGGCGTCCGCGCACCGAACGCTTCCCGCGGTGGGTCTACGCGCGGGGCGACGAGCCGGACGCGCGGTTCTCGCTGGCGAACGAACGGACCCTGCTGGCCTGGATCCGCACCTCGCTGGGCCTCATCGCGGCGGGAACGGCTCTGGAGGCCCTCGACCTGCCGATGGAGCCGCACCTGCGGCTCGCCGCGGCGGTGGTGCTGCTGCTCGCCGGTGTCGCCGTCCCCCTGGTGGCCGCTGTCGAGTGGGCACGCACCGAGCGGGCGATGCGCCTGAGCGCCGAGCTGCCCGGCGCGACGACCGGGTTCGTCCTCGTCGCGACGATGGCCGTCGTCGGCGTGCTCCTGCTGCTCGCGCTGCTCCTGCGATGAGCTCCCCCGCCGCGCAGGATCCGGCGGGGCCGGAGGTCCCGGGCCGCTGGGCCGAGCGCACGGCGCTCGCGTGGCGCCGGACCCTGATCTCCTTCGCCGCCGCCACCCTCGTGGCGATCCACGCCTTCCCCGCCGTCCAGGGCGCCGAGGCCCTGGCCGCGGCCGCCGTCGTCGCCCTCGTCCTGGTCACGCCGGGCTGGTGGTTCACCACCCGCCATGCGCGGCACACGCGGGCCGGTCTGCAGCAGGAGGTTCCCCGGCTGCGGCACGGCCGGCGGATCGTGACGGTCTGCGTCGCCACGAGCCTGCTCGCCCTGGGCGCGCTGCTGCTCGTCCTGCTCGCCTGAGGAGGTCGCGGACCGTGAACCGGACACGTCCGCAGGAGCCCGGACATCACGGACCGACGCCGTAGGCTGAGCCCGTGCTACGCAAACGCCCCGCCGCCGTAGGCCATGTCGAGACGCGCGGAGCGCAGCTCGCCGACGAGTTCGACCGCGCCGCCGACCGCTACGACCTGCTGACCCGGCTCAACCCGGGCTACCACGACGCCCTGCACGCCGCGGCGCGCGAGATGGTCTCGCTGCTGCCGCGGCGCTCCCGCGAGGAGCCGCTCGTGCTCTGGGACCTGGGGTGCGGTTCCGGGCTGTCGACGCGCGCCGTGCTCGACGCGGCCGGCGAGGACGCCCGCGTCGTCGGGCTGGACGCCTCCGCCGGGATGCTGAGCCGCGCCCGGGCCAAGGCCTGGCCGCAGGGTGTGCGGTTCGTGCAGGCGTTCGCCCAGGCCCTGCCCGAGGTGGCGAGCGACCACGGCCAGCGGGACGCGGACGGCGCGTTCGCCGCGTACCTCCTGCGCAACGTGCCCGAGGACCAGCGCGACGAGGTCGTGGCCGCGATCCACGACGAGGTGCGGCCCGGCGGCTGGGTCACGCTGCAGGACTACCACGTCAAGGGCGACCGCGTGGCCCAGGCCGTCTGGACCGCCGTCTGCTGGGCGCTCGTCATGCCCCTGGCCGTCGTCCTGCGCGGCAACCCGTCGATCTACCGCTACCTGTGGCGCAGCGTCGTCGACAACGACAGCACCGCCCAGCTCCAGGCCCGCCTCGAGCGGGCCGGCCTCACCGACATCCGCTGGCGCACCGGCACGGGATGGCAGCGGGGCATCCTGCACACCGTCCTGGCCCGCCGACCCGAGAAGGACCTGACATGACCCGCCCCGTCCCGCCCGGCCGCGACGGCGCGGCCGTCCTCCACCCGGCCGCACCCGGCGCCGAGCGCGTCGCCGACGACCAGCACGTCGTCGTCGTCGGGGGCGGCATCGCCGGCCTCGCCGCGGCCGCGATCCTGGCCGAGCGGGGTGCGCGGGTCACGCTGCTCGAGGCCTGCGACCAGCTCGGCGGCCGGGTCCGCGCGTGGCCCGTCCAGGAGCACGCCGAGGACCCGGAGGGGCCCGCGGACGGCGACGGCCGCACGATGAGCCGCGGCTTCCACGCCTTCTTCCGGCAGTACTACACGCTGCGCGCGCTGCTGCGCCGCTCCGACCCGGAGCTCGACCACCTGGTGCCCGTCGCGGACTACCCGCTGCGCCGCGGCGACGGCCTCACCGACAGCTTCGCGGCGCTGCCGCTGACGCCGCCGGTCAACCTCGCGGCCTTCGTCGTCCGGAGCCCCACCTTCCCCGTCTCGGCGCTGCCCAAGGTGCACCTGCCCAGCGCCGTCGAGCTCGTCTCGGTCTCCTACCCCGCGAGCCACGAGCGCTACGACGGCGAGTCCGCCCAGGACTTCCTCGACCGCCTGCGCTTCCCCGAGGGCGCACGGCACCTCGCCCTGGAGGTGTTCGCCCGGTCCTTCTTCGCCCATCCGACCGACTTCGGAGCCGGCGAGCTGGTGGGCATGTTCCACACCTACTTCGCGGGGTCGTCGGAGGGTCTGCTCTTCGACGTCCCGGACGACGACTACGACACCGCGTTGTGGGCCCCGCTCGGCCGCTACCTCGCCGGGCTGGGCGTCGACGTCCGCACCGGCACCCGCGCGGAGGCGCTGGCGCGGGCCGAGGACGGCACGTGGCACGTGCACGCCACCTCCGGGGACCTCACCGCGGACGCGGTCGTGGTCGCCACCGATCCGCGGGTGACCCGTGAGCTGCTGGCGCCGCTGGCCGACGAGGCGGACGGCGGCGCCGGGACCCCGGAGCGCCAGGACTGGCACCGCCGGGTGGCCGCGGGCCGCAACGCCCCGCCCTTCGCGGTGCTGCGGCTGTGGCTGGACGGCACGGTCGCGCCGGAGCGGGAGGCGTTCCTGGGCACCAGCGGCTACGACCTGCTCGACAACGTCACCGTCCTGGAGCGTTTCGAGCAGGGAGCGGCCGACTGGAGCCGTGAGCACGGGGGCTCGGTCGTGGAGCTGCACGGCTACGCCGTCGACCCCGAGCGGGATCCCGACCTGGCCGGCGACGGGCCGCGCGGGCTGGACACCGAGCGGCTGCGCACCCGGCTCCTCGACGCGCTGCACGAGGTCTACCCCGAGACGCGCACCCTGCAGGCGGTCCACGAGGAGCTGCTCGTCGAGGACGACTGCGGCCTGGTCGGCACGGGCCCGTGGCGCGACCGGCTGACCGTCGACACCCCGTACCCGGGCCTGGCCCTGGCCGGGGACGGCCTGCGCGTCGACTGGCCGATCGCCCTCATGGAACGCGCCGCCGTGACCGGTGTGCTCGCGGCCAACCACCTGCTGCAGGGCTGGGGCGTGCGGGGCGAGGACGTCTGGACCGTCCCGCTGCAGGGCGTGCTGCGGCGTCGACCGGACCTGTCGGCGGCGGGCGCTGCCGTGGCCCGCGCGGCACGGTCCGTGCGTGACCGCCTCCCCGTCGGGCGGCGATGACGGCGCGACGGCGGGCCGTGCGCCCGGACGAGCCGAGCTCACCCCGCGTGGAGCGGCAGGGCGCCGACGGCAGCCCCGGGGTGAGCACCGTGTGGCGTATCCGGTCGCTGGAGGCCGCCCGGCAGGTGCTGCGCGCCCGGCACGCCACGACCCAGGCCGGCTTCACCGCGGAGGCGATCCCCCAGGGCCGGCTCAAGCACCACCCGATCCTCGTCTCCGACGGGCCGCTGCACGACGAGCAGCGCCGCAAGGTCGCCCGCTTCTTCGCGCCCGTGGTCGTGGCCGAGCGCTACACCGCGCAGATGGAGGAGTGCGCCGACCGCCTGCTCGGGGAGACCAAGCCGGGCGGCCGCCTGGAGCTCGACGAGCTCGCGCTGCACTACACCGTCGAGGTCACCGCCGAGGTGGTGGGGCTGACCGAGTCGTCGGTGCCGCGCATGTCGCGCCGGCTGGTGAGCTTCTTCCGCCAGCCGCCCTTCGACATCACCCGCCGCGACCTGGGCCGCACCCGACGTCAGTGGATGCGGGCGGCGTTCAACGGGCTGCTGCCGATCGGGCGCTTCTTCCTGGCGGACGTGCGCCCGGCCATCCGGGAGCGCCGCCGGGAGCGCCGCGACGACATCATCAGCCACCTGGTCGACGAGGGCTACACCGACGTCGACATCCTCGTCGAGTGCGTCACCTACGGCACGGCCGGCATGGTGACCACGCGCGAGTTCGTGACGATGGCCGCCTGGCACCTGCTGCGCGACGACGCGCTGCGCGAGCGGTACGCGGTCGCCGGGCAGGAGGAGCGCTTCGCGATCCTGCACGAGATCATCCGGCTGGAGCCGGTCGTCGGGCACCTGTACCGGCGCGCGCAGGACCCGATCGGCGTCACCGACGGCGACGGCTCGTGGACGATCGAGGCCGGCGACCTCGTCGACGTGTGCGTCCGGTCCGCCAACGCCGACCCGCAGGCGCAGGCTCCGGACGAGGACGGCCTGGACCTGTGCCCGGGCCGCTCCCTGCCGCGCGGCGTCAACGCCGCGGGGCTCAGCTTCGGCGACGGCGCCCACAAGTGCCCGGGCCAGCCGCTGGCGATCCTGGAGTCCGACGTGCTGCTCACCCGGCTCCTGGCGCGCTCACCGCGTCTCGTGCGGGAGCCCGCGGTGGGCTGGGACGACCTCATCGAGGGTTACACGCTGCGGGGGCTGGAGCTGGAGCTGCCGGCCACCTCCTCCGGCAGCCGGTGACGGTAGGTCCACGACGTCAGGGCCGTCACGAGCACCGCGAGGAGCACGCCCGTGAAGATGTGCAGCGCCCGCAGGTCCCCGCCGAGCCGACCGAGGGTGAACTGCACGGTCACCAGCACCGCCACCGCCACGGCCAGCGCCACGTTGACCGGCCCCGCGGAACGCCGGAGCACGAGGTAGACCACGACGGCCAGCCAGGCGACCGCCAGGGTGACCCAGGCGCCCACCCGGTGCTGGTCGAGGTAGCCCGGCTCTCCGCCGAGGTAGGCCGAGGCCCAGCCGGCCTGCGCGATGACGCAGCTGATGAGCACGGTCGCGGCGCTGCGCAGCCAGATCAGGTGCGGGTGGGGCATGGCGATCTCCTGTCGACATAGGGTGTGGCCCGGAGGTGGACATGGCGGACGTGGCAGTGGTCGGGCTGGGCCCGGCAGGGCGTGCGCTCGCCTCGCGGTGCGCGGCCCACGGCCTGTCGGTGATCGCGGTCGACCCGCGGCCCACCGCGACGTGGACGCCGACGTACGGCCTCTGGGCCGACGAGCTCGGCGACCTGCCCTCCTCCGTGGTGCGCGCACGCGCGGAGAACCCCGAGCTGAGGGCCCTCGGCGTGCACCCGCTCGAGCGCGCCTACCTCGTCCTCGACAACGCGGCGCTGCAGACGGCCCTGCCCCTGGACGGCGTCGAGGTGCGCGCCGGACGACTCGACGACGCGCAGGTCGGCGCCCTGCGCGCCGAGGCCGCGGTGGTCGTCGACGCGCGCGGCGCACGACCCGCGGGCCTGCGCCCCGACGACCCGGCGCCGATGCAGACCGCCTACGGCGTCGTCGTGCCGGGCGAGGCTGCCGAGCCGGCCCTCCAGGGTGCCGAGTCGCTGCTGATGGACTGGCGCACCGACTGGTCGGCGCAGGAGCGACCGACCGCCACCCCGACCTTCCTCTACGCCATCCCGGTGGGTGCCGGCCGGATGCTGCTCGAGGAGACCTGCCTGGCCGCCGCGCCGGGCCTTCCCGTCGCCGAGCTGCGGACGCGGCTCCGACGGCGCCTGCTGGCCCGCGGTGTCGACCCGGCCGTCGTGGAGGACCCGCTCGACCGGGAGGTCGTGCGCATCCCCATGCGCGGCCGCGACGCTCCCCCACCGCCGGGGGTCCTGGCGGTCGGCACCGCGGGACGCGGCGGGCACCGCATCACCGGCTACTCCGTGGCGCACTCGCTGCGTCGCGCCGACGAGCTCGCGCGGGCCCTCGTACAGGGGGACGTGCCGGACGACGCCGACCCGATGGACGCCGCCGAACGCCTCCGGGAGGTCGGCCTGAACGCACTGCTGCGGCTGAGTACGCGGGGCACGTTGGAACTCTTCGAGGGCTTCGGCCGCCTCCCCGCCTCTCGGCGTCGCGAGCTCCTCGCCCGCGGCTCCGGAGCGGGCGAGCTGGCGCGCACCATGTGGGGGATGTTCACGCACATGCCGTGGGCCGCCAGAGGTGAGCTGGTCCGCGCTTCGCTGGGCACCACGCGGCCGCGCGGCTGACCCACGCTCCGTCGCGTACGTCGTCGCCGCGTCGCCGATGCCGAGGACCTCGTCGGCTGCGTCCACACCCCGCTCCTCGCTCTCGGGCCCAGCCTTGCACACGGCCGTCCCGGAACGCGGCACGGGTCGCGGCGGTGCCACGATCTGCCGAGCATGCACCCGACCTGGTCTCGATGCCCGCGGAGACGCGTGAAGGGCCGCCGGCCCTGCACGACGCAGGTCGACGGCCCTTCGCTGTCTGGTCGGGGTGACAGGATTTGAACCTGCGACCCTCTGCTCCCAAAGCAGATGCGCTACCAAGCTGCGCCACACCCCGTGGTACCCGTCCGCCCGGAGACGGCGGGTCCGGTGGGCCAGTGTAGTGCGCGGCGGCGGAGCACTCGCCGTCGTGCCGCGTGCGGAGGCACGGGTGCGACTTTGCTAGGCTGGCGCCCGCCGTCCGACGGGTTCGCCCTCGCGACCTGCTGTCGGACCGGTGCGGGCGTAGCTCAATGGTAGAGCCTCAGTCTTCCAAACTGATTACGCGGGTTCGATTCCCGTCGCCCGCTCGCTGGAGTCGGAACGGCCCCGGTCATCGCGGTGACCGGGGCCGTTCTGCGTCCAGGCAGCCTCCACGCGCGCGTGGGCGGACGTCGCCGGGTGCCGCTGGAACCCATCGAACCGCTCGATATGTGAGCGTGATCTTGTCGATCGGACCGCAGATGGTTAGGCTCGTCACTGCGGGACGTCCGACGCCCGCCGGAGCACTGCGCCACCGCACACCGCGCACCAGGAGGAGGGACGCACGATGATCATCGCACCCTCCCCCGTCTCCGGCCCCGACACCTCCGCCGCCGCTCTGCCCGAGCGGCGGCCGACGTGCGTCGGCCCCGCCGCCTGCTGCTGTCGGTAGAGCGTCCGCCTCACGCCTGACCCCCCGGGGTCGTGGCGACCGCGCGACGCTCGCAGCCTGCTGGCCCCTGGACACCCGGGACGGCCCCGGCCGACGAGAACCTGCCGTCGGCGACCGGACACGACCACCGCATCACCCGACAAGTGAGGAACCTCCACCCATGACCATCTACGAGGACGCGACGAAGCTCATCGGCCGGACCCCGCTGGTGCGGATCAACCGCCTCACCGAGGGCGCCGGGGCGACCGTCGCCGCCAAGCTCGAGTTCTACAACCCGGCCAGCTCGGTCAAGGACCGCATCGGCGTCTCGATCATCGACGCGGCCGAGGCCTCCGGCGAGCTCCAGCCCGGCGGGACGATCGTCGAGGGCACCTCCGGCAACACCGGCATCGCCCTCGCCTTCGTCGGCGCCGCCCGCGGCTACCACGTCGTGCTGGCGATGCCCGAGACCATGTCCAAGGAGCGCCGCGCGCTGCTGCGCGCCTACGGCGCCGAGCTCGTCCTGACCCCCGGCTCGGAGGGCATGAAGGGCGCCGTCGCGGCGGCGGAGAAGATCGCGGCGGAGCGCCCCGGCGCGGTCCTGGCCCGGCAGTTCTCCAACGAGGCCAACCCGAAGATCCACCGGGAGACCACGGCCGAGGAGATCTGGGCCGACACGGACGGCGAGGTCGACATCGTCGTGGCCGGCATCGGCACGGGCGGCACCATCACGGGTGTCGGCCAGGTCCTCAAGGAGCGCAAGCCCGAGGTCCAGATCATCGCGGTCGAGCCCGAGGAGTCCCCCATCCTCAACGGCGGCGCCCCCGGCCCGCACAAGATCCAGGGCATCGGCGCGAACTTCGTCCCGGAGATCCTCGACACGGAGATCTACGACGAGGTCATCGACGTCAACGCCGAGACGGCCGTCGAGTGGGCGCAGCGCGCCGCCCGCGAGGAGGGGCTGCTCGTCGGCATCTCCTCCGGTGCGGCCCTGGCCGCCGCCGCCCAGGTCGCGAAGCGCCCGGAGAACGCCGGCAAGACGATCGTCGTCATCATCCCGAGCTTCGGCGAGCGCTACCTGTCCACCGTGCTGTTCGCGGACCTGCTGGACTGATCCCCATGTCCGACTCCCCGGCGCGCGCGTTCCTCCGCCTCCTCCGCGAGGACGCGGAGGTCGCGCGCGCCCAGGACCCGGCGGCGGACTCCCTCGTCTCGGTGATGCTGACGTACCCGGGCGTGCACGCCGTGTGGCACTACCGGATCGCCCACGTGATGTGGCAGTCGCCCGGCCTACGCATGCCGGCGCGCCTGCTGTCCCTCGCCTCCCGGCTGTTCACCGGTGTCGAGATCCATCCGGCGGCCCGGATCGGGCGGCGGCTGTTCATCGACCACGGCATGGGCGTGGTCATCGGCTCCACGGCCGAGGTCGGCGACGACTGCCTCCTCTTCCACGGGGTGACCCTCGGCGGGCGCACCATGAATCCCGGCAAGCGGCACCCCACGCTCGGCGACCGGGTCATGGTGGGATCGGGCGCGAAGGTGCTCGGGCCTCTGTGGATCGGCGACGACGCGAAGATCGGCGCCAACGCCGTGGTCACCAAGGACGTCCCGCGCGGTGCCGTGGCCGTGGGCGTGCCCGCCCGCAACAAGGTCCCGGCCCCGCCGGTGCCCGACACGTCCTCGAACGGCGAGTCCCGCAGCGCGCCGCGAGTGATCGAGGACCCGTCCCAGCTCATCGAGTACGTCATCTGATTGCGATTCGGCAACGGGACTTGAACGTCTGTGGCCCGTGCCACTAAGAAGGATAGTGGTGCGGCGCAATGGCGCGTTGCACCACTTACCTGTCTGACGCCCCATCGAGGCATCGGCCCCCTCCTGACGTCAAGAAGACGTCACGTGGACATCGTTTGTTCTAGTTGTCATAGAACTAGTATGCTCGTGCCGTGCTCTGGACCATCGACACGGGAAGCGACGAACCGCTGTACGCCCAGCTCGTCGCGCAGACCCATCTCGCCGTCGCACGGGGCGATCTCGCGCCCGGTGACCGACTGCCCGCCGCCCGTGAGCTCGCCACGTCGCTCGAGCTGAACGTGCACACGGTGCTGCGCGCCTACCAGCAGCTGCGGGACGAGGGACTCGTCGACCTCCGGCGCTCCCGCGGCGCGGTGATCACCGCCGCCGCCGCGAGGGACCTGACCGCCGTCGAGGACGCCCTGCGCACGTTCGTCGCGGCCGCCCGCGAGGCGCGCCTCTCCCCCGAAGCCACCACCACCCTCCTCCAGGAAGAGCTGAAGCGATGACCACGCCCCTCGACACGGTCCGCACCGACTGGCACCGACGCGCACGCCGCTCGACCCTCTGGTCCTCCGTGGCCGGGCTGGGGCTGACCCTCGCGGCAGCGGCCGTCGTGCGGAGCTGGCGGGACGACCTGCCCGCCCGGGTCGCCACCCACTGGGGCCCTGACGGCACCGCGGACGCCACGATGACGGTCACCGGACTCGTGACGGCCGTGCTCGCGCTCACCGTCGGGCTCCTCGCCCTGTTCGCCGTCGTCGGTCTGGTCTGGGGCAGCAGCGCCTCGACCCGCCGGATGGCGGCCGGTTCCGCCGTCTGGTCCGGGGGTCTCGGCGCCACCCTGCTGCTGGTCGGCGCCGGCGCCCAGCGCGGGCTCGACGACGCCTCGTCGGCGACCCTGTCGGGCTGGGCGGTGGCGGCGACGATCCTGTTGCCGCTGGTGCCGGCCGTCGTCGCCGCCCTGGTCGTCCCGGGCGACGCCCGGCAGCCCGCCGACGGCCCCGTCCCGCCGGAGGCGGCACGCACGCACCTGCGCGCGGACGAGCGGGCCGTGTGGCTGCGGACCGCGCAGGGCGGCACGGGCCTGGCGGTCGGCGCGGCCGCCGTCGTCGTCACGACCGTGCTCGCGGTGCTGACGCGCCAGTGGCCGTTGCTGCTCGTCCCGGCCGTGCTGACCCTGCTGTTCGCCGCGATGTTCGCGTTCCGGGTGCGCGTCGACGCCACCGGCCTCACCGCGCGCTCCGTCCTCGGGTGGCCGGGGACCCACGTCCCGGCGGACGAGGTCGTGGCGGCCTCGGTCGTCCACGTCGACCCCTTCCGCGAGTTCGGGGGCTGGGGCTGGCGCGTCGGGTTCCGGGGCGGACGGATCGGGATCGTGCTGCGCGCCGGTGAGGCCCTGCTGGTGGAGCGCACCGGGGAGCGGTCTCTCGTCGTCACCGTCGACGACGCGGCCACGGGCGCCGCGCTGCTCAACACCGTGGCCGACCGGTCCCGCGAGAACCGCACGCCCCACTGACGGTCAGCGATCAGGGCGGTACCGGGCGACCGTCGAGCGCGGGGCCCGGGCCGCCCACGCGTCCTCGACCGTCTCGGCGAGCACGTCGTCGTCCACCGCCTCCAGACGCACGAGCACCGCGGCGTGCCCCTCGAAGTGCGGGATGGTGAAGTGCGACCCGGGATGCTCCGCCAGGACGGCTTGCTTCTCGCCCAGGTCCTCGACGGCGGCCGCGAGGATCGGACCGGCGGGCACCGGATCGTCGCCGAACCGGCGCAGGTCCGCCTTCCGGAACGGTCGCTCCCAGACGAACTGGCGGCCCTCGACCTTCCACACCCGCCACCCGCGCGAGGTGACCTCGGTGGTGCCCGGCAGGTCGAGCGCCGTGCGCGCCACGTCGTCGAGGGTCGCCATCACTCCAGGGTGCGAGGCGCGGGCCGCACGCGCACCTCGGCTACAGTGACTTGTCCGAGACCGCACGTCCCGGATAACACCGACTCGACGAGGAGCCCCATGACCACCCTGCGCATCGGCATCCAGACCGGCTACTGGTCCCGCAAGCCGCCGGCGGGCATCGTCGAGGCCCTGCAGCAGGCGGAGGCCGCCGGTCTGGACTCCGTGTGGACCGCCGAGGCCTACGGCTCCGACGCGTTCACCCCGCTGGCGTGGTGGGGGTCGCACACCTCGCGGCTGCGGCTCGGCACCGGCATCGCGCAGATGGCCGCCCGCACGCCCACCGCCACCGCGATGCAGGCGATCACGCTCGACCACCTCTCCGGCGGGCGCTTCGTGCTCGGTCTCGGCGCCTCGGGTCCCCAGGTCGTCGAGGGCTGGTACGGCCAGCCCTACAAGCGGCCGCTCGCCCGCACCCGCGAGTACGTCGACATCGTGCGCGAGGTGATCGCCCGCGAGCGCCCCGTCGCGTACGACGGGGAGTTCTTCACGCTGCCGGTCGGCGAGGACACGCCCGGCGCGACCGGGCTCGGCAAGGCGCTCAAGCCGACCGTGCACCCGCTGCGGTCCGAGATCCCCATCCTGCTGGCCGCGCAGGGGCCCAAGAACGTCGCCCTCGCGGCCGAGATCGCCGACGGCTGGATGGCGGGCTTCTACGCCCCGAGCGCGGACGCCGAGCACCGCGAGCTCCTCGAGGCCGGGTTCGCCCGCCGCGCCGAGGAGCGGTCCCGGCCCGAGGACTTCGAGGTCGCGGCCACCATCCCGGTCGTGGTCCGCGACGACGTCGAGGCCGCGGCCGACCTCGTGCGCCCGCACATCGCCCTGTACGCCGGCGGCATGGGTGCCAAGGGCGCCAACTTCCACAAGGCGTCACTGGACCGGCTCGGGTACGGCGAGGTCACCGACGAGGTGCAGCGGCTGTACCTGGAGGGCCGCAAGGAGGACGCGGCCCGGGCGGTACCCACGGAGATGGTCGAGGAGGTCGCCCTGGTCGGGCCGCCGGCCAAGGTCCGCGCGGACCTCGCCCGCTGGGAGCAGACGGCGCTGACGACGCTGCTGGTCCAGGGCGACCCGGCGTCCGTGGCGGTCCTGCTCGGCTGACTCAGGGCAGCCAGACGGCGCGGCGCAGGTCCACCCGGCGTCCGTCGCGGGTCATCGGGCAGCCCTCGGCGCGCAGCTCGGTCAGGGCCTCGTCGAGGTGGTGGGCCGGCGGCGAACCCGCCGCGTTGACCACCCGCCACCACGGCAGGCCCCCACCGGCCCGCGCCATGACCTGACCCACCTGTCGCGGCCCGCCCCGGCCGAGGACCTCGGCGACCGCCTCGGCGACGAGCCCGTAGGTCGTGGCGCGGCCGGGCGGGACCCGCTCCACGACCGCGAGCACCTCGGCGAGGTACTCGTCGGCGGAGCTCGGTCCGGTCGCGGTGGCCATGGCGCGAGGCTACCGGCGGGGATATCCCCTGGCGTGCCCCGGAGGGTCGGGCGAGGATCGAGCCATGCGCCTGGACACCCCCCTCCCGGACGGCTACCGCTTCCGGCCGCTCACCGCCGACGACCACCACGACGTGCTCGACCTCGACGCGTGGGCCTTCCCGGTCCCGGTCGAGACCGAGGAGATGGCGAAGATGCCCTCGCCGCTGACCTGGGAACGCGCCGTCGGCGTGCAGGTCGACGGGGACACCCCGGACGGCTCCCCGCTGGCGGCGATGCACGCCTCCTACCCGTTCACGCAGTTCCCGGTGCCGGGTGGCACCCTGCCGACCGCCGGGCTGACCTGGGTCGGCGTCCACCCGCAGCACCGACGGCGGGGTCTCGCCTCGGCGATGATCGACCTCCACCTGGCCCGGTGCCGCGAGCGCGGGGAGCCGCTGTCGGCCCTGTACGCGGCGGAGTACGCGATCTACGGACGCTTCGGCTACGGGCGGGCCGCCGACGACGTGCGGGTGACCCTCCCCCGTGGGGCGGCGCTGCGGGACGTCCCCGGCGCGTCCGAGCACACCGTGCGCATCGAGCACGCCGACGCCGAGCGCCACCGGGACCTGGTGCTCGGCATCCACCGTGCCGCCGGGCAGGACGTGGGCGGGCTCGGGCTGAACCGGCCGGGCTGGGCCGGCCCGGAGACCGCGGAGCTGCAGGCGCACCGCTGGTACGACCCGGCCGCCTTCCGCCAGGGCTTCGAGTCCCGCCGGCTGGTCGTCGTCGAGCGCGACGGCGAACCCCGCGGCTACGCCCTGCTGCGGCGCAAGCTCGACTGGGACGTGACCGGACCCCGCGGCACCGTGAACGTGGCGGAGGCCGTCGCGCTGGACACCGCCTCCTCGCGCGCGCTGTGGGGCGTGCTCGTGGACCTGGACCTCATGAGCGAGACCAAGCCGTTCCTCGTCGCCCCCGACGACCCGCTGCTCAGCCTGCTCGTCGACCGTCGCGGCGCCGACCTGCGGATCTCGGACAACGTGTGGGTGCGGGTCGTCGACGTCCCGACGGCGCTGGCCGGCCGCCGGTACGCGGCCGACCTCGACGTCACCCTGGCCGTCACCGACACCCGCCTGCCGGACAACGAGGGCGTCTGGCACCTGCGGGCCGAGGCCTTCGGCCCGGCGTCCTGCACCGCGTCGGAGACCGCTGCCGAGGAGGCCGACCTGGCACTGGACATCCGGGAGCTCGGCGCCGCCTACCTGGGCGGCACGGCGTTGACGGCGCTGGCGGCCGCCGGGCTGGTCACGGAGCAGACCCCCGAGTCCCTGGCGCGGGCGTCGACCGCGTTCGGGTGGCCGGTCGCGCCGATGTGCTCCTGGGTGTTCTGACCGGACCGCTCAGGCCTGGCAGACGCCGCACCAGTACAGGGTGCGGCCGCCCAGCTCCTTGAGCAGCACCGGCGTCGCGCAGACCCGGCACGGCAACCCGTCGCGGTGGTAGACGTAGAACGCCTGCTCGGCAGGCACCGCGTCCGGGTCGTCGTCGGTGTTCTGCCGGGTCCGTCCCCGCCCTCCCGCCCCGGGCGGCGGATGCGCGCCGGTGTCCCGGTCCCCGGGACGCGTCGTGACGATCCGTCCGGTGCCGGCGCCGTCGCGCATCAGCACCACGAGGTCGTCCCAGATCGCGGCGAGCGTGTCCGCCGGGACCTCGCGGCCCGGCCGCAGCGGGTCGAGGCCGGCCCGGAAGAGCGCCTCGGCCCGGTAGATGTTGCCGACGCCGGCGATCACCGCCTGGTCCATGAGCTGCTGGCCGACCGTGACGCGCGAGCGCCGGACCCGGGCGACGAACGCCTCGCGGGCGGCCTCGGCGGACGCCCGGCCGCCGTCGGACCGGATCGGGTCCGGCCCCAGACGCGCCACGACGTCGTCCTTCTCCGCCGCGGTGAGCACCTCGCAGGCGGTCGGGCCGGTCAGGTCCGCCACCGCGTGCGCACCCAGCAGGCGCACCCGGACCGCACCCCGGGGCGCGGGCGGGGTCCACTCCCCCGCGGACGTCCGGTCGGGCGACCCCGCGGGGGTGCTGTCCCGCTCGCCGATCCGCCGGCGGGGCGCCCCGATGGCGTGCACGACGTCGGCGCTGCCGTCCCCGGCGAACGTCCAGGCGCCGTAGAGGCCGAGGTGGACCCGGAGCCAGCGGTCGTCCCCGGCCCCGGCGTCGAAGCGACAGAACAGCTGCTTGCCCCACGCCTCGGCCCCCGCGAACGGCACGCCGTCGAGCAGCGCGGCGCCCGCGTCGAACCGCCCCTGCGGGCTGCTGACGGCGACCCGCTGCCCGGCGAAGAGCTCGTCGAGCGTCCGGGCCAACCGATGGACGGTGTGCCCCTCGGGCACGTCAGGACGCGGTCGGCCGGGCGGCCTCGTAGGCGGCGAGCTGGTCGATCCGGCGCTGGTGGCGGGCGTCGCCGGAGAACGGCTCCGCGACGAACGCCTCGACCAGCCCGGTCGCCTCGTCGAGGGAGTGCATGCGACCGCCGACGGCGACGACGTTGGCGTCGTTGTGCTGTCGGCCCAGACGTGCCGTCTCCGTCGACCAGGCGAGCACCGCGCGCACGCCCGGCACCTTGTTCGCGGCGATCTGCTCCCCGTTGCCGGACCCGCCGATGACGATGCCGAGCGACCCCGGCTCGGCGACGACGGCCTCACCGGCCGCGAAGCAGAACGCGGGGTAGTCGTCCTGCGCGTCGTAGGTGTGTGCCCCGTGGTCGACGACGTCGTGCCCGGCGGCGCGCAGGTGCTCGACGAGGTGGGACTTGAGCTCGAATCCGGCGTGATCGGCGGCGATGTGCAGACGCATGGCCCCATTGTCCACGACGAGGGCCACGGAGGACGCCGCGTCTCGCCGCCCGGGCGGCCGCGTAGTGTGGCGACATGACGACCGACGCGACCGGGCTGAGGTCCGGCATCGACACCGCTGCACTCGACGAGAACGTCCGGCCCCAGGACGACCTGTTCCGCCACGTGAACGGGCGCTGGCTCGCCTCGCACGAGATCCCGGCCGACCGCGCCATGGACGGCGCGTTCCGGGAGCTGCACGACCAGGCCGAGGACCAGGTCCGCGACATCATCACGGACGCCGGCGAGGCCGTGCGGTCCGGGACCGCCACCGGACCCCAGAAGCAGATCGGCGCGCTGTACGCCGGCTTCATGGACACCGAGCGCATCGAGGAGCTCGGCACGACCCCGATCGTCCAGGAGCTCGCCGCCGTCCGCGACGCCACCGACCGCGAGGGCCTCACCCGGGTCCTGGGCGCCCTGCAGCGCACCGGGGGCGGCGGGGCCGTCGCCTTCGGCGTGGACAACGACGCCAAGGACCCCGAGCGGTACGTGACGATCATGGTCCAGGGCGGCCTCGGCCTGCCCGACGAGGCGTACTACCGCGAGGACCAGTACGAGCCGGTCCGGGCCGCGTACACCCCGCACGTGGCGCGGATGCTCGCGATCGCCGGCGTCGGCACCGACGACTGGGGCGTCAGCCCGCAGGAGGCCGCCGAGCGCGTGGTCGCCCTGGAGACCCGGCTCGCCACGCACCACTGGGACGTCGTCCGCGACCGTGACGCGACGCTCACCTACAACCCCATGTCCTTCGCCGACCTGGTCGAGTCGGCCCCCGGGTTCGACTGGGCGGCCTGGGCCGACGCGCTCGGCGCCCCCGCCGGGGCGATGGACGCCCTGGTCGTGCGCGAGCCGTCGTTCGTCACCGGCCTGGCCGAGCTGTGGTCGAGCCTCCCGCTGCAGGACTGGCAGCTCTGGGCGGCGTACCACCTGGTCACCGCCCGGGCCCCGTACCTCAGCGACGACATCGTCCAGGCGAACTTCGACTTCTACGGCAAGGTCCTCTCCGGCGCCGAACAGGTGCGCGAGCGCTGGAAGCGTGGCGTGAGCCTCGTGCAGGGCGCCCTCGGCGAGGCCGTCGGCCAGGAGTACGTGGCCCGGCACTTCCCGCCGGAGCACAAGGAGCGCATGGACGTCCTGGTCGAGCACCTCATCGCCGCGTACCGCGAGTCGATCGAGAACCTCGACTGGATGACCGAGGAGACCAAGCAGCGTGCACTGACCAAGCTGGCGAAGTTCACCCCGAAGGTCGGCTACCCGGTCAAGTGGCGCGACTACAGCGGCCTGGAGCTGTCCGCGGACGACCTCGTCGGCAACGTGCGTCGGGCCCACGCCTTCGAGCAGGACTACGAGCTGGGCAAGATCGGCAAGCCGCTGGACCGCGACGAGTGGTTCATGACGCCGCAGACCGTCAACGCCTACTTCAACCCGGGGATGAACGAGATCGTCTTCCCCGCCGCGATCCTGCACCCGCCGTTCTTCGACCCGGAGGCCGACGACGCCGTGAACTACGGCGGCATCGGTGCGGTCATCGGGCACGAGATCGGCCACGGGTTCGACGACCAGGGTTCGAAGTACGACGGCGACGGCCGCCTCGAGGACTGGTGGACCGAGACCGACCGCACCGAGTTCGAGAAGCGCACGAAGGACCTCGTCGCCCAGTACGACCAGTTCCGCCCGGCCCAGCTCGGCGAGGACGGCCCGACCGTCAACGGCTCGCTCACCATCGGCGAGAACATCGGCGACCTGGGTGGCCTGTCCATCGCGATCAAGGCGTACCGGATCGCACTGGGCGGCTCGCTCGACGACGCCCCCGTCATCGACGGCTACACGGGCCTGCAGCGGGTGTTCCTGTCCTGGGCGCAGGTGTGGCAGGCCAAGGGCCGCGACGCCGAGGTGGAGCGCCGCCTGGCCACCGACCCGCACTCCCCCAACGAGTTCCGCTGCAACGGGGTGGTGCGCAACGTCGACGAGTTCTACCGCGCCTTCGACGTCACGGCGGACGACGCGCTCTTCCTGCCCCCGCAGGAGCGCGTCAGCATCTGGTGACGGCCACCGGCTGACCACCGCGGCGGACACACGGACGCCCCGGACCCTCGAGGGTCCGGGGCGTCCGTCGTCGTGCCGGAGAGCTACCGGTCAGAACGTCCCGACGCCGGCCCGGGCCAGGGAGAACCCGTTGCCGCTGGGATCGTGCTGGCAGTACATGCCGTCGGTCTCGCTGGTGCAGGTGAAGTCGCCCTCGGTGCGGGACTCGCCGTAGGGCAGCTGCTCCATGTTCTTCGGCGCCTTCTTGGGCTTCTCCCCCTTGGCCAGGCACGGCAGCGAGACCTCGCCGCCGCCGGTCAGCGTGACGGCGTACCCGCTCGTCCCGTCGCAGTCCTCCACCGGGACGGGCTGCTGGTCCCGCTCGGCCAGACCGCAGGTGACCTGGTCGGCGTAGACCTCGCAGGTGATGTTGCGCGACGGCGAGGCGAACTCGGTCACCAGCTCGCCCGGCCCGGAGTCGGCGTCCTGCTCGGCACCGCCCTGACCGTCGCCGTCGCCGTTCGCAGCGCCCTCGCCGGCGGCCTCCGCGGTGCCCTCGGCCTGGGTGTCGGGGAGGTCCGACCCGCCCAGCGCGCCCACCGCGAACACGAGGGCGACGACGAGGAGGACGGCGTCCAGCGCGATGAACGCGATCCAGCCGGCGCTGAGCCGACGGCCCCGCCCGCCGACGGACGGCTGCTGCGTCGTCCCGGACGGCGGGGTGCCGCCGCCGGGTGCGGCCGACGGCTGCTGGTAGGCGTACTGCTGCGGCGTGTAGCCGTACCCGTACTGCTGCGGAGGCATCCCCGCGGGAACCCGCGACGGGGCCTGCTGCGGGGGCACGGGAGCCGAACCTGCCACCGGGGCGGTCGCGTTCCACGCGGTCGTCTGCGCGGCGTGCGGGGACGGGGACGCGGGCGAGGCCGTGGACGGCGAGGACGCCCCCGGGGCCGGGGGCACGGGGGCGTGCGGACGGGTCGCCTGCTCGTCCGGTGTCGCCGTCGTCTCCCGCCGACCGGCGCCGCGCGGCGCGAACGACGGCGGCGCCGCCGGGGCGGCGGAGGCCCGTCGGGGCGCCGCGGCGGGCGAGGACGCGCCACCGGGCTCCTGGGGACCAGGGCCGGGCGGCGGGGGTGGCGGCACCGTGCCGGACATCAGTTCTCCCTCCCGCGCCGGTCGGTGCCGACGCGTCACATGCATCGAGCAGGATGTCACGAGCGCGTGTCGGGGGTCGAACCCTTCCCCCGGACACCGGCTGAAACCTCGCGAATCCGTTCGGTCGGGCACCCAGGAAGTGGCATGATCGTCGGCGTGCCGCGACGACCTCGCGACACGCCGCCACGACCACCATGCGAGGGAGCACCCGTGCCCGGAGAGAACCTGACCCGTGCCGAGGCGATCGCCCGTGCCGACGTCGTCACCGCCGTCGAGTCCTACGCGATCGACCTGGACCTGACCACCGGACCCGACACGTTCGCGTCGACCACCGTCATCCGGTTCTCGGCCACCGAGGGTGCGGGCACGTTCCTCGACCTCGTCGCCCCGCGGGTGCACGAGATCGTGCTGAACGGCCGGTCGCTCGACGTCGACGCGGTGTTCACCGACTCGCGGATCGCCCTCGACGGCCTGGCCGCCGAGAACGAGGTGCGCGTCGTCGCCGACTGCGCCTACATGAACACCGGCGAGGGCCTGCACCGGTTCGTCGACCCGGTCGACGACGAGGTCTACCTGTACACCCAGTTCGAGGTCCCCGACGCGCGCCGCGTGTTCGCCACCTTCGAGCAGCCCGACCTCAAGGCACCCTTCCAGCTGTCGGTGACCGCACCCGCCCGCTGGCAGGTCGTCGCCAACCAGCCGACCCCCGAGCCGACCCCGGCCACGCACGCGACCGACACCGGCGTCGAGGCGGCCCGCTGGGAGTTCGGGCCGACCCCGCGCATCTCCACCTACCTCGTGGCGCTCGTCGCGGGCCCCTACGCCGTCGAGCGCGGCGAGGCGACGTCGTCGGACGGCCGCGTGGTCCCGCTCGGCGTCTACTGCCGCGCCTCGCTCTCCGAGCACCTGGACGCCGAGGCGATCATGGAGACCACCCGGCAGGGCTTCGGCTTCTACGAGGAGACGTTCGGCGTCGCCTACCCGTTCGACAAGTACGACCAGCTGTTCGTGCCCGAGTACAACATGGGCGCGATGGAGAACCCGGGCTGCGTCACCTTCACCGAGTCCTACGTGTTCCGCTCCCAGGTCACCGACGCGATCCGCGAGCGCCGCGTCGTGACGATCCTGCACGAGCTGGCGCACATGTGGTTCGGCGACCTCGTCACCATGAAGTGGTGGAACGACCTGTGGCTGAACGAGTCGTTCGCCGAGTACGCCTCCACCCTCGCCACCGCCGAGTCCACCGAGTGGGAGGCGGCGTGGACCACGTTCAACGCCATGGAGAAGACGTGGGCCTACCGCCAGGACCAGCTGCCGTCGACGCACCCGATCGTGGCGCCGATCAACGACCTGGAGGACGTCCAGGTCAACTTCGACGGCATCACCTACGCCAAGGGCGCGTCGGTGCTCAAGCAGCTCGTGGCGTGGGTCGGCCGTGACGAGTTCGTCGCGGGTGTCTCGGCCTACTTCCGCAAGCACGCCTGGGGCAACACCGAGCTGCGGGACCTGCTGGTCGAGCTCGAGGCAACCAGCGGCCGCGACCTGTCCGCATGGTCGCAGGCCTGGCTGGAGACCGCCGGGGTCAACACCCTGCGCCCGGCGATCGAGCTGGACGCGCACGGACGCATCACCTCGTTCGTCATCGAGCAGTCGGCGCACGAGGACTACCCGACGATCCGTCCGCACCGGCTCGGGATCGGCTTCTACGACTTCGACACCGCCGGGAACGTGGTGCGGACGCGGTCGGTCCAGGTGGACGTCGACGGCGAGCGGACCGAGGTGCCCGAGCTCATCGAGCTCGACCGGCCGGCCCTGGTGCTGATCAACGACGACGACCTGGCCTACGCCAAGGTGCGGCTGGACGACGCCTCGCTGACCTTCGCGGTCGAGAACCTGTCGCGGATCGCCGACCCGCTGGCCCGCTCGCTGGTGTGGAGCTCGGTGTGGGACGCGGTGCGCGACGGCGAGACGCCGGCCTCGGCGTACGTCGACCTGGTGCTGGGCAACATCGCCGCCGAGACCGAGTCGACGACGGTGCGGACGACCCTGGCGCAGCTCGGCCTGGCCACCCGCACGTACGTGGCGCCGGAGCGGCGTGCCGCGACGCTCCAGCGGGTCGGCGACACCCTGTGGGCCCTCGCCCAGAAGGCCTCGCCCGGCTCCGACCTGCAGCTGCAGCTCGTGAAGTACTTCTCGGCGCTGGCGTCCACCGAGGACCACGTCGAACCGCTGCGCGGCCTGCTGGACGGGTCGGTCGTCCTCGAGGGGCTGTCGGTGGACACCGACCTGCGCTGGGAGCTGCTGCAGGGACTGGTGCTGCTCGGCGCCGCCGACGAGGCGGAGATCGACACCGCTCAGGCCGCGGACGACACCGCGACCGGTCGTCAGGCCGCGGCCCGGGCCCGTGCGACGATCCCGACGACCGCCGGCAAGGAGCGCGCCTTCGCCTCCGTGGTCGACGACTCGGACGCACCGAACGCGATCATCCGCGCCACGGCCTCCGGGTTCGTGCACGTGACGGACCCGGCGGTGCTGGAGCCGTTCGCACAGCGCTACGTCGACGCCCTGCTGCCGATCTGGGACAGCCGCAGCTACCACATCGCCGAGGAGCTCGTGGAAGGTCTCTACCCGGCCCCGCTGGCCTCGGTCGAGCTGCGGGACACCGTCCGCGGCTGGCTCGAGACGCACCCCGACGCACCGGCGGCGCTGCGGCGCATGGTCGTCGAGGGGCTCGCCGGCACCGAGCGGGCCCTGGCCGCGCAGGCGGTCGACGCCGCCTCCTGACACCCCTCCGTGGAGGAGGACGCGGGCTCGGCCGGATCGCTCCGGCCGGGCCCGCGTCCGTCACAGCGAGTCAGCGCGATTCCTCGCGAGTCAGCACGTCGAGGGCCGAGTCAGGACGCCGCGGCCGAGGCCCACGTCCGCACCCTCGCCGGTCTGACTCGTCGGGAACCGTCCTGACTCGCCGCCCGCGGCGCTGACCTGCGGGAGCCGGTGCTGACTCGCGACAGGCGGTGCCGACCTGCCTAGCGGGCGGAGGCCACCGCGGCGAAGAGCGAGCGGAGCCGGGCGTTGTCGAACAGGTCCTCGACCAGCACGTTGTTGCCCGCCGAGTCGCCGAGCGGCACCTTCCAGTTCGGGTACTCGGTGTCCGTGCCAGGCTGGTTCTGCGAGCGCCGCTCCCCCACGGCGTCGACGAGCTGGACCCCGACCAGCGCGGCGCGTGACCGGCGCAGGTACCGGTGCAGCCCCTCGACGACCTCTCGCTCGGACGGCGAGTCCCCGACCAGTCCGCGCTGGGACAGGGCCACCACGGCCGCCTGCCGTTCCGCCCGCGCCTGCGCCCGCAGGACCTGGGGGTCCTCCGTGAGCAGGCCGAGCCGGTCGCGCAGGTCGACGTGCTCCCCGGCGAGGTACCCGGCCGTGGGCGGCATGTCGTGCGTGCCGACGGTGGCGAAGGTCAGGTGCCGGTAGTCCTCCGGAGGGGTGGGCCGCCCGTCGGACTTCTCGAACCAGAAGACCGAGGTGCCCAGCACCCCGCGCGAGGCGAGGTAGTCACGGACCCACGGTTCGAACACGCCCAGGTCCTCGCCGATGACGACGGCGCCGGCCCGGTGGGCCTCGAGGCAGAGGATCCCGACCAGGGCGTCGTGGTCGTAGCGCACGTAGGTGCCCTCGGTCGGGCGCATGCCGTCCGGCACCCAGAACAGCCGGAACAGGCCGAGGACGTGGTCGACGCGCAGGGCGCCGGCGTGCCGCAGCGCCGTGCGCAGCATGTCCCGGTACGGGGCGTAGCCGGCCTTGGCGAGCATCCGCGGGTTCCACGGCGGCTGGGACCAGTTCTGCCCCTGCTGGTTGTACATGTCGGGCGGGGCGCCGACACCCACGCCTCGCGCCAGCACGTCGCCGAGGGCCCAGACGTCCGCGCCGTCCGGGTGCACACCCACGGCGAGGTCGTGCATGATCCCGAGCCGCATCCCGGCCTCGAGGGCGGTGCGCTGCGCGGCGTGCTTCTGCTCGTCGAAGACCCACTGCAGCCAGCAGTAGAAGTCGATGCGCTCGGCCAGCCGCTCGCGGGCCGCCGCCACGGCCGGTGACGCCGGGTCGCGCAGCTCGTCGGGCCACGGGGCGCCGGCCAGCTCCTCGGTCAGGGCGCACCACGTGGCGAAGTCCTGCAGCCCCTGCCCCTGCGAGGCGACGAACGCCTCGTAGGCGGCCTGCCGGGCCGCCCGGCGGGGGGCGGTGTGCACGACCTCGAGGGCTGCCTTCTTCGCCTCCCAGACCGCGTCCCGGTCCAGCGCGCCGGCGTCCGTGTCCAGGTCGCGCACCGGGTCGGCGGCCCACTCCACGAGCGACCGGTCCGCCGCGGAGAGGTAGGCGGTCTCGAGGATGTCCTCGACCCGGACGTAGATCGGGTTGCCGAACCGGCGCGACGTCGGCAGGTACGGCGACGGCGTCATGGGGACGGTGGGTTCGGCCGCAGACAGGGGGTTCACCGCGACGAAGTCGGCGCCGGCCTGGTGCGCCGTCAGCCAGGCCAGGTCGGCCAGGTCCGCCAGGTCGCCCATGCCCCACGAGGTGCGGGACCGGACGGAGTACAGCTGGGCGAGGACACCCCAGGCCTGGTGCCGCTCCAGGTCGTCGCCCAGCTCGAGCCGGGCGGGGGTGACCACCAGCGTGGCGGACCACTCCTGCCCCTCGGTCAGGGCGTGCAGGGTGTGCCAGCCGAGCGGCAGGCCGTCCGGCACGGCGAAGGTCGCGCGCCCGACCGGGCGGCCGTCGACCTCACGCGGCGGGACGAAGACGTCACGCTGCTCCAGGTCCCGGCGACGTCGCAGCTCGTGCGGGCGGGCCTCGGGCTCGGCCCCGTCGAGCTCGACCCAGACGTGCACGGACGCGCCGTCGCTGACGTGCACGGCGACGTCGCGCGGCTCGCCCTGGCGCACCACGACGGTCGGGGGCAGCACCGCGCGCCACTCCTCGTCGCGGGCCCGGCGCAGGCTCTGGGACACCTCCTGGCGCGTCGTCGCGGCGATACCCAGCGCGGTCAGCACCGCCACGAGGGTGGCGTCGGAGACGTGGGCGACGCCACCGCCGAACTGGTGGTACTCGGTGAGCACACCGTGCGCCGCGGCGAGCTCGTGCAGCTCGCTGGGCGCATCGTCGTCGGAAACGGCCGAGGTCTGGTCGTCGAGGCTCACACGACGATCCTGCCACCATCGGCCCGGCCAGGCCGACACCGCGCGCCGGTCGAGGCGCTTCCGCCCAGGTCGGCCGACCCGTCTGGCCGCCGGGACGGCCTACCGAGCCGCGTCGGCAGGACGTTACCGTGTCCTGCGTGCGTGATGAATCCGTGATCTTGTCCCTGTCGTCCGACACCACCCCGGCACCCGAGCCCAGCACCTCCGAGGGGGTGCTGGAACTGACCCAGGAGGCCGGTAGCTCCTTCTGGGAGTGGTTCACCGGCTGGCCGCTGCAGGTCGTCCTCATCCTGCTGGTCGGCACGATCGTGCTGGTGGCGCTGCGCCGCGTCATCCGGCACACCGCCGAGCGCATCGCGACCGGCGGCGACAAGGCCCCCGCCGCCTCGCAGCGCGACGCGAAGAGCTGGTTCGGCTCCCCGCTCGTCGAGGACGCCGTGACCGTGGCGAACCCGCTGTCCAACGCACGGCGCGCCCAGCGTGCCCGCACCGTGGGATCGGTGCTCACCTCCACGGCGAACATCGTCGTCGGCGTCGTGGTGCTGCTCAGCGTGCTGTCGACGGTCGGCTTCGAGGTGGGACCGCTGCTGGCCTCCGCCGGTGTGGTCGGTGTCGCCATCGGTTTCGGCGCCCAGTCGCTGGTGCGCGACTTCATCTCCGGCATCTTCATCCTCATCGAGGACCAGTACGGCGTGGGCGACTGGGTGGACCTCGGTTCCGGCGCCGAGGGCGAGGTCGAGGAGGTCCAGCTGCGGACGACCAAGCTGCGCGCGCTGGACGGCACGCAGTGGTGGGTGCGCAACGGCGAGATCCTGCGCGCGGGCAACCGCACGCAGCGCTGGTCGCGCGCGCTGGCCGAGGTGCACGTGCCGGTGGACGCCGACGTCGACGGGGTGCGTGCGGCGCTCGGCCGGGCCGGCGACACCGTCGCGCGCAGCGAGGAGCTGGGTCACGAGCTCCTCGAGCAGCCGTCGGTGCGCAGCGGCGTGGACTCGGTGTCGGACTTCTCGATGTCCTTCACGATCATGGCGCAGACGCGGCCCGGCGCCCAGTGGACCGTGTCCCGTGCGCTGCTGCGGGCCGCGCAGGACGAGCTGCACACGATGGGCGCGGTGCGCGGTGAGCGCGTCGACGCCCCCGACAAGGCCTGATCGCAGACTGCTGCGGGCGGGTCCGGACGTCGCGACGACGCCGCGCCGGACCCGTCCGCCGGGGTCGCCGTGCCGTCAGGCCGAGGCGAGCCGTCCGTCGAGCTCGGCCGCGAGGTTGTCGGCCTCCGGGCCGACGATGACCTGGATGATCCGGCCGGACCGCACGACGCCGAACGCCCCGGACTCCTTGAGCGCCGGCTCGTCGACCTTCCCCGGGTCAGACACCTGGACGCGCAGCCGCGTGATGCACGGCTCGAGCTCGACCACGTTCGTGGTCCCGCCGAGTGCTGCGAGGATGTTCTCCGCC
The DNA here is from genome assembly GCF_030588125.1 of Isoptericola sp. b515. Taxonomy (NCBI): domain Bacteria; kingdom Bacillati; phylum Actinomycetota; class Actinomycetes; order Micrococcales; family Promicromonosporaceae; genus Isoptericola; species Isoptericola sp. b515. Next base: position 439,508 of record NZ_JAUQYR010000002.1, on the reverse strand, counting down.
TTGCTCATTCGGTCTCTCCCCAAGGTGTCGTCGGATTGCGCCGTTGCAGTTCCGTGATCAGCCTAACCCCTCGCCGCCTCCGACGGTGACCTCGGCCACGGTGGGACGGCCCCGTCGTCTGGGAAGATGTGCGCGTGACGACCCCCACCTTCTACGACGACGTCGGCGGACACGAGACGTTCGTCCGGCTCGTCGACGTGTTCTACGAGGGCGTGGCGACCGACGAGGTGCTCCGCCCGATGTACCCCGAGGAAGACCTGGGCCCCGCGAAGGAACGTCTGACGATGTTCCTCGAGCAGTACTGGGGCGGGCCGACGACGTACAGCCAGCAGCGGGGACACCCCCGGCTGCGGATGCGCCACGCGCCGTTCAAGGTGAACCCCGACGCCCGGGACCGCTGGCTGGCGCACATGCGCACCGCCGTCGAGTCCCTGGACCTGGCCCCGGCCCAGGAGTCCCAGCTGTGGGACTACCTGGAGCGCGCGGCGTTCAGTCTCATCAACACCTTCGAGGAATGATGCGGAGCGAGGCGAGGGTGGGCCCGAGGAACGAGGGCCCGTCCCGACCCGAGCACAGCAGCATTCCGAGCAACCAGCACCAGGAATGATGCGGAGCGAGGCGAGGGTGGGCCCGAGGAACGAGGGCCCGTCCCGACCCGAGCACAGCAGCATTCCGAGCAACCAGCACCACCCCGCCCCGACGACCCGAGGAATGTGAACGAGCGTGAGCGACGCCCCCCACGGCCCCCTGGACCGGCTCCTGGCCGCCCTCGACCTGCGCGAGATCGAGGGCTGGGGCCCACGTGGCGAGGAGGACGTCTGGCGGGGTGAGTCCGTGCCCGGTCCCGGGCGCCGGGTCTACGGAGGACAGGTCCTGTCCCAGGCGCTGCTGGCCTGCGGCCGCACGGTGGAGGACGACCGGCTGCCGCATTCCCTGCACGCCTACTTCCTGCGGGAGGGGGCGCTGGACTCGCCGATCGACTTCGCCGTCGAGCGGCTGCGCGACGGCCGGTCCTTCAGCGCGCGCCGGACGCACGCCATCCAGGCGGGCCGACCGATCCTGTCACTGACGGCGTCGTTCCAGGTGGACCAGCCCGGCTACGAGACGCAGGCCGCCATGCCAGCCGACGTCCCGCCGCCGGAGGAGGTGACCTCGGCGTTCGAGGCCCTGCGCGGCATCGACCACCCGGCGGCGCGGTACTGGGCGTTCGACTCGGCCTTCGAGCTCGCGCACATCGGGGGCGCGCTCTACGTGGGGCCCGCCGACGACCCCCGACCGGAGCAGATGGTCTGGATGCGAGCACGGCACGCGATCGACTCGGACGACCTGCTGCTGCACCGGGCACTGCTGGCGTACGGCTGCGACCAGGTCATGCTGGAGCCGGTCCTGCGGGCCGCCGGCAAGTCCTGGGCGGACGTCGGCGGCACCGTGCCGATGGCGTCGCTGGACCACGCGATGTGGTTCCACCGGGACGCCCGGGCCGACGAGTGGCTGCTGTACGTCCAGGAGTCGCCGGGGGCGCAGGGCGGTCGCGGCCTGGGCCTGGCCCGCGTCTACGACCGCGCGGGCGCCCTGGTGGCCACGATCGCCCAGGAGGGCATGGTCCGCCTGCCCGCCTGATCCTCACCGCGTCGCAGCCGGCGCAGCGTTCAGGCTGTGCCCGAGGCGTTCGGGCGGCAGACTGACGAGGTGCGAACCGACGACTCCCCTGCCCCGGACCCGGTGACGGCCGCGGTCCCGACCGCCACCCCCGCCACCGTCGCCGTCACCGGCGTGACCGGTTACGTCGGTGGACGGCTGGTGCCCGAGCTCCTCGAGGCCGGGTACACGGTCCGCGCCCTGACGCGGAACCCCGACCGGCTCGCGGGCCGCCGCTGGGCCGACGACGTCGAGGCGGTGCGCGTGGACGTCTCCGACCTGGATGCGACGCGGCAGGCGCTCGACGGCGTCGACGTCGCCTACTACCTGGTGCACTCCCTCGGGACCGGGCGCACCTTCGAGGTGCGTGACCGCCGCAACGCCCTGACGTTCGCGCGCGCCGCCCGGGAGGCGGGCGTCGGGCGGATCGTCTACCTCGGCGGTCTCTACCCGGACGTGCCCGAGGGTGAGCTGTCGCCGCACCTGTCCTCCCGCAAGGAGGTCGAGGAGATCCTGCTCGCCTCCGGGGTGCCGACGACGGTGCTGCGGGCCGCGGTGATCCTCGGCTCCGGGTCGGCGTCGTTCGAGATGATGCGCTACCTGACCGAACGACTGCCCGCGATGACGACGCCCCGCTGGGTGGACAACCGCATCCAGCCGATCGCGATCCGCGACGTGCTGCGCTACCTGGTCGGTGCGGCCGCGATGCCCGCCGACGTCTCCCGCGGCTTCGACATCGGCGGCCCGGAGATCGTCACCTACCGGGAGATGATGCAGCGCTACGCCGAGGTGGCGGGTCTCCCCCGGCGCCTCATCGTCGGCGTCCCGGTGCTGACACCGCGGCTGTCGAGCCACTGGGTCGGGGTCGTGACGCCGGTGCCGTCCGGGATCGCGCGACCCCTGGTCGAGTCGCTGCAGCACGAGGTCGTGTGCCTCGAGGACGACATCCGCGAGTACGTCCCCGATCCGCCCCACGGACGACTGGACGTCACGCGCGCCCTCGAGCTGGCCCTGACGCGCATCCACGACGGCGAGGTGACGACCCGGTGGACGTCGGCCTCGGTCCCGGGTGCGCCGTCGGACCCGTTGCCGACGGACCCCGACTGGGCGGGCGGGTCGCTCTACGTCGACGAGCGCAGCACGGTCGTCGAGGCGCCGAGCGAGGTGCTGTGGCAGGTCATCGAGGAGATCGGCGGCCAGGACGGGTGGTACTCGTGGTCGCTGGCCTGGAGGATGCGGGGCCTGCTGGACCGGATCGTCGGCGGGCCGGGACTGCGGCGCGGCCGCCGCGACGAGCGCCGCCTGCGGGTCGACGACGCGCTCGACTTCTGGCGGGTCGAGGCGCTGGAACCGGGACGTCGGCTGCTGCTGCGGGCGGAGATGCGGCTGCCCGGCCTGGCCTGGCTGGAGCTCCGGGTCGACGAGTCGGCTGCCGAGATGACCGACGAGGACACGACGGGACCAGCTCCCGAGGAGGCCGACGGACCGCACCGGACGTACTTCGCTCAGCGGGCGCTGTTCTACCCCCACGGCCTGCTCGGCCAGGCGTACTGGTGGTCCGTGGCCCCGTTCCACGGGATCGTGTTCGGCGGCATGCAGCGCAACGTCGCCCGGGCTGCCGAGCAGCGGGCCGCGAAGCAGCACGACGCCGACTCGGGCGCCTGAGCGCTCCGCGAGCGCCGGCCCGCCGCGTTGTGGGTATGAAATCTGCAGCTCCGGACAGGTCCAGAGCTGCAGATTTCATGCCCACAACGGGTGGGGTGGGTCAGCGGCGCCGGCGGAACTCGATCGGGTCCTCCGCGAACCGCTCGAAGACGGACCGCTCCTCGGGCGTGATCCGCCGCGGCCGACCCGAGGCGGCGTCGATCACCACGATCGTCGTCGTGGCCCGGGTGTAGGGCTCCAGCCCCGACGCGGGACCCGTCCGCGGGAAGCCGCCGTGCGCCCCGTCGTACACCTCGTAGCAGACCTCGAGGGACGCGCCCCCGATCGCACCGATCCACATCTCCACGCGGACGGGGTCGCGCGTGAATCCCAGCGGACGCAGGTAGTCGGCCTGCTGGCCGGCCACCAGGGTGTGCGAGGTCGCGTGCGGACCCGTGGCCAGGACCGCTGTCGGCCACGGGTCCTCGGCCTCCGGGTGCCGCCAGAACGCGGTGATCCGCGCGTCCTCGAGCAGCCGGAGCATCGCGACGTTGTTGACGTGCTGGTAGGCGTCGAGGTCCGACCAGCGCAGCGAGACGGGGACGTGCAGACGAGTCATGGCGGCATCGTCGCACGCCGACGGCCGGCGGCCGTCCTCAGGCGGCGGCGACCGCCGCCGCCTCCCGGCACGTCGCCAGCGCCTCCATCTCGGCCGCCACCGGGCGGCGGACCTCGGCCTCGGCGACCTCGCTCACCGCGGCCCGGAGCCGCCGCCGGACCCGACCGGCGCGCCGTCGGGCACCCAGGGCGCCCGCCCCGCGGGAGAGGAGGGCGAGCAGCAGGCCGGCCACGATCCCTCCGAGGGCCAGGGCCGTGGGCCACGGCAGCTCGAAGGTTCCGCCGCCCCGGTCCGTGAGGTCCACGGTCAGGTCCGGCACGAGCAGCGGCGGCAGCTGGAAGTACGACAGCACGGCCGCGAGTCCGAGCCAGCCGAGCCCCACCACCGCCGCGGCGAGCAGCAGCCACTGCAGCACCCCGACGACCCGCCACCACAGGGGACGACGTTCCTCCTCGAGACGCGTGCCCGCGACGGCCTGGTCCAGGGCGTCGGGCAGGCGGTCGATCGCCGTCGACCCGCGGTCCCGGGCGGCCAGCACCCAGGCGTCCGGCGCCCCGTCGGTGACGTGGTCGATGTAGGAACGCACCGCGGTCGCCGTGGCCGCCCGCACGCTCGGCCGGGTCTGCGGCAGGGACGTGCGCGCGAGATCCGGACGGTCGACGGGAACGCGCAGGTCGTCGCGTCGCAGTCCGAGCCGACGCAGGGGGTCGTGGCGAGTCCGTCCGATCCAGCGGGTGACCGGCCAGCCGGTGGCCAGCCGCGCGTCCCGACGCGCCGACCTCCGCACCGCCTCGACCACGGTCGTCGCCCCGGCCGCGTCCTCGAGAGCGTCCACGAGCGCGCCCTGGGCACGGTCGGCGGCCCGGGCCGGCGGTGCCTGCCCGCTCTCGTCGAGGACCCGTCCGGCCACGGCTCGCACGTCGGCGGTCAGCCGGGCGGTGGACGCCTCGCGACGACGCGCCGCCTCGGCCAGCAGACCGCGCAGCGCGTCGATCCCCTGCCCGGTGCGGGCCGACACCGGCAGCACCCGGGCACCACCCAGACCGTCGGCGGCCACCAGACGACGCAGGTCCGCGAGGAGAGCGTCCGTCTCCGCCGACGACAACCGGTCGACCTGGTTCAGCGCGATCACGACCACCTCGGACCGCCCCGCCAACGGGCGCAGGTATCGCTCGTGCAGCGCGGCGTCGGCGTACTTCTGCGGGTCGACGACCCACACCAGCAGGTCGGCCCGTTCCACGAGACGCTCGGCACGCACGCGGTGCTCGACCACCACCGAGTCGTGGTCGGGCAGGTCGAGCAGCACGAGACCCGTCGAGATGCCGGCCGGCCGGGTGCGACGCAGCACGCCGGTCGCCGGTGCCTGTCCTTCGACGGGCTCCATCTCGTGCCGACGCGGCACGTCCAGCCAGTCCAGCAGCTCGTCGGCGCCCTCACCCCAGACCGCGGCGAGCGCGTGCGCCGTCGTGGGCCGCTGGACGCCAGGCTCGGCGACGTCGGCGCCGGCGACGGCGTTGAGCACGCTCGACTTGCCGGACCCGGTGGCTCCGGCGAGCGCCGCGACGGTGTGCTCGGCGCTCAGCCCGCCGCGTTCGCGGGCACGCTCGACCACGCCGCGCGCCGAGTCCGCCAGCTCGCGGTCCAGCCGCCCCTGCCCGGCCTCGACGGCACGGTCGAGCGCCGCGGTCCGGGTCGACAGGTCGGGGGCCTTCATGCACGGTCCTTCCGTCGCCAGCGCTTCCAGAACGGTCTGCGGGGTTCCTCCCCGGACGCCGTGGCGCCCGTGTCCCGCCCGGCGAGCGTCCCCGGCACGCGGGGGACCCCGTCGGGACCGGTCGGGGGGCGGAACGTCCCGGCACCCCGCAGCAGGCCTCCGCTCCAGGGCCGGGTGAGCCCGTCGGCCGGGCGCTCGCGCCCCGAACGTTCCGTCCGGGCCGCCTCGGCGACGTCCTGCGCCGCGTCCCGGAGGCGCCGTCCGTCGGCCCGGTCGGCGCCGAGGGCGTCGAGCTGGGCGGTGTAGCGGGCCGCCTGCCCGCGCAGCACGGTGTCCACGCGAGCGGTGAGCCGTTCCTTGGCCTGCGCCGCCAGGCGCCGCACCGCGTCGTCGCCGAACACCGCCTCGAGGAGCTTCTGCGCGGCCACGGCCGTGCCGCCGGCGATCCCGATCTCCAGGCCGGTCAGGCCGGCGGTCGAGGCGAAGACGAGCACCATGAGGCTCACGCCGAGGGCGTTGACACCGAAGGACAGCACCCGGGCGGTTCCCCGGCGCCCCTCCCCCTGCTCGCGCACCAGGGCCAGGACGTCGCCCTGCCAGCCGCGGATGGCCTCGGCAACCTCGGCGCGCAGGTTCGGGGCGGTGCGGGACAGCTCGAGGCCGTCGAGCAGGGCGGAGCCGGCGACGTCGTCGCGCCAGTCCGCGTAGGTGCGTTCGGCAGCCTGCTCGGCACCGTCGAGGAGCACGGACTCCAGGCCGTGGGCGATGGCCTGCTCGACGTGCGGCGCCTCCTTGGGCCGGCCCCGGAAGAACCGGCCGAGGGCGTCGCGGACCTTGCCGACACCGGCCTCGAGCGACCGGAAGAACTCGCCGGTGCCGATGAAGTCCTGCCACCGGGCGAGGACCTCCCCGCGCAGCAGGGCGCCGTCGGACGTGGCGGCCTCCACCTGGCGCAGCGCCTCACGGTGGTGCCGCTCGACGGCGCCGCGCAGTCGGGCGTCGGCCGCCTGCTGGGCGTCGGCGGCGTCGGCCAGGGCGTTGGTGCGGCGCACGAGGTCGTCCACCACGCCGTCGCGGGTGGCGGTGATGACGCGGGCGCGCGAGTCCGGGTCCCCGCCGACGCCGGACAGCCAGGTCGCCAGCTCGCTCACGGCGGACTCGGGCAGCAGCCCGTCGATCATCCGCTCCTCGCCGACGGCACCGGTCTCGGGCACGACGAACAGCGACGCCTCGCCCAGGCCGTGCTCGGTCATGAGGCGCCGCAGGTCGGCGGCGACCTCCTCCGTCCCCGGGTCGACACGGTCGAGCACGAGGGCGACCTGCGCCCGGCGCGACGCGGCGGCGGTCAGCAGCTCCCAGGGGACGGCGTCCGCGTACCGCGCCGCGGTGGTGACGAACAGCCACAGGTCGGCCGCGCCGAGGAGCTGGCCGGCGAGCTCGCGGTTGGCCTCCTCGACGGAGTCGACGTCCGGGGCGTCGAGCAGAGCCAGCCCCTGGGGCAGGTTGGCGCTGGGCACCAGGCGCAAGGTCCGGGTTCGCGCCCCGGCCCCGTCGTGGTCCGGGGACGCCTCGGTCGACCCGCCGTGCGTCGCGACGCGTGCGAGCCCGGGCAGCACGCGGTCGGCACCGAACCAGCGCGCGTCCAGAGGATGGTGGACGAGCACCGGTGACCGGGTGGTGGGTCGCAGCACGCCGGGTGTCGTGACCTGTTCGCCGAGCAGGGAGTTGACCAGGGTGGACTTGCCCGCGCCGGTCGACCCGCCGACGACGGCGAGCAGGGGTGCGCGCTCGGCCCGGAGCCGGGGCAGCAGGTAGTCGTCGAGCTGGTCCGTGGCCCGGGCCAGGTCCTCGCGGGCGTGGGCGGCCCCGGGGACCTCCAGGGGGAGCCGCAGCGCGCCGAGCCGGGCGCGCAGCCCCTCGAGCGCGTCGACGAGGGCGGCGGTGGTCGCGTCCGAGGTCAGCGCCGAGCTCGCCGAGACCGGCTGCTCGGCGGGTGCGGTGGTGTCCTCGGGGGTCGACGACGGCTCGGCGGGTTCCTCCTGCGGGCCGGTCTGCGTCATGTGCCCAGTCTGCACACTCCGGACGTTCGGTGCAGGGACGTCCCGGTGTCCGTGTCGTCCCCTGCTGCGGCCCACCGGGTGACGATGCTGGTCAGGAGCGCCGTCGCTGCTCCGTGACCCGGAGCACGGCGAAGCCCGTGACCCGACGTCGTCGAGGTCACGGGCTTCGCCCGCGAGGGGAGGATCAGTCGCGGGTCAGGCGACGGTAGGTCACGCGGTGCGGCCGGGCCGCCTCGGCGCCGAGCCGCTCGACCTTGTTCTCCTCGTAGGAGGCGAAGTTGCCCTCGAACCAGTACCAGTTCGCGGGGTTCTCCTCGGTGCCCTCGTAGGCCAGGATGTGCGTGGCCACGCGGTCGAGGAACCAGCGGTCGTGGGACACGACGACGGCGCAGCCGGGGAACTCGAGCAGCGCGTTCTCCAGCGAGCCGAGGGTCTCGACGTCCAGGTCGTTGGTGGGCTCGTCGAGCAGCAGCAGGTTGCCGCCCTGCTTGAGGGTCAGCGCCAGGTTCAGACGGTTGCGCTCACCACCGGAGAGCACCCCGGCCGGCTTCTGCTGGTCGGCACCCTTGAAGCCGAAGGAGGCCACGTAGGCGCGCGAGGGGATCTCGACGTTGCCGACCTGGATGAAGTCGAGACCGTCCGAGACGACCTCCCACAGGGACTTGTCCGGGTCGATACCGCCGCGGGACTGGTCGACGTAGGAGATCTTGACCGTCTCGCCGACCTTGAGGTCGCCGCCGTCGAGGGGCTCCATGCCGACGATCGTCTTGAACAGCGTCGTCTTGCCGACACCGTTCGGCCCGATGACGCCGACGATGCCGTTGCGCGGCAGCGTGAAGCTCAGGCCGTCGATGAGCTGGCGGTCGCCGAAGCCCTTCTGCAGGTTCTCGGCCTCGAGCACCACGTTGCCCAGCCGCGGACCGGCCGGGATCTGGATCTCCTCGAAGTCGAGCTTCTTGGTGCGCTCCGCCTCGGCGGCCATCTCCTCGTAGCGGGCCAGACGCGCCTTGGACTTGGTCTGCCGACCCTTGGCGTTCTGCCGCACCCAGTCGAGCTCGTCCTTGAGGCGCTTGGACAGCTTGGCGTCCTTCTTGCCCTGGACCTTGAGGCGCTCCTGCTTCTTCTCCAGGTAGGTGGAGTAGTTGCCCTCGTAGGGGTAGAGGCGGCCGCGGTCGACCTCGCAGATCCACTCGGCGACGTGGTCGAGGAAGTAGCGGTCGTGGGTGACCGCCAGGACGGCGCCCGGGTAGGTGGCCAGGTGCTGCTCCAGCCAGAGGACGGACTCGGCGTCCAGGTGGTTGGTGGGCTCGTCCAGCAGCAGCAGGTCCGGCTTCTCGAGCAGCAGCTTGCACAGCGCCACGCGGCGGCGCTCACCACCGGAGAGCACCGACACCTCGGCGTCCGGCGGGGGGCAGCGCAGCGCGTCCATCGCCTGCTCGAGCTGGCTGTCGAGGTCCCAGGCGTCGGCGGCGTCGATGGCCTCCTGGAGCTCACCCATCTCGGACATCAGGGCGTCGAAGTCCGCGTCGGGCTCGGCCATGAGAGCGGAGATCTCGTTGAACCGGTCGACCTTCGCCTTGATCGGGCCCACGCCCTCCTCGACGTTCCCGAGGACGGTCTTGGACTCGTTGAGCGGAGGCTCCTGCTGCAGGATGCCGACCGTGTAGCCCGGGGAGAGGCGCGCCTCGCCGTTGGAGGGCTGGTCGAGCCCGGCCATGATCTTGAGGATCGTCGACTTCCCGGCGCCGTTCGGGCCGACGACGCCGATCTTGGCGCCGGGCAGGAAGTTCAGCGACACGTCGTCGAGGATGACCTTGTCGCCGTGCGCCTTGCGCGCCTTGTACATGGAGTAGATGAACTCAGCCACTGGCTTGCTTCCACCGTTCGATCGCGCTTCGTCTGGGGTTCCGGCAGACACGCCGCCTCGCGGCGTGCGGCCGGTGACCCAGCCTACGCGACGGCGGCCTCCGCGGCGGGATCGAGGGCATCTTCGGGGTCGTGGGCTCCGTCGCGGTCCTCCGCCGCGTCGGCCCCGCCGTCCCAGGGGTCGGGCGGGGTCGCCGAGCCGGACGGCGTCCGCTCCGTGGCCGGGTCGTCGTGGGTCACCTTGGTGAACCGCGTCAGTCCACGGCTCGCGTCGGGGCCGACGGCGTCGGCGTCGATGATCAGCGCGTACCGGTCCCGGCCCTCCTTGTCGACCCACTCCTCGGTCGAGGGGCGGCCCGTGACGACGACGGGCTGTCCCGGCGTGATCGACTCGCAGATCGTGCGCGCCGCACCGCGGAAGGCCTTGACGGTGAACCACGTGGTCCGTCCGTCGCGCCACTCCCCCGTGGCGGCGTCACGCAGCCGCCGGGTGCTGCCCACCCGGAAGCTCGTCCACGGCACGTCGTGGGCCGACAGGTGCAGCACCGGGGTCGTCCCGACGTAGCCGGTCACGGTCACCTTCGCGTCGCTCATCGCGTCCTCCTGGGATCCTCGGGCCGGCGCGGTGCCGGCCGTCCGCCCCAGGTTCACGTCACGGCGCCGGCTCGGTCCCCCTCGTCGGTCGCGTCGGTGGACGACGCGGCGATCTCGTCCGCTGTGGGTAGCCGGTGGCTCCCGGTCAGCGGTGCCGCCGACGGCAGCTCCCGCACGGACAGGGCGTGGTCGCGCACCTGTCGGTGCTCGCCGAGCACGCGCTCGGTGGGCTCACCCAGCCGGGCCACCAGCACGTCCCGGACGGCCCGCCGCCCTTCGGAGCGCACCTCCTCCTGCCGACGCCGAGCCTTGCGACGACGCTGCACCACCCGCACGACCGCGAGCACCGCGGCCGCCACCACCAGGGCACCGCCGGACGCCGCCAGCACCAGCCCCCACGGCTGGGCCAGGGACAGCACGTCGCCGAGCGCGAGCCCACCGACCACCCCGAGCACGACGCCCAGGGCGAGGCAGACCCACGCCACCCGGCGCAGCGCCCGCGCGTGCCGCGGGCCGCTCACGTCCAGGTCGACCTCACGCAGCGCCGCGGTCACCGCGGCGCGCAGCTGGTCGGCGGAGGCGGCCGACTCGGCCAGCGACCGCTGCCACCCGGGACGCAGCGACGCCCCGGCGCGGGTCAGCCAGCGTGCGCGCGCCAGGGCGATGGCGTCCCGGTCCGGCGCGGGCAGCTCCGGCATCCCGTACCGGTTGCGCACCGCGGCACCCACCTGGCTGGCCACGGCGTCGAGACCGGTCGCGGCCACCACCGGTTCGAGCTCACGGTCGACCGCCGCGTCGAGCCGCCAGGGCACGTCCGCCGGCGTCTGCGCCAGCAGCGCGGACCCGGCGGCGTCGAGCTCGGCCGCGGCCCGCCCGGCTGCGACGGACCGGCGCGCGCAGGCCTCCTCGAGCACCTCGCGCACCCGGGCGACACCTTCACCGGTGCGCGCGGAGACCGGCTGGACGAAGACGTCGTGCAGGCCGTCGTCGGCGAGCAGCCGCTCCAGGTCCTCCACCAGGTTGTCGCGCTGGGAGTCCGGGACGGTGTCGACCTGGTTCAGGACCACGACCATCGAGGACTCCGAACCGACCTGGGCACGCAGGTAGCCGGAGTGCAGGGCGTCGTCGGCGTACTTCTGCGGGTCCACGACCCACACCAGCAGGTCGACCAGCGGCAGCACCCGGTCCACGACCTCCCGGTGGGCCGGCTCGACGGAGTCGTGGTCGGGCAGGTCGAGCAGCACCAGACCCGCCATGGCCCCGGCGCCGTCCCCCTCGAGGACCTCCGAGTGGGTGATGCGCCGCTCGCGGTCGACGCCGACCCAGTCCAGCAGCGGATCGGCCTCGTCGGACCACGAGCAGGCCGTCACGCGGGCGGTCGTCGGCCGCTTGACGCCCACGTCGGCGAACGACAGCCGGGAGATCTTGTTGAACAGGCTCGACTTGCCCGATCCGGTGCCGCCGGCGAGCGCCACCACGGTGTGGTCGACGCCGAGGTCGAGGCGTTGCCGCACTCCCTCGACCGCGGTCCGGACCCGCTCGGCGGTCGCGGCGTCGAGACGCGGGCCGGCGAGGTCGAGGGCCCGGGCGAGGTCCTCGGTGCGGGCCCGCAGGGTCGCGTCGTGCGAGGGGTTCACGTGAGCCTCCTCAGCTCGGCGAGGCGCAGGCGCAGCGGGGAGGCCGCGTCGTCGGCCAGGTGGGGTGAGTCCAGGCCCTCCAGCACGGCGTCGACCTCGCGGTCGACGACGGCGGCGGCCCGGTCGGCGAGGTCGTCGCGCAGTGCGTCGACCTGGTCGTCCAGCACGTCCCCGAGCACGCGGTCCAGCAGCCGGCGCGCGTCGTCGCTGCCGGCCGCCGCGGCGAGCAGCAGGGTCGCCAGACCGCGCTCCCCGAACGCCCGGGCGGCCGCGGTGACGGGTCGGGACGGCTCGGCGCCGAGGACGTCGGCGACCCGGCGGTCGGCCTCGTCGGCCCAGGCGGAGACCGTCGCGGGGACGGCCTGCTCGCGGTCGGTCGCCCGGTCGTCCGCGTCCGGCAGGACGGCCGCGCCACCGGGCGGCGCGGCCGGACCGTCCAGCACGGCACGCAACCGGTCGGCGACACGAGCTCCGGAGGCCGTGAGGGTGTGCTCGGCGGCCTGCCGGATGTCCTCGCGCAGCAGGTCGAGACCCGCCGAACGGATCCGCCCGGCGCGACGCGTGCTGCGGACGTGGTCACCGCGGAACTTCAGCCGGTCGATCCGCGCCGTGCCCGACAGCTCGCGCCACCGTGCCTCGACCGCGGCACCCGCGACGACGCCGGCGCCGACGGCGTCCCGGGCGAGCCCCCGGGCGGCGGGCACCTCGGCCTCCACGGTGCGACGGAGCGTCGTCGCGGCCGCGGCCTGGGCCTCGACGGCGTCGGCCAGGGACGTCACCCAGCCCGGCAGGGCGTTCAGGGATCCCTTGAGCGTGCGCACCACGACGGCACGGGACCGCTCCGGCCCGGCCAGCATCGTGAGCCAGCGCTTGACCTGGGCGACGGGCTTGTCCTCGAGCAGCCCCTCGTGGGGTCCGACGTCGGGCACGACGAAGAGCGGCGTGTCGACCATGCCGTGCGCACGGAGCCGGCTCATGAGGTCCCCGCGGATGGTGACCAGGTCCTCGCGCGGGACGCGGTTGAGCACCATCGCCACGGAGGCGCCGCGTTCGGTCGCCCGCGCCAGGGCCTGCCAGGGCAGCGCGTCGCCGTACCGGGAGGCCGTGGTGACGAACAGCCACAGGTCGGCGGCCTCGAGGAGCTGCTGGGCCGTGGACCGGTTCTCCTGGACGAACGAGTCGAGGTCGGGGGCGTCGAGCAGAGCCGTGCCGCGGGGCACGCCCTCGTGGTGCACGACCCGGGACAGCTCGGTGACCGGCCCCTCGGCGATGACGTCGGCGTCGGCCGGGTTGAAGGCGAGCACCGGTTCACGGGTGGTCGGGCGCAGCACGCCGGCGGCGGAGATCTCCTCCCCCAGCAGCGAGTTGTACAGCGTCGACTTGCCGGCGCCGGTGGAACCCGCGACGACGACGATCGCGGGCGAGCTGAGCTCGGCCATCCGCGGCAGGAGGTGCTCGTCGAGCTGGGCGAGCAGCCGGTCGCGCGAACCCTCCGCCTCGGCGGCTCCGTCGAGGGGCATGGGCAGCCGCACCGCGGCGACGTCGCGCCGCAGGTCCTTGGCGACGTCGTAGACGGTGAGACCGATCTCCGCGTCCGCATCGGCGCCGGACCGTCCACCGAGGAACCGGCTCGAGCGCATGGAGGTAGTCACGCCAACATCCTGGCCTGCCGGGCGGTCGGTGCCAAACGCGCGCGCCGACCGGCCGACGTTTCCGCCGTCCGGACCAGGGCGGTCAGTCCTTCGGACCGGACCCGTCCGCCTTGTGACCAGTCTCCCGCTCCCACGCGTCGAGCTGCTGGGTCAGGGCGCGCGCCAGCTCGAACACCTGCTGCGGCGGGATCCGCACGCGGGAGACGACCCGGGCGGGCATCACCCTCCCGCCCGTCTCGGCCCCGGTCGTCTTGTCGACGGCCGCCTTGGCCGGGGACTTCGCGGCGACGAAGTCGAGGACGAACGAGGCCGACGTGTGCCACACGGAGGCGAAGTCGGCGGGCACCCCCGTCTCGTGCTCGGTGGGCAGGTCGACCTGGAGCCGGAGCTCGCTGCTGGCCATGACGGTCCTCTCGCGACAGGGAGTCGGTCCCCTCGACCGTACCCGGCCGACACACCGCGATCGGGGAAGCGCGACACGATCGGCGAGACTCCGGAATCCGGCGGCGTCCAGCACCCTGGACCGCCGGCCGTCCCTTCTGGAGGCCCCCGAGGGAGGCCCCGTCGGTCGTTGCGGACGGACCGGGCGACGGACCGTGCTCGAGCCCGCTCGGACCGTCCGGGTGCTCCGCTAAACTCGGCACGCTTGCCTCCGTAGCTCAGCTGGACAGAGCGGGTCACTTCTAATGACTAGGTCGCGGGTTCGAATCCTGCCGGGGGCACCGACACAGCGACGCACGACGTCGTCGGCTCGCCGACCGCCCTCGTGACCGGGACATCCCGGGACCCACCCCGGCCGGCCGCGGTGGGTGAAGTCGGGCCCGAAACGTACTCCGGACGCCTCCCCCGGCTCCCTGTCAGAAAAGACCGTGCATTCGGTCCACCCCTCGAGGCATCCTCGAACCACACCGCGGTGACGTCGTCCGGACCCTTCCGGGCGCACGGGTGGCCCCTGGCCCGGGCCATATCTCCCCACGTCACGAAAGAAGTCGATCCATGCATCCCCTCGAAGCACATGCCGTCGCCCGAGCCCTCCACGAGGAGCGGCAGGCGGAGGCAGCACGTGCCCGGCATGCCCGGGAGCGGCGCGCCGCCCCGCAGGCGTCAGCATCCCCGCGGCGGCCGCGACTGCGGCACCTGTTCCCGGTGCGGCGGCCGTCCGTCGGCCACGTGTCCGGCGTCCGCGTGGCATGACGCCCCGGCACGACCACCCGTCCACCGAGCCCCGGCGGACCGCGACCTCTCCGAGCGTCCGGACCGCCGGGGCTCCTTGCTGCGGCGGGCCGCTCCCCCGACCCGTGCCGCGCGGAACGTAGGCTGATCCCCGTGAGCCCGAGCAACCCGAACGACCGCATCGTGTGGATCGACTGCGAGATGACCGGCCTCGACACCCGGGCGGACGCCCTGGTGGAGGTGGCCGCCGTGGTCACCGACTCCGAGCTCAACGTGCTCGGGGACGGCGTCGACGTCGTCATCCGACCGCCGGCCGAGGCCCTGGAGCAGATGAACGACTTCGTGCGCGAGATGCACACGACGTCCGGCCTGCTCACCGAGTTGGAGAACGGCACCACGCTGGCCGACGCCGAGGCTCGTGTGCTGGCGTACGTCCGCGAACACGTGCCCGAGGTGCGCAAGGCGCCCCTGGCCGGCAACTCCGTGGGCACCGACAAGGTGTTCCTGGAGCGGGACATGCCCGAGCTGACGGGCCACCTGCACTACCGGATCGTCGACGTGTCCTCCGTCAAGGAGCTCGCCCGCCGCTGGTACCCGCGGGTCTACTTCGCCTCCCCGCCCAAGGACGGGGGCCACCGCGCGCTGGCGGACATCCTGGAGTCGATCGACGAGCTGCGGTACTACCGCGAGGCGCTGTTCGTGCCCCAGCCCGGTCCGGACACCAAGACCGCCCGCCAGGTCGCTGCCCGGATCAAGGAGACCTCGGTCACGAACTCGACCTCGATGTCCTGATCACGTCCCTGACCATGTACACTTTTCGACGGCCGCAAAGCTCTGCGCGGCGGCCGTGGTGGCTATAGCTCAGTCGGTAGAGCGCCTGGTTGTGGTCCAGGAGGTCGCCGGTTCAAGCCCGGTTAGCCACCCCATCGAGACGGTCTCGGCGCGACGCGCCGGGACCGTCTCCTCGTCTCCCGGCTCGCTAGGATCGATCCCACCGCACCGACGCGAGGGAGTCCGACCATGTCCGCACCGTCGTTCACCGACCCCACGATCGAGACCCGCGGCGAGCAGCACCTCGCGGTGGTCCGCGAGACGGTCGCCCTCGCCGACATCCCCGCTCTCTACGACCGGGCGTTCCCGCTGATCTTCGCGGCCCTGGGCCGCGCGGGCGTCGAACCCGTCGCGCCGCCGCTGGGCATCAGCCACCGCATGCCCGCCGAGACCCTCGACCTGTCGGTCGCCGTCCCGGTCGCGGAACCGTTCGCCGACGACGGCGAGGTCGCCGGCGAGACCCTGCCCGCCGGCCGCGCGGCCACGGTGCTGGTGCGCGGCGAGTACGACCAGATCGCGCCCGCCTACGAGCACCTCTTCGGCTGGGTCGCCGCCCAGGGCCTCGTCCCGACCGGGATCGCCTGGGAGCAGTACCTCACCGAACCGTCGCCGGGCGGCGACCCGTCCCGCACCGAGACGCTCGTCGGCGTCGATCTCGTGGGCTGAGAGCCGCCGCGACCGGCGGGTTCGCTCGCACACCGCGCCCAGGTGTGATCGGCTGGGGCCGGTATCCCCGCGAGCGCCCGGAGGCGAGCAGACCCGATGATCGAGTTCCGGTCGGTCACCAAGACCTATCCCGACGGCACGCACGCCGTCGACGACTTCTCCCTGGTCGTGCCCGCCCACACCACGACGGTGCTGGTCGGTTCCTCCGGCAGCGGCAAGACCACCCTGCTGCGGATGATCAACCGCATGGTGGAGCCGACGTCGGGCACCATCGAGATCGACGGCGAGTCGATCGCGGAGCGCGATCCCGTGCGGTTGCGGCGCAGCATCGGGTACGTGCTGCAGAACGGCGGCCTGCTCCCCCACCACCGCGTCGTCGACAACGTCGCCACCGTGCTGCGGCTGGAGGGCACGCCCAAGCAGCAGGCCCGGGACCGCGCCATGGAGGTGCTCGACGTCGTCGGCCTGGACCGCTCGCTGGCCACCCGCTACCCGAGCCAGCTCTCCGGGGGCCAGCAGCAGCGCGTCGGGGTGGCGCGCGCGCTGGCCGCCGACCCGAACATCCTGCTCATGGACGAGCCGTTCGGTGCCGTCGACCCGATCGTGCGGGCCGAGCTGCAGACGGAGACGCTGCGCCTGCAGCAGGAGCTGCACAAGACCGTCGTGTTCGTCACCCACGACATCGACGAGGCGTTCCTGCTCGGGGACCAGGTGGTGATCCTCGAGACCGGTGCGCAGGTCGCCCAGATCGGCTCCCCGAGCGAGATCATCGAGAACCCGGCGAGCGAGTTCGTGGCCAGCTTCATCGGCACCGAGCGGGGCGCCCGGGCGCTGCGCACCAAGGAGACCGGTCACGGCACGGTGCTGGTGGACGCCACGGGCCGCACCCAGGGCCGGCTGGTCGGGGACGACGACGAAGGCACCGCATGAGCTGGGTCGTCGAGAACCTCGACCTCATCGGTCGGCTGACGGTCGAGCACCTGCGGCAGAGCGCGCTGCCCATCGTCCTGGGGTTGCTGCTGTCGATCCCGGCGGGCTGGTTCGCGTTCCGCTTCCGCCTCACCCGCGGCGTGGTGCTGACGGCCGTGGGCCTGCTGTACACGATCCCGTCGCTGGCGCTGTTCGCGCTGCTGCCGCCGCTGCTGGGCATCAGCTTCCTGTCGGAGGTCAACCTGATCGTCGCGCTGACGATCTACGCCGTGGCGATCATGACCCGGTTCGTCGCCGACGCGCTGTCCTCCGTCGAGCCGTCCGTGCGGCAGGCGGCCGACGCCGTCGGGTACGGCACGTGGCGGCGGTTCTGGCAGGTGGACCTGCCCCTGGCCGGCCCGGTCGTGCTGGCCGGCCTGCGGGTGACCGCGGTGTCGACCATCTCGCTGTGCACCGTCGGCATCCTCATCGGGATCGACAACCTCGGCTACCTGTTCACCAACGGCTACCAGCGCCAGATCATCCCCGAGATCCTCGCCGGCGTGGTCGCCGTCGTCGTCATCGCGCTGCTGGTGGACTGGCTGCTGGTGCTCGCGGGGCGGGCGCTCATGCCCTGGACCCGGAAGGGGGCGTGAGATGGACCTCTTCGCCGACGCGATCGCCTGGATCTTCTCCCCCGACGCGCAGTCGGGTTCGCTGCCTCTTCCCGAGGCGATCTGGACCCACCTGGCGTTCACGTTCGTGTCCGTGCTCATCGCCGCGGCCGTGGCCGTCCCGGCCGGCTGGCTCGTCGGGCACACCGGCCGGGGGCGCGAGGCCGCGGTCGCGCTGTCGGGCGCGGCGCGGGCGGTGCCGTCGTTCGGTCTGGTGCTGCTGCTCGTCCTGGTCTTCGGGGTCACCCACAAGGTGGGGGCGTCGACGACGGCGTTCGTGCTGCTGGCGATCCCGCCGATCCTCGCGGGCGCCTACTCCGGCGTGGAGGCCGTGGAGCGCCGAGTGGTCGACGGCGCACGGGCGGTCGGCATGACGTCACGTCAGGTGCTGGGCAAGGTGGAGATCCCGCTGGGTCTGCCGCTGCTGATCGGCGGCCTGCGCTCGGCGACCCTGCAGGTGGTGGCCACGGTGACGCTCGCCGGGTACGTCGGGAGCTGGGGGCTGGGCTTCTACATCGTCCAGGGCATCCAGATCCGCGACTTCGCGCAGATCCTCGGTGCGGCGCTGGTCATCGTGGTGCTCGCCGTCGTGCTCGACCTGCTGTTCGCGCTGCTGGAGCGCGCGGTCGTGCCGCACGGTGTCGCGGCCCGACGCTCCGCCGACTGAACAGGACGAACCGGGCACCCCGTGCTTGACTGGGACGGCCCACGCCGACCTGGCACCTGGAAAGAGGCACACAGATGCGCACCATCCGACGCACCACCGCACTCGTGGCCGGCGCAGCAGCGGCACTGCTGACCCTCACCGCGTGCGGGGGCGACTCGGACCCGCTGGAGCAGGACACGGGCGACGGCGGCGAGGAGACGTCCTCCGACACGATCGTCGTCGGCTCGCAGGCCTACTACTCGAACGAGATCATCGCCGAGATCTACGCCCAGGCCCTGGAGGCCGACGGCTTCACCGTCGAGCGCAACTACTCCATCGGCCAGCGGGACGCCTACATGCCGGCGCTCGAGGCCGGCGAGGTGCAGGTCTTCCCGGAGTACACCGGCAACCTGCTGCAGTACTACGACCCGGAGACGACCGCCACCTCGGCGGACGACGTCTACGCCGAGCTCGCCGACGCCCTGCCGGAGTCGCTGACCGTGCTGGACCAGTCACCGGCCACCGACCAGGACTCCTACAACGTGACGGCCGCGTTCGCCGAGGCCGAGGGGCTGACCTCGATCGGGGACCTCGCCGGCCTCGAGGACCTCACGCTCGGCGGTCCGGCCGAGCTCGAGGAGCGCCCGTACGGTCCGCAGGGGCTGTCGGAGGTCTACGACGTCGACGTCGCGTTCGAGGCCACCGGTGACACGACCGTGCAGGACCTGGTGGCGGGGACGGTGGACGTCGCGAACGTCTTCAGCGCCGACCCGCGCATCCAGACCGAGGACCTCGTGACGCTGGAGGACCCCGAGGGTCTGTTCCTCGCCTCCAACGTCGTGCCGCTGGTCAGCACCGACGTGGCCGACCAGGTGGCGGACGTCATCAACCCGGTCAGCGCCGCCCTGACCCCGGAGGGTCTGGTCGACCTCAACGTCCAGTCCACCGAGGAGCAGCGCTCCAGCGAGGACATCGCCGCCGACTGGCTCAGCGAGAACGGTCTCGCCTGACCGTCCCGCACGCACATCGAGCGTGCTCGCTCGGGCCCTCATTCGCTCAGGAAAGGGCCCGAGTGAGCACGCTCGATGCGTGTCCGGGGTGGCCTCAGCCGAGGCGGGCGACGATCGCGTCGGCGAGACGCTCCGCGGTCCCCGCGTCACCGGCGTGCTTGAGCCACAGCGACGGCTCGGTGAGCTCCAGCTCGATGACGGTCGGGGTGCCGTCCTCGCCCGTGACCAGGTCGACCCGGGCGTAGAGGAACGGCTTCGTCACCCCGAGGCGGTCGTGCGCCACGGCGATCGCCCGGCGGGCCACGTCGACCTGCGCCGCGGTGGGCTCGACCGGCTCCATCTGCTCCTTGCGGTACAGCCCCGCGGTGGGCCGGCTCGGGCCGGTCAGCAGCGCGTTCTTGCGCACCGCGTGCTGCACCTCGCCGTCGACGAAGACCAGGCAGGTCTCCCCGGCGGTGTCGACGCTGGTGACGTAGGGCTGGATCATCACGGCACGGCCGTCGTCCAGCAGCGCCTTGGCGTGCTCGATCGCCAGGGCCCGCGACTCGGCGCTCACCGGCTGGTAGCGGCCGGTGTCCTTCGCGCCCGCCGACACGACCGGCTTGACGACGAAGTCGCCGAAGGCCGGCATCCGGGTGTGGATGGCGCGCTTGCCGAGGTGGCGCTCGGGGTCGAGCCAGATCGTGGGGATCACCGGGACGCCCGCCTCGTCGAGGGTCTGCAGGTAGGTCTTGTCGGTGTTCCAGGCGATGACGTCGGCGGCGTTGGCCAGGTTCGGCACCGACCGGGCCCACTCGATGAACTCGTCGCGGCGCGGGGAGTAGTCGTAGGTGGATCGCACCACGACGAGGTCGTAGGACGACCAGTCGACGTCCGGGTCGTCCCACACGACCGGCTCCGCGGTCACGCCGCGTGCGGCGAGCGCGGGGAGGATCGGACGGTCGTCCGCGTCGAGGTCGGGCAGGACGGAGCAGGTGGCGAGTCCGACTCGCTTCGTCGTGGTGGTCACGGGCCCCAGGATATCGGGGCCTCGCGGGACCGGGCGCGAGCGACCGGCAGGCGGACCGCCCCGGCTCACAGGCCGTAGGCCTCCAGCAGGCGCAGCCACATCTCGCTGACCGTGGGGAAGGCGGGCACCGCGTGCCACAACGTGCCCAGCGGCACCTCGGCCACGACGGCGATGGTGGCGGCGTGCAGCATCTCGGCGGCGTCCGGACCGACGACGGTCGCCCCGACGATCACCTCGCGCTCGGTGTCGACGAGCACCTGGACGCGTCCGGCGTAGTGCGGCGAGGTGACCGCGGCGCCGGCGACGCCGCCCAGGTCGACGGAGACCGTCCGCACCGGCAGGCCGGCACGGGTCGCCTCGGCCTCGGTCGGACCGACCCAGGCGACCTCGGGGTGCGCGAACACGACGTGCGTGCGCGCCCCGTGGTCGGCCCGGGCGGCGTACCGGCTCCACCCGGAGCCCGACGACGCGGCTGCCGCCTCGCCGTCCCCGCCGGACCCGTAGAGGGCGGCGATCACGTCCCCGGCCACGCGCGCCTGGTACTTGCCCTGATGGGTGGTCCCGACCCGCCCCGTCACGTCGCCGCACGCGAACAGCCACGGGTGCCCGACGACGTCGCGTGCGACGCCCTGCACGGCGGTCGAGTCCTCGATCGTCAGGGGCGTGCCCGGCTCCAGCCCGACGCTGTCCAGCCCGACGTCCCCGGTGCGGGGACGCCGGCCGGTGGCCACGAGCAGCTCGGCCCCGGTGACGGGCCCGGGCCCGTCGTCACCGGCGACCGTCACGGTGACGGGCCCTCCGGGTGCCGGTCGCTCGACCCGCCGGGCCTCGACCCCGAGGCGCACGTCCACCCCGGCGGCACGCAGCGCGTCGGCCACCATCTCCCCGGCGAAGGGTTCGGCGCCCTCGAGCAGCCCCTCCCGGGCGAGCAGGGTGACCCGCGCGCCGAGGTCGGCGTAGGCGGTCGCCATCTCGACCCCGACGACGCCCCCGCCGAGGATCACCAGGGACTCGGGCACGGCCTCGGCCGCGGTGGCCTCGCGCGAGGTCCACGGGTTGGCGGCGGCGAGTCCGGGCACGTCCGGGACCACCGGCGCGCTCCCCGTGGAGACGACGACGGCGCAGCGCGCGGCCAGCCGGTGCGTCTCCCCCTCGGCGTCGTCGTCGACACCGGTGGCCGGGACCACCTCGACGAGGCGTTCACCGACGAGACGGCCGTGCCCCCGCACCAGCGTGATGCCCACCGAGGCGAGCCAGTCCTCCTGGCCGGAGTCGTCCCCCTCGCCGGTCATCTCGTCGCGCCGGGCGAGCACCGCCGACACGTCCAGCGGGCCGGGGTCGGCGACGCCGGCCGCGTCGCGCGCCACCTGCCGGGCCGCCCCGGGGTGCAGCAGCGTCTTGGAGGGGATGCATGCCCAGTACGAGCACTCCCCACCCACCAGCTCGGCCTCGACGACCGCGACGGACAACCCGCCGCGCGCCGCCCGGTCGGCCGCGTTCTCCCCGACGGGGCCGGCCCCGATGACGATGACGTCGTAGGTCTGCTCCATCGGTGCATCGTGTCGCGTCGCGGCGGGTTCCGCAGCGTGAGTCGTGCTGCGGTGTCCCACCACCCGGGGACCGCGAGGTTGGCCGAACCCGACAACCGCTTGTGGGATTCGTGCACGATGGTGGGGCCGGGCTGGCCGACCGGACCGGCGCCCCGCACGCGGCGGGGACAGCAGAGTGGGATCGCCCCCGCACCGCGCACGACGAAGGAGCACCGTTGACCGACACCGTCGCCGGGACCACGACCCGGACCACCACCACCGCCGACGCCGCGCGGATCGCGACCTTCGCCGCCCTCATCGCCGTCCTCGGCCTGCCGGGGTCGATCGCGCTGTTCGGCAACGCCGTCCCGATCACCCTGCAGACGCTGGGGGTCATGCTCGCCGGGGCGATCCTGGGCGCGCGGCGTGGTGCACTGGCCGTGCTGACGCTGCTCGCCCTCGTGGCGGCCGGACTGCCGCTGCTCGCGGGGGGCCGCGGCGGGCTGGGCGTGTTCGTCGGCCCCTCGGCCGGATACCTCGTCGGGTTCGTCGCGGGCGCCTTCGTCGTGGGCTGGCTCGTCGAGCGGCAGCGCCGCGTGACCTTCCTCGGGGTGCTGGCCGCCGCGCTCGCCGGCGGGGTGGGCGTCGTCTACGCCGTCGGGATCCCCGTCCAGGCCGCGCTGACGGGCGTCCCCCTGCCCGAGACGGCGATGCTGTCGCTGGCCTTCCTCCCCGGGGACGTGCTCAAGGCGCTGGCCTGCGCCGCCGTCACCGCCGCCGTGGCACGGGCGTACCCGTCGGCGCTGCGCCGGCCGGGGCAGGAGGGCTGAGTGCCGGTCGCCCACCACGTCCTGCGCCACGCGCACGGCCCCGCCGCCGACCGGGTCGCCGTGCGCGGCGGCGAGCGCAGCCGCACCTACGCCGAGCTCGCGGCCGACGTCGTCGCGGGGGCCGGGCACCTGCGGGCCACCGGCACGGTCACCGGCGACCTCGTGGTGCTGTCGCTCCCCGACCCGCTGGACACCCTGGTCGCGCTGCTGGCCGTGGACCACGCGGGCGGCGTCGGACTGGTCGGCGACCCCGCCTGGCCCGGGCACCAACGGTCCGAGGTGCTGCGCGCCCTGGCTCCGGCCACCGAGGTGCGCACCCCGCTCCCCCGCGGCCACGGCGGTCCTCCCCCGTCCCCCGGGCCCGCCCCGGACCCGTCGACCCCCGCCTGGGCCGGGTTCTCCTCGGGCAGCACCGGGCGCCCGCGGGCGGTGGTGCGCAGCCGCGGGTCGTGGACGGCGTCGTTCGAGCACGTCTCCCGGCTGACCGGGACCCGACCCGAGGACACGGTGCTGGTCACCGGGCCGCTCACCAGCTCGCTGCACTGCTTCGCCGCGGTGCACGCCCTGGCGACCGGTGCCGGCGTGACGCTCGCACCCTCCGCCCCCGCCACGACGGCGGCGCTCGCCGCGGCCGACGTCGCCCACCTGGTGCCGTCCCGTCTCGACGACGTGCTGGACGCCCTCGACGCCGGGATGCCCTCCCGGCTGCGCACCGCCGTGGTCGGCGGGGCCGGGACGGACCCCGTCCAGCACGAGCGGGCCCGCGCCCACGGGGTCGGGGTCGTCACCTACTACGGCGCGGTCGAGCTGAGCTTCGTGGCGATCGACACCGGAGCCGGGCTCGTCCCGTTCCCCGAGGTGGAGGTCCAGGTGCGTCCGCAGCCGGGCACCCGTCTGGGCGAGGTCTGGGTGCGCTCGCCCTGGACGGCGACGGGGTACCTCGCCGGCGCCTCCGGTCCGCTGCGCACGGAGGACGGATGGTGCACGGTCGGTGACCTGGCCGACCTGCCGACCTCCGGCACCCCGTCGCTGCCCGCCGACGGCGCGCTGCGGCTGCGCGGCCGTGGTGACGGCGCGATCCTCACCGCCGGCGCCACCGTGGTCCCCGAGGACGTGGAGGCGGCGCTGCGCCCGGTGCCCGGGGTGCGCGACGTCGTGGTCGTCGGGGCGCCGCACCGCCGGTTCGGCGCGGTCGTCGTCGCCGTGGTCGAGGCCGACGAGCGGTCCGGCCTGCGCGCACATCTCGAGCGCGTCGCACGCGCGACGCTCACCCCCGCGCAACGGCCCCGCCGCTGGTACCGGCTCGCCGCGATGCCCCGGACCTCCAACGGCAAGGTTGCGCGGTCCGCGCTGGGCGCGGCCGTGGCAGGACACGACCCGTCCGCGCGCGTCGGCGACCTCACGGTGCTTCGGTGAGCGTGGTCGTCGCGGCACGCCGCACCTGGGTCGGGCGTCCTGCCGCCGGGCACGCCCACGCGGACGAGACACGGCTGGCCGCCGCCGTCCTCAGCGCCGCGGCGCAGGACGCGGCCGCCGGGCGGGTGGACGACGTGGTGCTGGGCAACGCCGCCGGGCACGGCGGGAACGTGGCCCGGCGGGCGGCGCTCGCCGGGCTCGGCCTCGCCGTGCCCGGGATCAGCGTGGACCGGCAGTGCGCCTCCGGGCTGGCGGCCGTGGCGACGGGCGCGGCGCTGGTCGACGCCGGTCACGCGGACGTCGTGCTCGCGGGCGGGGTGGAGAGCACGACCCGCGCCCCGGCGCGGTCGCACGGCCGCCTCGACTATCGCCGGGCCTCGTTCGCCCCGCCCCCGTGGGCCGACCCGGACGCGGGTCGGGCCGCGGACCGGCTCGCCCGCGCTCGCGGCGTCACCCGCGAGCGCCAGCACGCCTGCGCCATCGCCTCGCACAGCCGCGTACGAGCGGCCCACGAGGCCGGGTGGTTCGGGCCGGAGGTCACCGGCGTCGGCGGCCTGGACCGCGACGAGCACGCCCGACCGCTGCCCGGCCGGGTCCTGGACCGGCTGCCGGGCGCCTTCGGCCCCGACGGGTCGGTGACGGCGGCCTCGGCGGCCCCGGCCGCCGACGGGGCCGCCGCCGTGGCGCTCGTCCCCGACGGACCCCCCGGGCTGCGCGTCCGCGGTGCGGCCACCGTCGCGTGCGGTCCGGACATGCCTCTGCTCGCGCCGGTGCGGGCGGTGCGCACGGTGTGCGAGCGCACCGGCGTCGGGACGGCGGACCTGGCGGCGGTCGAGCTGGTCGAGGCCTTCGCCGTCCAGGCGCTCGTCGTGGCCGAGGACCTGGGGCTGGACCCGCTGGGTGACCCGCGCTGGAACCCGGACGGCGGCGCGCTGGGGGCCGGGCACCCCTTCGGGGCGAGCGGGGCGATCGCCGTCGTGCGGCTGTACTCCCGCCTGGTCCGCGGCGGGGCACCGGCCGGGGCGCTGGGCGTGGCCACGGCCGCCGGCACCGGGGGCGTCGGCGTGGCGCTGCTGCTGGAGGTCGTGCGATGAGCGAGATCGTGCTCGACGACGTCCACGTGCGGCGCGAGGGCCGGCACGTGCTGCGCGGGGTGTCGGTGCGGCTGACCGAGCGGCGGGTGGCGGTGATCGGCGCCAACGGGTCCGGCAAGTCGACCCTGGCCCGGCTGCTCAACGGACTGGTGACCCCGACGTCGGGCCGCGTGCTGGTCGACGGGCTGGACGTGCGGCGGCACGGCCGGGCCGTCCGTCGCCGGGTCGGGTTCGTCTTCACCGACCCGGACGCGCAGATCGTCATGCCGACCGTCGCCGAGGACGTCGCCTTCTCGCTGCGCGGCTCGGGGCTGTCCCGCGCGCAGGTCCGGGACCGGGTGGCGGCCGAGCTGGCACGGCACGGGCTGGCGGACCACGCCGACCACCCGGCGCACCTGCTCTCGGGCGGGCAGAAGCAGCTGCTCGCGCTGTCGAGCGTCCTCGTGACCGCCCCCGACCTGGTGGTGGCCGACGAGCCGACGACGCTGCTGGACCTGCGCAACACCCGGCTGATCGCGGACCGGCTGGCGGCCCTGGAGCAGCGGGTCGTGCTCGTCACCCACGACCTGGACCTCGTGGACGGCTACGACCGGGTGCTCGTGGTCGACGAGGGTCGCGTCGTGGTGGACGACGTCCCGGCCGTGGCCGTGCCGGCCTACCGGACGCTGATGGCGGCCCCGGTCCGATGACCGGGACCACCTCCGCGGCCCCGACCGGCGGCTCGCCCGTGCACCGGCTCGGCGCCGGCCCGAAGCTGGTGGCGCTGTGCCTGTGCTCGCTCGCGCTGCTGGGCGTGCGCGGTCCGCTCGGGGCGGGGATCGCCGTCGTCGGTGTCGTCGCGCTGCACGCGCTCGCCGGTCTCGGCCCCCGCGTGCTGTGGGCTCACGTCCGCCCGCTGCGCTGGGTGGTCGTGTGCCTGCTGGCGGTGCAGTGGTGGCTGCTGGGCCCGGTCGAGGCCGTCGTGCTCAGCACCCGGCTCGTCGCCCTGGTGGCCCTCGCCGGTCTCGTGACGGCCACCACGGCGACGCAGGACGTCCTGGACACCCTGGAGAGCGCGCTGCGGCCGGGCCGCCGGTGGGGCGTCGACCCCGAGCGGGTGGCGCTCGTGCTGGCCCTGACGCTGCGTTCGGTACCGGTCCTGGCGGACCTGGCCGCGCGGGTCCGGGACGCCCAGCGGGCGCGGGGCCGGGAGGCGGACGTGCGCGCGTTCGCCGTCCCGCTGGTCGTCGGGTCCCTGCGCCGGGCCGACGCCCTCGGCGAGGCCCTGCGGGCCCGTGGGCTGGACGACTGAGTCAGACCCGGACGTACTCCAGGTCCGTCACCGAACGGCCGGCGTTCAGGCCCTTGCGCTCGAAGCTGGTCATGACCCGGCCCTCGAAGCGCGGCGCCCGGCCGCCCGGTCCGTGGGCGTTGCGGAAGCCGTCGGCGGCGTCGCCGACCTCCAGCATGACCTCGCCGTACTCGGCCCAGTCGGTCGCCAGCCGCCATCGGCCGCCGGGCCGGATCGCGCGGGCCGCCAGCTCGGCGAAGGCCGGGGTCACGAGGCGGCGCTTGTGGTGCCGCTTCTTGGGCCACGGGTCCGGGAAGAACACCCACAGCTCGTCCAGGCTGCCCTCGGGCAGCCCGTGACCGAGCAGCTCGGCGGCGTCGACCTGCATGATCCGCAGGTTGTCGAGCTCGTGCCCGGGGTCCCCGCCGGCCACCGCCGGGTCGGCACCGGCGTGCCCGGCCCGCACGATGGTCTGCGCGACGCCCGGCCGGTAGACCTCGACCGCCAGGTGGTCACGCTCGGGGTGGGTCGCTGCGGCGTGCACGACGCACTCGCCGAGGCCCGTCCCGATCTCGAGCACGAGCGGGGCCGTGCGGCCGAACTCCGCGACCGGGTCGAACTGCCAGTCCGGGTGCACCGAGAGGTCCCGGTGCTCGTGCGGGACGTCCACCAGGTAGCGGTGACGGCGCGTGTCCCACGCCTTCTGCTGCCCCGGGGTCAGGCGTGCGGTGCGCCGCACGAAGCTGAGCGGACGGCGGTGGTGACGGGTGTCGACGGTGTCGTCTCCCGGGGTGTCCTGCGGGGTCCCGGGGTTCTCCTGCGATGGGTTCGGCACCGGACCAGGGTAGTCGTGCCCGCCGCCGGCGCGGGTCACACCGAGGACAGCCCGATGAGCGCCAGCAGCGCCTCCCCGTAGGCGTCGGACGCGTCGCGGGCCTCGAAGACGCGCTGCTCGCCGAGCAGCTCGACCTCGACGGCGAAGACCTCTCCGTCGTACCGCAGGGCCCGGAAGGTCCTGCCGAGCAGCTCGCGGAGCTGGTCCTCGCGCGGCAGCCACAGCGTGTCGTCGAGGTCGACGGAGTCCAGCGCCCACTCGGTGGTCCCGTTGAACCCCAGGATCGTGCCGGTGTCGAAGTGGTGCGCCTCCACCACGAGCGTCGAGACCGTGAAGACGTCCTCGAGGAGGTCGGGCGCGTCGATGTGGAAGCGGTCGCCGTCGGCGGGCTTCCAGAGGAGTCCCGCGTCGCGCAACCGGGTGGCGAGCTCCGTGGAGATCATCACCCCATCGTGCACCGTCAGGCCGTGGACGCCAACGGGTCGCCGGCGGCGCGGGCGGCCCGGCCGGGGTGCGCTCCCGGCCGGGCCGCGGCTCCTCGACGGGTCAGCCCTGCGGGTGGATCCCCACCTGCTGGACCGGCTGCGGCCCGGACTCGTACAGCACGGGCTTCACAGGTCCGTGCACGAGCTCGTTGACCTGCACGTCGACCAGGTCGTGCCCCGCGACCTGCGAGACGTCCGTCAGGTGGATCCTGACCTGCACGGCGCTGCCGCGGGGCAGCCCGGTGCTCCCCGGGTCGCGCAGCACGGCCTGCCCGCTGACGACGGCCTGCTGCCCGGCGCCGTCCACGACCGCGTCCGGGAAGGCCAGGTGGCCGTCATGGCCGTCATGGCCCCCGCCGTGACCGCCGCCGGGGCCGTGACCGCCGCCTTCACCGCCGACCATGACGCGATGGACCTCGAGGTCCGCCAGGCGCAGCCCGTCGGACCCGGGCGTCTGCAGGACCAGCGAGCCCCAGCAGTCGATGGTCGCGTCCTGCGGCCGGCACGACGTCACGCCGTCACCGTCCGTCCCGCTGTGCGCCGTCAGGGCGATCCGCAGCCCGCCGTCGCGCAGCGCGGACGCCGGGTTGACCGCCGTCACGGTGACCCCGGGGGTGGACTCCCCCTCCGCCGCCGCGACCACCTGGGCGGAGGCTCCGACGAGGAGCACCGCCAGCAGGGTCCGCGACACCCTGCTCACCATCCTGGACATGTCCCACTCCTCTCCGCCGGCCGGCCGGGTCGGGTGCCACCCGTGGCGGCACCCGACCCACGCGGCCCGACCGGATCAGCCCCGGCCGAGGGCGTTGCCGCCGCCCTGACCGCCGTTGCCACCTCGGGGACGGTCGGCCGGACGGCCGCCGTTGCCGCCGCCGTTGCCGCCGCCCTTGTTCCCGACGTTGACCACGAGGGTGACCGTGTCGTCGACGCCGTCGCCGTCGCTGTCGCTGAGCGTGCCGGCATCGGTCGCTCCGAGCCCGACGGCCGGCGTCGTCACGGTGATCAGGTACTCACCGCCGACGGGCTTCTGCCAGTTGTAGCCGTAGACGACCCGGCCCGTGGAGTTGACCTCCGCGACGTAGGCGATCTCGTCCGCCACCACGACCGAGCCGTCGGTGGTGCGGATGTCGAGGGTGGCGCCGCCGTCCCAGGCCCGGACCTCCGGGTACGGGGACTCCTCGACACCGAGCGTCCCGTAGTGGGACTCACGGTCCAGCAGCGTCGGGTCCAGCTTCACCACCGTGTACCCCGGCATCGGGAACGCCGTCGGGTCGGCGAACAGGCCGATCTCCACCCGGATGGGCGTCCCGGCCTTCAGGGGGGCGTTCTGCAGGTTGTCCCCCCACTCGGCACCGACGGTCAGCGTGTCGGCCGCGGCCTCGGCGCAGTCGGCCTGCCAGGTGGCGATCCCCTGGACCCAGTAGTCCAGGTGCTCGTCGGGGATCCCGTCACCGTCGGTGTCGACGCCCTTCGTCCCGGCCGGGTCGACCGAGTCGTCGCCGTCCGTGCAGGTCCCCCCGAACGGCGACCCCGCCGCGCCGGGCACGAAGACGGTCGGGACGGACAGGTTGTTGGCCCCCA
Source organism: Isoptericola sp. b515 (assembly GCF_030588125.1). Classification (NCBI taxonomy): domain Bacteria; kingdom Bacillati; phylum Actinomycetota; class Actinomycetes; order Micrococcales; family Promicromonosporaceae; genus Isoptericola; species Isoptericola sp. b515. Next base: position 410,126 of record NZ_JAUQYR010000002.1, on the reverse strand, counting down.
GCTCGCCCTCGTCGCCCGGGGGATGGGGCGGGCCGCCGCCCCCGGGCGCCGCCTGGACGCCGGTGATGCTCATCGTCGTCAGCAGGACCGCTCCCGCGACAGCTCCGACGCCACGTCGCGTCGACCTCGTCATCATGATCGTTCGCCTCGCTCCCGTGCGCGGGATCTCGACCACCGAGGGGCCACGCTGGTCCGGGGCGGCACCGGATCCCTGAGATGTCCTTCGATCGTCACGCCGGACATCCCTGTCCGGTCAGTGCAGGACGACCCTGTGCGACCGGGACCTTGGACGCTGACCCGACAATGCGGTCACGGCGGTCCGGGTCACCCGTGCTGGACGACCAGCGCCACGATCACGGTGGCGTTCCAGCACGAGTGCGCCACCACCGGCGCGGTGAGACGCCCCGTACCGACGAACAGCGCCGTGTAGGTCGCCCCGGCGACGAGGATCGAGACCAGGTCGGGCACGGTCGCCGGCAGGTGCAGCACGGCGAAGAGCACGACCGAGACCACGACGGCCATGGCCCGGGCCCGACGACGATCGGCGAACACCTGCGGGACGGCGCCGACGAGGACGCCGCGGAACCACAGCTCCTCGGCCAGCCCGCCACCCACCACGCCCAGGACCAGCGCGCCCACGACCGCCGACCAGCCACCCGACGTCAGGCGCAGGACCTCCTGGACGCCCTCGTTCGCCACTCCCCCGGCCAGCGGGACGAGGACGCCCAGCTCGAGCGCCAGCCGGGGCGGGACCGTCGCCAGGGCCAGCAGCGTGTCGCGCCGCCACCGACCGGCCCCGATCCCGACGGCGGCGGGCCCGGCCCCGCGGCGTCGCAGCCACCACGCGGCCGTCCCCGCCGCCCCCGCGAGCTGGACGACGGCGAGGCCGACCAGCACGACCGCCCCGAGGTCGAGGACGCTGACGACGATCGGCGCGCCCACGAACCACAGCAGGCAGCCGACGAGGAAGAGGGTGACGGTTCCGGCCCGGGTCCGGGCGCTGGTGCGGGAAGGGAGGGTCGACATCGGGCACCTCACTGGCATATCGATTATCGTGATGCCATGACCCTAGCGTATCGATTGTCGATATGGCGCCGTCGGCGGACCGACGACGCCTCCACACCACGACGGACGGCCTCACGCGCCGTCACCGTGCTGACCGTGCTGGCCGCCGTGGCCGCCCTGCTCGCCGGGACCGGTGCGCTCGTCGCGGACAACATCCTCGTCCCCGTCACCGGGCAGGCGGCGACCACCGCGAGCGACGACGGCCGCCACCTGCTGGGCGGGACCACGACCTCGACGCTGACGATCGTCGAGCCCACGGCCGGCGAGCGCCTGTGGGTGTTCGCCCCCGCCGTGGCGTGGTGCCTCACCGCGGTCGCCTGCGGGCTGCTGCTGCGCCGTGTCGTCCGGACGACCGAGACCGGCGACGCCTTCCACCCCGACAACGCGCGGCACCTGAGGCAGGTCGGCACGGTCGTGCTGGGCGGGGGCCTGCTCGCCGCGGCCGTCGCGACGGCCGGCCATCTCGTGCTCGTGCGCGACGCCGTCGCCGCCGGCTCCCTCACGGCACCGGGGGCGACCGTCCCGGCGGGCGAGGTCGTCGTGCCCGTGACGGCGTTCGCGGTGGCCGCGACCCTCTGGGGGGTGGCGGTGCTGCTGCGGCACGGGGCCGCCATGCGGGACGAGCTGCGAGGACTGGTGTGACACCACGCGACGACGCCACGGACGGCCCCCCGCACCGCGTGGTGGCCCACCTCGACCGGCTCCTCGAACGTCGCGGGCTGACCCTCGCCCAGCTCGCCGAGTCCGCGGGCGTCACCGTGGCGAACCTCTCGGTGCTCAAGAACAACCGGGCCCGGGCGATCCGCTTCTCGACGCTCACGGCGGTCTGCGACGCGCTCGGGTGCCAGCCCGGCGACCTGCTCAGCGTGGAACCCGGCCCGGGCGGCGACGGCGACGGTGACCGCCAGGCCGGCACGGACGGCCGCTAGGAGAGAGCACGAAGGCCCCCGTCGCCGGAGCGACGGGGGCCTTCGTGCGGTGCGCCATCAGGGACTCGAACCCCAAACCCGCTGATTAAGAGTCAGCTGCTCTGCCAATTGAGCTAATGGCGCGACACGACGGCGTCGAGTGCTCGATGCCGGCCGCTGTGCGCGCGGAGACCACGTCGTGAGCTCCGCGTGCGTGGTGCGCCATCAGGGACTCGAACCCCAAACCCGCTGATTAAGAGTCAGCTGCTCTGCCAATTGAGCTAATGGCGCGTAGCGGTATGGAACTCTACCAGCACCGCGGCGCGGGGTGACAACCGGATCTCGCCGCGCGGTGTGTGACCTCCGCGACAGCGGCGCAGGTCACAGGTACAGACCCGTCGCCCCGCCGTCGTCGGACCGCTCGGCGACGGCGTGCACGTCGCGCTCGCGCAGCAGCACGTAGTCGGTGCCACCCAGGTCGACCTCGGCGCGCTCCTCGGGGTCGTAGAGGACCCGGTCGCCGACCTCGACCTGGCGCACGTGCTCGCCCTTGGCCACGACCTTCGCCCACGCCAGCCGCTTCGGACCGCTGGCGGTGGCCGGGATGACGAGCCCGGCCGAGGACTGCCGCTCGGCCGAGTCGACCTCGGGGTCGACCAGGACCCGGTCGTGGAGCATGCGGATCGGCAGCGGTTCGACGGCCTGCTCGCCGTCCCCGGCCGCGGTGGGAGGTGCTGCGGGACTCACGAGGTCCACGCTACGCGAGAACCGTCCGCGCACCGCATCGCCCGACGTCGTCGCGCGACCTGCGGATAGGCTGAGCGACGGTCCCGTCCCCGCAGCACCAGGAGCACCCGTGACCCGTCTCGCCACCGGCGACACCGCCCCCGACTTCACCCTCCCCACCGCCGACGGCAGCACCGTGTCGCTGGCCACGCTGCGCGAGAGCGCCGAGCAGGGTGTCGTCGTGTACTTCTACCCCGCGGCGATGACGCCGGGGTGCACGAAGGAGGCCTGCGACTTCCGCGACTCCCTGGAGGCGCTGCAGGGGGCCGGGTACGCCGTCGTCGGCATCTCCCCCGACGAGCCGGCCAGGCTCGCCACCTTCGCCGAGCGCGACGGCCTGACGTTCCCGCTGGCCTCGGACCCGGACCACGAGGTCCTGGAGGCCTACGGCGCCTGGGGCGAGAAGAAGAACTACGGCCGCACCTACGTCGGCGTCATCCGCTCGACGGTGGTGGTCGGCACCGACGGGACCGTCGAGCTCGCCCAGTACAACGTCAAGGCGACCGGGCACGTGGCACGGCTGCGCACGAAGCTGGGGATCGACGCCGCCTGACCCGGGCACGCCGCCCCGTAGGATCGGGGTGGCCACGCGCGAGTGGCGGAACAGGCAGACGCGCCAGGTTTAGGTCCTGGTGTCCTCGGACGTGCGGGTTCGACTCCCGCCTCGCGCACCATCCCGCGCCGCGCGGGCCGTCGCGGCGTACCGTCGAGGATGACGGCGCGCACGCGGCGCGAGCCGTCGCGGCGGTGAAGGGAGCGACGTCATGTCCACGCTGAGCGCATTCCTCAAGGCCCGGATCTCCGAGCTGCTGGAGCACGAGGGCAAGCACCGCGGGGAACACGGTCACGTCCCGCTCACCCCCGAGCGCGAGGCGGAGCTGCGCGAGCTCCACGCCCACGCCGACCAGTACGAGCAGGGCCTGTTCGGTCCCGCGCAGGCCTCCTGGGCCGAGGGGCTGATGCGCGAGAGCGCGGCGGACTTCTCCGACCACCCCGACTACCGCGACGAGTGGCGACCCTGACGACCCGCTCTCGAGCCGGGTGGCGCCCCGACGGGTCACCGCACCCTGCTGACCTGCACGCTCCCAGGGACTGAGACATTGGTTGCACGTGTCACCACCGTGTCACTAGGGTCGTGGGATCGCTCCCACGCGATCGTTCGGAGCCGGTGACGACGCCGGCGAGGCTGCCGACGGTCGTCGAGGCCGAGCGACCGACCGATGAGGTGAACGATGACGTTCTGGAACTCCGCCCGGCGTCGGCGCACTGCACGGATCGCGGTGCCCGCGCTCCTGCTGGCCGGCATCGTGTCCGCCACCGCTCCCCCGGCCTCGGCCGACGTCGTGGACGTGGGGTCGGGCAGCTACACGACCGACCCCGTCGGGCCGACGCCCGAGGGCTGCGCCGCCGTGACCGCTGACGCCCGCGCCTTCGTCACGCCGGACGCGCCCAGCACGCCGCTGCCCACCAACGACTGGTGGTCGTCGCTGGCGTACAAGTTCTCCGACTGCCGCTTCAGCACCCCGCTGCACGCCCACCCGGCGTCGTTCAAGCCCACGAACACGGGCCTCGGCATCGGCTACACCACCGAGCCGACCCTGAGCACCAACGAGTACCACTACGCCTACTCCCAGGACGTGCTCGCGGGCGTCAGCGGGCTCTCGGCCCAGGACGTCAAGGTGGCCGACTGGACCGACTGGACCGTGACCCCCGTGTGGGACGACGGGCAGCAGACGCTGCGCGCCACCATCGGCCACGGGCTGCCGATCTCCTGGTTCGAGGCGACCGGCGGCGACGCACAGCTGACCACGCAGGGCCCGGCCTCCGTCTGGCTCGACGAGCCCGGCCGCATCGGGTTCACCTCCGGCGGCAGCGACTACCTCGCGGTCGCACCCGAGGGCGTGAGCTGGGGCGTGCGCGGCCGCTCGGTCACCGCGCCGACGCAGCGGTACGCCGTCGCCGTGATGCCGGACGTCAGCACGGCGCAGCGCGACGCGCTCGTGGACGACTACACCGCGGCGGGGCGCGCCCCGGTCACGTCGACCCGCATGGACTACAGCTACGACGAGGCCGCCGGCCAGGTCACCACCACCTACACGTTCGAGACGACCCCGTGGCCGGGTGCCACCGACGCCGGCACGGTCGCCGCGCTGTACCCGCACCAGAGCGCGTACCTGCAGGGTGCGACGCCCGCGACCGGCACCTACACCTCGGCGCGCGGTGACATGACCGTGCTCACCGGCGTCGACTCGTTCACCACGGCCACGCCGTTCGGCGGCGTCCTGACGGAGGTCCCCGCCGTCGCGACGGGCACCGGGGCCGAGCAGGCGGAGCTCGAGGCCCTGCTGGACCAGATCTCCGACCCGCTGGACCTCCAGCGGACCGACACCTACTGGACGGGCAAGGCGCTCGGCCGGGCGACCCGTGTGATCGAGATCGCCGACCAGCTCGGCCGCACGCAGCAGCGTGACGAGGCCCTGGCCTCGGTGCGCTCGGTGCTCACCGAGTGGTTCACCGCGACGCCCGGCAAGACCGAGCAGGTGTTCGGCTACGACGCGGAGTGGGGCACGCTCATCGGCTACCCCGGCTCGTACGGCTCGGACACCGAGCTGAACGACCACCACTTCCACTACGGCTACTACATCGCGGCCGCGGCGACCCTCGCCCGGTTCGACCCCCAGTGGGCCTCCGACTACGGCGGCATGGTGGACCTGCTCATCCGGGACGCGAACAACTACGACCGCACCGAGACGCGGTTCCCGTACCTGCGCGACTTCGACATCTACGCGGGTCACGACTGGGCCTCCGGGCACGCCGGCTTCAACGCCGGGAACAACCAGGAGTCCAGCTCCGAGGGCATGAACTTCGCCGGTGCCCTGGTCCAGTGGGGCGAGGCCACGGGTGACACCGCGGTCCGCGACGCCGGCGCCTACCTCTACGCCACGCAGGCCGCGGCGATCGAGCGGTACTGGTTCGACTCCGAGGGCACCACGTACCCCGACGCGTTCGGGCACCCCGTGGTCGGGATGGTCTGGGGCGACGGCGGCGCCTACGCCACGTGGTTCAGCGGCGAGGCCGAGATGATCCAGGGCATCAACACCCTGCCGATCACCGGGTCCCACCTCTACCTGGGCACCTCGCCCGAGACGGTGCGCGCCTCGTACGACCACCTGGAGCAGGTCAACGGCGGCCCGCCGACCGTCTGGCAGGACATCCTGTGGCAGTACCTGGCCCTCGGCGACGGGGACCGCGCCCTGTCCCTGCTGCAGTCGACGACGTTCACCCCCGAGGAGGGCGAGACGCCGGCGCACACCTACCACTGGATCGCGAACCTGGCCGCGCTCGGCACGGTGGCGACCGACGTGCACGCCGACGACCCGATGGCGGCGGCCTTCGACGGGACGGGCGGCCGCACCTACGTGGCGTCGAACGTCACGGCGACGGACCAGACGGTGACCTTCTCCGACGGCACCGTCGTCGACGTGCCGGCGGGCCAGGTCGTGGCCACCGGCGCCCGGTCGTTCAGCGGGGGCGGCTCGACTCCCTGACGCCACTGCGCTGAGACGACGAACGGCCGCCCCGGGACCTGTCCCGGGGCGGCCGTTCGTCGTGCGGTGGTCTCAGTTCTGCTGCTGACCGTTCTCCGCGGCGGCGATCTGGGCGCGGACGTCGTCCATGTCCAGGTCCTTGACCGCGTCGACGACCTGCTTGAGGGCGGGCGCGGGAAGCGCACCGGCCTGGTTGAAGACCATGATGCCCTCGCGGAACGCCATCAGGGTCGGGATGGCGCTGATGCCGGCGGCAGCGGCGATCTGCTGCTGAGCCTCGGTGTCGAGCTTGCCGTGCACGACGTCCGGGTGCTCCTCGCTCGACGCCTCGTAGACGGGCGCGAACTGGCGGCACGGGCCGCACCAGGAGGCCCAGAAGTCGACCAGCACGATGTCGTTGTCCTTGATCGCCTGCTCGAAGGTGGAGTCGGTGAGCTCGACGGTGGCCATGCGAAGTCCTCTCGTTGGGATGTGCTGCTACGGGTGCGAGCAATAAAACCCCACTGGGTATTCCCGGCCCGTCGCGTCCGGCCTCCGACCAGCAGATCACACCTGCGCAGGCCCCAGCCACCGCGCGACTGGTAGAAACGAGGGGTGACCGACACCGCCGAGTTCCCGCCGGACGACGACAACGGGCCCGAGTCCGCCCCCACCGGCTGGCTGACGCCCGAGGACCTCGCCGCCGTGCGCGCGCAGCTGCCCCTGGTGTACGTCGACGCCGTCCCGGTACGCGTCGACGACTCGGGAGACGTCGTGGCCGTCGGGCTGCTGCTGCGCGCCAGCCCGCTGGGCAACATGACCCGCGCTCTGGTCACCGGACGGGTGCTGTACCACGAGCGGGTGCGCGACGCCCTACTGCGACACATCGAGAAGGACCTCGGGCCCGTCGCGCTGCCGCGCGTGCCGGCCTCGCCGCAGCCGTTCACGGTCGCCGAGTACTTCCCCACCCCCGGGATCACCCCGTTCCACGACCCCCGCCAGCACGCCATCTCACTGGCCTACGTCGTGCCCGTCACCGGGGACTGCCGACCCCAGCAGAACGCCCTGGACCTCGCCTGGCTCACGCCCGAGGAGGCGTGCAGCGACACCGTGCAGGCCGAGATGGTCAACGGCCAGGGCACCCTGGTGCGCCAGGCGATGGCGCACGTCGGACGTCTCGACTGACCCGGCCCGGGAGCGGGCGGCCCGCCGTCAGCCGAGGTCGAGGACCGGCCAGCCGGCCAGGTCCGCGCGCATCCGCCGGTCGTGGGTGGCCACGACGACGGCCGCCGGGGTGCGCTGCAGCGCCGGCGTCAGGGCGTCGACCAGGTCGACGGACAGGTGGTTCGTGGGCTCGTCGAGCACGAGCAGGTGCGGGGCGTGCAGCAGCGCCAGCGCCAGGTCCAGACGGCGCTGCTGTCCCACGCTGAGCTCGGTCACCGGCCGGTCCAGCTCGTCCTCCGTGAGCAGCCCCAGCGCCGCGACGGGCACCACGTGGTCCGGGTCGAGCTCGCCGCGGTCCAGGAGCGTCAGCGCCTCGGCCGCGTAGGTGTCGAAGCCGCTCCGCGCGCCGTCGGGCACCCGCCCCTCCTGCGCGACGGTGCCGAGACGCACCCCCGGCCGCAGCGTGCGGGTACCGCGGGCCAGCGTGCCCGTCCCGGTCAGCGCCGACAGCACGGTGGACTTGCCCGTGCCGTTGGGCCCCACGACGAGGAGCCGGCCCGACGGCGGGATCGCCAGCCGCGTCCCGGGCAGGTCGAGCATCAGGCCGCCGTCCGGGGCCACGACCCGGGGCGAGCGCAGCTCGACCAGCGGGTCGCCGGGGTCCCAGCCCGGCGACATCGCCGGCAGGTCCGGGAAGGCCAGCTCCAGCGGCGGGGGCGGGACGTCGAGCGCCTCGGCCTCCAGCTTCTCCACGAGGCGGTCGGCCGCCTTGACGTGGATGCGGGCTCGCGTCCCGCGGCGGTGCTTCTGGGAACCCTTGGGCGGGCGCCACTCGTCGGAGAGTCCCTCGTAGGACCTGTCCCGGCGGAGCCACAGCGTGGCGGCGCGTTCCTGCTCCGCCCGGTAGCGCTGCTGCCAGCGGGCGAGCATCTGCGCCTTGCCGAACCGGTAGGCGTGGTAGCCGGGCTGCCCGTACAGCACGGGCCGGCCGTCCATCGAGGGGTCGAGGTCGTAGACGGCGGTCACGACGTCGTCCAGCAGCTGCCGGTCGTGCGTGACCAGGACGACGCCGCCGCGCCACGTCCGCAGCTGCTCGGTCAGGTAGTCGACGCCGGAGTCGTCGAGGTGGTTGGTGGGCTCGTCCAGCAGCAGCAGGTCGGCCCGTTCGGCGAGCCGGCACGCCAGCCGGACGCGGTAGCGCTGCCCGACCGACAGCGTGTCGAGCCGGCGGGCGTGGTCGCGGGCGGCACCCAGCCGGGTCAGTGCCTCGTCGACGCGGCGGTCGGCGTCCCACGCCGCGAGGTGCTCGACCCGGCCCAGCAGCTCCCCCAGCGCGCGCAGGTCGCCACGGTCGTGGTCGAAGGCCTCGGCGGCCCGCTGCAGGTCGGTGGCGAGCGCCCGCAGGTCGGCGAGGGTGCCGGCGACGAGGTCGCCGACGGTGCGGCCCGCCGCCTCCGTGAGCTCCTGGGTCACCAGCGCCACCGACCCGTGCCGCTGGAGTCGTCCGCCCTGGAGCGGCAAGGTGCCCGCGAGCAGGTGCAGCAGCGTGGACTTGCCGGACCCGTTCTCCCCTACGACGCCCAGGCGCACGCCGTCGGAGACGCGCAGGTCCACGCCCCGGAGCACGGGGTGCTCCGGGTAGGCGTAGGAGAGGTCGGACGCGACGAGCTGCACCGGACCAGCCTAGGCACGTCGACGTGGGCACCCGACCGCTGGGCGGCCCGGCGACCGCTCGCAGGTCGGCGATGCGAGTGTCCCGGTGATGGAGTGTGCTGTGGTCAGGCCGCCGTGTCCGGCGGCAGGCACCCGAGAGGACCCAGCACATGAGCGGATCGGACCCGGTGATCGAGGTCGTCGGGCTGACCAAGTCCTACGGCAGGTTCCCGGCGCTGCGGGGACTGGACCTGCAGGTGGAGCGGGGCCAGGTGCACGGATTCCTGGGCCCGAACGGGGCCGGGAAGTCCACGACGATCCGGGTGCTGCTGGGCCTGCTGAAGGCGGACGGCGGCACCGTCCGGATGCTGGGGCAGGACCCGTGGTCGGACGTCGTCGCGCTGCACCGCCGCCTCGCCTACGTGCCCGGCGACGTGTCGCTGTGGCCGGGCATGACCGGCGGTGAGGCGATCGACCTGCTCGGCTCGATGCGGGGCGGCCTGGACGAGACGCGGCGCGCCGACCTGGTCGAGCGGTTCGAGCTGGACCCGACCAAGCGGGGCCGGCAGTACTCGAAGGGCAACCGGCAGAAGGTCGCGATCGTCGCGGCCCTGGCCTCGGACGTCGAGCTGCTGATCCTCGACGAACCCACCAGCGGCCTGGACCCGTTGATGGAGGCCGTGTTCCAGGAGGTCATCGGCGAGGCCGGGCAGCGCGGGGCGACCGTGCTGCTGTCCAGCCACATCATGGCCGAGGTCGAGACGCTGGCCGACCGGCTCAGCATCATCCGCGAGGGACGGATCGTGCAGACCGGCACCCTCAAGGAGCTGCGCGGTGACGTGCGCACGACCGTGCGCGCGGTGCTCGAACGGGCTCCCGCGATCGACGAGCTGTCCTCGCTGCACGACGTCCACCTGGACGGCGACCGGCTCACGGCGACGGTGGAGTCCACCCGGATCGGCGAGGCGATGACCTTGCTCACCGACTACGGTCTGGTCTCGCTCACCGTCGAGCCGCCGTCGCTCGAGAGCCTGTTCCTGCGCCTGTACGAGGACGAGCAGGCGTCCGCCCCGACCGGGACGACGACCAGCGGCGAGACCGGGACCGCACCGTGAGCACGACGGCCACGGCCCACCACCCGGCGCACGCACAGCCCCGGGGCGGCCACCTGACCGGCACCGCTCCGCTGCTGCGCACGTCGCTGCGGCACGACGGGCGGCTGCTCGCCCCGTGGATCGCGATCGCCACCCTCTTGTCCGCCTCGTCGGTGCTGGTCTACCCCTGGGTGTTCCCCACCCAGCAGAGCCGTGAGGGTCTGGCGGCCGCGGTGGGGTCCAACCCCGCTCTCGGCCTGATCTTCGGCCCGGCCTACGACCTGTCCACCGCGGACGGTTTCAACGCCTGGCGCGCCCTGGCCCTCGGCGGCTTCCTGTCCGCCCTCGGTGCGATCTTCGCGGTGATCCGGGCCACCCGGGCCCAGGAGGACTCCGGCCAGGCCGAGCTGCTCGCGTCCGGCGTGCTGGGGCGCGGCAGCCGGCTGCTGACGGGCGCCGCGATGGCGTTGATCGGCTCCCTCGTGCTGGGCGTGGTCGCCGCTCTGGTCACCGTGCTGTGCGGCGGCGGGTGGGAGGCCACGCTGCTGCTGGGTGCCACCTTCACCGCGACCGGCTGGATGTTCACCGGCGTCGCCGCGGTGACCGCCCAGCTCGGCGCCGACGCCCGCACCGCCAGCTCGATGGCCGTGGGCACCCTCGGGGTGCTGTTCGTGCTGCGCGGTTTCGCCTACTCCGTCGACGCCCCGGGGTGGACCTCCTGGGTCAATCCCCTGTCGTGGATGACCGAGACGCGTCCCGCCAGCGGGAACACCTGGTGGCCGCTGGCGCTCGCCGTCGCCCTGACCCTGGTGCTGCTCGCCGTCGCGTTCACCCTCCAGGCCCGTCGCGACTTCGGCCAGGGCACGATCACCCCCGGCCCCGGCCCGGCCCGCGGGAAGGACACCACGGCCTGGCGCCTGGCCGTGCGGCTCAACCGCGGCCCCCTCGTCACCTGGGCCCTGGCGTCCCTCATGCTCGGCGTCGTCTTCGGCTACCTCGCCACCTCGATCACGGACATCTTCGGCGCGGACCCGGCCGTGCAGCAGATCCTCGCCGCCGGCGCCACGAGCCCCGACGAGCTCACCTCGGCGTTCGTCGTTACGATCCTCAGCCTGGTCGGCATCATTGCCGCCGTCCCCGGTGTGCAGATCATGCTCAAGGTCCGCAGCGAGGAGACCGTCGACCGCGTCGAGCCGATCCTGGCCACCGCCGTCTCACGGACCCGCTACTACGCACGTCACGTGCTCCTCGCCCTGGGGGCGTCGAGTCTGTACGTCCTGGTCGCGGGGGCGGTCATCGGATGGCTCGCCGGCACCGCCGACATCGGCGTCGGCGTCGGCGACGTCCTACGCCAGGCCGTGGCCACCGTGCCCGCCGTCTGGACGGTCGTCGCGGTGTCCGTCGCCGTCGTCGGCGCCCGGCCGGCCGTCGCCCTCGTCGCCTGGGTCGGCGTCCTCGTCTCGTTCCTCCTCACCCTGCTCGGCCCGACGTTCGGCCTCGACGACTGGGTGCTCGGCATCAGCCCCTTCTGGCACGTCCCGGACGTCAGCGCCGCGGACGTCGACCTCACGGGGCTGGCCTGGATCAGCCTGGTCACCGTGGGGTTCCTCCTCGTCGGGTTCGTCGGCTTCCGCCGGCGGGACCTGGCCCGGTGACCGCCCGCGCCGAGGTTCCGGCGGCGCCACGATCCGCCCGTCCGCGCGACGCCGACCTGGACGCCGCGTCCCGGGGTCAGCCGCCGAACCGCTCCACGAGCCCGGCCAGGGTCGGCACACCGCGCGACGTGGCGCGCCGGGCCCCGGCCGCCTCCAGGGCCGGTGTCCCGTTGCTCTGCCGGTCGCGGTCGTTCTGCACGACCGCCCAGCCCGGTCCGCGGTCGACGACCGCGCACCGGCGGCGTCCCGCCTCGTGGGCCAGGACGTCGTCGGCGATCACCGTGGTGCCCGGGAACAGCGTCAGCTCGCAGCGGTGAGCGTCCGGTCCGGCGTGCCGGTCCACGACCTGCTCGAGGAACGCGAGGGGCCGCACCAGGACCAGGTCGTGATAGGAGGTGCGCACGGCCAGCGCGGTCAGGACGTCGTCCACCACGGCGTCGGGGTCGTCGCCCGCGAAGACCACCGTGCCGTTCGACCGGTACGGCTCGGCCACGGCGGCGCCGGCCTCGGCGAAGACCGCCCGCAGGTCGGCCGTCGTGGGCTGCGAACGCTGACCCTGGTTGAGATTCCGGAAGAAGGCCACGTGCACGCACCCATCCTGCCTGAGCGGTCCGCTCTGACCCGACGCGTCCGGGCCCGGACCCCACGCGGGGTCCGGGCCCGGACGTCGAGCACGGGGACGACGTCCCCTCGCGCGGTCGTCAGACCGGAAGCGGAGGGCGCGCAGCGCCCGTGAGCGCGACCGCGCGAGGGGACGTCATCCCGTGCACCACTACTCGGTCTCCGCCACGGGGGACGTCACCCGGCGCGCCGGGTACCGCAGCTCCTCGACCATCTCCTGCACGTGCTCCGTCGGTGGCGTCGTCAGCTGCGAGACGACGACCGTGACGACCACGTTCACCAGCGCGCCCAGCGCGCCGATGCCCTCCGGCGAGATGCCGAACAGGAACTCGTGCGACGACGTCCCGAACACCTCGAGGGTGTAGAGCATGTACGCCCCGGTGAACGCCAGGCCGGAGATCATGCCGGACGCCGCCCCGACGGCGTTGGCGCGCTTCCAGAAGATCCCCAGCACGAGGATCGGGAAGAACGTCGACGCCGCCAGCCCGAAGGCGAAGGCGACCACCTGGGCCACGTACGCCGGCGGGTTGATGCCGCCGTAGATCGCCACCAGCACCGCGGCACCCATCGCGATCCGCCCCACGAGCAGGCGGCGCGAGTCCGACGTCGGCTTCTTCACGACCCGGAAGTACAGGTCGTGCGACACCGAGGAGGAGATGACGAGCAGCAGACCGGCCGCCGTCGACATCGCGGCGGCCAGGCCACCGGCCGCGACCAGCCCGACGATCGGTGCCGGCAGCCCGGCGATCTCCGGGGTGGCCAGCACCAGGATGTCGTTGTTGACGACGAGGTCCGCCCCCGAGGCGGGGTCGTTGCTCAACGTCGTGATCGTCGACGCGGAGTCGGAGACGGTCACCAGCCCCGTGGCGGCCCAGTTGTTCACCCAGGCCGGCAGGGCGTCCACCGCCACCCCGTTCACCGACTGCATGAGGTTCAGCTTGGTGAACGCCCCCACGGCCGGGGCCGTGGTGTACAGCAGGCCGATGAACACCAACGCCCACAGCGCGCTGAACCGGGCACCGCGCACCGACTTCGTGGTGTAGAAGCGGATGATGACGTGCGGCAGACCCGCGGTGCCGATCATCAGCGACAGGGTCACCAGGAACACGTCGAGCTGGGGCCGCACGGCGAACGCCTCGGTGTACTGCTCGAGGCCGAACTCCTGGCTCAGCGCGTTCAGCTCGTCGAGGATCTGCCCGAACGTCACCTGCGGCACCGGGAAACCGGTCATCTTCTGCGCGATCGTCCACGCCGGGATGAGGTAGGCGACGATCATCACCGTGTACTGGGCGACCTGGGTCCAGGTGATGCCCTTCATCCCGCCCAGCACCGCGTACAGGAAGATGACGCCCGCGGCCACGGCCACGCCGCCCTCGATCGTGAGGTTGAGGAACCGGCTGAACACGATGCCGCCGCCGCGCATCTGTCCCACCACGTAGGTGAAGGACACGATGATCGCGGCCACCGCCGCGATGAGCCGCACGTACTCCGAGTACCGGTCCCCGACGAACTCGGGGACGGTGAACTTGCCCCACTTGCGCAGGTACGGGGCGAGCAGCAGCGCCAGCAGCACGTAGCCGCCCGTCCAGCCCATGAGGTAGACGGAACCGTCCGACCCCAGGAAGGCGATGAGGCCCGCCATGGAGATGAACGACGCCGCGGACATCCAGTCGGCGGCGACGGCGGCACCGTTCGCCACGGCGGGGATGCCCTGGCCCGCGACGTAGAAGCCCTTGGTCTCGCGGACGCGGCTGCGCCACGCGATGGTCAGGTAGGTCCCGAAGGACAGACCCACGAAGACGAGGGTCCAGATCTGGATGTCGCTCACAGCCGCCGGCCCTCCTCGTCACGCTCGGCCACGCCGTACTCGTCGTCGAGCCTGTCCATGCGCAGCGTGTACACGAGGATCAGGACGATGAACGTGTAGATCGAGCCCTGCTGGGCGAACCACAGCCCCAGGGGGAAGCCGAAGACCTCGATCGTGTTGAGCTGCTCGATGAACAGGATCCCGCACACGAACGAGACCAGGAACCAGATGCTGAGCAGCACGATCATCAGCCGCAGGTTCTTCTTCCAGTACTCCTGGCGCCACCCGTTGTCGGGCGGTGGCCCGGGATCCGGCGAGCTGCCTCGCTCGGTGTCGACCATCGGACGCTCCCTTCGTCGCGTTCCCCCGGACGTCGTCGTCCGGGGCACGTCCGTCCTCGTACGCACCCGAGCGAAGCGCAGCGGTGACCGCGGTCACAAGACCTTCACACCCCGGCGGCAGGGTCCGTCCCGCGAACGGTCGGCAGACGGCGCCCACCGGTCGCCCCCGCGCGACCGCACCGCTCGGGCGGCCCGACCGACCGCCCGCGGGACGAACCGTGCCGCTCACCGACTCCCGGGCTCCCTCCCGCCGTCCGGGACCTACAGTCGGACCCATGGCCTCGACGACGAGCACCTCCCTGGGCAACCTGCTGCGCGCCGGCGGACGCACGCCGGCCCGACGGACCCGGGTCTTCCACCCGGGCAGTCTGGGCATGCTGCTCGGGGCGCTCGCCGTGATCGTCGGCAGCCTCCTGCCCTGGGTCATCACCCCGGTCGGCACCCTGAGCGGCACCGCCGGCCCCGGGCTGTGGACGCTGTGCGCAGGGTTCGTCGCCGTGGCCGGCGCGGTGATCCCGCGCCGCTGGGTCGCGATCTCCCACAGCCTCGTCGCCGGCACCTCCGTGGCCTTCGTGGTGGGCTGGCAGCTCGTGCGGCTCGGCGAGGTCAGCGCGGCCACGGACTCCTGGGGCCAGGCCATGCCCGGCATCGGCCTGGTCATGGCGGCCGGTGGTGCCGTCGTGCTGCTCGCCACGGGTGTCCGGGTGCTGCGCTCCCCCGCCGTCGCCGCGTCATGACCCGGCGGGGCGCCCCGTCCGGCTCTTCCCCGCCGGCCCGGCGCTCCGTACAGTGCTCGGTCATGGACGACGACGTCGGCACGCGGGACACGCCCGCCGAGGTGGATGCGACCTTCCGCACCCTGCGACGCGTCGCCGTCGGCTACTTCGTCGTGTTCCTGCTCGGCGTCGCGGCCTTCCCGGTGCTGACGCTGACCCTCGACTGGTGGTCGCAGGCACGCCTCGTCGGCGGCATGAGCCCGGGCTTCCTCGTCGCCGCCTTCGGGCTGTACGGCTTCTTCGCCGTGCTGGGGATCGCGGCCGCCCGGCTGTCCTCGGCCGTGGAGCACCGGATGCTGGGCGAGGCCGCCCAGCCCGCGGACGACACCGTGGACGAGGAGGACGCCCGGTGACGCTGGCCAGCGGTCTGACGCTGACCGTCGTCCTGGCCCTCGTGTCGGTGGTCGCGCTGGTGATGCGCCCTCGCGGGACGTCGACCGTCGACTTCTACCTCGCCGGGCAGCGCGTGGGCGTGGCGACGAACGCGTGGGCGATCTGCGGCGACTACTTCTCCGCCGCGTCGTTCCTGGGCGTGGCCGCCGCGGTGTACGCCACGGGCCTGGACGGCGCCTGGTACGCCGTGGGCTTCGCCGCCGGGTTCGTCCCGGTGCTGCTGTTCGTCGCCGCCCCGCTGCGCCGGTTCGGCGAGTTCTCCATCCCGGACTTCCTCGGCCGGCGGCTCGGCTCGGAGCGGGTGCGGCTCGTCGCGGTCGGCGTGGTCCAGCTCGTGATCCTGTCCTACCTGGTCCCGCAGACGGTCGGGTCCGGCATCACCTGGGAGCTGCTGGTCGGTCAGGGCGTGGCCGGGCTGAGCCCGTACGCCACCGGCATCGTGGTGTCCACGGCGGTGGTGGCCGCCCTCGTCTCGTTCGGGGGCATGCGGGGCACCACGTGGACGCAGGCGGTGCAGTTCCTGCTGCTGCTCGGGGCGCTGCTGTGGCTCGCCGCGACCGTGATCGGCGAGGGCTTCCACTACGGCGACGCCGTGGAGCAGATCTCCACGGCGCCGCTGGGGAACCCGGCGCCGGACGGCGGGCTGGCCACGGAGCCCAACGCCCTGCACCCGGGCGAACCCGCGGTGTTCGGCGAACCGGGTGCCCGCTACGACGTGCTGGGCCAGATCGCGCTCATGGTCACGCTCGCGATGGGCACCGCCGGGCTGCCGCACGTGATGAACCGGTACTTCACCTCCCCCACCGGCAGCGCCGCCCGCACCACCACCGTGTGGGTGCTGTGCCTGGCCGGGGTGTTCTACGCCGTGGCGGTCATGCTGGGCACCGCGGCCCGCGAGATCGTCCCTGGCGCCGTGGCCGACAACCCGTGGCTCGACGAGCTCACCGTGGACGGCGTGCTGACGGTCCCCGAGCACGCGCTGCCGGTGCTGGGCCGGATCTACGGCGGCGACGCGGGGCTCGGCGTCGTCGCGGCCGGTGCCCTCATCGCGGTGCTGTCGACCATCGCCGGTCTGCTGCTCGCCGCGGCCGCGTCCTGGGGCCACGACGTCTACGAACGCCACCTCAACCCCCGCGCCACCCAGCGGCAGGCCGTGCGCGCCGGGCGCATCACCACCCTGGTGACCGCCGGCACGGCGGCCGGGATCGGGCTGGTGCTGCGGCCCGAGGCCTTCGCCGCCTCGACCCCCTCGATCGTGGCCACGATGGTCACGTGGGCGTTCGCGGTGGCCGGCTCCGCGCTGACCCCCGTGTTCCTGCTGTCGATCTGGTGGCGCCGCACCACGGCGGTCGGCGCCGTCGCCGGGATGACCACCGGCGTCGTGGTCGTGATCGCGATGCTGACCGCCGGGACGGTCGCCGACGGCTCCCCGTGGCCCGACCTGCTGCTCGCCCCGACCCTGCTGGCCGCACCGCTGACCACCGTGGTGACCGTCGTCGTCTCCCGGTCCACCGCGCCGCCGCCCGACGTCGAGCGGTCGTGGCTGATCATGCACGGCACGGCAGCCGACCGGCACACGCAGGCGCTGGCCCGGCTCGTCCTCGCCGAGTCGCGCCGACGGCGCCGGGAGGTGCGACGTGCGCGGCGGTAGCTGGCTGCTGGCGGCGGTGCTCGTGGCGGCCTGGGGGCTGGTGTACCTGGTCACCCAGGTGCTGGTCACGCCCCCGCTCGGAGTGCTCGCGACGATGGTCGCCGGTCTCGTGGTGAGCACCGTCGTCGTCCTGGGCTACCCGTCGGCCCTGCGCGGGCCGCGGTCCGGGTCCGGCACCCGCACGCGGGCCTGGCGCCCGGGGGCCCGGCCGCAGGACCCCCGCGGCCTGCGCGACGGTCTGACGATCGCCGCGGCGGGCCGGTCCGTCCCGCTGCGCAACGGGCTGACCCGGGACGCGGCCCGGCGCACCGCCCAGCTCATCCGGCCGCTGCTCGGCGGGGACTCGATCGCCATCACCGACACCGAGCAGGTGCTCGCGTTCGTCGGCCCGGGCAGCGACCACCACAAGGTCGGCCAGGCGATGCAGACCCGCGTCTCCCGGCTCGCGCTCGGCAAGGGCCGCACCGTCGTCGTGCACGCCCGCGAAGGCATCGGCTGCCCCGAGCCCGGCTGCCCCCTGCGCACCGCCGTGGTCGCCCCGCTGGCGGTCGCCGACCGGATCGTCGGCACCCTGAAGGTCTACCGCACCCAGGACGAGCCGGCCCCGCGGGTGCTCGTGGACGACATGGCCTCCATGCTGTCGCTGCACCTGGAGCTGGCCGAGATGGACCGCGAGCGCCACCTCGCCTCCGACGCCCAGCTCGACGCCCTGCGGGCGCAGATCAACCCGCACTTCTTGTTCAACATCCTCAACACCATCGCCTCCAAGTCCCGCACGGACCCGGACGAGGCCCGTCAGCTCCTGCTGCGGCTGAGCGACTTCTTCCGCTACGCCGTCCGCCAGGACGGGCACTTCGCGGAGTTCAGCCAGGAGTACTTCTTCGTGCGCACCTACGTGTCGCTGGAGCAGGCGCGGTTCGGCGACCGGCTGCGGGTGCGCTACGACATCGACCCGCAGGTGCTGACCTCGCGCGTGCCGGTGCTGGTCATCCAGCCGCTGGTCGAGAACGCCGTCAAGCACGGGATCGCCGACTCCGTCTCGGGCGGCACGGTGCACCTGCGGGCGCGCGTGGACCCGCTGACCCGCACGACCTCGATCCGGGTCAGCGACGACGGCGTCGGCATGCCGCCGGAGACGCTGGAACGTCTCCTGGCCGGCCGGCGACCCGACCCCGCGGCGTCGGGCGCGCACCACTCCGGGGTGGGCATGTGGAACATCTCCCAGCGCCTCGACGCGTTGTTCGGGGACCGGTACTCGTTCGACGTCGCCTCGCGGCCGGGCAAGGGCACGACCGTCGACCTGCGGATCCCGCTAAGGTGACGCCCGTGCGACCGAAGGCGCTGATCGTGGACGACGAGGCCCCCGCCCGGGCCGAGCTGCGCTACCTGCTCGAGGAGGTCGGCCAGGTCCAGGTCGTCGGTGAGGCCACCAACGGCGAGGAGGCCCTGCTGCTGCTGGGCTCCCTCGACTACGACCTCGTGCTGCTGGACGTGCGGATGCCCGGCGGCTCCGGGCTCGACGTCGCCGCCGCCCTGCGGGACCGTCCCCGCCCGCCCAAGGTCATCTTCACCACCGCGTACCCGGACCACGCCGTGGACGCCTTCGACCTCGCGGCCGTGGACTACCTGCTCAAGCCGTTCGACGCCGACCGGCTGCAGCGTGCCCTGGAGCGCGCCCTGCGCACCGACGGCGGAGGCACCGCGGAGCCGGCCGCCGACCGGGGCGACGACAGCGCGACGAGCCCGCCGCCCGGTCCGCGCCCGCCGTCGGGCGGCGAGGCCGACACCCTCGTGCGCATCCCCGTGCACCGCGACGGCCGCACCGTCCTGGTCGACGGTGCCTCGATCGTGTACGCCAGCGCGGCCCGCGGGTACTCCTACCTCAAGCTCGCCGACGAGCGGCTGCTGGTCACGATGTCGCTCAACGAGCTGGAGCGACGCCTGCGCGGACACTTCTTCCGGGCCCACCGGTCCTACCTGGTCAACCTCGACCACGTGCGCGAGCTCGTCCCGGACTTCCAGGGCTCTCTCGTGGTCGTCATGGACGACCGGCAGCGGTCCCGGGTCGAGGTCTCGCGGCGTCACGCCCGCGAGCTGCGGCGACGGTTCGGCATGTGACGCGGGCCCGACGGGTGCCCGGCCCGCCCCGTTAGGGTGAGGGCCATGACCACGCGTGCAGACGGCCGTACCCCTGACCAGCTCCGCCCGGTGACGATCACCCGCCACTGGAGCGAGAACGCCGAGGGCTCGGTGCTCATCGAGTTCGGCAAGACCCGCGTGCTGTGCACCGCGTCGCTGACCGCGGGCGTTCCCCGCTGGAAGAAGGGTTCCGGCGAGGGTTGGGTGACGGCCGAGTACGCGATGCTGCCGCGCGCGACCAACGAGCGCAGCCCGCGCGAGTCCGTCAAGGGCAAGATCGGCGGCCGCACGCACGAGATCTCCCGTCTCATCGGCCGCGCGCTGCGCGCCGTCGTCGACGTCTCGGCGCTGGGCGAGAACACGATCGTGCTGGACTGCGACGTGCTGCAGGCCGACGGCGGCACCCGCACCGCCGCGATCACCGGCGCGTACGTGGCGCTCGCCGACGCCGTGGAGTGGGGCACCCGGCACGGCGTCATCACCCCGGGCGGCAAGACGGTCCTGACCGGGTCCGTGGCCGCCGTGAGCGTCGGCATCATCGACGGCACCCCGATGCTGGACCTGCCCTACGTCGAGGACGTGCGCGCCGAGACGGACATGAACGTCGTCACCACCGGTGACGGCGCCTTCGTCGAGGTCCAGGGCACCGCGGAGGGCGTCCCCTTCCGTCGGGACGAGCTGGACGCGCTGCTCGACCTCGCGGTGGCGGGCACCACCGAGCTCACCGCCGCCCAGCAGGCGGCGCTGGCCGAGGGCGCCTGAGGTGGCCGGCGCCCCGGCGTCGGCCCGGCTGGTGCTGGCCACGCACAACCGCAAGAAGCTCGTCGAGCTGCTGGCGATCCTGCACGCCGAGCCCGGGCTGGCCGACCTGCCCGACGACGCGGTCGTCACCGCCGGGGACCTGGACGCCCCTGAGCCGGTCGAGGACGGCGTGACCTTCGCCGAGAACGCGCTGATCAAGGCGCGCGCCCTGGCGTCCGCGACGGGGCTGCCCGCCGTCGCGGACGACTCCGGGCTCAGCGTCGACGTGCTCGGCGGCGCCCCGGGGATCTTCTCGGCCCGCTGGGCGGGCCGCCACGGTGACGACGCGGCGAACCTGGAGCTGCTGCTCGGTCAGCTCGGCGACGTGCGCGACGAGCACCGCGCGGCGGCGTTCGTCTGCGCGGCCGCCCTGGTGACCCCCGACGGCCGCGAGGAGGTCGCGATGGGCGAGATGCCCGGGGTGCTGGTGCGCTCGCCGCGCGGCACGGGCGGGTTCGGGTACGACCCGATCCTCGTGCCGGTCGAGCAGCCGGCCGGCCCGGACGGGACACCGGGCAGGCGCACCTCGGCGGAGCTGAGCGCCGCCGAGAAGAACGCGATCTCCCATCGCGGCAAGGCGCTGCGCTCCCTGGCCCCGGCGATCGCCGCCGCGCTGCGCCCCTGACCCCGTCCGCCCACCACCGTTGTGGGCATGGAATCGGCAGCTCGACCCGGGGGTCGAGCTGCCGATTTCATGCCCACAACGTCCCGATTGGTCAGGACGTCTGGCGGCGGCGCTGGGCGAGAGCGGCCAGGAGCCGCCAGCCGATCATGGTTAGCGCCAGGAACACCGCGGTGACCAGGCTGAACGACCAGGCGAAGCCCCCGGTGAACAGCGGGCGCAGCAGCAGGCCGAGAGCCGCCGTCGCGAACCAGATCGCCACGCCCGTCGGCCACGGCTGCGCGGGCGCCCGCCACCCGCGGGTCGCGAGCCAGCCGACGGCCAGCCCGATCACGAACGGCGCGGCCACGGCCACCACGTGACCGGCCGACCCCGCCGAGGCGTGGCTCGCCGTGCCGACGAGGGTGAAGGCCAGCACGCACACGAGGTCGGCGATCACGGCCGGCCAGACGGGAAGCTTCTGCACGGCGTCGAGCGTACCCACCCGCCGGCTCAGAGCGTGTGGACGCCGCCGGCGACGGCGAGCTCCGTCGGGCCGTCGAACACGCCGCGGGCCTCGGCGAGCGTGTCGGCCGGGTCGGTCCACGCGGGCAGGTGCGTCAGCAGCAGTCGGCCGACAGCCGCCTCGGCGGCGACCTTCCCGGCGCGCCGGCCTGTGAGGTGGATGCCGCGCTCCACGCCGTCGTCACGTCCCTCGAGGAACGCCGCCTCGCACAGCAGCAGGTCGGCGCCCCGTGCCCCCTCGACCAACCCGGGGCACATGTCCGTGTCCCCGGAGAACACCAGGGTCGCGGACTCCCCCGCACGGTCCGACGACGGCCCGGTCACCCGCACGCCGTAGGCCTCGACCGGGTGGTTGACGCGGAAAGGCTCCAGCGTCATCGGGCCGACCCGGACCGGCGACCCGGGCTCCCAGGTGCGGAAGGCGTACTCGGTGGCCATGTCCTCGCCCGGTTCGAGCCCATACATCGCCGCGGCCCGCTCGCAGGTCGCGGACGGCCCCAGCACCGGCAGCTCGCGCGGGACCCCGGTGCGGACGACGCCGCGCTCCGGGTGGTACTTGAGGTACACGTACAGCCCGCTCAGGTCCGAGCAGTGGTCGGGGTGCAGGTGGGACAGGCCGATCGCGTCGAGGTCGGCCGGGTCCACATGACGCTGCAGCGGACCCAGCGCACCCGACCCCAGGTCGAGCACCACGTTCCAGGTCCGCTCCGCGTCGTCGGCCTGCACCAGGTAGCAGGACGCGGGCGAGTCCGGCCCCGGCAACGAGCCGGAGACACCGACGGTCACGAGTCTCATGCAGCCTCCACGAGGTCGACCTCCGGTCCGAGGAACCGGCGGGCCAGGTCCGCGAACGGTGCCGGGCTCCCGGTCGCGGCGAAGCGGTGCTCCGGCGCGGGAGCGTCCAGCGACCGCTCCAGGTCGTGCGCCACGAGCTTGCGGTACACGTCCAGGGCCGTCTCCTCCGCCGAGGACACCAAGGTCACGTCCTGTCCCATCACGTACGAGATCGGGCCCGCCAGCAGCGGGTAGTGCGTGCAGCCCAGCACCAGCGTGTCCACGCCGGCCGCCCGCACCGGGGCGAGGTACCGGGTCGCGATGTCGAAGACCTCCGGTCCCGACGTCGTGCCCTCCTCGACCAGCCGGACGAACTCCGGGCACGCCTGGCTCGTCACCTCGATCCCGGGGGTGACGGCGAAGGCGTCGTCGTAGGCCAGCGAGTCCACCGTCGCCTTGGTCCCGATGACACCGATCCGACCGGAGCGGGAGGCGACGACGGCCCGGCGCGCCGCCGGCAGGATCACCTCGACCACGGGGATGCCGCGGCGGACGGTGTACCGCTCGCGCGCGTCCCGCAACGCGACCGCCGAGGCGGAGTTGCAGGCGATGACGAGCATCTTCACGCCGTCGTCCACCAGCCGGTCCATCACGGCGAGCGCCATGGCACGCACGGCGGCCAGCGGCTTGGGCCCGTACGGGCCGTTCGCCGTGTCGCCGATGTAGTGCAGGCGTTCGTGCGGGAGCTGGTCGAGGATCGAGCGGGCGACGGTGAGACCGCCCACCCCGCTGTCGAAGATCCCGATCGGGGCGTCGTTCACGGCTGGCAGCCTAACGTCGCAACGTCCTGAGCACCGGTTTCGTGATCGGAGCCACGCGTGGCACGCACCACAGCACCGGGCCGCCGACGGCCCTCAGTCCGTGCCGCGGCGGGCCCTGAGGTCGGCGAGGAGCTCGTCCATCAGGGACTCCTGGGCGAACCCGGCCGCGACGAACACCCCGCCCCAGTAGACGCGCTGCTCGGCGTCGAACCCCGAGGCCTCGTCCGGGTCCCGGTCGTCGCCGTGCTCGTCCTCGGACATCAACCCCGACATGACCTCGTCGTGCAGCCGTTCGACGTCGCCGTCGTCGTCGAGGCCGAGCCGCTCGGCGAGCACGAGCCGCACGTCCGTCAGGGCGGCGGCGAAGTCCTGGGCGCCGTCGCGCTCGACGAGCACCTGGTCGCCGTCCCCCGGGTCGGTGACCGGTTCGACGGACGGGTCGACGGTCTCGGCGAACCCCCGCAGCCGGGCGACCTTGCCCGCGGCCAGGTCCGTCTGGGTCAGGTGGCGGAACTCGGCGGCGACCTCCTCGTCCTCCCGGTGGGCGTCCGGCAGCAGCCGCTGGACGGCCGGGTCGCGCGGGACGCGAGCGACCCCCGTGAAGGCGACCTCGGCGGACTCCGCGGCGTCCTCGGGGAGCCCCGAGTCCGCGCTGAGCAGGTCGGCGACGTCGCGGGCGACGCGCGCCAGCACCTCGCGCTCGACGGGCTCCCAGGTGGCGACGTACCCGGCAGGGGTGGACCGGAACGGCGTCATGCCCCCTCCCCTGCCGCGCCCGGCGCGTCCGACTGCTGCATGGTGGCCCACAGGCCGAACCCGTGCATCGCCTGCACGTCGACCTCCATGCGCTCCTTCGGGCCGGTCGACACGACCGCCCGGCCCTCGTGGTGCACCTGCAGCATCAGGGTGCGTGCCTTCGCCTCGGGGTACCCGAAGTAGCTCTCGAAGACGTACGAGACGTAGCTCATGAGGTTGACCGGGTCGTTCCACACGATGGTGACCCAGGGGTCGGCGAGTCCGAACACCGCCTCGGTGCTGGTGTCCTCCTGCGTCGCCGCTTCCGTCATGCCACCACCCTACGGGGACGGCCGCGCGGGGGCGGGACCGCACGCGCCGCACCCGTTCCTCCTGCCCGAAGCGGCGCGCGCGCCGTACCGTAGGGGCATGACCGACGAGCGACGGGCCGACGACGACCCGGCGACGAGCCCCCTGACCGTCCCGCCGTCCTCCTCGGACGTCCCCCTGACCGCACCCCGGCCCTCGCTCGGGCTCCTCACCGACCGGTACGAGCTGACGATGCTCGCGGCGGCGCTCGCCGACGGGACCGCCCACCGCCACTGCGTCTTCGAGGTGTTCACCCGTCACCTCCCGGCCGGCCGACGGTACGGCGTGCTGGCCGGCACGGGCCGGCTGCTCGAGGCGCTGCCCGCCTTTCGTTTCGGGGACACCGAGCTCGACTTCCTGGCCCGGCAGCGCGTGGTCGACGACCGGACCCTGGAGTTCCTGCAGGACTTCCGGTTCACCGGGACCGTCACCGGCTACGCGGAGGGCGAGACGTTCTTCCCGGGGTCGCCCGTGCTGCAGGTCGAGGGCACCTTCGCCGAGGCGGTGGTGCTGGAGACGCTGGTGCTGTCGATCCTCAACCACGACTCCGCCATCGCCTCGGCCGCGTCCCGGATGACCAGCGCCGCGGTGGACCGTCCCGTGATGGAGATGGGCTCGCGGCGCACGCACGAGGTCGCCGCGGTCGCCGCCGCCCGGGCCGCCGTCGTCGGCGGGTTCGTCGGGACGTCGAACCTCGAGGCCGGCTACCGCTACCGGCTCGAGACGATCGGTACCGCCGCCCACGCGTTCACGCTCCTGCACGACGACGAGAGCTCGGCGTTCTCCTCCCAGGTCTCGTGGCACGGGGTCGGGACGACGCTGCTGGTGGACACCTACGACGTGCGACGCGGCGTGGACCGGGCGATCGAGGCGGCCGGCACCGGGCTGGGGGCCGTCCGGCTGGACTCCGGCGACCTCGGGGCGATGGCGATCGACGTCCGGGCCCGGCTCGACGAGCTCGGGGCCACCGGCACCAAGATCGTGGTGACCTCCGACCTGGACGAGCACGCCATCGCCGGCCTGGCCGCCGCACCGGTGGACGCCTACGGCGTCGGCACCGCGCTGGTGACGGGTTCGGGCGCCCCGACCTGCGGGATGGTCTACAAGCTCGTGGCGCGCGCCGACTCGGCGGGCCGGCTGCAGGCGGTGGCGAAGGCCTCGGCGCACAAGTCGACAGCGGGCGGGCGCAAGGCGGCCGCCCGCCGGCTGGACGAGGACGAGCGGGCCGTCGAGGAGGTGCTGTTCACGGGTCCGGACGAGGACGTCGTGGCGTGGGAGCCGCCCGAGAGCGCCGCCGACGGCGGCCGACTGCGCCCCCTGCAGGTGCCGCTGGTCACGGACGGGGCGATCGACTCGCGGTGGGTCGGCGCCCACGGGGTGAGCACGGCGGCCGAGCAGCACACCAGGTCCCGCAACGAGCTGCCCCGGGGAGCCCGGCGGCTCTCGGCCGGCGACCCGGCGATCCCCACGGTCACCGAGTCGTTGTCCTGACCGGCCGCGGCGTGGCCGCGGGAGCGCGCGTCAGCGCTTGCCGACGAACCAGCCGCGCACGGTCTCGACCCGGGCGTCGAGCTGGTCGGCGGTGGCCAGCGGCACCTCGGGACCGCCGCAGCGCCGACGCAGCTCGTTGTGCACCTTGCCGTGCGGGGTCCCGCTCTTGCGCGCCCAGGCGGAGACCAGCTTCGACAGCTCCTTGCGCAGCGCCGCCGCCCGGCGGTGCTCCTGCTCGGACTGCTCCAGGACGGCCTCGCCGGTGGTGGCGCCGTCGCGGCCGCGGGTCTGCGCCGCCTGACGCTGGCGCAGCAGCGTGGAGACCTGGTCGGCGTCCAGCAGCCCCGGGATCCCCAGGAAGTCCTGCTCGGCGTCCGAGCCGATGTCGCCGCCGGTGCCGAACTCGCCGCCGTCGAACAGCACACGGTCGAAGGAGGCCTGCGCGTCCAGCGCCTCGAAGGAACCCGTCAGCTCCCCGGACGCCTTCTCCTCCTTGTTGGCCGCGGCCAGCAGGGCGGCCTCCGGGTCGTACTCGATCCCCTGCTCCTCGGCCGTCTGCGGGCGGTCGAGGGCGTGGTCGCGCTCCGCCTCCAGCTCGTTGGCGAGGCCGAGCAGCAGCGGCACGCTCGGCAGGAACACCGACGCGGTCTCGCCGCGTTTGCGGGCTCGGACGAACCGGCCCACCGCCTGGGCGAAGAACAGCGGCGTCGAGGTGCTCGTGGCGTAGACGCCCACGGCCAGCCGGGGCACGTCGACGCCCTCGGAGACCATGCGCACCGCCACCATCCAGCGGTCCGTCCCGGCAGAGAACTCGTCGATGCGCGCCGAGGCGCCGTCGTCGTCGCTGAGCACGACCGTCGGCGAGGTCCCGGTGATGCGGGCCAGGTGCCCGGCGTACGCGCGGGCGTCGGCCTGGTCCGTGGCGATGACGAGGCCGCCGGCGTCCGGGACGGAGCGGCGCATCTCGGTCAGCCGCCGGTCGGCCGCCGCCAGCACCGAGGGGATCCACTCGCCGCGCGGGTCCAGGGCCGTGCGCCACGCCTGGGAGTGCATGTCCTTGGTCATGTCCTCGCCGAGGCGTGCGCTGACCTCGTCCCCGGCGCGGGTCCGCCAGCGCATCTCGCCGGAGTAGGTCATGAACAGCACCGGGCGCACGACGTGGTCGCGCAGCGCGTCGCCGTAGCCGTAGGTGTAGTCGGCCCTCGAGCGCCGGATGCCCTCGGCGTCGGCCTCGTAGGTGACGAACGGGATCGAGGCGGTGTCCGACCGGAACGGGGTGCCGGTGAGCGCGAGACGTCGCGTGGCGTCCTCGAACGCGTCCCGGATGGCGTCGCCCCAGCTCAGGGCGTCACCCCCGTGGTGCACCTCGTCGAGGATGACGAGGGTGCGGGCGGCCTCGGTGCGCGCCCGGTGCAGAGCGGGCTTGGCGGCCACCTGGGCGTAGGTCAGCGCGACGCCGTCGTAGTGCGACCCGTGCTTTCCCTGGGCGTTCTTGAACGACGGGTCGATCCGGATGCCCACCCGCGCGGCGGCGTCCGCCCACTGGTGCTTGAGGTGCTCCGTCGGCGCGACGACCGTCACCCGCCGGACCACGCCGGCGTCGAGCAGCTCGGTGGCCACCCGCAGGGCGAACGTGGTCTTGCCTGCGCCCGGCGTGGCGACGGCCAGGAAGTCACGGGCCGAGCGCTGGTGGTAGAGCTCCAGGGCCTCGGCCTGCCACGCCCGCAGGTTCGACGCCGTCCCCCACGGGGCACGACGCGGGTACGCGGGGCTGAGGTGGGAGGCGGCCGAGACCGAGGGCGACTGCGGCAGCGGTTTGGCCGGCTCGGCGGCGGCGGCGAAGAGGTCGACGGACTCCGACTCGGGAACCGGCAAGCTCACGACTCGGAGTCGGAGTTGCCGTCGTCGCCGTCCTGCGGGTCACGCAGGCCGTCGTAGATCTCCTTGCAGATCGGGCACACCGGGAACTTCGCGGGGTCGCGGCCCGGCACCCAGACCTTGCCGCAGAGCGCGATCACGGGCTTGCCGGACATCGCCGACTGCATGATCTTCTCCTTGCGCACGTAGTGCGCAAACCGCTCGTGGTCACCCGGCTCCGCCGACTGCTCCCGCGTGTCGGGGCGCTCGAGCACGCTCGTCCCCGACCCGGTGTCCTGCGAGGGGTCGGCCGGCGGGGTGGAGAGGGGCTCGCTCATGCGCCCCATCCTACGTGCCGGACATCGTGGGTCGAGGCGAACCGGCACCTCCACCGAGGCGTCCCGGACGGGTCACGAGTCAGGTCCGCACGCGCCGGGTCAGGGCACGTTCCGCCGAGTCAGGGCGCTGCCGTGCGAGTCAGGACGGTCCTCCGCGAGTCAGGGCGGGCCCGGGACGAGGAGGTGCGCCCGCCGACGGTTCGGCCCGGGCGCACCAGGACGCAGCGCGCGGAACGTCACACCGTGACGTGCTCCGCGCTGCCGTCCCCTGACCCGCGGCAAAGAATCCTGACTCGCGACCAGGCATCCTGACTCGCGACCGAGCATCCTGACCCGCGACCAGGCATCCTGGCCCGCGGGTCAGAGGCCCTGCCAGGCCGGCTTGGAGTCGTACGTCTGCCGGTAGTAGCTCGCGAGCTGGAGCCGCGAGGCCGCGGCCTCGTCGACGAGGACCGTGGCGTGCGGGTGGAACTGCATCACCGTCGCCGGCCACAGCGCCGAGACCGGCCCCTCGACCAGCTGGTGCACGGCCTCGGCCTTGTGCCGGCCCGTGGCCAGCAGCACCAGGTGCCGGGCCTCCATGATCGTGCCCAGCCCCTGGGTCAGGCAGTGGGTGGGCACCTGCTCGACGTCCCCGTCGAAGAACCGCGCGTTGTCCACCCGCGTCTGGGTCGTCAGCGTCTTGATCCGCGTGCGCGAGGCCAGCGACGACCCCGGCTCGTTGAAGGCGATGTGCCCGTCCGTCCCGATCCCGAGCAGCTGCAGGTCCACTCCCCCGGCGTCCGCGATCGCCCGCTCGTACGCCGCGCACGCGGCCGAGAGATCCGACGCGAGCCCGTCCGGTCCCTGCACCTGGTCCGCCGGCCAGTCCACCCGCTCGGCGATGTCGGCGGCGATGACGTTGCGGTACCGCTCCGGATGGTCGGCGGCCAGCCCCACGTACTCGTCGAGCATGAAGCCGCGGGCCTGGGCGAACGACAGCCCGCCCTCGGCGTGGCGTCGCGCCAGCTCGTCGTACACCTGCGAGGGGCTGGACCCCGTGGCCAGACCGAGCACCGCCTGCGGCCTGCGCCGCAGCAACGCCTCGATCGCCTCGGCGGCCAGCACCGCCAGCTCCTGGGCGGGAGCGATCACGACCTCCATCGAGGTCTCCTTCCTTCGTCGGTCATGCGCCGTCGTCGGCCGTGCCGTCGAGCAGCGGGGTGATGAGCGCGTCGTACTCCCGGGCGACCGCGGCGACGTCGCCGCCGCGCGCGATCTCCTCGAACAGGTCCTCGTAGAGACCTCGGGACTCGATCTCCGCCCAGCCGGGCGCGGCCGGGGTGAGCCGTGAGGCCTCCGCCGTCGCCACCAGTGTGCGACCGAAGACGTCGTCGGTCATCAGGTCGGTGAACCGGGTGTCGGCGGGACCCAGCCCGGACTCGGCGAGCATCGTCTGGTACGCGTCCGAGTAGACGACGCGCAGCAGGTCCTCGGAGAGCGCGGCGTTGCGGGTCAGCGACGAGATCGCCAGGTTCGAGCCGCCGGCGAACACCGGCGCGACCCCGCCGTCGACGCCCGGGAGCGCGAACACCCCCCACGTGTCCTCGTCGGCCATGCCGTCGCGGACCTCGACGCCCTGGTCGTCCCGGACCAGGTCCCCCATCTCCCAGCGGGCCCACGAGGGGGCCATCATCGCGGCCGCCGCCGGGACGCCGGACTCGACGCCGTCGTTGAGGTACTCCCAGTAGCCGGTGTCGACCTCGGTCGTGGGCAGGAACGAGGCGTGCCGGTAGACGTCCTGCCAGGCCTCGAGCCCGGCCACCGTGTCCGGGTCGGACAGCGTCGAGACCCACGAGCCGTCCCGTTCGACGGCCAGGTCGCCGCCGTGGGCGAACACCCAGGAGATCCCGTTGCGCCAGTCCCGGCCGCCCAGGGCGAACCCGGCACGACTGCCCGTGGTGAGCGTCGTGACGGCGTCGCCGAACTCGCCCAGCGTCTCGGGCACCTCGACCCCGGCGCGGCGCCACACGTCCTTGCGGTAGAAGACGTGGCGGGAGCCGAAGTAGTAGGGCAGGGCGTACACGGTGCCCGCGACCGACCCCGCCTCGACGAAGGACGGCAGCAGGTCGTCCCCGCCGAGCTCGGCGTACAGCGCGGGCGAGATCTCACGGAACGCACCCGCATGGGTGAACGTCGGAGCCTGCGTGTTGCCGAGCTCGACGAC
Organism: Isoptericola sp. b515; assembly: GCF_030588125.1. NCBI lineage: Bacteria > Bacillati > Actinomycetota > Actinomycetes > Micrococcales > Promicromonosporaceae > Isoptericola > Isoptericola sp. b515. The sequence goes on along the minus strand of NZ_JAUQYR010000002.1, from coordinate 380,028 downwards.
GTCGGGGGTCGCGGCGGGATCGCCCAGGGCCCGGTGGAGGTCGTCGACGAGGGTGGGCCACTGCTTCTCCTCGATGGTCAGCGTCGCGCCGGGATGGCGCCGCTCGAAGGTCGTCACGAGGTGGTCGCGCAGCTCGTCACCGGTGTCGGCGCCGACGAGCCACAGGACGATGTCGTCCGAGACCTCCGGCTCGACCTCGCCCGCCCCGCACCCGGCGGACAGCGCGGCGAGCACGACGGCGGCCGTCGCGGCCAGGGCCCGGCGGAGTCGCACGGTCGATGGTTCCTCTCGGTCGTGCCCGCGTCGGCGGCGTGCCGGACGGGCGGGGTGTCGGCGCAGGGCCGGTCGGGACGCGCCTCAGCGCAGGTCGGGCACCCGGGCAGCGTGCCCGCGCCCGACGACGGCGGCGCCGACCGCTCCCACCGGGACCCGGCCGGGGGCCAGGCGGACGCGGCCGGGAAGGTCGAGGCTGCGCAGGAACCCGGAGGCCGCGGACTCGTCCTCGAGGGCCCCCTGCACGGCCTCGAGCAGCGGCCGGCCGAGCTGGGAGACCCCGCCGCCGAGGACGACGTAGCGCACGTCGACGCTGAGCACGAGCAGGCGGACGGCGGCCGCGACGGCGCTCGCGTACCGGTCGCGCACGGCGACGGCCCGCGGGTCCCCGGCCTCGGCCGCCTCGAACAGCTCGACCGGGGCGGGCCGGCCCGACGTCGTCGGCCAGACGGCGCTGATCGCCGAGCCCGAGGCGTAGAGCTCGAGGCAGCCGCGCTGGCCGCACGCGCACGGCGGACCGGCGGGGTCCACGGGGACGTGACCGATCTCGCCGGCCGCCCCGTGGCTGCCGCGACGGAGCCTGCCGTCCAGCACGACCCCGGCGGCCAGACCGGTGCCGAGGGCCAGGAACGCCAGGTCGACAGGTCCGGAGGTGGGGTCGGCGACCTCGAGGAGGTGGGCGGCCCCGACGGCGGCGACGTTCAGGTCGTTCTCGACGCCGACGCCGATCCCGCCGAGCCGCGCGGAGAGCAGCGTCGCGAGCTCGAAGGCCTCCCCGTCCAGGCCGAGGTTGACCGCGTGGCGCACGCTGCCGTCGACGGCGTCCACCAGACCGGGGATGCCGACGCCCACCCCGGTGACGTCCTCGACCGGGACGTCCGCCGCGCGGGTGACACCCTCGACGGCGCGCACGGCGCCGTCGAGGACGCCGCGGGGCCCGGGGGCCGTCGGGAGGCGCGTCTGCGCCGCGACGGTGCCGTCGGGGGCGAGCAGGACGGCGAGCGTCTTGGTGCCGCCGATGTCCAGGCCCACGCTGGGTCCGGGCGACGCCGGAGGCGTCGCCGTGCCGTTCTCGTCCACGTCAGCCCTTCACCGCCCCGGAGACCAGACCCGAGGTCATCCGCCCCTGCACGAACAGGAAGAAGACGATCACCGGCACGGCGATGAGCGTGGAGGCCGCCATGACCTCCGCCCAGTTGATGCCCCGGTTGGCCGACGCCGACAGGAAGCTGCGCAGCCAGATCGGCAGCGTCTGCGCCGACTCGGCGGGCAGGATCACCAGCGCGGTCGTGAACTCGTTCCACGCCTGCAGGAACGCGTACACCCCGGAGGCGACGAGACCGGGGGCCAGCAGCGGGAACGTGATCCGCAGGAAGGCCCGCGGCCGCGAGAGCCCGTCGACCATCGCGGCCTCCTCCAGCTCGATCGGGACGCCCGCGACGAACCCGCGCAGCATCCAGACGGTGAAGGGCACGAGCATGGCCACGTACAGCACCGAGATGCCGATGACCTGGTTGAGCAGACCGAGGCTGGACATCATCTGGTACTGGGCGATGAACAGACCCTCGGCCGGCAGCATCTGGATGAACAGCACCGCGAGGATGAAGCTCGTCCGGCCCCGGAACCGCCACCGGCTGATCGCCAGGGCCGCGAGGAACGCGAAGGCCAGCACCAGCGTGATCGTCAGGAACGTCACCATGACGCTCATGCCCAGGGCGTTGAGGAACCCGGAGTCGGTGAGCACCGATCGGAGGTTGGTCAGCGTGAAGCTGACGGGCAGGAGCTGCGGGGTGTCGGCACCGAGGATCGCGTCCGGGGTGACCGCCGAGTTCATCATCCAGTAGACCGGGAAGACCCACACGAGGGCCATCAGCAGGCCGAGGGCGCTCAGCAGGATCTTGCCCGGCCGGATCCGACGACGGCGCACGGGACGTCGCTCCCCGGTGCGTGCCGCGGGGGCTGCGGTGTCCGCAAGGACGGCGCTCATGCCGCGTCCTCCTTCATGAGATAGCGCACGTACGGCCCCGACAGGACCATCGTGAGCACCAGGACGAAGAGCGAGACGGCGGCGGCGCCGGCGAAGTCCTGGCTGCCCACCCCGAGCTCGTAGATGTAGTTGCCGAGCAGGTTCGTCTCGGAGATCGGGGCGCCGGCGTCCTGCAGGAGCCGGATCTGGGCGAAGACCCGCAGGTCCCAGATGATCTGCAGCAGCAGCACGATCGCGATGACCGGCCGCACGAGCGGCATGATGATCCGCCACAGGATCTGCCGCGAGCCCGCACCGTCGATGCGCGCGGCCTCGAGCACCTCCTCGGAGACCTGGGTGAGCCCGGCGTAGATGGACAGGGCCACGAACGGCACCGACATCCAGATGACGACGAGCGATGCCACCAGGAAGAACGTCCAGACGTTGCCGAGCCAGTTGTACCCGTCGAGGTTCTCCCGGCCGAGCTGGACGAACATCCAGTTCACGACGCCGTTGCGGTCGTCGAAGAGCCAGCGGAACACGGTCACGGCGGCGACCAGCGGGGTGGCCCAGGCCAGCAGCAGGGTGATCTGCATCGACATGCGCACCCAGCCGGGCACCGCCCGCATCAGCACCGCGAGGCCGAGGCCGAGACCGACGGTCACCAGGGCGTTGACGAGGCAGAACGCGATGGACTTCGCCACCACGGACCAGACCTCGGGGTCGGTGAAGATCCGGGTGTAGTTGTCCAGGCCGATGAACTCCGGCGGGGCACCGAACTGCTGCATGAGCCCGAACTCCTGCAGCGAGGTGATGATCTGCCAGTAGACGGGGTAGCCGAGGCCGACCAGGAGGGCGGCGACCGCGGGGATCAGCAGGAGATAGGGGGTGGCCGGCTTGCGCCGACGGCGGATCGCGATGCCGTCCGATCCGGCGGTCCTGCCAGTGGTCAGGGTCATGCGGTCCTCCTTCCCGGTCATGGGACGAGCGGGGTGGCGGCCTGGTCGTGCGGCGCCACCCCGCCCGTCAGGGTGTTGCGTGCGGTGACGAGCCGGTCGTCAGCCCGCCTGGCCGTTGAGCATCGGCGTGATCGTCTCGTCGTACTCGGCGGCGAGCTCGGCCACGTCACCGCCCTCGGCGATCTTCTGGAAGAGCTCCTCGTAGACCGAGGCACCCTCGACGGCGGCCCAGCCCGGGGCGGCCGGCGTCAGCTTCGAGTTCTCAGCGGTCTCGACGGTGACCTCACCGAACTTGTCGGTCTCCATCACCGAGGTGAACTCCGTGTTGGCCGGCCCCAGGCCGTTCTCGGCGAGCATCGTCTGGTACTCGTCCGAGTAGATGACCCGCAGGAGGTTCTCGGCCAGCTCGGGGTGCTGCGACTGGGCCGAGACCGCCATGTTCGAGCCACCGGCGAAGACGGGGGCCACGCCGCCGTCGACACCCGGCAGGGCGAAGATGTCGAACGTCGAGGCGTCGGCCATGCCGTCGCGGACCTCCTCGCCCTCGTCGTTCTCGGTGAGGTCACCGATCGACCAGCGGGCCCAGCCCGGCGCCATGATCGTCGCCGCGTCCGGGGCGCCGCCCTCGGCGGTGTCGTTGAGGAAGTCCCAGTAGGCCACGTCGCGGTCGGTGGCCGGCAGGTTCGAGGCGCCCTGGTAGACGTCCTGCCACTGCTCGAGACCGGCGATCGTGTTCTCGTCGGAGAGGGTGGAGACCCACTCGTCGCCCTCCTTGACGGCGAGCTCGCCGTCGTGGGCGAAGATCCACGAGATGCCGTTGCGCCAGTCCTGGCCCCCGAGGGCGAAGCCGGACATGTCGTCGGTGCGCAGCTCCTTGACGGCCGCGCCGAACTCGTCGAGCGTCGTCGGGACCTCGAGGCCGGCGTCCGACCAGATGTCCGCGCGGTAGAACATGTAGCGCGAGCCGAAGTAGTAGGGCAACGCGTAGACGGTGCCGTCGACCGAGCCCGCCTCGACGAAGGACGGCAGCAGGTTGTCCCCGCCCAGCTCCTCGTAGAGTTCCGGCGAGATCTCGCGGAACGCGCCGGCGTTGGTGAAGGTCGGGGCCTGCGTGTTGCCGAGCTCGACGACGTCCGGGGTGTTCTCGGCGTCGGGCAGCGCGGTCGTGAGCTTGGTGACCAGGTCGCCCCAGTCCTGCTCCTCGATGGTCAGCGTCGAGCCCTCGTTCTCGGCCTCGAAGGTCTCGACGAGGTACTCGCGCAGCTCGTCGGGGGTGTCGCCACCGGCCACCCACATCGTGAGGTCGGCGGCCTCCGGTTCGCCGGCAGCCTCGGTCTCCGTGCCCTCCGAGCCGGTGTCGGTGGTGTCGCTGCTGCAGGCCGTCAGCGCCAGGGTCAGGGTGATCGTCGAGGCCGCGGCGGCGGCGACGAGTCGGGTTCTCTTCACGGGATGGTTCCTTCCACGGTGTTGCGGGGACGGCTCTGTTCGCGCCGCCGATGGATGAGGTTCGGAGGGACGGGTCACGAGACGCCGAGCTGGGCGCCCAGGACGAGGACGGCCGCCCCGGCCAGGACGACGTCGTCGTCCAGGGCGGCCATGCGCAGGTCCAGGCCGGCCGAGGTGGCCGGCATGGTCCGCGCGGTGATGGTCTCGAGCGCCGCGGTCCGGAGCGGTTCCGCGAGCAGCTCGGGCGGGCCGGCGAGGATGACCTCGCCGAGGTTCAACGCACCGACGACCGGCGCGAGGGTCTTGCCGAGCGTGCGGCCGACGTCGGCCAGCACGGCCTCGGCCTGGTGCGCGTCGAGCCCCTCGGTCGCGCGCCGGAGCGCCGGGGCGGACAGGACCGTCTCGAGGCAGCCGCGCCGCCCGCAGGCGCACGGCTGACCACCCTCCTCGACGACGGTGACGTGCCCGAGCTCTCCGGCGGCGTCACCGGCACCGTGCACGCGGGCACCGTCGACCATGACGCCGGCGCCGACACCCTTGCCGACGGTCAGCACGATCATCGAGTCGCCGCCCCCGCCGTAGGTGTACTCGGCGAGCGCCGCGGAGTTGGCGTCGTTGGCCACGTGCACCGGGAGGCCGAGCCGGTCGGTGAGCAGCGCGGCCAGGGGCAGGTCGCTCCACTCGACGTTCGGCGCCTCGACGACGCGCCCGGTGTCGTCGACGACGCCCGGCGAACCGACACCGATGCCGATGACGGGGCGGGTCGCCGACGCGACGAGGCGCCGGGCGAACCGGGCCAGCAGGTCGACCAGGTCCTGTCCCCGCCGGCCGTCGACCGGCAGGACCTGGCGGTCGACGGCCTCGCCGGTGAGGGTGAGGACGGCGCCGCGCAGGACGGTGTCGTCGGAGAGGTCGAGCCCGACGATCTGGTACGCGTCGGTCCGCATCCCCACGAGGATCGCCGGCTTGCCGACGCGGCGTCCGGGCTGCGTCCCGAGCTCCTCGACCAGGCCCTCGGCCAGCAGGACGCCGACGAGGTCGGAGACCGTGACCCGGGTCAGGCCCGTGGACCGGGAGAGGCCGGCCCGCGAGGTCGGCCCCTCGTGGAACAGGTGCTGGAGCACCAGCGACCGGTTGTGCGCCCGAGCGTGCTCGGGGAGCACCTTGGAGGTCGCTCGCAGACCGCCGCCCAGGCCCCGTCGGCTGGTGCGCGTCGTTGTCGTGGTCATGTTTGTTAGTAGAGCGTCCTTACAGATCGCCTGTCTATCGTACGGAGCCCTTCGTTATTTGATCGTTACCTGCCCTGGACTCGTCCCGGGCCGGATGTCACGGTCCTGGCACGGTCGCATCACGATCGGTGCGAAGGACCGGATCCTCGCTGGTCAGGGGCCTAGAGTCGGGGTCATGCCGACCCGCGCACTCGGTCGCCGAGCCACCGCCCTCACCGTCGTTGCGATCCTCACGTTCGGGCTCGCCGCCTGCACGGGCTCCGACGAGAACGTCTCCGTCGGCGTGGACACCGCCACCGACGACGTGGCGAGCACGTCCGCCGCCGACGCCGCGGCGGTCGCCGAGGAGTCCGTCGTCACCGAGGCGGACCGCACCGCCGCCGTCGACCGCGAGGTGGTGGTCACCGGGTGGATCGAGATGACCTCCCCCGACCCCTCCCGCACGACGGCCGAGCTGACCCGGATGGTCGAGGGGGCCGGCGGACGCGTCGACCAGCTCACCGAGTCGCCCGACCTCGACGGCGAGCCGGGCCCCGCGTCGATGACCGTGCGGATCCCGGCGGCACGGACGACCAGCGCCGTCGAGGCGCTCTCGGAGCTCGCGACCGTCCAGCACGTGGAGGTCACGAAGGACGACGTCACGAGGCAGGGACAGAACCTGGACGCGCGGATCTCGGCTCTGACGACCTCCACGAAGCGCCTGGACGAGCTGCTGTCCCAGGCGACCTCGACCGAGGACCTGCTCGAGGTCGAGCGTGAGCTCGCGGCCCGCCAGGCGGAGCTGGACTCCCTGGTCGCCCAGCGCGAGGCGCTCAGCGACCAGGTCGCGATGTCGACGCTGCACATCCAGATCACCCCCCGGACGGCTCCGGTGACGGCGCCGGCGAGCGGGTTCGTCGACGGGCTGGAGACCGGGTGGAGCGCGCTCGTGGCCGCCGCGAAGACCGTCGTGCTCGTCCTCGGCGTGCTGCTGCCGTGGCTGCTGCCGATCGGTGCCGTCGGCCTGATCGTGTGGTTCCTGCGTCGGCGGCGGTCCTCCGCTCCCCCGTCCGGGCCGGGCCGGGGCGAGGACGACCCCCGGGGTCCGGGGTCGCCCGCCCCGAGCACGGGCGCGTCGGACCGCGAACCCGAGCTGGTCGGCTGACCGCAGCCGGCCACCGGGCCGGCGGACCCGGGTGCGCCGGCAGGACGACGCCCGCCCCTCGAGCAGGTCGCGCGCAGGTCTGGTGCACGGCCGAGGGGGCCCGGGACGTCATGCCCCGGGCCCCCTCGGCCCTGCGACCTCGGCCGCGCCGCCGTGCGGCGGCGACCGGTCAGTCGGTCCTGGTCCCGGTGTCCGGCTCCCCGGGCCCCGTCTCGGGCGGCTCCTCACTGCCGGTTGCGGAGCGCTCGGTCGCCGCAGCGCTCCCGGTCGTCGCCCCGGACGACACCGCGGCCCCCTGCAGCGCGGCCGCACGTGCCGACGCCCCGCGTTGCCCCGCGCCGGCGCGCCCCATGAAGCGCCATCGGGCCATCAATCCGGCGAACTGGGCCTCGACGGCGGTATGGCGTTCGGTCCGCAGCGACTTGTAGAGGCTGAAGACCATCAGGAAGTTCAGGATGAAGATCGGGAGCCCGATCACCGTGATCACCTGTTGGAGCGCGGCGAGACCGTCCCGGCCGGTCACCCCGCCGAGGATGATCAGCGACGCGGCCAGCATGCCCTCGCTGACTCCCCAGAACACGCGCTGCCGGGTGGGGCCCGAGTCGGCGGTGCCCACGCAGAGCATGTCGACCACCAGGGACGCGGAGTCCGACGACGTGGCGAAGAACAGGGCGACGACGATGACGGCGATCCCCGAGACCAGGGTGGCCGCCGGGTAGTTCTCGAAGAAGGTGAACATCGCCAGCGCCACGTTGTCGGCCACGGCCTCCGAGATCGCGCCTCCGCTGCCGCCGATGCCGTCGAGCTCCATCGCCGACCAGCCGAAGATGACGAACCACACCATGGTGAACACGGACGGGGCGATGAGCACGCCGCCGACGAACTGCCGGATGGTGCGGCCCTTGGAGATGCGGGCCAGGAACACGCCCATGAACGGCGCCCAGGTCACGGTCCACGTCCAGTAGAAGACCGTCCAGCCACCCTGCCAGCCCCAGCCTCCCTCGCTGGTGAACTGCGACATCGCGTCGTTCCAGAAGGCCAGCCCGATGAGGTCCTGGGCGTAGACGCCCACGCTCTCGGGGATCTGGCGCAGCAGGAACAGGGTGTCCCCGGCGATGAGGACGAAGATCATCAGGCCGACGGCCATGAGGATGTTGATGTTCGACAGGCGCTTCACGCCCTTGTCCAGCCCGGCCACGATGGAGCTCACGGCCGTGATGGTCAGCACGGTGATGACGACGACCTGCAGCAGCGTGCCGTTCTCGATGCTGGGGAAGAGCGCGTTGACCCCCGCCCCCACCTGGGAGGTACCGAGACCGAGGGAGACCGCGAGGCCGAACAGGGTGCCGAGCACCGCGAAGATGTCGATCGTCTTGCCGATCGGTCCGTGGATGCGCTCCTTGAGGAAGGGGTAGAAGACGGAGCTGACGCGCAGCGGCAGCTTGTACCGGTAGACGAAGTAGCCGAAGGCCAGGCCCGGCAACGTGAAGATCGCCCAGGTGTGCAGGCTGAGGTGGTACAGCGAGATCGACATCGCGTCGCTCGCCGCCTCGGCGGAGTACGGGGCCACGTCGTCGAACGGCGGCGTCGAGAAGTGCGAGATCGGTTCCGCCACGCCCCAGAACATCAGCACCGTGCCGATGCCGCCGGCGAAGAGCATCGCGAACCACGACAGGTTCGAGTACTCGGGCCGTGATTCGTTGTCACCCAGGCGCAGGTGACCGTACTTGCTCAGGGCCACGTAGGCGAGGAACACCAGCCAGAACGTCACGCCGATGATGAAGAACCAGCCCAGGTTGGTGACGATCCACTCCCGGCCGGCTCCGAACGCGTCACCGATCTGCGTGGGGAAGACCAGCAGCAGGAGCAGGAACAGCACCATCAGGCCGGCGGAGGTGAAGAAGATCGTGGGGTTCGTCTCCAGGCCCAGCCGCCGGGCGAGCCTGTCGAGTCGTGCTTCGGCCATGGCCGACCTCTTTTCGCACTCGGGCGGGTGGTCCCCGTCACGCCGGGATTCGTCCACCTTGGCGAAGGCGGACCACGCTGTCCACCGCTAGCGCGAATTCGTCGGACTCGTCGGGCCGGCCGTCTTCCCTGACCGACCGTGATCCCCGGGCACGACGAAGGCCCGCCTGACGTGGTGTCAGGCGGGCCTTCGTCGTGACGAGTGGAGCTGCCGGGAATCGAACCCGGGTCCGGTAGCGCTTTTCCAGGGCTTCTCCGGGCGCAGTCTGCTGCGATTTTCTCGGCCCCCGCACTCACGCAGACAAGGTGCGGACGGGCCCAGTCATCTGGAAGTCCCCGCCGCCCCGATGACGAGGGCGACGAGCAGTGGCTCTCTAGATGACGTGAGCTACCGGGTCGAGAGCGCTCCCGGGCTCACGGACTTCGGAGCTCGCTCAGGCGGCGAGGGCGAAGTCGGTGCGCTTGTTATCGGCACCTATAGGTTTGCAGGCAAGCGTTAACGAGATGAGCACTGCATCCTCGGCCCGCTTCCCCTGGAAGCACGACCACCGTCGAAACCGATCAGCCCCTATGGATTTGTCAAGATCCGCACCGGCCGTGGCGGACCACCGCCGGTCTGTCCATCGTAGTGGATGAACGCCCCAGGTCGCACAGATATTTCCGCACCGGGGCAGCGCCGCCGCGAGCCGCGGCACGGTGCGCCGCAGCGCCGTCAGCCGAGCAGCTCCTGGCGTCGCATGGCGCGCTGGGCCTCCCGCAGGTCCTGCTTCTCGCGCAGGGCCTGGCGCTTGTCGAACTCCTTCTTGCCGTGGGCCAGCGCGATCTCGAGCTTGGCCCGCCCGTCCAGGAAGTACAGCCGCAGCGGGACGATCGTCTTGCCCTTCTCCCGGGACTTGACCCCGAGGCGGTCGATCTCGTCGCGGTGCAGCAGCAGCTTGCGTCGACGGCGCGGCGCGTGGTTGTTCCAGGTGCCCTGGAAGTACTCGGGGATGTGCGCGTGCTCGAGCCAGACCTCGTCGTGGTCGACGGTGACGTAGCTCTCGGCCAGCGACGCACGCCCCATGCGCAGCGCCTTGACCTCGGTCCCGGACAGGACGATCCCGGCCTCGAGCACGTCCTCGATCACGTAGTCGTGGCGGGCCTTCTTGTTGTTCGCCACGACCTGGCGCGGGTCCGCCGACTGCTGCTTCTTCTTGGCGCCCTTGGACTTGTTGGACACGGTCTCCTCCTCCCTGGGTGACGCGACGCTCCAGGATACGCGGCCCCGGCTCCGGGACCAGCGGATTTTCGCTCAGGGCGGTCACGCCGCTCCGCAGGTCAGTTCAGCCAGCCCCGCATCGGGTCGACCGTGCTGCCGTTGAGCCACACCTCGAAGTGCAGGTGGCACGCCCCGGAGGACCCGCTGCTCCCGGAGTACCCGATCACCTGGCCCTTGGAGACCTTCTGCCCGACGTAGACCACGTCGCGCGACAGGTGCAGGTACCGGCTCATGACGCTGTCCCCGCGGTGCCTGCCGTGGTTGATGAGCACGTTGTTGCCGGGGCTCGACCCGTAGTAGGCCTGCTCCACGTACCCGCTCTGGGCGGCGTAGATGGGGGTGCCGCAGTAGCTGCGGATGTCCGTGCCCGCGTGCAGCCGGGTGTAGCCGTACATCGGCAGGTAGCGCATGCCGTAGCTGCTGGTCACCACCCGGTAGTTCGTCGGCCAGCCCAGGAACGGACCCGAGGGGGTCGACGAGCCGCCGGAGCTGGACCCGCCTCCGCCACCCGCGCTCGAGCCACCGCCGGAGCCCGAACCGCCGCCCGAGCCGGAGCCGCCCCCGCCGCCCGAGCCGCCGCCGGAGCCGGAGCCTCCCCCGCCGCCCTGGCCCGACCCGCCACCGGAGTCCTGCTGGCCGCGCTCCGCCGCACGCTGCTCGGCGGCGCGCTGCTCGGCCTCGCGCTCGGCCTGCCGGCGTGCCTCGGCCTCCTGGCGTCGGCGCTCCTCGGCCTCGCGACGCTTGCGCTCCTCCTCGAGCCGACGGTCGCGCTCGGCCTGCTTGGCGATGATGTCCTTGATCTCGGACTGGAGCTGGTCGCGCTCGGCCTCGTTCTCCTCGAGCTCCGCGATCGTCTCGTCCCGCTGGTCCGCGATCGTGGCCTTGAGCCGCTTCTGCTCCTCGATGAGCCGCTCCACCTCGGCCTTGCGTTCCGCCGCCTGCTGCTCGGCCTCCTGCGCGACCACGACGTTCGCGTCCGCCTCGGCCTTGAGGACCGCGATCGTCTCCCGGATCGCGTCGAGCCGCGCCTGCTGGTTGCGGGCCACGGTCTCGGCCTCCTGCAGCTCGGTCACCGAGCGGGACCGGCTGCGCGCGGCCGACGCCGTCACGGACAGGTCGTCGAGGAACTCCTCCGTGGACTGCGCCCCCGTGACCAACCCGATGGTGCTGGCGTCGTCCCCGCGGCGGTAGGCCTCGCGCGCCATCGCGGCGACGTCGTCCCGCGCCTCCTCGACCTTGCCCTCGCCGGCCTCGATCTCCTGGGCGACGGCCTTCTCCTCGTCCTCGGCGTCGGCGAGCCGGTCGGCGAGCACCGCCGCCTTGCGGCGGGCCTCGGCGAGGGCGGCCTGCGCCTCGGCGAGCTCGGCCTGCGCCACCGGCAGACGCCCCTCGACCTCGTTGAGGTCGAGCACCGCCTGGGCGAACTTGTCGTTGGTGTCCTCGAGCTCGTGCTGCAGGTCCTGGCGCTCCTCGCGCTTCTGGCGCTGCTGCTCCTCCGCGGCGGCACGCTGGTCGTCGAGCTCGTCGGCGACGACCGGTGCCGTCGGGCCGATCAGCAGCAGCGCGGCCAGCACCCCGGCGAGGGCGCGGCGCAGGCGGACGACGTCGGGCACGGCGGATCACACCCTCGTGTAGCGGTGGAGGGTCACGGCGGAGGACACGGCGGCGACCGCCACGGCCAGGCCCAGCAGCAGCGGGGCGATGGTGAGCACGTCGGCCGGGGTCACGTGCTCGACCCAGTCCACCGACGCGGCGAGCCAGTCGACGACGAGGTACTGCACGGCCGCCCAGAGCCCGACGACCGCCAGGACGGCCCCGAGCAGTGCCGCGATGGCGCCCTCGAGCATGAACGGCAGCTGGACGAACAGGGTCGAGGCACCCACGAGCCGCATGATCCCGGTCTCGCGCTGCCGGGACACCGCGGAGAGCCGGATCGTGGTGATGATCAGCAGCGCCGCAGCGACGAGCATGACGACGGCGAGACCGACGGCCACCAGCGAGGCACGGTTCAGCGCCAGGAACAGCGGGTCGAAGATCGCCCGCTGGTCCTCGACCACCTCGACGCCGTCCCGACCGGAGAGCACCTCGTCCACGACCTGGTACTGCTCGGGGTCGGCGAGCTGGAGGCGGAACGAGGCCTGCATGTCGTCCGCGGTGAGCTGGGTGCCCTGGTAGCCGTCGGGATACTGGGCGGAGAAGGCCTCGAAGGCGTCGGTCTTCGACTCGAAGTACACCGTGGACACGACGCCGTCGAGCTCGGTGCTGATCGTGCGCTCCAGGGTGCTGATCTGCTCGGGGCTGGCCTCGCCCTCGGCGCACGTCGGCTCGGTGGAACCCTCGGGGCAGAGGAAGACCGAGACCTCGACGAGGTCGTACCAGTCACCCTTGAGCTTGTCGATCTGCACCTGCAGCAGCGCGGCGGCTCCGACGAACGTCAGGGAGACGAACGTCACCAGCACCACCGAGACCACCATCGTGGCGTTGCGGCGCAGACCACGCAGGACCTCGCCGAAGACGAACTGCAGGCGCACCGCTCAGGCCTCCTCGGCCCGGGACGCCCCCGACATCGCCCGGACCTCCTCGTCGTCGGTCTCCGCCGGCGGCGGGTCCACCCCCCGGGCCGCGGCCTGGTCGGCCGCACGTTCCGCGGCGACGTCACCGGGCTCGGGGCGCACCGAGATGCGGCGGGCGGGCACCCCCCGCCCGGGGGCGTCCAGGACGGCGACGGGGCCGACCTGCGGCAGGATCTCCTCGCGGCGGCCGTAGACGGCGTCCTTCTCGTCGCGCACGACGTGCCCGGTGGAGAGCTCGACGACCCGGCGGCGCATCTCGTTGACGATCTCGTCGTCGTGGGTCGCCATCACCACGGTGGTCCCGGTGCGGTTGATCCGGTCCAGCAGCCGCATGATGCCCTGGGAGGTCGTCGGGTCGAGGTTGCCGGTGGGCTCGTCGGCGAGCAGGATCTTGGGGCGGTTGACGAAGGCGCGGGCGATCGCGACGCGCTGCTGCTCCCCGCCGGACAGCTCGTGCGGCCGCCGCTTCTCCTTGCCGTCGAGCCCCACCCACTCCAGCACCTCCGGCACGGTCGTGCGGATGTGGTGGCGTGGGCGCCCGATGACCTGCAGCGCGAAGGCGACGTTCTCGTAGACGGTCTTGTTCGGCAGCAGCCGGAAGTCCTGGAAGACCATGCCGATGCCCCGACGCAGACCGGGCACCCGCCAGGGCGAGAGCCGGGTCAGGTCGCGCCCGGCGACGTACACCCGCCCGCCGGTGGGGCGCTCCTCGCGCAGCACGAGCCGCAGGAAGGTGGACTTGCCGGAGCCGGACGCGCCGACGAGGAACACGAACTCGCCCCGCTCGACGTCGACGGAGACGTCGTCGAGCGCGGGTCGCGCCCCCCGCGCATAGACCTTCGAGACGTTCTCGAACCGGATCACGGCGTACCTCCCACCGGGTGGATGCCTGCCAGGCGCAGGCGTTCACCCGATCCGAGAGTCGCACGCGAGATCCTGCCCCCGACGGCAGACACGCGGCGTGTCGCGGGCACCGGTCCGTTGCTGGCCGCAATCGTCCGGGATTGTCCGGTGGGCCGGGCCGGCACACCTCGTGCCGGGTCAGGGCGGAACGCGCCGAGTCAGGCCCGACCGTGGCGAGTCAGGGCGGAACGCGCCGAGTCAGGGCCGGGCCGGACGGACCTCAGTTCTCCGACTGGTTGCGGCGCCAGCGGATGCCGGCCTCGATGAACTCGTCGATCGCGCCGTCGAACACGGCCTGGGTGTTGCCGGCCTCGTGCTCGGTGCGCAGGTCCTTGACCATCTGGTACGGGTGCAGGACGTAGGAGCGCATCTGGTCGCCCCAGCTCGCCTTGATGTCGCCGGCGAGCTCCTTCTTCTTCGCGGCCTCCTCCTGCTGACGGAGCAGCAGCAGGCGGGACTGCATGACGCGCAGCGCCGCGGCGCGGTTCTGGATCTGCGACTTCTCGTTCTGCATCGACACGACGGTGCCGGTCGGGATGTGCGTCATGCGCACGGCGGAGTCGGTGGTGTTCACCGACTGGCCGCCCGGCCCGGAGGACCGGAACACGTCGATCTTCAGCTCGTTCTCGGGGATCTCGATGTGGTCCGTCTGCTCGATGAGCGGGATGACCTCGACCGCGGCGAACGACGTCTGGCGCCGTCCCTGGTTGTCGAAGGGCGAGATGCGCACCAGGCGGTGGGTGCCGGCCTCGACCGACAGGTTCCCGAACGCGTAGGGGACGTTGACCTCGAAGGTGGCGGACTTCAGGCCCGCCTCCTCGGCGTAGGAGGTGTCCATGACCTTGGCCGGGTAGCCGTGGCGCTCGGCCCAGCGCAGGTACATGCGCATGAGCATCTCGGCGAAGTCCGCGGCGTCGACGCCACCGGCGCCCGCGCGGATCGTCACGACGGCCTCGCGGGCGTCGTACTCGCCGCTGAGCAGGGTACGGACCTCGAGCGAGTCGAGCTCCTTGCGCAGCGCGGTGATCTCGGACTCCGCCTCGGTCAGGGAGTCGGGGTCGTCCATCTCGTGGCCGAGCTCGACCAGGGTCTCGACGTCGTCGATCCGCTGGGACAGCCGCTTGACCCGCTCCAGCTCGTCCTGCGCGTGCGAGAGCGCGGACGTGACCCGCTGCGCGTTCTCCTGGTCGTCCCAGAGGTCGGGAGCGGCCGCCTGCTCGGAGAGCTCGGCGATCTTCGCCTCCAGGGCAGAGGGGTCGCTCACCGACTCGATGGACTCGAGGGTGGAGCGGAGCCCCTTGATCTCGGCGGGGAAGTCGATAGTGGCCACGAGGAACCAGCCTACCTTTCGCTCACGACTCCCCCGGCACCGGCTGACCGAACATCTCGGCCGTGGTCCGGGCGCTCGGTCGGCCGGCGTCGACGTCGGCCCCGGCCTCGACGAGGACGTCGATCACGTGGGGGTCGCCCTTGAACACGGCTCCGGCGAGCGGCGACTGGCCCCGCTCGTTGAGCCGGTTCACGTCCGCCCCGCGCCGGGCCAGACCGCGGACGAGGTCGGCGTGCCCGTGGTACGCCGCCAGCATGAGCAGGGTGTTGCCGTGGGCGTCCGCGTGGTCCACCGGCACGCCGGCGTCGACGAACTCCAGCAGGAGGTCGGCGCCGGCCCGGGCCAGCTCGAACATCTGGTTCAGATCGACGGGGAGCTTGTCGTCGGCCATACCTCGAGCCTAGTGGACCGGGCCGGGCCGACGGCGCCCCGCCGGCCCGGCCCGACGGCTCAAGCGGCCGCCACCTCCTCGCCGGGACCGAACACCTCGTGGTGGATGCGGTCCGCCGGGACGCCCCTGCGCAGGAGCTCGCCACGGACGAGACTCATGAAGGGCAGCGGGCCGCAGACGTAGACGTCCGCGTCGGCCGGCAGGTCGACGCCGTCGAGGTCGAGGTAGCCGGGGCGCAGGCCGTCGCCGACGGGCCGGGCGCCGAGGTCCTCGTACCACCGGTGCAGCGTCGCCGAGGGAATCTGGTCGACCAGCCCGGCCAGCTCGGCCCGGTGCGCGTGGCGCGCCGGGGACCGGTCGGCGTGCAGCACCGTCACGGGGCGGTCGGTGCCGGTGCGGCGCAGGTGGTGCAGGAACCCGATCATCGGCGTGATGCCGATCCCGGCGGACACGAGGACCAGCGGCCGCGTGCTCTCGGTGAGCCGGAGCTCGCCGAAGGGCATCGAGACCTCGAGCACGTCCCCTTCGAAGACCGTGGCGTGCAGATGGTTCGACACCTCCCCGGCCGGCGCGATCCGGTCGCCGTCGTGCGACGCGGGGATCGCCTTCACCGAGACGCTCCACGCGCCCGGGTCCGCCGCGCCGGTCAGGCTGTACTGCCGGATCTGCCGCGCGCCGTCGGGCAGGCGGACGGCGACCGACAGGTACTGGCCGGGCCGGCCGGCGGGCAGGGCGGCACCGTCGGGGTCGGCCAGCTCCAGCGAGATGGTGTCGGGCGACTCCTGGACCCGACGCCGCACCCGGACCGAGCGCCAGACGTCACCGGTGGCGACACCCGCCTCGTCGTAGAGCCCCTGCTCGATCTGGATGAGCGCCTCGGCCATGTGCCAGTAGACCTCGTCCCACGCCGCGGCCACCTCCGGGGTGACGGCGTCGCCGAGCACCTCCGCGATCGCCTCGAACAGGTGGTCGTGCACGATCTGGTACTGCTCCGGGAGGATCCCGAGCGAGGCGTGCTTGTGGGCGATGCGCGCGAGCACCGACCTCGGGTCCGGCCCGTCCTCGTCGACGAGGAGCGTGGCGTACCCGGCGATCGAGGCCGCGAGCGCCCGCTGCTGGTCGCCCTGCGCCTGGTTGCCCCGGTTGAACAGGTCGCGTTCGAGCTCGGGGTGCGCGGCGAACATCTTGCGGTAGAACAGCGGCGTGATGTCGCCGATCGCGGCCCCGACCACGGGAAGCGTGGCACGGACGACGGCGGTGGACTCGGCAGTGAGCATCGGGAGGGATCCTTCCTCGGGTACCTGCAGGGTGGCGGGCGACGTCACGGCGTCGACCCGGCGGGCGGTCCGGCTCCGAGGGTGAGGAGGACGGACCGGGTCGGTGGGGCGGCCATGTCGGCGATCGTCAGGGGGTCGAGCACGGCGAAGAAGGCCTCGCGCGCGCGGGCGAGCGCCCCGCGCAGCCGGCAGCCGTTGCGCAGGGGGCACGGGTTCGCCCCCTCGCAGTCGACCACCTCCCCGTCGCCCTCGAGGTCCCGCGCGATGCGACCGATCGACAGGCGCTCGGCGCCGTCGGCCAGACGCAGCCCGCCGGCGCGACCGCGGCGCGCCTCGACGACGCCGAGGCGGGCGAGCCGGGTGACGACCTTGGCGGCGTGGCTGGCCGGCACGTGCAGCTCCTCGGCGAGCACGCCGGTGGTGGCGTGCTCGGCCTCGCCGAGCACGGAGAGCCTCATGACGATCCGGAGGCCCAGGTCGGTGAACGCCGTGAGCTGCATGACCCGCACCGTATCTAAAGACGCATCTCAGATTCGCCTTTTGGCCGTGTGCATCACGTCACAGGCTGCGGAGGCCGTCCCGGACTACATCCACCGGCCGCGCTTGAACACCACGAACAGGACGACGGAGAACGCCACCATCAGGGTGACCGCCATCGGGTACCCGAACACCCAGTGCAGCTCGGGCATCACGTCGAAGTTCATGCCGTAGACGGCGGCGACGAGGGTGGGCGCGAAGAGGATCGCCGCCCAGCCGGAGATCTTCTTCATGTCCTCGTTCTGCCGGTGCGCCACCAGCGTCGCGTTGACGTCGAGGATCTGCCCCAGCGCCTCGCGGTACTCCGCCACCCGCGCGGTGGCGCGGGTGAGGTGGTCCGAGACGTCCTGCAGGTAGGTCTGGAGCTCGGTCGCGATGGCGGGCTCGGCGGACCCCGCGCGCAGCGCCTCGACGACCTCCGTCATCGACGAGGTCGCGTGCTGCATGTCGATGACCTCCTGGCTGAGCCGGTAGATGCGCTCGGCCACCGCGGCGTCGCCGCTGAACACCTGGCGCTCGATCTGCTCCTTGTCGATGGCCACGCCCTGCAGCACGGGGGTGTAACCGTCGACGATGGCGTCGAGGAACCGGTAGACGACCGCCTCCGGACCGAGCCGCAGCAGGTCCTCGCCCGGGAGCAGCGCACGGGCCTCCTCCTCGGACCCGAACGTCGACTCGTCGAGGCGCTCGGCCGGCGTGCCGTCGATCCACCGTCCGTCCTGGCACAGCACGGCGACGGCACCCGGGCGCACCAGCACGTGGAACTCGGCGAGGACGACGTCCTCCTCCGCGTCGACGTACCAGGCGGAGCGCACCACGAGGAACAGCAGGTCGCCGTAGCGTTCGACCTTGGGTCGCTGGCGGGCGTGCAGGAGGTCCTCGACCACCAGCGGGTGCAGCTCCCAGGCCTCGGCGAGCTCGTGGATCGCGGCCGTCGTCGGGCGCGGGTAGAGCGACATGGTCATGCGGTCGGAGGCACCCTCGGCGAACCGCAGCCCGTCGGCCACGCTCGCACCCCCGGGGGCCGGGCTCGGGCGTCCGTCCTCGACGTAGCGGGTCAAGCGCGGGACCTCGGCCACAGCGGGCGTCGCCGCGACGCCCGACCGCCGGCGCAGCCTGTCCCTGCGGCGCGACGGCGGGTCCGCCTTCTCCCCTTCAGCCATGCAGCCACCCCTCTCCTCGACCGCGAGCATACGCACGAGATGTCGTCCCAGCAGGGGCGGCACCGGCGTGGGCACCGCGACGAAGTCGCCTGGACCTGGTGGGGTGTGCGGATGCGTCGCACACTCCTCGGCCTGGCTGCCGCCTTCCTCGTCGCCCTCGTCCTCGTCCAGGTCACCGGCAGCGGTGGGGACCTCGACCTGGACTCCGTCGCCGACGACGCCAGGGCCGTCATCGGCGACGCCGCCGAGGACGTCGCCTCGCTCGACGACGGGTCGGGGGACGGTGGTTCCGGGGACGGTGGTTCCGGTGGCTCGGGGGCGAGTCCCGACGGGTCGGTGGACGTCACCAAGGTCACCCGGCAGCTCGACGGGCTCACCGTCAAGGGCAAGGCCCCGCAGACCGGCTACGACCGCGACGAGTTCGACCACTGGACCGACCCGGACGGCAACGGCTGCGACGCCCGCAACGACATGCTCGCCCGCGACCTGAGCGACGAGAAGGTGGACGACGACGGCTGCACCGTCCTGTCCGGGACCTACGACGTCGAGCCGTACACCGGCGAGAAGAACCGCGCCTTCGAGCGCGGCAGCGACGACCTGGCCGTCTCCCTGGACGCCGAGCACGTCGTCGCCCTGCAGAACGCGTGGATCTCCGGCGCCCACGACTGGAACGACAACCGCCGCGAGAAGTTCGCCAACGACCCGGCGAACCTGCTCATGGTCGACCCCGGCGAGAACCGCACCAAGGGAGCCGCGAACGCCGCCGAGTGGCTGCCGCCGAACAAGGCGTTCCGCTGCGAGTACGTCGCCACCCAGATCGAGGTCAAGGCCGCGTACGAGCTCGCGATCACCCAGCCCGAGAAGGACGCGATGAACCGGGTTCTCGAATCCTGCTGACGATCTGCCGCCGCGCCGTGCGACCGCGGGCGTTCGGAGCAGACTGGACACCGTGGGCGAGAACGACAGCGAACAGGACGCCCCGCGGCGGGGACGACGCCGTGCACTGACGGCGGCGCTCGCGGCGCCGGTCGTGGCAGGTCTCGCCGCCGGCGCGGCGGTGCTCGTCACCGGTGCGCACCGACGGCTCGGCGCCACCGAGCCCGAGACGCGCGCCTGGTTGCCCGGCGACGAGCTGATGACCGGTGGCGTCGTGCAGGCCGACCGGGCCTGCACCATCGCGGCCACGCCCGCGGAGGTCTGGCCCTGGGTCGCCCAGATCGGGCAGGACAAGGCCGGCTTCTACTCGTTCGAGGCGCTGGAGAACCTCGTCGGGTGCCAGATCACCGGTGCCACGACCATCCACCCCGAGTGGCAGGACGTCCACCCCGGCGACGCCTTCCGGCTGCACCCGGACGTCGCGCTGCGGGTGGCCGAGGTGAAGCCCGGCAGCGACCTCGTCGTGACGTCCCAGGGCGCCGAGGGCGCGCCCGAGGGCCACGACTTCACGTGGGCCTTCCACCTGGAACCGGTGCACGTGGGCCCGGCGCCGGCGACGCGGCTGCACATGCGCGAGCGGTACGAGTCGGAGCGGCCGGTCGACCGGGCCGTCTCCGAGGTGCTCAGCACCGTCAGCGCGGTGATGAGCTGGCGCATGATGCACCGGCTCACCGAGCTGGCGACCGCTCCGCCGCGGTCCGGCTGAGCCGCCTTCCACGACACGAGCAGGATGCCTCGTCGACGAGCCAACGGTGACAGCGAGGAGGGTGATCGGTATGAAGGAGACCGAGGTCGAGCGACGGTTCGCCGACCATCTCACCGCTCAGGGCTGGAAGGTCACGCTGGACGACCCGGGCTATGTCGACGTCATCGCGAAGCGCCCCGAGGAGAGGACGCTCGTCGCGGAGACAACAGGTCACACCAGCAGTCCCGGACTCGACGTTGACACGATGTTCGGGCAGCTGCTCCGGCGCATGACGGACCTGAGCGGTGCGACGCGCTACGCCGTCGTCGTCCCGGAGGACGTGGTGCCAAAGGTGCGCCGCATCCCACCCGAGGTACTGCGGACGCTGCGGATCGAGGTGTGGTGCGTCCCCGCGTCGGGAGCACCCGAACGCATCGACGAATAGGTGCGTCGCAGCGGATCGTGGTCGTGGCCGGTACCCGGAGTGTGACGTCCGGGTACCGGCCACGCCGGTGTCAGGCAGGGGCGGTCGGTTCGGCCGTCACTGCGGGGCGGGAGGGACGAGGCAGGCCACGGGGTCCGACACGTTGCCGGAACCGTCGACGGCGGTGATCTGCGCGTCGCCCTGACCCTTCAGCGCCCAGTCGACGGCACCCGAGCCGGCCTTCTCGCTGGGATCGGCCCCGTTGGCCTCGGTCCACTTGAGGTTGGTCGGGTTCGCGTAGGGGCCGAAGACGGTCCCGGTGCCGTCGTCGATGACGAAGACGTCGAGGGACTCAGCGCCCCAGACGTCGTCGGTCGCCGTGATCGTGTAGAACCCGTCCTGGTTCTGTCCCTGGCCGCCCTCGCCGGGGGCGGCGGGGATCTGTCCGCCCGGGTTGGGTCCGGGCTCGCACGTGGCCGTCGGCGGCGTCGTGTCCACCCACTCCTTGGTCACGTCCACCGTGGCGGAGTCACTGTTGACGGTGACCGTGGCCGAGATGGTGTCGGTGCCCAGGCTGTTCGGCTCGACCGGGACGCTGTAGGTGAAGGTCACCTCACCGTCGGCGTCGGTCTCGCACGAGGCGGGGGCGCACGTCCCGCTCGCCCCGGCGTTCTGCCCGGTCACGGCGAACTCGACCGGCCATCCCGCCAGCTTCCCGGCGGGCCCGTCCACGGTGGCGGTGACGGTGTGCTCGTTGTCCGACCCGAGCTCGTTGGTGGCGGTCTCGGGAGTCAGGGAGAACGCGTACACGTCATAGGTCTCGCACTGCGTGACCGTCTGCTCCGAGCTCGCATCGCTCTTCGGCCCCGTGCCGGTCGCGGACGCGCACACCTCGTGCGCACCCGGCGCCTGGTCGGCCGCGGTGGCCGTGAAGTCCGTGCTGCCCGGGCCGTCGAACGGGGGCGTCTGCGTGAGCGTGTCGAAGGACGTGCTCACCGTGTCGACCTCGAGGGCGACGTCCGTCATCGCGGTGTCGGTGACGTTCTGGACGATGTCGGGCAGCGTGGCCGGGTTCGGCACGTTGGTGCAGGTGCCGCCGGTCGCGTCAGCCATCGCCTGGAGCGTGCCGTCCGATCCGCCGGCGCAGCTCGCACCGCTACCGACGGCGAACGAGTAGATCGTGGCACCCGCGGAGTCCAGCGCGGCAACTGCCGCATTGAAGTTGCCGCCGCCCAGGTTGGATTCGCCGTCGGACAGGAAGACGACGTTCTTGGACGCGGCGGTGGACGCGGAGACGCTGGTGCCCGCCGCTGTCAGTCCGGCGCTGAAGTTCGTGTCGTTGGGGTTGACCGCGCGCGGGGTGTAGAGGTTGACGCCTCCGATCACGATCGAGCCGATGACGACGTCGACTCCCGGGTCGTCCGGAGCCACGATCGGCTGGTTGCCGGCGGCGCCACTCATGTCCGCGGACGCGCCGCCGCGCCCGAACACGCTGACGCCGACGTCCTTGCCGGACCCGTCGGCGACCACCGCATTGTTGAGGTTGGTGACGGCCTGCTTCTCGCAGTCCAGCACGGTGCCGCCGACCGATCCACAGCCGGCGCCGGTGCTGCCGCTGACGTCGACAACATAGGTCCAGTGCACGTTCGGCTCGCCCTCGCCGATCGAGGCACTGCCTTCGACGGGGACGTCGACGGTCGTCGACCCCGTCGGGACCAGGAACGTGTCCCCCGTGGTCGGGGTACTGACCGTCACCGACAGGTCAGCCCCGTTGGCCAGCGTCGTCGAGTCGGTCCCCGCCACCGCGTAGCCGGCCATCATCACCCCCGCTGCAGCCATTCCGAGAACGGCCCCTGCACGCATCGACCGCTTCATGGGTCGGCCCTCCCTTTGAGGTCTTGAAGGCGACCCTGCGGTCGCCCACCAACCTTGCGACCATGACCTACACGCGCCTACGAGAGCGTCACGACAACGTCACCAGCGCGTCACGCACGCGACTCTCAGGCGGGGAACACGCCGCTGGAGAGGTACCGGTCGCCGCGGTCGCAGACCACGAAGACGATCGTCGCCCCCTCGACCTCCTCGGCCACCTGCAGGGCGGTCCAGCACGCACCGGCCGCGGAGACACCGCCGAAGATGCCCTCCTCGCGGGCCAGCCGGCGGGCCATCTCCTCGGCATCGGTCTGGCTGACCTCCACCGTCCGGTCCACCGCCGACGGGTCGAAGATCCTCGGCACGTACTCCGGCGGCCAGGCGCGGATCCCGGGGATCCTCGAGCCCTCCGCGGGCTGCGCCCCGACGATCTGGACATCGGGGTTGCGGGACTTGAGGAACCGCGAGACCCCGGTGATCGTGCCGGTGGTGCCCATCGCGGACACGAAGTGCGTGATCCGTCCCTCGGTCTGGCGCCACAGCTCCGGGCCCGTGCCGACCTCGTGGGCACGCGGGTTGTCCGGGTTGCCGAACTGGTCCAGGACCCGGCCGCGACCTTCCCGCTCCATCCGCGTCACGACGTCGCGGGCCTCTTCCATGCCGCCCTTCGCCGAGGTGAGGACCAGGTCGGCTCCGTACGCCTTCATCGTCTGGATCCGCTCGGTGGAGGCGTCCTCGGGCATCACGATGACCAGGGGGTAGCCGCTGATCGCCGCCGCCATGGCCAGCGCGATCCCGGTGTTGCCGGACGTGGCCTCCAGCAGGGTGTCGCCGGGGGAGATCTCCCCTCGCTCCTGGGCGCCCCGGATCATGCTGATCGCGGGCCGGTCCTTCACCGAGCCGGCCGGGTTGTTCCCCTCCAGCTTGGCGAGCAGCACGTTGCCGCGGCGTTCGTTCTCCGACCCCGGCAGACGCTGCAGACGCACCAGCGGGGTGCCGCCGATGACGTCCTCCATCGTGGGGTACGTCGGTGGGTTACTCACCCGCCGGAGTCTACGGCGGCGGTCGCCACGAGAGGTCCGCCGCCCCGGTGGCCGGCGCCAGCCCAGCAGCGAGATCCGGCCTCGTGACCAGCCCCTGGACCTACGCGCCGACGAGCACCACGAGCTCGTAGACGTCGATCCGCTCGCCGTCCACCGTCAGCTCGAGCACCAGCGGGCTCTCCCCCGGCGCCGTACCGGTGATGGTGAACCGCCAGGCCGGCAGGAACGAGTGCCGCACCTCCGGGTCGACCTCGCTGAAGTCTCCCGGCGAACGGGCCGGACCCAGGTCGACCGGGCCGTCCACCGCGACCACGCCGCCGTCGTGGTCGGCCACCTGCCACGCCGTGTCCGGATGCAGGGCGTTCGCGGTCAGGACCAGCTCCGTCTCCTCCCCCACCCCCAGGTTCACCTGCTCGCCGTGGTTCAGCGCCTGGAGGTACTGCGGCTGGTAGGAGAACAGCTCCCCACCGCAGCGGTTCGCCACGGCGGCGGTCTCGGCCGCGCAGGCGTCGTCGACCACGTCGACCGTGTACTCCGCGACGTCGACGCGTTCGCCGTCGACGACCATCTCGAAACGCAACGGCGTGCGGCCTACGTCGACCCCGACGAACCCGAAGACGGTCGTCGAGATGTGCGGGTCGCCGGGGTCGTCCGCCCCCGGAGGCGGCACCTCGTGCTCGCTCGTGGTCAGCCGCAGCACCGCCTCATCGATTTCGACGAGCTCCCACGCCTGGTCGGGGTGGAGGTTGTTGCCGTCGAGTCCGACCGAGAGCTCCTCGTCCGGCTCGACCGCAACGAGCCACCCGTCGTCCCACGCGGACAGGTCGAGCGGCAGGTCGCGGTAGTCGGTCCCGAGACAGCCTGCGACCAACAGGGCCGACGCGACCGACAGCGCCAGGCCGGCAAGTCGTCCACGGGATCGGGCCACGCCCCCATCACCCCATCTGTCACGATGCGAGGGACGCCTTTGTCCCCCCTGGCACGTCAGCGTCGAACGTGCACGGTCGCCGTGTGACCCATCGTCGATGACAAAGAGGACCGAGGCGCGTTCAGCGGGGAGAAATCACCCTCATCACCCGGTGGCTCCCGGGGTGCCGGGGGGGGTGCGGCAGGCGAGACATTGCGTGAACCGGGTAGGCCTCTGACGCGGCCGGACCCCACCGTGCGGCGACGTTGCACGCCAGTCGTCCCGGCAGATCATCGGGACCCGATGCCGGCGAACGGCTCGGCACGCCCGTCCGCCCAGACCACCAGCCCCGTCTCCCCCGGCCGCGTCCGCAGCCAGTCGCGGCCGTCGGCACCAAGCGCGAAGGCACTCGTGGCGTCGATGTCCGCCCACGTCAGGCTCGACCCGACGACGGTCACGGACGCGAGCGCCGTCGGCGTCCGCCCGGAGCGCGCATCGACGACGTGGTCTCCCCGGTGCGCGAGCCCGGAGGTCGCCACGGCGCCGTCCCGCACCGGCACGACGGCGACGAGCCGCGCCGGGGCGTGCGGGTCCTCGATCCCGACCCGCCAGGGCTCGGCGTCTTCACTGGCCACGTGGCACACCATGTCGCCGCCGGCCGAGAGGCAGAAGTCCGTTCCCTCCAGTGCGCGCAGGTGCCGGGCGGCCCGCTCGATCGCCCAGCCCTTGACGACCCCGCTCGGGTCGAAGGTCTCGGTGCCGTCCGGGTGCCGCTGCACGACGTCGAACGCGCCGTCGGACGCCCGGCGGGCCTCCTCCCCCAGCGCCAGCACCTCGCGCACCTCGTCGGGCAGGGCGTCGACGCCCATCTCGCCGCGCGCCAGCCGGCTGATCACCGAGTCGGCCCGGTAGGTGCTGAACGTGGCGTCCACGTGCTGCAGCTCGGCGACCACCCGGTCCCAGGCCCGGTCCGCGGCGGGCCCCTCGGCGTGGCGGCCCCTCAGCGCCACGCTGACGGGCATCCCCATGACGTGCACGACCCGGCGGCGGACCGCCGGCCGGGTCCCCGCGCCGCTCACAGCCCCGCCTGGTCGAGCGCGCTCTGCAGCGACTGCGTGTACCCCGTGCTCGTCACGGTGGCGCCGCTGACCATGTCGATCGAGGCGCTCTGGGCGTCGAGCGTCTCCTGGACGAGCACCGGCAGCGCGTACCCGTTGATCTGCCGGTCCTTGCCGTTCTGGTCCGGGTACACCGGGACGTCGACGGCGGTGATCTCTCCGTTCTTGACGGTGATCTCCACCTGCAGCGGGCCCCATCGGGTCTGGACGACGTCGCCGGACGCCGTCGTGCTCGCCGTCCCGGAGGAGGACGACCCCGAGGAGCCGGAGCTGCCGGAGCCGGACGATCGCCCGTTGCCGTTCGAGGACCCGGACCCGTTCGAGGTGTCGGTCGACCCGGAGCCGGGAGACCCGCCCCCGTCACCGGTGGTGCTGCTGGTCGACCCGGGGCTGCTCGTCGACCCCGACGTCCCGGTCGCCGCCTGCACCACCGACGTCGAGGTGCTCAGCGCGTCAGGGTCGGTCGAGGTGCGGTAGCCCAGCAGCAGGACCAGGACGGTGACCGTCGACAGCACCCAGAGGACGATCTTCTTCATCTCGCGTCACCATCCGAAGTCTTCGCTGTGGATCTGCGCGGCGGGGACGCCGGCAGCGAGGGCGGCCTCGCGGACGCTCTGCGTCCACGCGGGCGGCCCGCAGACGTACACGTCGCGCTCGGCGACGTCGGGCACCCAGCCGCGCAGGACCCGCTCGTCGTCGTCGCCGTCGAACCCGGGCCCGACCCACGAGCCGTCGGCCCGGCGTCGTCCGGGCAGCCGCACCACCCCCAGGCCCCGGGTGGCGGCGAGGTGGTCGAGCTCGGCCGCGAACAGCGGGTGCTCGCGGTACCGCTCGATGAGCACGGCCTCCCCGGGTGCGTAGTCCAGGCCCTCGGCCAGCGCGCGCAGCGGTGCGAGCCCGGAGCCCGCACCGATCAGCAGCACCTTGCGCCGGGTGCGCGCGCGGCGGGTGAGGCGGCCGTAGGCTCCCTCGACGACGACGCGGGTGCCCGGCTGCAGGTCGGCGGCCGCGGTGCTGGCCGGGCCGACGGCGGCGACCGTCACGCGGGCGGAGCGGGACGTCGGGGCGCTGGAGACCGAGTACGGCTTGCCCCGGGTCCAGCCCTGCCGGCCCAGGAACCGCCAGACCAGGAACTGCCCGGGCTCGACCAGTCGGTGCAGGCGCCGGCCCGTCAGGTGCACGGACACCACGCCGGGCGCCTCCGGCACGACGCCGGTGACCTGGATCTGGTGACGCCAGGTGCGCCAGGCCGGCAGCGCGACCCGCCACACGAGGACGGCGGCGAAGACCAACGCCCACACCGTCCACCACACGGCGGTGACGGCGGGGCGGGCCAGGAACTGCTGACCGGTCCAGAGTTGGTGCGGCAGGGCGAGCGCCGCCCCGAGATACCCGTACAGGTGCAGCAGGTGCCACGACTCGTAGCGCAGCCGGCGTCGGGCGGCCCGCACGCTGGTGACCACGACCAGCACCAGCGCCACGGTCGCGCCGACGGCCAGCAGCATGCCCGGGTACTGCCACATCAGCTCCCAGAACGTCGCGGGCCAGGCAGTGATGCTCCCGGCGGCGTACCCCCAGGTGATGAGGACGAGGTGGGCGACGAGCAGGTTGAACGACCACAGGCCGACCAGCCGGTGGATGCTCACGAGCCGGTCGCGCCCGAATGCCGCCTCCAGCGCGGGCACCCGGGCCATGAGCAGCACCTGGGCGAGCAGCAGCGCCGCCGACGCCAGCCCCGTGATCTGCCCGAGCGAGGTCAACGCGGTGTCCCAGGCGGTGAGGGCCTGCAGACCGCCGTCGGCGGCCCACATCCAGTCGACACCGAGCAGCGCGAGCCACAGCGCTGCGACGGCGACGTACCGGACGGCCGCGTCCCGACGGACGCGGGACCGCGCAGGGTGCCGGCCCGCCACGAACGGGACGGAAGGGCCGGGGTGGCTCGTCGTCGCTGTCATAGGTCCACAGTGCGCGGCCTACCCGGGGAGAGCCTGCGACGAACCTACGAATTGCCTGGGGATCGCGGCGTCGGACGCCGGCGAACGACAGAACCTGCTCAACCTGCCCGTGCCGTTGCCGTGGCAGTCACGGTGATGCCCCCACCGAAGGCGTCGGTGAACCAACGAATCAACGGCGGGTGGGAGGTGGCGACCAGGTTCACGCGGGCGCTGCGGCCGTCCGGCGTGGCGGCCTCCTGCACCCTCACGCCGCGCAGTCCTGGGGCCGAGGATGCCGGTTGCACGGCCAGGTGCTCGGCCACGGCGGTGCGCACGCCGTCGTCCGTCAAGGTCAGCACGCCCGACCCGTCCGGGGCCATCGCCTCCCCGTAGTAGGTCTCCCGGGTCATCGAGTCGGCACCGGCCACCGCCAACGAGTCCGCCAGGTCGAACAGGTGCTTGCGGTCCAGGTGCACGGACGCGGCCGAGGCCACCATGCCGACCAGCATCAGCCCCACCGCGACGAAGCCCGCGGTGAGCAGCATGATCCGCCCTTCCTCGCGTGCCGCCGTCACGGCCGGGTCCCGACGTGCTCCTCGACCGGTGCGACGTGGGCCGCCTCGACCGGGATGCTCAGCGGCACCCAGTCCTGCAGCGCGGGCGGCGCCAACGGTAGCGGCACCTCGACACGGACCCGCACGCCGACCGTCGCCCCCGGTGTCAGGCACGGGTTCGCCGAGCACTCGAGCTCCAGGACATCGGCGCCGTCGACGACGAAGCCCTGATCTGCCAGCGCCACCTCCGTCGCCGCCCGAGCACGTGCGGCACCGGTCGCCGACGACTCGGCGGTCACCACCGCCCGCGCGGCATCCCGGGCCGCGCCCTCGACGGCGAACCCCGCGGCGTGGATCTGGCCGACGGTGACGACCAGGTACACGAGCGGGACGAGCAGCAGCACACCCACTCCCAGGAACTCGACCACGGCGGCACCTTCCTCCCCAGATCCGGTCGGTGACGACTCGGGGTCGTCGGGGCCGTCTGGACGCCCGGTCATGCCGACTCGTCCACGGCATGCCCCTCGACGGTCATCGCACCTGACGGGCCGAGCAGACCCACCACGGGCAGCGGCGCGGTGACCGTGACGCGGACGAGGTCCAGTCCACCGCGCCTCGTCGTGCCGACCACGACGTCGCCCGCGTACCGCTCGCTCAGCGCCGACGCGAGCAGGTCCCGGGTCCGCTGGGCACCGGCACCGAGGTCGTGGTCGGTCCGCGCCGCCAGCCGTGCGCCTTCAGCCGCCGCATCGATCGCAACGGCCCGGACGTGCAACGCGAGCGCGACCTGCACGACGCCGAGGAAGAGCGCCACGAGCAGCGCCGAGACGAGGGCGAACTCCGCCACCGCCGAGCCGCGCTCACCGTCGGACCGGCCGGCCGCCGAGCCATCGGCTCGTGCCCATGACCCGGACGTCACAGACCCGTGACGCTCTCGATCGCCTGGGTGAAGGCGTCCTCGAGCAGCGGACCCGCCAGTGCCCAGAGCGCGACGACCAGACCTGCCGTCATGAGCGTGACGAGAACCCAGCCGGGGACGTCGCCGCGTTCCGGGTCGTCGGCCTCGGGCAGGTGCCGGGAGCGCGTGCTGTCGGGCGGGTTGGTGGTCATGGAGCATCCTTTCGTCGAGGTCACAGACCGATCTGCAACGTGGCCAGGGAGGGGAAGACGGCGAAGACGACCGTGATCGGCAGGATGAGGAAGACCACCGGCACCATCATGGCGACCTCCTTCTTCCCGCCGGCCTCCATCAGGGCCCGACGCCCGGACTCCCGGACGTCCTGTGCCTGGGCACGGAGGACGTCTGCCAGAGGTGTGCCGCGCTCCAGCGCGACGGCCACGCCTTCGGCGAACCGCGACAGCGTCGGCAGACCGGTGCGGTCGGCCATCGCCGTGAGAGCGGCCGTGATCGGTGCTCCTGCCCGGACGTCGGCCAGCATCACGGAGAACTCGCCGGACAGCTCGCCCCGGGCGGTCGTCGCGACCCGCTCGAGCGCCGGCACCGGCCCCTCGCCGGCCGTGACTGCGAGCGCCAGCAGCTCTGCGACGGTGGGGAACTCGGCGAGCATCCGCTCCTCCCGCCGCCGTGCAGCACCGGAGAGCCTCTGGTCACAGCCGACGAAGCCGGTCGCACCGGTGAGCAGCACCAGGACGGCCAGCACGACGACCGAGGAGCCTCGGGTCGCGGCGAGCAGGACGGCCAGCAGGAGGCCGCCTGCCAGCCCCAACGTCGTCCACACGAGCTGCCGTGCGCGGAACTGCTCGACGGTCTCGCGCAGACCGGCACGGTCGAGCCGACGCTGGACGTCCTCTCGCGTCGAGCCGAACCGCTCGAACCACGCGGCGGCGTCGTCGACCCACGGGGCGAGGAGCTGCTCGAGCACCCCGAGAGGGCCGCGCGTCGCCTGCTCGCGCAGCAGCCCGGAGGTCGCGTCCCGGGGCCGCAGGGTCGGGGCGAGCCGCTCGTCGAGCCTGATCCGTCGCCCCCGGACGCCGGCAGCCACCAGCAGCAGGCCGCATCCCGCGAGGAGGCCCAGCAGGGCACCGGTCACGATCGGCGTCATCGCAGCACCCGACCTTCCTCGGGCAGTCGGCCGATCCGGCGCATCGCGCGGTATGCCACGACGGAGCAGGCCGCACCGGTCAGCAGCACCGCGACCCCTGCCGCCGAGTTGTACGCCTGCGCCGTCTCCGGACGACTGGCGAGCAGGGCCAGCACGACCCACGGGCCGGCGGCTGCCACCCGCGCACCGTTCACGGTCCAGGACTGACGCGCCTCGAGCTCGCCACGGGTCTGCAGGTCCTGGCGCAGGAAGCTCGACAGGCTGCGCAGCAACCGACCGAGGTCCGTCCCGCCGACCTCACGTGTCAGGCGGAGGGCCTCGATGATGCGGTCAGCCACAGGGTCGGCGAGGCGGTCCTTGAGGAGATCGAGGCATTCGCCGAAGCGCCCGGTCGCCCGGTGGTCGGCAGCGAACTGGGCGAACGGTTCCCGCAGGGCCTGCGGCCCACGTTCGCCGAGCTGCGCGACCGCCTCCGGCAGGGAGAGACCGGCCCGCACGCCGCTGGCGAGGTGGTCGACGACGTCCGGCCACACCTCGCGCAGGTCGTCGCGGCGTCGGCGTGCCCGTGCCCGGACCAGCGCCTCCGGCGCCACGACCGCCATGACCGCGAAGCAGGCGGCGATGGCCGGGGACCGCGTCAGCACCAGCCCGAGCAGGAGGACGACGAGGGCGAGCCCGATGCTGAGGACGTAGAGGGCCGCCGGGGTCACCGTCGGCGCACCGGCCTGGACGAGCAGGTCCTGCACCGTGCGGTGTCGACGACTGCGCCGCCGGCCGCGTTCCGGCTGCTCCCAGCAGGACCACCAGAGGCAGAACAGCCCGGCTCCGCCGACGAGCCCGACGACCACTCCCATCAGCACTCCCCGGCCAGCAGCGCGTGCACGTCGACGCCGACACGCTCGAACTTCTCGACCTCGGCCGGGAAGCCGTCCCCGCGCACGAGCTCACCACCGGCCGAGGCGGGCCTGCGACGGAAGAGCTGGGCCGTCTCGACCCGTCCCTCCTCGACACGTCCCGTCACCGCCACGATCTCGCGGCACTGCCGCACCCCTCCCGGCGTCACCCCGAGGTGCACGACCACGTCCAGCGCTGCCGCCACCGTCGGCGTGACGAACCGGTCCGAGATGTTCTCTCCGGCGAGCAGCGGAAGCGTGCACATCTTGGTGATCGCCTCACGGGCCGAGTTCGCGTGCACGGTTCCCGTCCCGGGAACTCCCGCGTTCAAGGCGATGAGCATGTCGAGGCTCTCGGCCTCCCGCACCTCTCCGATGACGATGCGGTCCGGCCGCATCCGCAGCGCCTCCTTGACCAGACGTCGCAGCGGGATCTCCCCGGTCCCCTCGAGACTCGGTTGCCGGCACTGCATCGCGACGTGGTCGCGCACGGGCAGTCGCAGCTCGAAGACCTCCTCGCAGGAGATGACGCGTTGACCCGCCGGCGTGGACCCCGCCAGAGCGTTGAGCATCGTCGTCTTGCCCGCCTGCGTGGCGCCGGAGACCAGGATGTTGGCCCCCGCGCGGACGGCCGCGTCGAGGAAGGCGGCAGCGTGCGTCGTCAGGGAGCCGAGGCGGACGAGGTGGTCGAGGTGGTGGGCACGCACGACGTGCTTGCGGATGTTGACAGCCAGGTGCTCGCGGGTGACGTCCGGGATCACCACGTGCAGGCGCTCGCCGCCAGGCAGGGTGGCGTCGACGAACGGCGAGCTCAGGTCGAGCCGGCGCCCCGAGGACTTGAGCATCCGTTCGACGAGGTCCCGGACCTGCTGGCCCGTGAGCAGCGTCGTCGTCAGCTCGCTGACTCCGCGACGCGCGACGAACACCTGGGCCGGGTTGTTGATCCAGATCTCCTCGATCTCCGGATCGTCGAGGTAGGGCTGCAACGGACCGAACCCGCCGAAGGTGTCGATGAGCGCACGAGTGGTGGCAGCCGGGTCGACCAGCGGCGGAACGACCCCGAGGGTGGCCCGGTCCCCGTAGTCGGCCACGGCCTCCCCGACCAGGCGGTCGAGTCCGTGGCGATCGGTCACCGGGTCGATGCCACGGCGGCGCACGAGCTCGCGGACCTCGCCGGTCAGCAGGCTGCCCGCCTCGTCGTGGGTCAGAACGTCGGCGTCCACCCGTGGAACCTCTCCGTCGGGGTCAATCGGGCAAATCCACTCAAGCGCGACCGAGCGTAGCGAAGTTCCCGCCCGCTGCGCCTGGGGCCATCCACCCTGTG
Source organism: Isoptericola sp. b515 (assembly GCF_030588125.1). Lineage (NCBI taxonomy): Bacteria > Bacillati > Actinomycetota > Actinomycetes > Micrococcales > Promicromonosporaceae > Isoptericola > Isoptericola sp. b515. The sequence continues at coordinate 347,861 of NZ_JAUQYR010000002.1, read as the reverse complement.
GACAACTGCGAGCGGGGCGGACCGGTGTGACCGCAGAACCGGGCTCGTCCGGCATCACTGTCGCGAGCCGAGATCCCCGAGGCGAGCACCACCGAGCATGGCTAGCGTGAAGTCCGATGGAAGTGATGACCACGGTTGCGACGCTGCTGGCAGGGGTCGCGGCGATCGCCGCCCCCATCCTCGCGTTGCTCTCCAGAGCGTGGTCTGGCGAGTTCTCCGCTCGTAAGCTCCACCGGCTGCAACGACTGGCCACGCTCCGCGCGACGCTGGCCGAACAGGGCCAGGCCACCGGCGTGCTGGATGAGCGGATCGCCGAGGAGATTCGACAGATCCAGACGGAGACGGTTCTGGAACGGGACAACCATCTGCGGCAGAAGCTGTGGAAGAAGGCGCCAGGGAGGCGGTTCGTCTCAGGACTGTTGGTCGGAGTCGGAATCGCCTCCGCACTTCTTGGATGCATCTACTTCATCGTGTCGATCTTCGAAGGCCCGGCGACGGGTCCTCAAGACCTCGGCGCGAGCGACTTCCTGGTCAGCGGCGCAGTCTTTGTCGCACTCGGCCTGATCACGATCATTCCCACCGTCCGCTGGAGAGCTCGCGTGCTCGATCGGCTTCTCAGCACCTACCTGGCGAAAACCGCGGAGGGGTATGAGGTGCCCTGACGGGCGTGCGCCGGTGACATGGCGCCCGAGCAACGTCGCCAGAGATCGATGCAGAACCGCGGGGAAGCGGTGCACGATGCCCGGCGGTCCGATACCCGGCTCGGTCCAGCCCGCCGACCGACTTCCGTCGGTAGTGTCGCCTGCATGACGTCCACACCTCGGTGGCGCCAGGTCGCCGCCGCCACCGGCCTGCTCTCCGACGACGGGACGATCGCCCAGACGATCTTCGCCGAGATGACGGTGCTGGCGAACCGCACCGGCGCGGTCAACCTCGGCCAGGGCTTCCCCGACGTCGACGGCCCCGACTACGTCAAGGAGGCCGCCAAGGCCGCCATCGACGCCGGCCGCAACCAGTACGCCCCCGGCGACGGCGTACCCGAGCTCCGCCACGCCATCGCCGACCACCAGCGCCGCCGCTACGGCCTCGACGTCGACCCGGACACCGAGGTCCTGGCCACCACGGGCGCCACCGAGGCGCTCACCGCCGCGATCCTCTCGCTGACCGGGCCCGGCGACGAGGTCATCACCCTCGAGCCCTTCTACGACTCCCACGCGGCCGCGATCGCCATGGCCGGCGCCACCCACGTGCCCGTGCCGCTCACCGCCGACCTGCGCCTGGACGCCGACGCCCTGCGTGCCGCCGCGACCGACCGCACGGCGATGATCCTGGTCAACACCCCGCACAACCCGACCGGCACCGTGCTCACCCGCGCCGAGCTGGAGCAGGTCGCCTCCCTTGCCCGCGAGCGCGACACCCTCGTGCTCACCGACGAGGTCTACGAGCACCTGGTGTTCGACGACGCCGTGCACGTCCCGATCGCCACGCTGCCAGGGATGGCCGAGCGGACGCTGACGGTGTCGAGCTCGGGCAAGACGTTCAGCCTCACCGGCTGGAAGGTCGGGTGGATGCACGGCCCCGCGGACCTCATCACGGCGGTGCGCACGCTCAAGCAGTTCATGACCTACACCTCGGGGTCGGCGTTCCAGCCGGCGATCGCCCTCGCGCTGGCCGACGAGGAGACCCCCCGCGCCCTGGCGGACTCCCTGGCGGAACGCCGTGACCTGCTCTGCGCGGGCCTCGAGCGGGCCGGGTTCGACGTTGTCGTCCCGCAGGGCACCTACTTCGTGGTGGCCGACGGCGCGCCGCTCGGCTTCACCAACGGCCACGACCTGTGCCTGCGGCTGCCCGAGCTGGTCGGGGTGGTCGGCGTGCCGGTCTCGGCGTTCTGCCGCCCCGGGTCGACGGCGGCGCAGACGATGCGCTCCCGGGTGCGGTTCACGTTCGTCAAGCAGCCCGAGGTGCTGCGCGACGGCATCGAGCGGCTGGCCGCGCTGACCCGCTGACCCGCGTCCTGACTCGCCGCGGATCGCCCTGACCCGCGGCACACGGTCCTGACTCGGCAGGGACCGACCCTGACCCCTGCCGAGGTCGTACCTTCCGTCACGTGGTCGTACCCCGCGGGTACGACCGCGCGACGGAAGGTACGACCCGGGCGACGTGGCGACCTGAGCGACGCGGCGGCCCGGGACGGGACCGGGCGAAGCGGGGTCAGGCGCCGGCGACCAGCGAGACCGCGACGGCCACCATGATCACCGCGATGACGCCGTCGACCACCCGCCACGCCCCCGGCCGGCGCAGCACCGGTGCCAGCAGGCGGGCGCCGTAGCCCAGCGCGGTGAACCACACGATGCTGGAGAGCACGGCACCGGCGCTGAACAGCCAGCGGTCGTCGCCGTAGGTGGCGGCCACCGACCCCTGCAGCACCACGGTGTCCAGGTAGACGTGCGGGTTGAGCCAGGTCAGCGCGAGGGCCGTGAGCAGCACGGGGCGCAGGCGCCGCCCCTCGTCACCGGACGCGCCGTCGGTGGCAACGCGCAGTCCCTCCTCGCCGCGCAGCGCCCGCCGGGCGGCGAGCGCCCCGTACCCGAGCACGACGGCGGCACCCGCCCACCGGGCGACGTCGACGACCACGGGGTTCCGTTCCACCAGGGCCCCGAGGCCCGCTCCCCCGGCCGCGTACAGCACGGCGTCGGAGGCGGCGCACACGAGCACCACGACGCCGACGTGCTCGCGGCGCACCCCCTGGCGCAGCACGAACGCGTTCTGGGCGCCGATGGCCAGGATCAGGGACAGCCCGAGACCGAAACCCGAGAGGAGGACCAGCACACCGGGCACGCGACGACGAAGCCGTCGCTCAGCTGCACACGCCGGGCAGCAGCGACGGGCTGGGCGACGGGCTCGGCGAGGGGTCGGAGGTGCCGGGGTTGTCCGCGCTCACGGTGCCGCCCTGGCCACCCCCGCCGGCGCCGTCACCGGACTCGTCGACCGCGCCGTCGGAGCCTGCCGACCCGGTGCCCTCGTCGGCGGTGGTCTCCGCCTCGACCACGCCGTCCTCGGGCGAGTCGCTCGGCGTGGGTGTGGGCGTGGCCTCGCCGTGCAGCGGGACGTCGTCGGCGAACCGCTGCCACAGGTCGGCCGCCTCGTGGGTCCAGACCACGCGGTTGGCGTCGGTGGGGGCCTCGACCACCGGGACCGACTCGAAGACGATGCTGGACGGGTCGACGTTGCGCAGGCTCCAGGCCAGGCCGGCCAGCGCGCTGGGGCTCGCCAGCTCCGGGCTGGTGGACATCGACTTCAGCGACGCCCGCACCATCCGGTACAGCTTCGGGGTGTTGGTGATGAGGTTCTGGTCGAGGACCTCGCGGAGCATGGAGTCCACGAACGCCTGCTGACGCTCGATGCGCCGCAAGTCGCTGCCCAGCTCGAGCCCCATGCCCTCGCCCTTGCGCACCCGCAGGAACTGGATCGAGGTCTCCCCGTCCAGCACCTGGCGTCCGGCGTCGAGCTCCAGGTCGCTGTACCGCGAGTCGCCGATCACCGGTTCCGGCAGGCACATCGGCACCCCACCGAGGGCGTCGACGATGTCCACCACGCCGGCCATCTTGACCACGACGTGGTCGTCGATCGTCAGGCCGGTGAGCGACTCGACGGTCAGGAGCGTGCAGGCCGCGGCCGCGGTGAGGTCCTGCTCCGGTCCGCCGCCCAGGGAGAACGCGGTGTTGAACATCGCGTTGCTCTGGGGCGCGGTGGAGCTGCCGTCGGGCCGGGGGCAGGCCGGGATGTCCACGAGCGAGTCGCGTGGGATGGAGATCGCCTCGATGCGGGTCCGGTCGCCGCTGATGTGCATCACCAGCGTGCTGTCGGAGTGGAACTCGTCCCCGGAGCCGGCGATCTCGGCGTTCTCCGCGTCGCGGTAGTCGGTCCCCATGACCAGGATGTTCCGGTCCTGCCCGGCGAAGGGGTCGCTCGGGTCGGCCGGCTCGTCGGAGGCCGCGGCCACCGGGTCGCGTTCCGGTCGCTGCCGGCCGATCAACGCGTCGACGTCGGAGACCTCGATCTGCGACTTGAGGTCGACGTACGCGGCGATCGATGCCGCTCCGACCAGCGCGAGGACCGCGGTCACCCCCAGGGCGACCCAGCGCAGTACCGGGTGCCCGGCAAGGTGCCCGAGATGCCGGGGACTGGATTCCTTCACCCTGTCACCCTAAACCGACGCCTCCTCGCACGGGCGGTCGACGGCGTGTCCCGGGCTCAGGCGAGGTGGACCCACCCGCCACGGCGGAAGGCGGGCGTGGCGAAGGCGAGCACGCAGATCGCCGCGGTCCACGCCCCGAGCATGACCGTGGTCATCGCGACGGCGTCACCGCCGAGGACACCGACGAGCGGCGAGACGGCACCGGCGGTCCCGGCCTGCACGGCGCCGATGACGGCGGCCGCGGACCCGGCCCGCTCACCGTGGCGGGACAGCGCGATCGCCGAGGCGTTGGCGGGGATGAGCCCCTGGAAGGCGAGCACGATCCACAGCAGCGCCAGCAGGCCCAGCAGGCCCCCGAACTCCGTCCGCGCGACCACGACCAGCCCCACGGCGAACACGCCCTGCAGCACCAGCGCGGCCCGCAGCAGGCGGATCGGCGCGACCCGGCGCACCAGGGCGGCGTTGATCTGGGCCGAGACGACCAGGCCGAGGCCGTTGAGGGCGAAGAGGAGGGAGAACTGGGTGTGGCTGAGGCCGTAGTACTCCTGGAAGACGAACGGCGAGCCGACGACGTAGCTCATGAGCACGGCCTGGCCGAGGCCGGGCAGGACCGCGAGCCCCATGAAGTGCCGGTCGCGCACCAGGTCCCGGTAGCCGCGCAGCACGCTGCCGGCTCCGCCGGGCTGGCGGCGTGCCGCCGGCAGCGTCTCGGGCATGGCGCGCCAGACGACCACGGCCAGGCTCGCACCGCCGACCGCGAGGACGGCGAAGACCCAGCGCCAGCCCGCGGCGGCGGCGACCGCGGAGCCGAAGGTCGGCGCGAGCATCGGCGCCACGCCGATGATGAGCATGAGCCGCGACAGGATGCGGGCGGCCTCCGCCCCGACGAAGCGGTCGCGCACCACGGCCATCGCGGCCACGGTGCAGGCGGCGTTGAAGAACCCCTGCAGCAGCCGCAGGACGATGAGCGCCGACATCGTGGGCGCCAGGGCGCACAGCAGCGAGGTCACCACGTGCAGCGCGAGCCCCCACACCAGCGGGGCGCGGCGTCCGAACCGGTCCGAGAGCGGCCCGATGACGAGCTGGCCGGCCGCGCCGCCGATGAGCATCACCGACACCGACAGCTGGGCGTACGAGGCCGTGGAGCCGAGGTCGTCGGCGACCTCGGGCAGGGACGGCAGGTACATGTCGACCGTGAAGGCCGGCAGGGCCGCGAGAGCACCGAGCATGAGGATCCAGCGGAACGGCGAGCGGGCGCGCTGGAGCACGGTGGTCTTCTCGGGCATGGGCTTCATGCTATCGAAACGATACGACGATCACGAGGGCCGCTCGCCGTGACCCCTCTCACCGCCGATGTCGGCGGTCCGGGGGACGATGACCTCATGTGCGGCCGCTTCGCCTCCTTCACCGACGCCCAGGACCTCGCCGACGAGCTCGCCGTCGCCGAGATCGCGGACGACGCCCGCCTGCTCGGGCCGCGCTGGAACGTCGCCCCGACCGACCCGGTGCGGATCGTCGTCGAACGTCCCCGGCGCGAACCCCTGCCCGACGGCGGCACCACCGCCGGGGAGATCACCCGCACGTTGCAGGTGGCCCGGTGGGGGCTCGTCCCCTCCTGGGCGAAGGACCCCGGGATCGGCGCCCGCATGATCAACGCCCGCCGCGAGACCCTCCTGGAGAAGTCCGCGTTCGCCAAGCCGCTGGGGGTGCGGCGCTGCCTGGTCCCCGCCGACGGGTACTACGAGTGGCGGAGGCTCGAGGCTCCGCCCGGCACCCGCAGGACCCCGAAGCAGGCGTACTGGATCCGGCCCGCCGACGGTGAGGTCGCCGCCTTCGCGGGGCTCTACGAGTTCTGGCGGGACCGCACCCGCGCCGACGACGACCCCGACCGGTGGCTCGTCTCCACGACCGTCATCACCACCGCGGCGGCGGACGGCCTCGAACGCATCCACGACCGGATGCCGGTGGCCCTGCCGCGGCAGGCGTGGGACGCGTGGCTCGACCCGTCCGTCGACGCCGAGCACGCGAGCGCCCTCCTGGAGAACCCCTCGGCACCGATGCACACCCGGCCGATCGGACCCCGCGTCGGGAACGTCCGGTTCGACGACGAGGGACTCATCGCCCCCGACCCGGAGCCGCGGGACCCCGAGCCGGTGCTGCTCTGAGGCCTCAGCCGGTGTAGGCGCGCTGCAGGCGCACCGGGGTGATCTCGCCCAGGCCCTGGACCTCCCGCGGCGCCTGCGCCGTCAGGGCGTAGCGCGCCGACGAGGCCAGCAGGGCGGCCGTCGGCGGGTCGACGAGCACGGTCGCCGGCTCGGCCAGCTCCGAGATGCGCGAGGCCAGGTTCACGTCCGGTCCGAACACGTCGCCGAACCGCGACAGCACGCGCCCCCAGACGAACCCGACGCGCACGGGGATCTCGTCGGTGGAGTGGGGCGCGGCCAGCCCGAGGGCGCACTCGGCGCCCGTGGCGACGTCGTCGGCGACGAACAGCACGGCGTCCCCGATCGTCTTGACCACGCGGCCGCCGGCCTCGGTGATGACGTCCCGGGCCCGGGACTCGAAGAGCTGGACGTACTCGGACAGCTCCTGCGACCCGAGGCCGGCCGTGCGCTTGGTGAACGACACGATGTCGGCGAACCCGATCGCCCGACGCAGCGGCAGCTGGTCACCCGGCAGCCGGGCCTCGTTCGAGCTGCCGAACTCGGTGGCGAACCGGCCCATGAGCGCGGCGAGCTGGCGGCGCCAGGCGTGCTCGAGCTGCCGGGCCAGCACGTCGGCGAACCCGGGGATCCGGTCCACCGCGGCCAGGCGCGCGCTGACGTCGTCCAGGGCGTAGCGACGACCCAGGTGCTCGACGAACGCTTCCACCTGCCACAGCGCCAGGCGGTCCGAGGTGTGCCCCAGGGACCGGACGAGGGTCATCTGCGCCTGCTGGTCGAGCTGCCCCTCCTCGATGAGGGTGCCGATCTCGCGCAGCGACTCCATGTCGGCGGCCGTGAAGCGCGCCTCCTCCGGGTGGGTGACCGGCAGACCCAGCCAGCGCCAGTAGTTCTCGACGAACTCCGTGGAGAGCCCCGTCCCCGCCACGAGGTCGGCCAGCGTGTACACCCGCGGCCCGCCCAGGATGGCCTCGTCGGTGCGGCGGGCCGTGTCGGCACGCTCCTGAGCGGTGCGATCACGCGGGTCGGGGGAGGTCTGGCTCGTCACGGGGCCACTGTAACGGGGGTCACCTGTGCGGGACCTGGACGTCCGGGGGCGGTCCTCGCCGGGACTCAGACCGCGCGCAGGTGGTGCACGTCGCCCGCGGTGACGACCCGCTCCCCGGCGGCCGTGGCCAGGACGAGCGCCCCGTCGTCGGCCACCCGGACGGCCTCGCCGTCGACGACGTCGCCTCCGCCCGCGAGCTCGGCCCGCACGGCCCGGCCGAGCGTGGCGCTGACCTCGGCGTACTCCCCCGCGAGCCCGGCCTCGACCGCGTCGCCCCCGGCGGCCTCCCAGCGGGCGACCAGCGTGAAGAGCTCCCCCGTGAGCCCGACGAGCAGCTCACCGCGGTCGAGCTCCTGCCCCGCCAGTGCCAACGACGTCGCGGCCGGCACCGGCAGCTCGTCGACGGACTGGTCCACGTTGAGCCCCACGCCCACCACGACGGCGGTGCCTTCCTGCCCCTCCCCGGCGCCGGTCGGGGCTGCGTCCGGCACCACCTCGGCCAGGACACCCGCGACCTTGCGGTGACGGCCGAGTCCCTCGCACTCCGAGGGGGCCGGCAGCAGGACGTCGTTGGGCCACTTGACCCACGCCGAGACCCCCTCGGCGCGCAGGGTGCGCGCCAGGGCCAGCCCGGTCAGCAGCGGCACCCAGCCGAGCTCGTCGGCCGGGACCTGGGGACGCAGCAGGAACGACACCGTCAGCGCCGCCCGCGGCGGCGTCTGCCACGCCCTGCCGGCCCGACCGCGCCCCGCCTGCTGGTGCTCGGCGACGAGCGCCGCGGGGATCTGCGACCCGGCGCGGGCGCGGGCGACGAGATCGCTGTTGGTCGACGCGGCGGTCTCCACCACGTCGACCCGGGCGAGGGGTCCGGTCGGGGCGAGCAGGGCGGGTCGCAGCGCGGCGACGTCGAGAGGTGGGCGCGTCATGTCTCCATCGTGGTGCCTCGCGGCGGGTTCTCGGGACCGTCCGGGGGCGGATTGTAGGAATCCTCCAAGATCACCGGGGTCGACACGGCCTGTCGCGCATCGCCCCACGCGCCGGGGAGTCCTAGGGTCGCCAGTGTGAAGACCACCGCCGAGAAGCTCGCCGAGCTCGACCGACGCCGCGCGGCCGCGGTCACCGAGCCCGAGGAGAACGCCCGCACCAAGCAGCACGCGCGCGGCAAGAAGACCGCCCGCGAGCGCATCGACGACCTGCTCGACGAGGGCAGCTTCACCGAGCTGGACGCCCTGGCGATGCACCGCAGCCGCAACTTCGGCATGGACAGCAAGCGCCTGCCCGGCGACGGTGTCGTGGTCGGGCACGGCACCATCGACGGCCGCCAGGTCTGCGTGTTCTCCCAGGACTTCACCGTCTTCGGCGGGTCCCTCGGCGAGGTGCACGGCGAGAAGATCGCCAAGGTCCAGGACCTCGCGCTGCGGATCGGGGTGCCGATCATCGGCATCTCCGACGGTGGCGGGGCCCGCATCCAGGAGGGTGTGGCCGCGCTGACGCAGTTCGCCGAGATGTTCCGCCGCAACGTCGCGGCCTCGGGCGTCGTCCCGCAGATCTCGCTCATCCTGGGGCCGAGCGCCGGCGGCGCCGTGTACTCCCCGGCGCTGACCGACTTCATCGTCATGGCCGACCAGACGTCGAACATGTTCATCACCGGCCCGGACGTCATCAAGACCGTCACCGGCGAGGACGTGGACTTCGAGACGCTCGGCGGCGGGCACACGCACAACGCCACCTCCGGCGTCGCGCACTACCTGGGTGCCGACGAGGACGACGCGATCGACTACGTGCGCCACCTGGTGGGGTACCTGCCGCAGAACAACCTCTCGGACGCGCCCACGTTCCCGCCCGAGGAGGAGACCGCGTTGGAGGCCACGCCGGACGACGAGGCGCTGGACGCGATCGTCCCGGACGGCGACAACCAGCCGTACGACATGCGCACGGTGATCGAGACGGTCCTGGACCCGGACTCGTTCCTCGAGGTGCAGCCGCTGTACGCGCAGAACGTGCTCGTCGGGTTCGGCCACGTCGAGGGTCAGAGCGTCGGGGTCATCGCCAACCAGCCGCAGTCGATGGCCGGCACCCTGGACATCGCCGCCTCGGAAAAGGCCGCCCGCTTCGTGCGCACCTGCGACGCGTTCAACATCCCGGTCCTGACCTTCGTCGACGTGCCGGGGTTCCTCCCCGGTGTCGGCCAGGAGCACGACGGCATCATCCGCCGCGGCGCCAAGCTCATCTACGCCTACGCCGAGGCGACGGTGCCGCTGGTCACCGTGATCACCCGCAAGGCGTACGGCGGGGCGTACATCGTCATGGGCTCCAAGCAGCTCGGCGCCGACGTCAACCTCGCGTGGCCGACGGCGCAGATCGCCGTCATGGGCGCCTCGGGGGCGGTGAACATCCTGCACCGGCGGGCGCTGAAGACCGCGGCGGCGGACGGGCAGGACGTCGAGGCCGAGCGGACCCGGCTCACCGACGAGTACACCGACGCGATCGTCAACCCGTGGGACGCGGCCGAGCGCGGTTACGTCGACGCGGTGATCCGCCCCTCGGAGACCCGCGTCCAGGTGGTCCGGTCGCTGCGTGCCCTGCGCACCAAGCGCGCCAGCCTGCCGCCGAAGAAGCACGGCAACATCCCCCTGTGAGGGACGTGTCTGAGAAGATCGAGCGATGAGCCACGAGGACGCCACCCACGGACCGGCGCCGCTGGGCGACGTCGACCCGGACCCGATGCACCGCGCCGTGGACTCGCTCGCCGAGGCGCTGCACCGGTACGTCGACGCGGCCGTCGGGGTGCGGGCCGAGTTCGGCGCCACCGAGGCCGACGAGGACCCGCGGATCCTCGCGCTGGAGAACCAGGTCGGCACGCTCAACGCCGCCCTGTTCGACACGCTGCACGACGCGCTCGGGATGCACCCGGACCTGACGACGTCGGTCTGGGAGCCGGAGCCCGGCAGCCGGCCCGCGACCGACGAGGAGGACCTGCCCGAGGGGACGGTCTCCGCGGAGGTGTTCTACCTGGGCTTCGTCGTCGCCGACCCGCCGCCCGGGGCGTCGATGACGCTCGACGGCGTCATCGAGCTGCTCGACGAGGCCGGTCAGGACGCGGCGACACGGATGACCGACGGCGGGTACCAGGTGATGGAGTGGGCCGCCTCGCGCGGCCTGGCCCCGGGTTTCGGCAACGACCCCGACGACGAGGAGGACGCATGACCCCCCAGGTACGCGTGGTGCGCGGGGCGCCCGACGATCTCGAGGTCGCCGCGCTCGTGGCCGGTCTGGCGGCCGTGTCGGCGCAGGACGACCTGCCGGACGACGTCGCGCCCGTGGACGAGTGGACCAACCGGGCCCGGAACCTGCGCGGCAACGGTGCGGCCACGGCCCGCAGCTTCGGCGGCCGGTCCGGACGCCACAACGTGGACGCCTGGCGCTGGAGCTTCCGGTCGTGAGCGTGCGCTGGGAGCAGGCCGGGTCGGCCGCCGCCGTCGAGGCACCCCTGGGCGACCTGCCGACCCCCGAGCGGCCCGGCTGGCTGCGCCGCTGGCTGTGGGCCCCCGCCCTGGCGGCGACCGCCGGCGTGTACGCGACGCAGCGCCTGGTCGAGAACCCCTCGGGCGAGCTGGAGCTCGGCCTGATGCTGGCCCTGCTCGCCCTGCTGGCCGTCACCGCCGTGGCGGCCCTGGTCCGCTACCGCGACGACCAGCGGCTCGCCCGCGAGACCCGGGGCGTGGAGGCGCTGCGCCGGGACGCCCGGTCGACGACGGGCTCGGTGACGGTCACCGAACGTCCCGTCGGCGACGGCGTCATGCTGCGGGGACTGCTCAGCTACCCCCGCGACGGCGACACGGCCGAGGACACGTGGTCGCTGCTCGTGTCCGACGGCGACCCCCTCGGCCCGCGCCCGGGCGATCCCGTCGCCGTGTGGTGGGCCCCGGGCTCCGACGACGTCGTGGCCCGCTACCACCGCGACTGGGCCGACCAGGTCCGCCGCCGGACCCGCTGACGGCGTCTTCCCCCGCGCCCTCGTGTCGCGAAGATGCGACATCTCGGCAACCATCGGGGCGACGGACGCACCGGCGTCCGGGAACGGAGGAGTGCCGATGGGCATCGGAAGCGGAATCTTCCTCATCGTGGTCGGGGCGATCCTCGCCTTCGCGATCGCGCCCGACACCTGGGAGGTCGTCAACCTCAACATCGTCGGGTACATCTGCATCGCGGCGGGGATCCTGGCGCTGATCCTCGGGCTGGTCCAGAACCGGCAGCGCACGCACCACCGGGTGGAGCGCTACGAAGACCGCACACCGCCGCCGGCGTGAGGTTCCTCTCGCCCTCGTGATCGAGCGTCTCTGTTCGTGCCGCACGACCTGTGGTCCGGCACAGCAGAGACGCTCGACCTGTGCCCGGTAGGGTGCCGCGATGCGTGACCTGCCCTGGGACGGCTGCCCGAACGTCCGTGACCTCGGAGGTCTGGTGACGCCACTGTCACCGACGGGCCGGACGCTGACGGGGCGGGTCGCCCGCGGGCCGCGCCGTGAACGGCTCACGGCGGCGGGCTGGACGGCGGCCCGTACCTGGGGCGTGCGCACCGTCGTGGACCTGCGCTGCGCCGACGAGGTCGGCCCCCGCGACGGCGACCCCGTGGTCCCGCGGACGGCGCACGACGGCGTCACGATGGTGGCGGCACCCACCGAGGACCGCGCCGACCCCGAGTTCCGCCGGACCTGCTTCCCGATCCTCGACTCCCCGGAGTACTGGCCGCACAACTGGCGGATCCTGCCGGACCTCGTGCGCACCGCCCTCGAGGCGGTCGCGGACGCCGGGCCCGGGGTGCTCGTGCACTGCTCCGCGGGACGCGACCGCACGGGCATGATCAGCGCCCTGCTGCTGGGGCACGCGGGTGTCTCCCCGGACGACGTGGCCGACGACTACGCCGCGTCCGTCCGCGCGATGGCGGGCCGACCGTCCCACGCACCGACGGCGGACCGGCAGCAGACGTGGACCACGGCACAGGTGGAGTCCTGGGTGTCACGCACGACGCCGCTCGTCGCCGAGGTGGCGGCACGCACCGAGGAGGCGTTCGACGTCGTCGGCCTGGCGACGGAGCACCGCCGACGGCTCCGCGCGCTGCTCACCGCGACCACGGCGGGGGACGACCGGAGCGAATCCCCTCGACACGCTGGGATAGCCTCGGTCGGGTGACCCACGACACCCTCGGCGCCGCCACCTCGAGCGCCACCACGCCCCGCACCCCCACCGCTCTCGACGCCGCCGCGGACGCCTACGTCCTGCGGTCCGCCGCGCTCGACCCGGTCGCGGCCTCGTTCATGGGCCTGCCCGGGCACGACCACGAGCTGCCGGACTTCTCGCCCGCCGGTCACGAGGCACGTGCCGACCTGGACCGCGCGATCCTGCGTGAGCTCGACGAGCTGGAGGCCGCCGGCGAGGCACCCGTCGACGACGTGGACCGGGTCACCCTGGCGGCGATGCGCGAGCGCATCGGCCTGGGCCTCGAGCTGCACGCCGCGGGCGAGGTGCAGGCGATGCTGAACAACATCGCCTCCCCGGTCCAGGAGCTGCGCGACGTGTTCGACGTGGTCCCCACCGGGACCGTGGAGGCCTGGGAGAACATCGCCGCGCGGCTGAACGCCGTCCCGGAGGCGCTGGCCGGCTACACCGCGTCGCTGCGCTGGAGCGCCGAGCGGGGCCGCGTGGCGGCGATCCGTCAGGTGCGCGCCGCCATCGGGCAGGCCCGCGACCTCGCGGGTCCGGAGTCGACGTTCACCGCCCTGGTGCGGGGTGACGACGCCGCACGCGTGCTGGACGACTCGGCCGCCTGCAGCCTCGTGCGGGCCGAGCTGGAGCGGGGTGCCGCCGCCGCGTGCGCGGCCTACGGCGAGCTGGCGGACTTCCTGGAGCACGAGCTCGCACCGCAGGCCCCGGAGCACGACGCCGTGGGCCGCGAGCGCTACGCGCTGGCCTCCCGCGCGTTCCTCGGCGCCACGGTCGACCTGGACGAGACCTACGAGTGGGGGCTGGCCGAGCTGGCCCGCATCGTGGCCGAGCAGGAGGCCGTCGCCCGGGAGATCGCGGGCCCGGACGCGACCGTCACCGACGCCGTCGCGGTGCTGGACGCCGACCCCGAGCGGCAGCTGCACGGCACCGACGCGCTGCGCACCTGGATGCAGACCACCGCCGACGCGGCGATCGAGGCCCTGGCCGGCACGCACTTCGACATCGAGGGCCCGGTCCGGACCGTCGAGTGCCGCATCGCGCCCACCCAGACCGGGGGCATCTACTACACCCCGCCGAGCGACGACTTCTCCCGTCCGGGCCGCATGTGGTGGTCGGTCCCGCCGGGCGTCACGGAGTTCACGACCTGGCGCGAGACGACGACCGTCTACCACGAGGGGGTGCCGGGGCATCACCTGCAGTGCGCCGCGGCGGTGTCCGCGTCGGACACGCTGAACCGGTGGCGCCGCCTGGCCTGCTGGGTCTCCGGCCACGGCGAGGGCTGGGCGCTGTACGCCGAGCGCCTCATGGCCGACCTCGGGCACCTGGACGACCCGGGTGACCGCCTCGGCATGCTCGACGCCCAGCGGCTGCGGGCGGCCCGCGTCGTCCTCGACCTGGGCGTGCACCTGGGCAAGCCGTGCCCGGAGGAGTGGGGCGGCGGCACCTGGGACGCCGAGAAGGCCTGGCACTTCCTGACCTCGAACGCGGACATGGACGCGGACTTCCTGCGCTTCGAGCTGGACCGCTACCTCGGCTGGCCGGGACAGGCGCCGTCGTACAAGGTCGGCCAGCGGCTGTGGGAGCAGATCCGCGACGAGCACCGCGCGGCGGCGGAGGCCCGGGGCGAGGAGTTCGACCTGCGGGCCTTCCACGCCCGGGCGCTGGGTCTGGGGTCGGTCGGGCTGGACGTGCTGCGCTCCTCGCTCGCCTGACGTGCAGGGGGTCCTCACCGGCTTCGCGATCATCGGGTTCGTCGTCGCGGCGGGCTACGTCGCCGCCCGGCTGCGGATCGGTGGGGTCCACGCCCGGGAGGCGCTGAACCGGGTCGGGTTCTTCATCGCCTCCCCGGCCCTGCTGTTCACGATCGTGGCCGACGCCGACCTGGGCCGGCTGCTGGGGGCCCCGCTGCTCGTCCAGCTCGTCGCGGCGCTGACGGCGGCCGGCGTGTTCGTGGTCGTCAACCGCCTCTGGTGGCGGCTGCAGGTCCCCGAGACCGCGATCGGCGCGCTGGGATCGGGGTACGTCAACGCCGGCAACATCGGCCTGCCGGTGGCCGCGTACGTCATCGGCGACGCCACGGCGGTGGTGCCGATCATCGGCCTGCAGCTGCTCATCGTCTCGCCGCTGGTGCTGCTCCTGCTGGACTCGGCCACCAGCCGACGGGTGTCGCTCGGGTTCGTCCTCAGCCAGCCGGTGCGCAACCCCATCATCCTGGGCGCCCTGGCCGGGGCGGCGGTCTCCCTGACCGGCGTGACGGTCCCCGACGTCGTGCTGGCCCCGCTGGAGATCCTCGGCGGCGCCGCGGTGCCGATGATCCTGCTGGCGTTCGGCATGTCCCTGCACGGCTCGCGGCCGCTGCGCGGCGAGGAGGGCCGGGCGCCCGTGGTCGTGGCGACCGTGCTCAAGGCGCTGGTCATGCCCGCGGTCGCGTTCGCCGTCGCCCGGTTCGGGTTCGGCCTGGACGACGAGGCGGTCGCGACGGCGGTGACGCTCGCGGCCCTCCCGGCGGCGCAGAACATCTACAACTACGCGGCCCGGTTCCGGCGGGGCGAGGTGCTGGCCCGGGACACGGTGCTCATGACGACCCTCGCCTCGCCCGTGGTGATGATCGCCGCGGCCGCCCTGCTCACCTGACGTCGCTCCGGACGTCGTGGGCATGAGATCTGCGGCCCCGCCGCCGACGAGGGCTGCAGATCTCATGCCCACAACGTCGGGGGTGGGGCGGGTAGGGTGCCGAGCGTGACGCGACTCGTCCTGGCCAGCCAGTCCCCCGCCCGCCTCTCCACCCTGCGCAGCGCCGGCGTCGACCCTGCCGTGCTGGTGAGCGGCGTCGACGAGGACGCGGTGCTCGCCGCGGCCCGGGAACGCTACCCGGACCTGCCGCCGTCGGACGCCGTGCTCGTCCTGGCCCAGGCCAAGGCCGAGGAGGTGGCCCGCCGGATCGAGGAGGGCGACGCGGGCGACACCGACGGCCTGGTGCTGGGCTGCGACTCGATGCTGGAGATCGACGGCGAGGTCGTCGGCAAGCCGGCCGACGCGGACGAGGCACGCGAGCGCTGGCGCACGATGCGCGGCCGGTCGGGTGTGCTGCACAGCGGCCACTGGGTCGTCGACGCCCGCGACCCGGACGACGGCGGCACCGGCGCGACTCTCGGCGCCACGAGCTCGACGACGGTCTGGTTCGCCGACCTCGACGACGAGGAGATCGACGCCTACGTCGCCACCGGCGAACCGTTGCACGTGGCGGGCGCCTTCACCATCGACGGTCTCGGCGGCCCGTACGTCGAGCGGCTCGAGGGCGACCACCACGGCGTGGTCGGGGTGTCCCTGCCGCTGCTGCGCGCGCTGCTGGCGGAGATCGACGTGCGGTGGCACACCCTGCGCAACGGCACCGGAGCCTGACGAAACCGCCAACGCACGCCCCTCCCCCGGGCCCCCGGACCCCCGGTCCATGTGGGATGTGCACAAACGGCCGTGACCGGCGTTGGCACCCGGCACAGACTTCTCCCCGAGGGCGCGGGGAGTACGGGCTGAGCGGTCGGTGCGCGTTACCGTGAGCCGTGCCCTCCATCAGCAAGGTCCTCATCGCCAACCGTGGTGAGATCGCCGTCCGCATCGCCCGTGCCTGCGCCGACGCCGGCATCGCCTCCGTCGCGGTCTACGCCGACCCGGACCGGCAGGCGCTGCACGCCCGGCTCGCCGACGAGGCGTTCGCGTTGAACGGCGCTCGCGCCGCCGACACCTACCTGGACGTGGACAAGCTGCTCGACGTCGCCCGCCGCTCGGGCGCCGACGCCGTGCACCCCGGCTACGGGTTCCTGTCCGAGAACGCCGGGTTCGCCCAGGCCGTCATCGACGCCGGACTCACCTGGATCGGCCCGCCGCCCGCCGCCATCGAGTCCCTCGGCGACAAGGTCAGCGCCCGGCACATCGCCCAGCGGGCCGGCGCGCCGCTGGTGCCCGGCACCGCCGACCCGGTGGCGGACGCGGCCGAGGTCCGCGCCTTCGCCGCCGAGCACGGGCTGCCGATCGCCATCAAGGCCGCCTACGGCGGCGGCGGCCGCGGCCTGAAGGTGGCGCGCACGGACGACGAGATCGCCGAGCTGTACGACTCCGCCGTGCGCGAGGCCGTCGCCGCCTTCGGCCGGGGCGAGTGCTTCGTCGAGCGCTACCTGGACCGGCCCCGGCACGTGGAGACGCAGTGCCTCGCGGACACCCACGGCAACGTCGTGGTGGTCTCCACCCGTGACTGCTCGCTGCAGCGCCGCCACCAGAAGCTCGTCGAGGAGGCCCCCGCGCCGTTCCTCACCGCCGAGCAGGAGGCCGAGCTCGACCGGGCGTCGAAGGCCATCCTGCGCGAGGCCGGGTACGTGGGCGCCGGCACCTGCGAGTTCCTCGTGGGCACCGACGGCACGCTGTCGTTCCTCGAGGTCAACACCCGCCTGCAGGTCGAGCACCCGGTCACCGAGGAGGTCACGGGCATCGACCTGGTGCGCGAGCAGCTGCGGATCGCCGCCGGCGAGGAGCTCGGCTACGACAGCACGACCGTGCGCGGCCACTCCCTGGAGTTCCGGATCAACGGCGAGGACCCGGCTGCCGGGTTCCTGCCGGCACCGGGCACCGTGTCGACGCTGCGCTGGCCGTCCGGGCCGGGCGTGCGTGTCGACACCGGCGTCGTCGAGGGTGACAGCGTCTCGGGCCTGTTCGACTCGATGATCGCGAAGCTGATCGTCACCGGCGCCACGCGCACGCAGGCCGTGCAGCGCGCCCGCCGCGCGCTGCGCGAGCTGGAGGTCGCCGGCATCCCCACGGTGGTCCCGTTCCACCGCGCCGTGCTGGAGGCCCCCGACTTCGTGCCGTCCGGCGGCGAGGACTTCGCCGTGCACACCCGCTGGATCGAGACCGACTTCGCCGACACGCTCCCGTCCCTGTCCCCCACCGGCGCCGCACCTGCCGCCGAGACCGAGGACGCGGTCGAGGAGGCGCCGGAACGCGTCGTCGTCGAGGTCGGCGGGCGCCGGCTCGAGGTCGTGCTGCCGGCCGGTCTGGGCATGGCCGCCGGCCGTGCCCGACGCGCCGACGCCGCACGCCCGGCGCGCCGCGCGCGGCGCAACGGGCGCCCGACCGGCGGCGGCAACGCCGGCACGACCCTCGCCTCGCCCATGCAGGGAACCATCGTCAAGGTCGCCGTCACCGAGGGGGACGAGGTGGCCGAGGGCGACCTCGTGGTGGTGCTCGAGGCCATGAAGATGGAGCAGCCCATCACGGCCCACCGCGCGGGCACCGTGACCGCGCTGACCCTGGCACCGGGCGTCGGCGTCTCGGCGGGCACCGCGATCTGCGAGATCTCCTGACCGGTGCGTCCCGTGCTGCCCGGTCCTGCGCACCACCGTCACCCCGGTGACGGCTGGGTGGTCTGCGGTGACCACCGGCACTGGGGCCTGCACGGCGCCGCCGGGCTCTTCCTGGTGCGCCGCGACGTCGACTCCTCCGGCGAGGCCACGCACGTCGTCCTGCAGCACCGCGCAACGTGGTCCCACGAGGGCGGCACGTGGGGCATCCCGGGCGGAGCCGTCCACCCGACCGAGTCCCCCGAGGCGGGTGCCCTGCGCGAGGCCGCCGAGGAGGCCGGGATCGACCCGGCCGGGGTGCTCGTCGTCGGCGAGCACGTGCTCGACCACGGGGTGTGGACCTACACCACCGTGGTCGGTCACGTGGCCGACGGCGTCGAGCTGGTCCCGGCGGCGACCGACCACGAGAGCATCGAGGTGGCCTGGGTGCCGGTCCCGGCCCTGGCCGAGCTGCCGCTGCACCCCGCGTTCGCCGAGGCCGTGCCGCGCCTGCTCGCGATAGCCTCCCGAGGGTGAACCCGACCTCGCGCGACCGGCACCTGCTCGTGCTGCTCGCGCTGGTCACGGCGGTGGTCGCCGAGCTCGTCCGGGCGAGCGGACCGCTGCTCGACCGCGCCCTGGCCGACGGCGTCGCCACGGCGTCGGTCGCCGCACTGGTCACGTACCTCGCGCCGACGGTCGTCGTCGCCGCGCTGACCCTCGGCCGGCCGGTCACGGGGCGCACCGTGCTGGTCGCGGTGTCCGTGCTGGTGGCCGCGCGCCTCGCCCTCGAGCTGCTCGGGACGCGGATCGCCGCCGTGCCGCTGGCCCCCGAGCTGGGCGTGGTCCGGTTCTACGGCGGGCTGGGCACCGTCGCCCTCGGCCTCGGCACGCTCGTCCTGGTCGCCGCGCTCGCCTCCGGGACTCCGCCCGCGGCCGCCCGCACCGGGCAGGACCGCGCCCCCGCGCCGGGCTCCCTCGTGGCCCGCGGCGTGACGCTGGGTCTGCTCGGCTCCGCCGCCGTGCTCGTGCTGCTGGACACCTGGGACGCCGTCTGGCGCGCGGACGTGGCGGGCTGGACCGTCACGGCCGCTCTCGGCGCCGGAGCCCTGTGGACCGCGGTGCGTCTGCGCCGCGGCCCGGCACGGCCGGGCGCCCGGGGGCTGTGGCTGCTCGGGCCGTTCGTCGCCCTCGGGGTGCAGTCGTTCGCGAACCCGGCGTTCGTCGCCGCGACCACCGAGCTGCCGATGGCGGTCGCGGCGGCCGGCACGGCTCTCGCAGCCCTCGCGGTCGGGGTCGCGCTGTCCGTGCACCGCCCCGTCGTCGGGCCGTGGGCGTCCGCCGTGACCTTCGTCGGCGGCACCTGGCTGCTGTTCCTCACCGTGCCCCGCCTCGCCGACCCGCCGGTGGTCTGGTCGGTGACGTTGCTCCTCGTGGCGGCGGTGCTGCCCGCCGCCGGGGCCCGGACGCTGACCGCCGCGTGGTCGCGACCGGCCCGGGACCTCGGCGGCCGGCGGCTGGTCGGGGTCACGGCGGCCACCGGCCTGGGCACGGCGCTGCCCCTGCTGCTCTACCAGGTGCACTTCGACGTCCCCCTGCCGGTGCCCGCCGGCCTGGTGCCCGTGGTCACCGCCGCGACGGTCGCCCTGCCCTCCCTCATCGGCTCACGCCGGCTGGCCCGCCTGACCCCGACCGCGGGGCCCCTGCTCACCGGTGCGGTGGCCGCGCTGGCGGTGGTCGGCGTCGTGGTGACGGCCACCGCGGGCACGGGCCGCGACGGTACGACCGCTCCCGGCCCGGCGGACCGCGGGCAGCTCACCGTGCTGTCCTGGAACGTGCACTACGGCGTCAGCGCCGACCCGTCGGTGCGCCTCGGCGAGATGGCCGAGGTCATCCGCTCCTCCGGCGCCGACGTCGTCGCTCTGCAGGAGGTCTCCCGCGGCTGGGTGGTCGGCGGCGGGGCCGACATGCTGACCTTCCTGGCTCACGAGACGGGCCTGGAGCACGCGTTCGTCCCCGCGGCGGACCGGCGGTTCGGCAACGCGCTGCTGTGGGACCCGGCCCGCGTCACGGCGAGCGACGTGGAGCGCGTCGAGCTGCCGTACGGGGAGGGCCCGCAGGACCGGTCCGCGCTGGCCGCGACGTTCCGTCCGCTCGACACGGCCGGGCCGGCGAGCACCGAGCAGGTCCGCGTCGTGGTCACGCACCTGCAGCATCGCGAGGAGAACGGGGCGACCCGGCGCGACCAGCTCGAGGCCCTGATCGCCGCCGAGCCGGTCGACGGACCCTACCTGCTGGCCGGCGACCTGAACGCCGAACCCGGCTGGCCCGAGCTCGGGGTCCTCGACGACGCCGGGCTGGTCAGTGCCCAGGACGCCGCCGGCGACCCGGCCGCGCTGACCTCGCCGGCCGCTGCTCCCCGCTACCGCGTGGACTGGGTCTTCGTCTCCGCGGACCTGACGGTCACGTCGTTCGAGGTGCTGGACGTCGTCGCCTCCGACCACCGGCCGCTCCTGGTGACCGTCGAGGGCGCCGACGGGACGGCGGGCTAGGGCCGGGCCGCGGGGAGCACACGGTGCGGCCGGGCGAGCTCGCCTCTAGAAGTCCTGCGGAGCCCGGCGTAATGTGATAGAGGGAATCCGCATCGACGCAACGGGGGCGTCGGCCGGGTCCGGGGACGCCCAGGTATCAGCGGTTCCCTGGAGAGGAATCGACCATGTTCACCCAGCGAGTCGCCGCTGCCCTGGCAGCGGCAGGGGCAGCCTTGCTGATCACCGCGAGTCCGGCGTTGGCCGCACCCAACGGCAACCCGCACTTCATCGGGAACTTCATGGAGGCGTCCGTCGACGGCGACTTCGACCTCACGGTCTCGTTCAAGGAAGCAGGTCTTCCGAGCGGCGCCGTCGAGACGATCACCGCGTACGCCGATCTCGAGGCGACGTACCAGTGCATCAACGGCGGGGGCAACAACCCGGCCGACCCGAAGAAGACCATGATCACCACGCAGGTCTCCGGCAGCGACACGTTCACCGCGGGGAAGAACGGGCAGATCGTCGGCTCGGTGACCCTCGCGGTCGTCCCGGCCGCCGACGTCCTGGAGTGCCCCGGCGGACAGACCTCCACGCTGACCGCCGGCACCTGGACCAACATCTCCATCGAGGACGAGACGAGCGGGGCGTTCTACTCGTTCGGCGACGAGTCGTTCTCGTTCGGAGCACCTGTCGGCCACGGCAAGAACGCGTAGGGACACGGACACCGCATCAGGAGCCGGGGAGGTCCGGCCCGCACGACGCCGCCCCCTTCCCGTCGCCGGTTCGCCTGCCGACGACGGCGAAGGGGGCGGTTCCGCATCGCCGACGGCCCCGGGTCAGTCCGTCAGCTGGCCGTGCAGGACCCGTGCGGTCTCCCCGATCGTGCCCGTGAGCGACGGGTAGACGGTGAACGCGTCCGCGACGTCGTCGATCGTGAGCCGGTGGGAGACCGCCAGCGTGATCGGGAAGATCAGCTCGCTGGCGCGGGGGGCCACGACGACGCCGCCGAGCACGACCCCGGCCTCCGGGTGGGCGAACAGCTTGACGAAGCCGTCGTGCACCCCGTGCATCTTCGCGCGCGGGTTGCGCGCCAGCGGCAGCGTCGTGGTGATGTAGCGCGACCCGCGCTCGCGCAGCCGGGCCTCGGACTCGCCCACCGTGGCGATCTCCGGGGCGGTGAAGATGTTGGCGGCCACCGTGCCCAGACGCAGCGGCGCGACGGCGTCGCCCAGAGCGTGCGCCATCGCGACCCGGCCCTGCATGGCCGCGACGGACGCCAGCGGCAGCACCCCCGTGCAGTCGCCCGCGGCGTAGACGCCGCGCACCGAGGTGCGCGAGACGCGGTCGACGTCGACGTGACCGGACGGGCGCACGTCGACGCCGGCCTCGGCCAGCCCGAGCCCCTCGGTGTTCGGCACGCCGCCGACGGCGATAAGGACGTGGGAGCCCTCGACCACGCGGCCGTCCTCCAGCGTGACGGCGACACCGTCCTCGGTGCGCTCGGCGGCGGCGGCCCGCGAGCGCGACATCACGGTCATGCCGCGGGACCGGAACACGCCCTCGAGCAGCTCGGCGGCGTCCTCGTCCTCACCGGGCAGCACCCGGTCGCGCGAGGAGACGAGCACGACGTCGGACCCGAGCGCCTGGTACGCCCCGGCGAACTCGGCGCCGGTGACGCCCGACCCGACGACGATGAGCCGCTCGGGCAGCTCGTCGAGGTCGTACAGCTGGGTCCAGGTGAGGATGCGCTCGCCGTCCGGCTCGGCCGTCGGCAGCGTGCGCGGCGTGGCGCCGGTGGCGAGCAGCACGATGTCGGCGTCCAGGGTCTGCTCGGCGCCGCCGGCGGACGGGGTCACGACCACCCGGCTGGGGCCGTCGAGACGCCCGGAGCCCTCCACCACGACGACGCCCTCACGCTCGAGACGGGACCGGATGTCGGACGACTGGGCGGCCGCCAGGGCCAGCACCCGGGCGTTGACGGCCTCCAGGTCGACCAGCGCCCGCCGGGTCTCCTGGTCGTCCCCGGGGACGACCGGGGACCCACCGGTGCGGATGCCGAGCTCGGGGGCGGACTCGGCGAACGTGAGCCACTCGGCGGTGGCGATCAGCGTCTTGGAGGGGACGACGTCGGTCAGCACGGCCGCGCCGCCGAGCCCGTGGCGCTCGACCACCGTCACCTCGGCTCCCGCACGTCGGGCCACGAGCGCGGCCTCGTAGCCTCCGGGGCCGCCGCCGATGACGACGACGGTGCGGTTGGGTCCGGCAGGGGCAGTCTTCTCGGCCATCACGGGTGCCATTGTGGCAGCACCGGCGGACCGCCGTTCGCAGGGATACCCTCGGGTCCATGAGCACCACACCTGCTACGACGCCGGATCTCGACGATCCGGCCACCGACCCGTTCGACGTCGCCCGCGCAGCAGCCGACCACATCGCCGAGGTCACGGGCGTCAGCGGCCACGACGTCGCGCTCGTCCTCGGGTCCGGTTGGGGCGGCGCCGCCGAGCTGGTCGGCGACGTCGTGGCCGAGTTCCCCACCCACGAGATCCCCGGGTTCGCGCGGCCCTCGGTGGACGGGCACGTCGCCACGACCCGCTCGATCCGGGTCGAGCGGCCGGACGGTTCCACCCGCAACGCGCTCGTCATCGGCGGACGTACCCACCTGTACGAGGGCCGTGGGGTCCGGCGCGTCGCGCACGGCGTGCGGACCGCGGCGGCCACCGGCTGCACGACGGCGGTCCTGACCAACGGGTGCGGCGGCCTGCACATGGCCTGGCGCCCCGGGCAGCCCGTGCTGATCAAGGACCACCTGAACCTGACCGCCACCTCCCCGCTGGAGGGGGCCACCTTCGTCGACCTCACCGAGGTGTACTCGGCGCGGCTGCGCGACCTGGCGCGGACCGTCGACCCGGAGCTGCCGGAGGGCGTGTACGCCCAGTTCCCCGGCCCGCACTACGAGACGCCCGCCGAGGTGCGGATGGCCGGCGTGCTGGGCGCCGACCTCGTGGGGATGTCCACCACGCTGGAGGCGATCGCGGCGCGGCACGCCGGCATGGAGGTGATGGGGATCTCGTTGGTGACGAATCTCGCAGCCGGTGTCAGCCCGCACCCGCTGTCGCACGCCGAGGTGCTCGAGGCCGGACAGGCCGCCGGCCCGCGGATCAGCGACCTGCTGGCCCGCATCGTCCGCGAGATCTAGGGGGAAGACCAGGATGACGGAGTCCTTGGACGAGCTGCTCGTCCGCGTCGAGCACTGGATTCGACACGACATCGACGACACGGACGTCGACGAGCTGACCCGCCTGGTCGGGTACGCCTCCGCCGACGGCGGCACCCGGCACCCGTCGGCGCTGGCGGACCTGCGGGACCGGTTCGACGGCACCCTGGAGTTCGGCACGGCCGGTCTGCGCGGCACGATGGCGGCCGGCCCCAACCGCATGAACAGCGCCGTCGTGGTGCGTACCGCGGCCGGGCTGGGCGCCTACCTGCACGACACGCTCGGCCCCGGTGCCGGTCCGCGCGTCGTGGTCGGCTACGACGCCCGCCACCGGTCGGCGACCTTCGCCCGGAACACCGCCGCGGTCCTCACCGCCGCCGGCGTCGAGGTCCTGCTCCTGCCGGCCGCGCTGCCCACGCCGGTCCTCGCCTACGCCGTCCGGCGCCTGGACGCCGACGCGGGCGTGATGGTCACCGCAAGCCACAACCCCGCCGCCGACAACGGCTACAAGGTCTACCTCGGGGGTCGTGTCGTCACCGACGAGGGACAGGGCGCCCAGCTCGTCTCGCCCCACGACGAACGCATCGCGGCTCACGTCACGGACGTGGGCCCGGCCGACGAGGTCCCCCGCGCCGACGACGGGTGGACGGTGCTCGGGCGGGAGATCGTCCAGGAGTACCTCGCCTCGCTGGCGCCGCTGCGCACCGCCGCACCGGACGCGGCCGCGAACCTGACGATCGTGACGACGTCGTTGCACGGCGTGGGCGGGCCGATGCTCGCACGGGCCCTCGGCGACGCCGGGTTCACGCGCGTCATCCCCGTCGAGGAGCAGGTCGCGCCGAACCCCGACTTCCCGTCGGTCGCGTTCCCGAACCCCGAGGAGGCCGGGGCGATGGACCTGGCGCTCGGGCTGGCGATCGACTGCGGCGCCGACCTGGTGATCGCCAACGACCCGGACGCGGACCGCTGCGCGGTCGCGGTGCTGGACATCACCCAGGGCACCCACCAGGGCGTGGAGACCGCACGGTCGAGCGGCTGGCGGATGCTGCACGGCGACGAGGTCGGCATCCTGCTCGGCAGCGAGGCGGTGGCCCGGTCGGTCGGCCGTCCCGGTTCGACGGTCGCGAGCTCGGTGGTGTCCTCCCGTGCGCTGGCGCGGATCGCCGCCGACGCCGGGGTGGACCACACGACGACCCTGACGGGGTTCAAGTGGATCTCCCGCGCACCCGGCCTGGTGTTCGGCTACGAGGAGGCGCTCGGCTACTGCGTCGACCCGGAGCACGTCCGGGACAAGGACGGGATCAGCGCCGCCGTCGTGGTGGCCTCCCTGGCCGCACGGCTCAAGGCCTCGGGCCGCACGCTCATCGACGCGCTCGACGACGTGGCCCGCGCGCACGGCCTGTTCGTCACGGGCCAGCTCTCGGCCCGGTTCAGCGACCTGTCCGAGATCCCCGCCGCCGTGTCACGGCTCCGCGCCGAACCGCCTCGCGAGCTCGGGGGGTCACCGGTGCGGGTCGTCGCGGACCTGGCGGACGGCTACGAAGGACTCCCGCCGACGGACGGCGTCCTGCTGCTGGCCGAGGACGACACGCGGGTCGTGGTGCGCCCGTCGGGCACGGAGCCGAAGCTGAAGTGCTACCTCGAGGTCGTCACGGACGTCGGGGTCGACGCGACGGCTCTCGACGTCGGCACGGCCCGGGTCGAGGCCCGGGAGCGGCTGAACTCCCTCGCCAAGGAGATGAACGCGGCGCTGGGCTTCTGACGCCACTCGCCCTCCGCCGACCGTCACCGTCACCGTCACCGTCACCGTCACCGTCACCGTCACCGACGAGCGTGCTCGTTCGGTCCTTCATCCGATGAGATGAGGGACCGAACGAGCACGCTCGTCGGTCACGAGGGGGTGGTCACGGAGGGGATCTCCTCGGGGCCGGTCAGGACGGGGTGGCCGCGATGGCGGCGTCGTCCTGCTCCACGGCGGACTTCCAGTCCTTCTTCACGGCGCGCCAGGACTCGTCGTCGTGACCACGTCGCCAGTAGCCGGACGCCGACAGCAGCTCGCGCGGCACCCCCAGCACGGTGCGGGCCCACCGGCGCAGCTCGCGGACGCTGCCGGCCTCCCCGTGCAGGAACGCGTGCGGGACGCCGTCGGGCAGCTCGCCGGCCGCGTGCAGGCCCCGGACGGTGTCCTCCAGCGTCGCGGTCCCGCGGTGCACCCAGGTCAGCGTGACGTCCGCCGCCGTGTCGACCGGCAGCTCGTCCTGCGGACCGGCCACCTCGACGACGGCGTGCGCCCGGACACCTTCCGGCAGCGCCTCGAGCGCCGCCGCCACGGCGGGCAGCGCCGACTCGTCACCGACGAGCAGGTGCCAGGGAGCAGCGGGGTCGGGCGCATAACCGCCGCCGGGTCCGAGGAACGTGACCTCGTCCCCCGGCTGGACCGTGGCGGCCCAGGGCCCGCCGAGGCCCTCGTCGCCGTGCACCACGACGTCCAGGTCCCAGGAGGCGCCCCGGACAGCCCGGATGGTGTAGGCCCGCACCACCGGGCGCGCGCCCTCGACGGGGGGCGGCCCCAGCACGAGCTTGACGTACCGGTCGGTGCACCCGGTCGGGTCGACGTCGGGCAGGTCGCCCCCGGACAGGGTCACCCGGACCATGTGCGGGGTCAGCCGGCGCACGGCGCTGACCGTCGCGGTCCTCGGCGTGCGCCGGACCGCGGGCGGAGCACCGCGGCTCGCCGTCGTGTCAGTCATGGTAGGCAAGCCTAACCTCCGGCGGCGGACCCGTCAGCGGGGGGCGGCCCCGGATCAGTAGCCGTCGGTCCCGGCGGGCGCCTCGTCCGCACCGCCCTCGTCGAACCCGGCGAGCACCGCACCGGTGCCGGAGAGTCCGAGCCGGGTCGCGCCGGCGGCGATCATCGCCTGCGCGTCGTCCAGGGTGCGCACGCCGCCCGACGCCTTGATCCCGAGGCGGCCGCCGACCGTGGCGGCCATCAGCTCGACGGCGTGCACCGAGGCCCCGCCGGACGGGTGGAAGCCCGTGGAGGTCTTCACGAAGTCGGCCCCGGCCGCCTCGGCGGCGCGGCAGGCGGCGACGATCTCGGTGTCCGTGAGAGCGGCGGACTCGATGATGACCTTGAGGATCTTGTCCGACGGCACGGCGGCACGGACCGCGGCGATGTCCTCCTGGACGAGGTCGAAGCCGCCGGCCTTGGCCGCACCGATGTCGATGACCATGTCGACCTCGTCGGCACCGTCCAGCACCGAGCGCGCGGCCTCGGCGGCCTTGATCTCCGAGGCGTGCTTGCCCGAGGGGAACCCGCACACCGTGGCGACGGCGAGCCGGCCCCCGGCGGACTCGACCGCGTGCGAGACGAAGGTGGGTGAGACGCAGACGGAGAAGACCCCGAGCGCGGCACCCTCGGTGACCAGCGCGGAGACGTCGGCGGCCGTCGCCTCGGGCTTCAGCAGCGTGTGGTCGACGTAGCGGGCCAGCGCGGCACGGTCGGTCGGGACGGTCGGGTCGGTCATGGGTTCGGTGCTCATCGCAGAGCCCCCTCGATCTTCTGGTAGCCGGGCAGGATCAGGTCGTCGACGAGCGCGCGCCGCTCGTCGTGGTGGATGAAGGCGCTCCACGCGGCCGTCATGGTGACGTCGGCGAGGTCGTCGATCGTCCAGCCCGCCTCCGAGACGAGCAGCCGCATCTCGTGCGACATCGACGTCCGCGACATCAGCCGGTTGTCCGTGTTGAGCGTGACGGCGAAGTCGAGCTCCTTCAGGCGGGTGATGGGGTGGTCGGCGACCGTGGTGACACCGGGCGCGGCGGCGGTCTGCAGGTTGGAGACCGGGCACACCTCCAGGGCGATCTGGTGGTCGCGGACCCAGTGCGCGAGCCGGCCGAGCGTGGCGGACCGGTCGTGCTCCGAGAAGACGATGTCCTCCATGATCCGCACGCCGTGCCCGAGCCGGTCGGCCTGGCCCAGGTGCACCGCCTGGGAGATCGACTCCAGGCCGGCGGCCTCACCCGCGTGGATCGTGGTCGGGAAGTTCTGCTCCGCCAGGAAGCGCCACACCTCGGCGTGCCGGTCCGGGGCGAAACCGTCCTCGGGCCCGGCGATGTCGAAGCCGACGACCCCTGCGTCGCGGTAGGCGACGGCGAGCTCGGCGATCTCGACCCAGCGGTCGGTGTGGCGCATCGCGGTGACGAGCTGGCCGACCCGGATCGTCCGGCCCTGCTCGGCCGCCTCGCGCACACCCTCGTCGATGCCGTGCTGCACGGCCTCCACGGTGTCGGGCAGGGACATCCCCCGCTGCAGGTGCTGCTCGGGCGCCCAGCGCTGCTCGGCGTAGACCACGCCGTCCGCGGCGAGGTCCAGCACGGCCTCGCGTGCCGCCCGGGCCAGCGCCTCCGGCGTCTGCATGACCGCGATCGTGTGGTCGAAGGTCTCGAGGTAGCGCGGCAGCGACCCGGAGTCGGCGGCGTCGCGGAACCAGGTGGCGAGCGCGTCGGCGTCGTTCGCGGGCAGCTCGTGCCCCACCGCGTCCGCGAGCTCGAGCACCGTCTGCGGCCGCAGCCCGCCGTCGAGGTGGTCGTGCAGCAGGACCTTGGGCAGATCGCCGATGGCGTCGAGAAGGGCTTGCGTCATGGCCCCCAACCTACCTGCGCCCACGGCACGGCGGAGGACTCCTCCGCGGCGCCGTGAGCGGACTCACGCGGACGCGGTGCCGCCGAGGTCGTCCGGATCGTCGGACGGCACCTCGATGTCCTGCTCGACCACGTCCGCCTCGTTGGCGGACCCCTCCAGGTCCGGCCGGGGGAAGCCCGGGTGGTAGTCCTCGACCTCGGCCTCGTGCTGCGGCTGCGCAGGCGGCGCCCCGGCCTCCTCGACCAGGCTCGTGGTGTCGTCGGGGGTCTCCAGACCCGCGTCCCGCCAGGCGTCGTTCGGGGTGGTGCTCATGCCCCCATGGTGTCGTGCCGAGCGCCTCGACGCGAGGTGGCTCAGTGCAGACGGTCCAGGACGATCGGACGACGCGACACGGCCGTGCCGACCGGGCCCAGCGACCACCCGCCGTCGAGCGCGTCCAGGGCACGCTCGAACCGCTCGGGCGTGTCCGTGTGCAGCGTCAGGACCGGCTGACCGGCCACCACCTGCTCGCCCGGCCGCGCATGGATCTCGACGCCGGCGCCGGCCTGCACCGGGTCCTCCTTGCGGGAGCGACCCGCACCGAGGCGCCAGGCCGCGACGCCGACGGCGTAGGCGTCGAGCTCGGTGACCACGCCGTCACGGTCGGCGACGACCTGGTGCTGGTGCGTCGCCGTCGGCAGCGGCGCGTCCGGGTCACCGCCCTGCGCGGCGATCATGCGCCGCCAGACGTCCATGGCCCGTCCGTCGCTCAGGGCGCGGCGGACGTCGTCCTCGTCCGCGGGACGACCGGCCGCGGCGAGCATCTCGACGGCCAGCGCCACGGTCAGGTCGACGACGTCGTCCGGGCCGCCGCCGTCGAGCACCTCGACCGACTCCCGGACCTCCAGCGCGTTCCCGGCCGTGCGCCCGAGCGGGACCGACATGTCGGTCAGCAGGGCGACGGTGCGGACCCCGGCGTCGGTG
Organism: Isoptericola sp. b515; assembly: GCF_030588125.1. Taxonomy (NCBI): domain Bacteria; kingdom Bacillati; phylum Actinomycetota; class Actinomycetes; order Micrococcales; family Promicromonosporaceae; genus Isoptericola; species Isoptericola sp. b515. The sequence continues at coordinate 318,547 of NZ_JAUQYR010000002.1, read as the reverse complement.
CCCAGCTCGACCATGGTGCGGGCGAGCTCGCGCGCCTGGGCCAGCTCCTTCATGAACGCGCCGGAGCCGACCTTGACGTCCAGGACGAGCGCGCCCGTGCCCTCGGCGATCTTCTTGGACATGATCGAGCTCGCGATGAGGGGCACCGCCTCGACGGTGCTCGTCACGTCCCGCAGCGCGTAGAGCTTCTTGTCCGCCGGGGCGAGTCCCGCACCCGCGGCGCAGATGACGGCGCCCACGTCGTCGAGCTGGGCGAGCATGTCCTCGTTGCTCAACGCGGCGCGCCACCCGGGGATCGACTCGAGCTTGTCGAGCGTGCCGCCGGTGTGGCCGAGACCGCGGCCCGAGAGCTGCGGGACGGCCACACCGAACGCCGCGACCAGCGGGGCCAGCGGCAGGGTGATCTTGTCCCCCACGCCACCGGTCGAGTGCTTGTCGGCCGTCGGTCGCGTCAGCGAGGAGAAGTCCATCCGCTCGCCGGAGGCGATCATCGCCTGCGTCCAGCGGGAGATCTCGCCCCGGCTCATCCCGTTGAGCAGGATCGCCATCGCGAGGGCGGACATCTGCTCCTCGGCGACGACACCCCGCGTGTAGGCGTCGATCACCCAGTCGATCTGGGCGTCCGACAGGTGGTGTCGGTCCCGCTTGGTGCGGATGACGTCGACGGCGTCGAACGGTTCGCTCATCGTTCCAGGTCCTCCGGTCCGAACGCCTGCGGCAGCAGGTCGGACATGGGTACGACGCCGAGAGGCGTCTCGACGATCAGGTCGGCACCGCCGTGCTCCCACAGCAGCTGGCGGCAACGGCCGCAGGGGGTGATGACGCGGCCGCGGGCGTCGACGCACGTGAAGGCGGTCAGCCGCCCGCCACCACCGGTCACCAGGGCCGAGACGAGGGAGCACTCGGCGCACAGCGTGACGCCGTAGGCGGCGTTCTCGACGTTGCAGCCCACCAGCAGCCGGCCGTCGTCCGCGTACGCCGCCGCGCCGACGGCGTACCCGGAGTACGGCACGTAGGCGTGGCGGGTCACGTCCGTGGCGGCCGACCGCAGGGCGTCCCAGTCGATCGAGGACGTCACGGCGCTACTCCTTCGTGTACGGCCTGGCCAGCGCTGCTGGTGGCCGCGACCGGCCGACGAGCCCGGCGACGGCGAACAGCGTCACGATGTACGGCAGCATCAGCATGAACTGGCTCGGCACCGGCGACCCGACGACCGAGAGCACGTTCTGCAGGTTCGTGGCGAACCCGAAGAGCAGGCCGGCCAGGGCCGCCCGGACGGGGTTCCACTTGCCGAAGATCATCGCGGCCAGGGCGATGAAGCCCGCGCCCGCGGTCATCTCGCGGTTGAACTGGTTGATGGAGACCACCGTGTAGAACGCACCGCCCATGCCGCCCACGGCACCGGCGATCAGCAGCGCGCGGTACCGGGTGCGCAGCACCTCGATGCCGACGGTGTCCGCGGCGCGCGGGTGCTCGCCCACGGCACGCAGCCGCAGCCCCCACCGGGTGCGGAACAGGCCGTACCAGACGAGGAAGACGACGACGGGCATCAGGTACACGACGATCGTCTGGTCGAACAGCACCGGGCCGATGACGGGGATCCGCTCGAGGAACGGGATCGGCAGGCGCTCGAACCGGGTCGTGGAGTTCAGCGTCTGGGTGTTGGGGACCAGGACCAGCGAGTAGAAGAAGCTCGTCAGGCCGATCACCAGCACGTTGAGGACCACACCGACGATGATCTGGTTCACCCGGTAGGTGATCGTGAAGACCGCCAGGACGAGGCCGACCAGCGCGGCGGCGATCATGGCCGCCACCAGCCCGGCCCACGGGCTGTTGGTCAGCGACCCCACGACCGCCGCGGTGAACGCACCGGCCAGGAGCTGGCTCTCGATGGCGATGTTGATCGTGCCCGACCGCTCACCGATGACACCGCTCAACGAGCCGTACACCAGCGGCACGGACAGCGCGACGGCGCCACCGAGGAGCCCGACGACGGACAGGTCGCGCGGGCTGCCCGCGGCGGCCCAGGCGAGGAAGCCGAAGAGCAGGGCGGCGGCGTACACGCTGGTCACCCACAGCGGCGTCCGGCGACCGTCACGGGTCGCCAGGACCGAGACGACGAGCAGCGCCGCGGCGACGGCGGCGCACACCCAGGCGGTGCCCATGCCCGGGATCACGTACACCGGGATCTGGAAGAAGTCCGTCGGGGTGGACAGGGCGAAGCGTGCGCTGCCCTCGCGCGGGGCGAGCAGCATCAGCAGGGCGTACAGCGCCAGCACGACGGCCAGGGCGATCGGCGTCTTCCACGAGATGGTGCTGACGGTGCGGGGCGCGTCCGGCGCACCCGTGGTGGCGCCGTCCACGGTCGGGGCGGTCATGCCGCCACCTCCTTCCGCGCGGCCTGCGACCGCTTCTTCTTCGGCTTGCTGCCCGGCTGCGGGAGCCGGAAGATCGCGCGCACCAGCGGCGGCGCCGCGATGAACAGCACGATGAGGGACTGCACGACGAGCACGATCTCGATGGGGATGCCCTCGGCGGCCTGCATCGCGGAACCACCCGCCTTGAAGCCGCCGAAGAGGATGCCCGCACCGAGCACGCCGATCGGGTTCGAGTTGCCCAGCAGGGCCACGGTGATGGCGTCGAAGCCGATCCCGGCGTCGATGTCCGCACCGAACCCGGTGGTCACGGTCCCGAGGACCTGGGTGACACCGGCCAGACCGACCAGCGCACCGGCGACGAGCATCACCGAGACGGTGGACCGCGAGACGTCGATGCCGGCGACCCGCGCAGCACGCGGGTTCTGCCCCACGGCCCGGTAGGAGAAGCCGATGGCCGAGCGGTTGAGGATCCACCACACGACGGCGACGGCGATCAGCGCCAGGATGAAGCCCCAGTGCAGGTTGTACCGCTCACCGAGGAGCGGGGGCAGCTGTGCGGACTCGGGCGTCGGCGGGGTCTTCGGGTTCGCCGACCCCGGGGCCTGCATCAGCCCGGGCGTCGCCAGGAAGTACGACAGCAGGTAGAACGCGACGTAGTTGAGCATGATCGTCACGATGACCTCGTGGGCCCCGGTGCGTGCCTTGAGCAGACCCGCGATACCGGCCCACAGGGCGCCGGCGAGGATGCCCGCGACCAGGGCGAGGATCAGGTGGAGAGGGAACGGCAGTCCGGTGACGCCGAAGCCGACCCAGCCGGCCGCAGCAGCGGACATGAGCATCTGGCCCTGACCACCGATGTTGAGCAGGCCCGCGCGGAAGGCGATCGCCACGCCGAGACCGGCGGCGATCAACGGCGTCGCGTTGGTCAGCGTCTGCGTCAGCGGCCGGATGGCTCCGGCGAACGTCTCGGCCTGGAAGTTGTACACGGCCCCTTGGAAGAGGGCCGAGTAGGCGCCCCCGACGGCCTCTCCGACCGCCGCGAACGTGTCGGAGGGCCGGGAGAAGAAGTAGCCGGACGCCTGCTGGACGGCCTCGTCGGTGACGATGATCATCAGCGACCCGGCGAGGACGGCGAGCAGGATCGCGCCGAGCGACACGGCCCAGCCACCGGAGATGATCCGGTGGAAGGCGTCCTGCCAGCGACCGTCCTCCTCGGCGAGCTCGGCCTCGCGGGCGCGGTCCTGCTCCAGCGCCTCGGCGAGGCCCGGGTCGGCCGCGGGGTCGACCTTTTCCATGTCGGCCGCGAGCCGGTTGTCGGAGGAGTCGGCGGAGTGCCGGTCCGGAGTCTCGCTCACGCGGCGTCTCCTTCGCTCTCGGGCGCGACGCCGGCCATCATGAGGCCGAGCACGTCGCGCGGGGTGTCGGCGGGCACGATGCCGACGACGCGACCGCGGTACATGACCATGATCCGGTCGGCGAGGGCCACCGCCTCGTCGAGCTCCGTCGAGACCACGACGACCGGGATCCCCTGGTCACGGGTCTCGACGATGCGCTTGTGGATGAACTCGATGGAGCCGACGTCGACGCCGCGGGTCGGCTGGGCCGCCACGAGCAGCCGCAGCTCGCGGGACATCTCCCGCGCGAGGACGACCTTCTGCTGGTTGCCGCCGGACAGGCGACCGACCGGCAGGTCGATACCCGTCGTCCGGACGTCGAACTCGTCGACCTTCTCGCGCGCGAACTCGTCGCGCAGGCCGAGCTGCAGCGACCCCGCCCGCACGAACGGTGCGCCGTCGGTCCGGTCGAGGATGAGGTTCTCGGCGATGGTGAACTCGCCGACCAGGCCGCTGGTGCTGCGGTCCTCGGGCACGAAGCCGACTCCCGCGTCGAGGACCTTGCGGACGCTGCGGCCCTTGAGCTCCTCGCCGTCGAGGCGGATCGACCCCTCGAAGTCCGGGTACAGGCCGATGAGCGCCTCGGTGAGCTCCGTCTGCCCGTTGCCCTGCACGCCCGCGACCACGAGGATCTCGCCGCCGTGGACGGTGAAGCTGACGTCGTCGACGACGACCTGGCCGTCCGGGCGCGCGACCACGAGGTGCTCCACGGCGAGCTCGTTCTCGCCGTGCCGCGGGGGCTCCTTGTCGACGGTGAGCTGGACCGCTCGGCCGACCATCAACGAGGCGAGCTCGTTGTCCGACGCGGTCGGCTCGGCCTCGCCGACGACCTTGCCGTGCCGGACGACGGTGATGCGGTCGGCGACCTCGCGCACCTCGCGCAGCTTGTGGGTGATGAAGACGATGGCCTTGCCCTCGTCCTTGAGCTGACGCATGATCGCCATCAGCTCGTCGGTCTCCTGCGGTGTGAGCACCGCGGTCGGCTCGTCGAAGACGAGCACCTGGGCGTCACGGCTGAGCGCCTTGATGATCTCCACGCGCTGCTGGACACCGACGGGCAGGTCCTCCACGAGCGCGTCCGGGTCCACGTGGAACCCGAAGCGGTCGGCGGTGCTGCGGACGGTCTCGCGCGCCGCCGCCAGGTCGAGGATGCCCGGGCCCGACGTCGTCTCGTGGCCGAGCATGACGTTCTCGGCCACGGAGAACACCGGCACGAGCATGAAGTGCTGGTGCACCATGCCGATCCCGGCGCCCATCGCGTCGCCGGGGCCCTGGAAGTTCTGGACCTCGCCGTCCAGGAGGATCTCGCCCTCGTCGGCGTCGTAGAGCCCGTACAGGACGTTCATCAGCGTGGACTTGCCAGCGCCGTTCTCGCCGAGGAGGCAGTGGATCTCCCCCGGTTCGACCACCAGGTCGATGTGGTCGTTCGCCACCAGCGCGCCGAAGCGCTTGGTGATCCCACGCAGCTCGAGCCTCATCGCGGTCAGCCGCCCTTTCCTTACGTTTCTGCCGGCCAGCCTAGGCCGCGCCGCACGGCGGGACGCGGTGGGCGAACCCACCGTGTCCCGCCGTCGCGGCAGTCGGTCCTCAGCCGGTCACTCGGCCAGGTACGACGTGACCTCGAGCTCGCCGTCGATGATCTGCTGGCGCAGCTCGTCGACCTCGGTCATGAGCTCCGGGTCCACCTTGTCCTCGAAGTCGTGCAGCGGAGCCAGGCCGACGCCCTCGTTCTCCAGCGTGCCGACGTAGGTCTCCGGGTCGAACTCGCCCTGACCCGCCGCGAGGACGGCCTCGTAGGTGGAGACGTCCATCCGCTTGAGGATGGAGGTCAGCACGTACTCCTGGGTGGTCGGGTCCGTCTCGTAGAAGTCGGCGTCGACGCCCACGAGCGCGACGTCGCGCCCGGAGTCCTCGATCGCCGCGATGGCCGACTGGTAGATCGGGCCACCGACGGGGAGGATCACGTCGACACCCTGGTCGAGGATGTTCTTCGCCGTGGTCTTGGCCGTCTCGTTGGCGGTGAAGCCGCCGGTGAAGGCACCGTCCTCGCCACCGGAGTAGCCGATGACCTCGACGTCCGCGTCGTTGACCTCGTTGTAGTGCTCGACGCCCTGCTTGAAGCCGTCCATGAAGATCGTCACGGTCGGGAACGGCTGGCCGCCGAAGGTGCCGACCTTGCCGGCCTCGGAGTAGCCCGCCGACAGGTAGCCCGCCAGGAACGCGGCCTCGGCCGTGTTGTACAGCAGCGGCTTGATGTTGTCCGCGTCGGTCTCGCCGTCGAAGTCGTTGTCCGCGGCGTCGTCGACGAGGATGTAGTGGGTCTCCGGGTTGGCGTTCGCCGACTCGACCGTGTCGGCCGAGAGGGCGAAGCCCACCGACACGATGGCGTCGCAGCCCTGGTCGACCAGCGACTGCAGGTTCGGCTGGAAGTCGGTCTCGGACTGCGACTGCACGTCCGTCAGCTCGGCGCCGAGCTCCTCGGCCGCCTGCTGGGCGCCTTCGAAGCTGAGCTGGTTGAAGCTCTTGTCGTCGAAGCCGCCCTGGTCGGAGACGATGCACGGGGAGAAGTCGACGGCCTCGGTCTCGGCCCCCGTCTCCGTGCTCTCGTCGGCCGTGTCCTCCGGGGCCGCTCCGCACGCCGCGAGGGTCAGCGCGGCCGCGCCGGCGAGGGCGGTGAACTTGATCGCACTCTTCACCTGTCGCTCCTGTCGATGAGGGTGGTGGGTGAGCCCGGGATCGTCCCCGTCTCACGATCAGAGATGACAGCCTAACCATGCGTGCGGGCCCGCAGGACCACGAGCCCAACCCGTGTCCGAGTCGTTATCGAATGGGAACGACGGCGGAATGACGTACGTCACAGCCGGTCGGGATCACCCGAGCGCGACCCTCGCCAGGACCCGCGCACCGATCGCGATGGCACGCTCGTCGACGACCAGGTCGCCCTGGTGGATGTCGTACCGGCGCTGCCCCGGGGTCGCGGTGCCGAGCCGTGCCATCGCCCCGGGCACCTTGGTCAGGTACCAGGCGAAGTCCTCCCCGCCCAGGGACTGCTCGGTGAGCACCACACCGTCCTCGCCGAGCACCGCGGCACCCGCCGCCTCGAGGGCGGCCGTGACCTCGGCGTCGTTGTCGACCGGCGGGACGCCGCGCAGGTGGTAGACGCTGACCTCGACGTCGTACGGGGCCACCACCTGCTCGACGGCGTCGAGCAGGACCTGGCCGGCCCGCTCCCACGCCCGCACGTCCAGGCACCGCAGGGTGCCCTTGGCCACCCCCGTGGCCGGGATGGCGTTGTGGGCGTTGCCCGCCTCGACGGCGCCCCAGGTGAGGTTGACGCCCGAACGCGGGTCCAGCCGTCGCCCGAGCACCGCCGGCACCTGGGTGATGACCTGGCCCAGGGCGTAGACGACGTCACCGGTCAGGTGCGGCCGGGAGGTGTGCCCGCCGCTCGAGGAGAGCGTCACGGTGACGAGGTCGGAGGCGGAGGTGATCGGGCCGATCCGCGTCCCGAGCCGCCCGACGTCGAGCTTCGGCTCGGTGTGCACCGCGACGATCCGCTCCACACCGTCCAGGACCCCCTGGGCCAGGACGTCGTGGGCACCGCCGGGCATGATCTCCTCGGCCGGCTGGAAGATCAGGCGCACCCCGGTCTCCAGGAGGCCTTCCTCGGCGAGCCGCGCCAGGGCGAGACCGGCGCCGAGGACGACCGCCGCGTGGACGTCGTGGCCGCACGCGTGCGCCACCCCCGGCACGGTCGAGACGAAGTCGCAGCCGCACACGTCGTCCAGGGGCAGGGCGTCGATGTCCGCGCGCAGGGCCGTGCGCCCACGGCCCGGGACGTCCGGGCCGACGTCGCACGTCAGCCCGGTCCCGTCCAGCAGCCGGGGCTGCAGCCCGGCGGCCCGCAGCCGCTCGGCGAGCACCGCCGTCGTCCGGACCTCCTGGCGCGCCGTCTCCGGGTGGGCGTGCAGGTCACGGCGCACCGCCACGACCTCGTCCTCCAGGGCGGCGACGACCTCGTCGAGGCGTGCCTGCGCCGCCCCGCTCACAGCAGGTCCTCCCGTCCGTGGTCGCGAACCGCGTCGACCATGCTCCGGACCTGCTGGGCCCGGGCACGCGTGGTCACCAGGACGGCGTCGGGGGTGTCGACGACGACCACGTCGTCGATGCCCAGCAACGTCACGGTCCGGCCGCTCGCCGGGACGACGACCGACCCGGCGCTCTGGACCCGGACGACGTCGGCGCTCTCGCCGAGCACCTTCGACCCCGCGTCGTCGTCGGCCGGCAGCAGCGCCGCCAGGGAGTTGAAGTCACCGACGTCGTCCCAGCCGAACGGGCCCGGGACCATGGCGACGCCGCCGTCCGCGGCGACCGGCTCGGCGACGGCGTGGTCGATGGCGATCCGCTCCAGCCCCGGCCAGGTCTCGGCCAGCACCCGGTCACGGTCCGGCGTGTCCCACGCCGCGGCGATCCGGCGCAGCCCGTCGTGCAGCGCCGGGCGCTGCGCGGCCAGGTGACCGAGCAGCACGTCCGTGCTCGCGACGAAGATCCCGGCGTTCCAGCGGTACTCCCCCGAGGCCAGGTAGGTGCGCGCCGTCTCGGCGTCGGGCTTCTCCGTGAACCCGCTGACGTGCACGGCGCTCGGCGCCCCCTCGAGGCCGAGGGGCTCGGCCCCGTGGACGTAGCCGAACGCGGTCGAGGGGCGGGACGCGGCGATGCCGATCGTCGTGACGTACCCCGCCCGGGCGGCCTCCACCGCCTCGCGCACCGAGCGCTCGAACTCGCGGGTGCCGGAGATGACCTGGTCCGCGGCGAAGGACCCGAGGACGACCTCGCCGTGGCGTCGCTCCAGCACGGCCGCGGCCAGCCCGATCGCCGCCATCGAGTCGCGCGGCGACGGCTCGGCCAGCACCTGGTCCTCGCCGAGGCCGGGGAGCTGGGCGCGCACGGCGGCGGCGTGCGCCGTGCCCGTGACGACGACGACGCCGTCGGGACCGGTGAGCGGCGTCAACCGGTCGGCGGTGCCCTGCAGCAGGCTGCGCCCGGAACCGGTCAGGTCGTGCAGGAACTTCGGGGCGCCCGCGCGCGAGAGCGGCCACAGACGGGTCCCGGACCCCCCGGCGGGGATGACGGCACGGAACCCGGGAATAGCAGAAAGCATGTTCGCAGCATAGTGACGCCGGGCGTCGGGACGACGTGACCCCTGTGGGATCGATCACAGATCCACCACGCGGACGCCATTTTTCCGGCGGCCGTGACCCGATCGCAACCGGGTGTCACTACAGTGTCCTCACGTAACCCCGCCAGCATCCGCCAATGGAGGCCCCACCGTGCCGACTGCCCCCGCTGGCACGCTCTACCGCGGCCGTGAAGGCATGTGGTCCTGGGTCGCGCACCGCGTGACCGGCGTGTCGATCTTCTTCTTCCTGCTCGTGCACGTGCTCGACACGTCGCTCGTGCGCGTCTCCCCCGAGGCGTACAACGCCGTCATCGGCACCTACCAGACGCCGATCATGGGGCTGGGAGAGGCCGGCCTGGTGGCCGCGATCGTCTTCCACGCGTTCAACGGCCTGCGCATCGCGCTCGTCGACTTCTGGTCGGAGGGGGCCCGCTACCAGCGAGTCATGCTCTGGGTCGTGCTCGGCCTGCTCGTCGTGACGATGGCCGGATTCCTGCCCCGCCACCTGATGAACGTGTTCGGAGCCGAATGATGACTGCGCAGACCGACATCCCCACGCCCCGCTCCCCGTACGTGCGTCGCAAGACCACCCGGGGCAACTACGAGCTCTACTCGTGGGTCTTCATGCGGGCCTCCGGCGTCCTCCTCGTCGTGCTGGTCTTCGGGCACCTCTTCGTCAACCTCATGGTCGGCGACGGCGTCAAGGCCATCGACTTCGCGTTCGTCGGCGGCAAGTGGTCGAGCCCCTTCTGGCAGATCTGGGACCTGCTGATGCTCTGGCTGGCCATGATCCACGGCACCAACGGCGTCCGGACGATCATCAACGACTACGCCCAGCGGGACGTCACCCGCGGCGTGCTCAAGAGCCTGCTGTACCTGGCGTTCACCATCACCGTCGTGCTCGGCACGCTGGTGATCTTCACCTTCGACCCGTGCCCGCCGGACGCCCCGGCGGAGCTGCTCGCCTCGTTCTGCACGGCCTGAGCCGCGCGCACCACCCCACCCGCTGAACCACCACCGTCCGCAGGAGGCATCGGAACCGATGCAGACCCACCAGTACGACGTCGTCATCGTCGGCGCAGGTGGCGCCGGCATGCGCGCGGCGCTCGAGGCGTCCAAGGGCGCCCGCACCGCCGTCATCTCCAAGCTGTACCCCACGCGCTCCCACACCGGCGCCGCCCAGGGCGGCATGTGCGCCGCCCTGGCGAACGTCGAGGAGGACAACTGGGAGTGGCACACCTTCGACACGATCAAGGGCGGCGACTACCTCGTCGACCAGGACGCCGCGGAGGTGATGGCCAAGGAGGCCATCGACGCCGTGCTCGACCTGGAGCGGATGGGACTGCCGTTCAACCGCACGCCGGAGGGCCGGATCGACCAGCGCCGCTTCGGCGGGCACACGCGCAACCACGGTGAGGCGGCCGTGCGTCGCGCCTGCTACGCCGCGGACCGCACGGGTCACATGATCCTGCAGACGCTGTACCAGAACTGCGTGAAGCAGGACGTCGAGTTCTACAACGAGTTCTACGTGCTGGACCTGCTCACCGACCACGACCTGACGACCGAGCAGATCGAGGACGGCGCCGAGGTCAACGCCACCGGCGTGGTCGCCTACGACCTGGCCACCGGCGAGCTGCACGTCTTCCAGACCAAGGCGGTCGTGTTCGCCACCGGCGGTGCGGGCAAGATCTTCAAGACGACCTCCAACGCCCACACCCTGACCGGTGACGGCATGGCGCTGGCCTACCGCCGCGGCCTGCCGCTGGAGGACATGGAGTTCTTCCAGTTCCACCCCACGGGTCTGGCCGGCCTGGGCATCCTGCTGTCCGAGGCGGCCCGCGGCGAGGGCGGCATCCTGCGCAACGCGGACGGCGAGCGGTTCATGGAGCGCTACGCCCCGACCATCAAGGACCTCGCGCCCCGCGACATCGTGGCGCGGTCCATGGCGAACGAGGTCCGCGAGGGCCGCGGCGCCGGCCCGAACAAGGACTACGTCCTGCTGGACCTGACGCACCTCGAGCCGGCGCACATCGACGCCAAGCTGCCGGACATCACCGAGTTCGCCCGCACCTACCTCGGCATCGAGCCGTACACCGAGCCGGTGCCCGTCTACCCCACCGCGCACTACGCGATGGGTGGCGTGCCGACGAACATCAAGGGCGAGGTCCTGCGCGACGGCCACAACGTCGTCAAGGGGCTCTACGCCGCCGGTGAGGTCGCCTGCGTCTCCGTGCACGGGTCCAACCGTCTGGGCACCAACTCCCTGCTCGACATCAACGTCTTCGGCAAGCGGGCCGGCCGGTCGGCCGCCGCCTACGCGCAGACCGTCGAGCAGCACCTGCCGATCGTCGAGGAGCCGACGGCACGGGTCGAGGCGCAGCTCTCCGAGATGCGCGACCGCCCCGACGGCGAGCGCGTCGCCGACGTGCGCCAGGCGCTGCAGGAGACGATGGACGCCAACGCCCAGGTCTTCCGCACCGACGAGTCGCTGAACAAGGCCGCCGCCGAGATCCGCGAGCTGCAGAAGCGGTACCGCAACGTGTCGGTCCAGGACAAGGGCTCGCTGTTCAACACCGACCTCCTGGAGGCGATCGAGCTGGGCTTCCTGCTCGACATCGCCGAGGTCACCGTCGTCGCGGCGCTCAACCGGCGCGAGTCCCGGGGCGGTCACTACCGCGAGGACTTCCCGGACCGGGACGACGACAACTACATGCTGCACACGATGGCGTACCGCCGTCCGACGTCGGCCCCCGACGCCGCCGACGGGCATGTCGCGGGCTACTTCGACCACGTCGAGGACTTCGGGGACTACAAGGTCGTCCTCGGGTCCAAGCCCGTCACCATGACGCGCTACGAGCCGATGGAGCGGAAGTACTGATGACTGCTGTTCTCGAGAACTCGACCGACACCTCCGGCTCGGAGTCGCGGGCGGGTGCCGTCTCCTCCTTCCAGGTCACGCTGAAGATCCGCCGGTACAACCCGGAGGTCGCCTCCGAGCCGTACTGGGAGGAGCACACGGTCACCGCGCACGGTACCGACCGTGTCCTGGACGCCCTGCACAAGATCAAGTGGGAGCTCGACGGCTCGCTGACGTTCCGCCGGTCCTGCGCGCACGGCGTGTGCGGCTCGGACGCCATGCGGATCAACGGCCGCAACCGGCTGGCGTGCAAGACGCTGCTGAAGGACATCAACCCGGACAAGCCGATCACCGTCGAGGCCATCAAGGGCCTGCCGGTCCTCAAGGACCTCGTGGTCGACATGGAGCCGTTCTTCGCCTCCTACCGCGAGATCATGCCGTTCCTCATCACCTCGGGGAACGAGCCGAGCCGGGAGAACATCCAGTCGCAGGCCGACCGCGACCGGTTCGACGACACCACCAAGTGCATCCTGTGCGCGGCGTGCACGTCGTCCTGCCCCGTGTTCTGGACCGACGGCCAGTACTTCGGCCCGGCGGCGATCGTGAACGCCCACCGGTTCATCTTCGACTCCCGCGACCAGGGCGGCACCCAGCGCCTGGAGGTCCTCAACGACAAGGAGGGCGTGTGGCGCTGCCGCACGACCTTCAACTGCACCGAGGCCTGCCCGCGAGGCATCGAGGTCACCAAGGCGATCCAGGAGGTCAAGCGGGCGATGATCACCCGCGCCTTCTGAGCACCTGCCTCACGCGGTGAAGCCCGGCACGACGGTCGTCGTGCCGGGCTTCGCCGTCCGTTCAGCGGTTCAGGGGGTGTAGCGTGCGCGGCGCACCCCGCGGACCACCGGGCTGTACGGCTTCCCGTGACCGGCGCCCTGCCGCGCCATGCGCTCGATCTCCTCGGCGTGCCGCATCGCCTCGACCTCCTCCTCGGCGCGGACCACCTCGTCCATCCGCGGGGGGTCGTGCATCCAGGCGCAGATCATCAGCAGCACGCGGGACAGCACGTTCGCGAGCAGCAGGATCGTGCCGAGGGTGACGAAGGAACCGAGCAGGATGTTGCTCGACACGCTCGACGTCACCAGCGAGGTCCCCGCGGAGCGCAGCGCCCCCGAGACCGCCGCGGCCACCAGGCACCCGATGACCAGGTCCCGAGCCCGGCGCGGCCGGACCCTGCTCAGGACGCGCACCATGAGGAAGACGATGACGGCGTCCAGCACCAGGGCGACCGCCAGGCTCCCGGCGGAGAGCAGCGCGCCCAGGGCACCCGAGTCACCGAGCCAGTCCTCGACCTGGGTGGTCACGATGCTCGCGGCCGCCGTCACGACGATCATGGAGCCGAGCAGGACGAACCCGGCGAGCTGCCAGACCTTCGCCAGCACGGGGTTCACCCCGACGACGGGCGCGTCGAACATGGTGCGGATCGAGTGGCGCAGCGCGCCCATGAAGCTGATGGCGGTCCACAGCAGCACCACGGCGGCGACGAGCGTGGTCACGTTCCAGAGGTCCTGGACGACCAGGTCCGCGGGATCGAGCTGGTTCTCGCCGTCACCGATCAGCCCGGGCAGCCACAGCTCGATCTCGTCGATCACCGCGTCCCTGAGCTCGGGGTCGCCGCCCAGGGTCCTCGAGAACACCGAGTATCCGATCGTCAGACCCGCACCGAGGGCGAACAGCGCCGTGTAGGCGATCCCGCCCGACAGCAGGTTGCCGCGCCGGGCCATGTACCACTGCAGCGCGCGGACCTCACGCCGGTCCTTGACCCAGCCGACCAGGCGGGTCGCCCGGTCCTTCCACCGATCGAGACGTTCGGACACGTCCTCGACCCTAGCCGCCGGTCCCGTCGGCGGTGGGGCCTCGCCGTCGGCGCGGCGGCGACCGCGGTCAGGACGGCCGGAGCATCTGCTTCCGTCCGCGCAGCGTGAACGGACGCTGGGGACGCCAGACGCCGTCGTCCCCGTGCTCGTACTGCCAGATCTCCGTGACCTCGAAGACGGCCTCGTAGCCGGCCATCTCGTCGAAGGCGCGGTCGAGCGCGGGTTCGGGCACCTCGTGGGCGATCGTGACGTGCGGGTGGTAGTTGAACCGGAGCTCCTGGGCGAGCACCCCGGACCGGGTCTGCTGCTCGAGCAGCTCGCACTCGGCGATGCCCTCGGCCAGCGTCATGAACACGACCGGGGACACCGGCCGGAACGTGCCGGTACCCCGCAGGTGCACCCGGAAGGGGGGCATCTCGTCGGCGACCTTCCGCAGGTGCTCGCCGACGGTGGGCATGTCGGCACGGTCCACGACGGTCGGCCCGACGACGGTGATGTGCGGCGGGATCGCCTGGGCCAAGGGGTCCTCGAACCGCGACCGGGCGTCCTGCAGCTGCGAGGCGTACGGCTCGGGCACCGCGATGGCGATGCCGATCCGCACCTGGCCGGGGCCCCGGGGAGGGATCCTCACCGGACGCCCCGCGGCAGCAGCCCGAAGCGGTCGAAGAGCCGGTCCTTCACCCCGCCGGCGATCTCACGGGCCCGGGCCGCGCCGTCGTCGAGCACCTTGTCGAGCTCCGCCGGGTCCGACAGGTAGGTGTTCGCGCGCTCCTGGAACGGCTCGAGGAAGGCCACGACGGCGTCGGCGAGGTCGACCTTGAGGTACCCGTACCCGCGCCCGTCGTACTCCGCGGCGATGTCGTCCACCTCCCGGCCGGTCACGGCCGAGTAGATCGACAACAGATTGGAGATCCCGGGCTTCTTCTCCCGGTCGAAGTAGACGGCGTAGGAGTCGTCGGCGTCGGTGACCGCCGACTTGATGGCCTTCGCGGCCTTCTTCGGGTTCTCCAGCAGCCAGATCACGCCCTTGCCCCCCGCGTTCGACTTCGACATCTTCGCGGTGGGGTTCTGCAGGTCCTGGATCTTGGCGGTGGCCGTGACGATGTGGGCCTCGGGCACGACGGCGGTCCCTGCGCCGAACCGGGCGTTGAGCCGCTCGGCGAGGTTCCGGGTCAGCTCGAGGTGCTGACGCTGGTCCTCGCCGACCGGCACCAGGGCGGCGTCGTAGACCAGGATGTCCGCCGCCATCAGCACGGGGTAGGTGAACAGCCCGACGGTGGTGCCGTCGGTGCCCTGGCGCGCCGACTTGTCCTTGAACTGCGTCATGCGGCTGGCCTCGCCGAACCCCGTCTGGCAGCTCAGCAACCAGGCGACCTCGGTGTGCTCCGGCACGTGGGACTGCACGAACAGGGCCGAGCGGGCCGGGTCGACGCCGCCCGCCAGGTACTGCGCGGCCGTGGCCCGGGTCCGCTCGCGCAGCGCCGCCGGCTCCGGGTTGACGGTCAGTGCGTGCAGGTCGACCACGCAGTACAGCGCCTGGTAGTCGTCCTGCAGGGCCACCCACTGCGTGAGCGCACCCAGGTAGTTGCCCAGGTGCAGCGAGGTGTCGGTCGGCTGCATGCCGGACAGGATGCGCGGGCGGGTGCCGGACGGTGCGCCCGGTGCGGAGGGGGATGCGGACATGGTCTTCATTCTGGCAGGTCTGACGGGTGGGCCTGAATCACCCGGGAGGTCGAGGTCGTGGGACGCGCGGGGCGAGACCGTCACGTGGCCTCGTCGTCGAAGGGTGCGGGCCCGTCGAGGGGCGCGTCGCCCGGGGGCCGTGCGGGCGTGGGCGGGCCGGCCGACGCCATGGGCACGGCGGTGTTGCCGGCCACGCCCAGACCTCCTGCCGTCGCCGTCGCTCCGGCCGCGGCCCCTGCCGCCGCACCGGCCCGTGCGGACGCCCGCTGCGCGGGTCGGGCCGGGGGGTCGTCGAGCAGGGCTTCCTTGACGATGCGTCGGGGGTCGTACTGACGCGGGTCGAGCTTCTGCCAGTCGACGTCGCGGAACTCGTCGCCCAGCTCGTCGTCCACCCGGGTCTTGGCGTCCTGCAGCATCGCCTTGCCCTGACGGACCAGCCGCCCGAGCTGCGCGGCGTAACGCGGCAGACGCTCGGGGCCGACGAGCACCAGCGCCAGCACGATGATGACGACGAGCTCGCCCCCGTTGATGCCGAAGACTCCCACGTCCGACAGCCTAGTCCGTCCCGACTCGCGGGCGGTACCGCGCCGTCGTCATTCGCTGGCGCGCTCCTGCAGCACCACCCGCACCTCGCGCTCCTCGCCGTCGCTGCGCACGCGCAGCGTCACCGCGTCGCCGGGCTGGCGGGCCCGGATCGCCACGATCAGCTCGTCGCTGCGGGACACCGGCCGGTCGTCGATCGCGAGGATCACGTCGCCGGCCCGGACCCCGGCGACGTCGGCCGGGCCGTCCGGCGTGACCGGCGGGATGCCCTCCTGCGCCTCGGTGGACACCTGGACGCCCTCCCCCGAGTACGAGGTGTCCAGCAGGACGCCGATGACGGGGTAGGTGGCCTGCCCGGTCTCGATGAGCTGCTCGGCCGTGGTGCGCGCCTGGTTGGCCGGGATCGCGAATCCCAGGCCGATGCTGCCGGTGGCCTGCGTCGCACCCGGCGGCTGGGCGATCGCGGAGTTGATGCCGACGACCTCGCCGTCGGCGTCGACCAGCGGTCCCCCGGAGTTGCCCGGGTTGATCGCCGCGTCGGTCTGGATGGCGTCGATGAACGCCGTCGTCGCCTGGTCGCCGGCCTGCACCGGACGGTGCAGGGCGCTGACGATCCCCGCGGTGACGGTCGAGTCCAGCCCGAGCGGCGCACCGACGGCCAGGACCGCGTCACCGACGACGACGTCGTCGGAGTCGCCGAGCACGAGCGGGGTCAGTCCGTCGACGTCGATCTTGACCACGGCCAGGTCGTAGTCGCTCGTGCGCCCGACGATCTCGCCGTCGTGCTCGCTGCCGTCGGCGAGCACGACCACGACGTCACCGCCCCCGCCGGCACCCGGCGCGACCACGTGGTCGTTGGTGAGGATGTACCCGTCCTCGCGCAGCACGAACCCGGACCCGGAGGAGCCCCCGCCCCCGGAGCGGGTGATCTCCAGGGACACGACCGAGGGCAGCACGCCGGCCGCGATGGCGGCGTGCGACCCGGCCGGCCGCGAGTCGTCCGCACCGTCGTCCTGCACCCCGGCGCTGACCGGGAGGTCGGCGCTGACCGGGGCGTCCTCGCCCGCGCGGTCGGTGATCCGGCCGCCGAGCAGCCCGCCGAGCAGCCCGACGACGAGCGCCAGGACGACGACCAGCGCCGTCCGCCCGGCGCCGAGGGACACCGGACGCCGACGGTGGGCGGCGTGCGGCGGTGGAGCGGTCGGGGCGGTCGTGGGGGCCACCGGCGCCTGCGGAGCCGTGGGCCCCGCGTCGTGCTCGACGTGCTCGTCGGCGGGCCGTTCCTCGGGACGGTCGGCGCCGGCGTCCTCGGCACGACGTGGCACCCGGGCGGCGGGCGTCGGCGCGGGGTCGGGGCGACGGGCCGGGGGCTCCGGGGTGGCGAAGAGGTCGTGGTCCGGGGATGTCATGGGAGGGTGAGGGCTCCAGTCACGGTCGACCAGCCACGGGTGATCTGCGGCAGGACTCCGGCGTCGTAGTCACGTTCCGGGAAAGCGGCGACGATCTCGGCGAGGACGTCCTCGGGTGCGTCGGTGGTCACCTCGACGACGACGTCCCCAGCCTGCCACGCCAAGTGCCAGGGGTCGCGCGAGAGGACGACGACGTCGTCGCGGCCGGCCGCGCCGGCCCGGACCGACGCACCGGTCTGCTCCGCCAGCCGCCCGACCTGCTGCCGGACGACGACGGGGCCGTCGGGACCGGTCAGGTCGATCACGCAGGACGTCGCCCCGGCACGCACGGCCGCCACCTCGTAGCCGGGCGGCAGCGACGACGGCGTCGCGAACCCGGTGCCGCCGAGGCCGGCCTCGCTCACCGGCTCACCGGCGGCGGCGTCCGATCCGGCGAGGGTCGTCAGGGCGGACACGCGCGAGGTGTCCGGCGTGACGACCGGCGCCTGACCGAGCACGAACAGGGCACAGCCGAGCACGCCCGCACCCCCGGCACCGACGAGCAGAGCCCGACGGCGGCGGCGGCGTCGCTCGGCGCCGACGACGTCACCCGTCAGGGTGGTGTGCCACGCCTCCGGCGCGGCCCACCCCGTGTCCCGCTCCGGGGCACGCAGCGGGTCGCCGTCCGCGGGCGGGATCGAGGCGGACAGGTCCAGCAGGCGCTGGGTGAGCTCGGCCGTGGGGTGCACGTCCGCGGCGGAGGCCAGCCGGCGGCGGGCCGCACGAGCGGACTCGAGCTCTGCGGAGCACAGCGGGCAGCACGCGACGTGGGCCAGGGCGCGCTCCGCCTCCCCCGGCGGCAGCTGCCCGTCCGCGAGCGCGCTCACGCGATCCCCGAGGTGGGCGCTCATCGGCCCACGTCCGCGCGACGGTGGTCCAGGACGTCCCGCAGCTGGGCACGGGCCCGGTGGATCCGCGACCGCACGGTCCCGATCTTGATGCCCAGCGTGACCGCGATCTCCTCGTAGCTCAGCCCCTCGATGTCGCACAGGACGACGGCGGCGCGGTACTCGGGCCGCAGCCCGTCCAGCGCGGCCTGGACGTCGTGGTCGAGGTTGCCGTGCTCGTACCCGCGTTCGGGCCGGCTGCGGTCGTCGGTGGACTGGACGCGCGAGGCGTCCTCGCCCATGGCCTCGAAGCGGATGCGCTTCTTGCGCCGCACCTGGTCGAGGAAGAGGTTCGTGGTGATGCGGTGCAGCCAGCCCTCGAACGTCCCGGGGGTGTAGCTCGACAGCGACCGGAACACCCGCAGGAACGTCTCCTGGGTGAGGTCCTCGGCGTCCTGGCGGTCACCGGTCAGCCGGTAGGCGAGCCGGTAGACCCGTGCGGAGTGCTCACGCACGATCTCGTCCCACGTCGGTGGGACCCACGTGGCGGTGCCGCCACCGGCTGTCTCGGTCATCACGGTCATCGTGCCATGCGAACGTGTGAGCAACCTGGGAGGTTCCCACGTACCATCGGCCCAGCGATCAGGGGGGCCGAGTCATCTTCACCGAGGCGGAGGCCCAGGACGACCGCCGGGTCGCCTGGGCGTTCAGCGAGTCGTTCCTCACCGAGGACGCGACGCTGCGGCGTGCCCGCGAACGGGCGTTCGGGCTGGGCTGCCCCACCATCTCCCCCGGCACGGGTGCGTTGCTGCGGGTGGTCGCGGCGGCGACCCAGGCACGGACGGCGGTCGAGATCGGCAGCGACGCCGGTGTGACGGCGCTGTGGGTGCTGCGGGGCATGCTGCCCGACGGTGTCCTGACCACGATCGACCCGGACCCGGCCCGACAGCGCGCCGCGAAGGCGGTGTTCGCCGACGAGCAGGTCGCGGGCTCCCGCACGCGCGTCATCACGCGACCTCCGCTGGACGTCCTGCCGCGCCTGACCGACGGGGCGTACGACGTGGTGCTGGTCGCCGTCGACGCCCTCTCGCTCGCTCCGCACGTGGAGGCGGCCATCGGGCTGCTGCGGCCCGGCGGTGTGCTGGGCGTCGTCGACGCGGCGCTCGCCGGCCGTGCCACCGACGCCGAGGGCCACGGCGAGACGGCCGCGGCCGTCCGGGCGGTGGCGCTCGCCGTCCGCGCGGACGACCGGCTCGTCCCGGCGATGGTCCCCACCGGGGACGGGCTGCTGCTCGCCGTCCGGCGCTAGGGACGCCCGCACCGGTCCCGGAAAGACGCGACGGGCGTGGTCCGGGGGCCGCACCCCGTCCCACGCCCGTCCGTCACGGGAGTCTGCTGCCGATGTCGTCAGCCGACGACACCCTGGAGGGCCTCGCCCAGCTCGCCGGCCTCGGTCGCGTTCAGCTCGACGACCAGCCGACCACCGCCCTCCAGCGGAACACGCATGACGATGCCGCGTCCCTCCTTGGTGACCTCGAGGGGCCCGTCGCCCGTCCGCGGCTTCATCGCAGCCATGTGTGGCTCTCCATTCCGTTGTCCGGTTCCTCCGCCCCGTTACTGCACGTGGCAGGATGAGGTGCGTCTCACCATTCTACTGGCCGACCCGGACAGCCGGTGTCAGGCGAGGCCGCGCAGGGCGACCCGCGGGGGCGCCTCGTCCCGCACGGCGGCGACCATCTCCAGCGCCTGGCGGGTGGCCGCGACGTCGTGGCTCCGGAACACCTGCGCACCGTGCCACGCCGCGAGCGCGGTGGCGGCGAGGGTGCCCGGCAGCCGCTCCTCCGGGGGGAGGTCCAGGGTCTCGCCCACGAAGTCCTTGCGGCTGAGCGCCATGAGCACGGGGTACCCGAGCGCGACCAGCTCCGGGGTCCGACGCAGCAGGTGCAGGGAGTGCCACGTGTTCTTGCCGAAGTCGTGCGTGGGGTCGACGAGCACGGACGACGGCGGCACCCCGCAGGCGACCGCCCGTTCCGCGCCGGCCCGCAGCGTGGTCAGCACGTCGTGCACGACGCCGTCGCGGGGGTCGCCGGCGTCGGCCCCGTCGGCGACCGGATAGGCCACCCGGTAGGGGTCGGTCCGGGGCTGCGCCCCGCCGGTGTGGGAGCAGACGACCCCGACCCCGGCCGCGCCCGCCACCTCGACGAGTCCCGGGTCGTGCCCCGCCCAGGTGTCGTTGACGAGGTCGGCCCCGGCCTCGATCGCCGCCGCCGCGACCTCGGAGCGCCAGGTGTCGACGCTCAGCAGCAGCTCGGGGATCTCCTGGCGGACGAGGGCCAGGAAGGGGACGACCCGGTCGATCTCCTCCGCCGCACTCACCGCGGGTCCCGTCCCGGCGCGGACCCCGCCGATGTCGAGGATCGCGGCGCCGTCCTCCCACGCCCGGTGGGCGGCGGTCAGCGCCGCGCCGTCGTCGGCGAGCCGCGCCGGGGCGTAGAAGGAGTCGGTCGTGCGGTTGACGATCGCCATGACGACCGGTCGCCGCGCCCCGTCGGCGTCCCGGCCGACCTCGCGACCACGCAGGACGAGCGGGGTGCCGGCCGGTGGGATCACGCGCGTCGCTCGGCGGCGAGCTGGCGGCCGCGCCGGATGACGTGGGAGACGGCGTCCTCCGCGCTGTCGGTCACGTACAGCAGGTCCAGGTCGGACTCCTTGATCATGCCTCGCGAGGCGACGACGGTCCGCAGCCAGTCCAGCAGGCCGCCCCAGTAGTCGCTGCCGACGAGCACCACGGGGAACTCGGTCACCTTGTGGGTCTGGACGAGGGTGAGCGCCTCGAAGAGCTCGTCGAAGGTGCCGAAGCCCCCGGGCAGGACGACGAAACCCTGGGCGTACTTGACGAACATCGTCTTGCGGGCGAAGAAGTACCGGAAGCTCACGCCGCGGTTGACGTGCTCGTTCATCCCCTGCTCGAAGGGCAGCTCGATCCCCAGGCCGACGGAGGTGCCCCCGGCCTCGGCGGCGCCCTTGTTCGCCGCCTCCATGATGCCGGGCCCACCGCCGGTGATCACCGAGTACCCGGAGGCCACCAGGAGCTTGCCGACCAGCTCCCCGAGCGCGTAGTCGGGGTGGTCGGGTGCGGTGCGGGCCGAACCGAACACCGACACGGCGGGGCCGACCTCGGCGAGCGCACCGAAACCTTCGACGAACTCCGCCTGGATGCGCATGACGCGCCACGGGTCGGAGTGGACCCACTCCGACCCCTCCCCCGGTGCCAGCAGGCGCTGGTCGGTGGTGGAGGTCGGGATCTGCGTCCCCCGCAGCAGCAGCGGACCCTTGCGGTATCCGCGGCCGACCTCGGGGACACCTTCGTCGGTGCGTTCGCTCATGGATCGAGCCTATGACCAGTTCGGAGAAGTCGGAGCGGGTGATATCCGCATCCCGCACTGTGCGCGTGAAGAGAACGTGGATACGCTCCAAGCGGACTTGACATTCGTCACACCTGCCGGTATGTGGGCAGATCGGATAGATCGGACGAGACACATGCGCATCAGGAGTTCACACCGCAAGGACGCGACAGCTCCACGCAGGGCCCGCTTCTCCGGCCCCGTCGCCGCACTGGCCGCCACGACGCTCGCCCTCGGGTCGGTCGTCGCGATCAGCACCAGTGCCGCCGCCGCCGTCCCGAGCACCTTCGAGATCGACGGCAACCAGATCACCAACTCGACCATCGACTGGCAGACCGCCGACCCCGACGTCGTGCCCGACCCGATCGGCAACAACGACACCACCACGTTCGCCGGGTCCGACAAGGAGGACCCCAACAACCCCGCCCAGGGCTGGCCCAACTGGTCACCGGGCAACCCGGGCACCAACTCCGGCAAGTCCGACCTCGGCAACGTCCTGGTGTACAGCGAGATCGCCGAGGACATGGGCGACTACACCCAGTGGCTGCACCTCGCCTGGGACCGCGACGGTGACTCCGGCTCGGTGAACTACTTCATCGAGCTCAACCAGAAGGACAACCTCGACATGATGAACCCCGACCGCACGGTCGGAGACATCAGGATCGTCGTCGAGGAGGACGGCAACAGCGGTTTCACCTGCATCGGCGTCGACACCTGGGACGGCTCGGACTGGAGCGACCGGCAGGGCTGCTCCGGAGACCTCTCCGACGTCGCCGTGAATTCGGAGTCGATCCTCGACTACTTCAACTCCCCCAACGCCGACGAGAACGACATGATCAGCGCCGACCGGTTCGTCGAGGCGTCGCTGAACCTCACCGACCTCGGCATCGGCAGCCTGTGCCCGGCAGCCGGGTTCACCACGCTGAACATGCGCACCCAGACCGGTGAGGCCGCCGGCTCCGCGCTCAAGGACCTCGCCACCGGCGAGATCGACGTGCCGAGCCTGTGCTCCGACCTGACGATCTTCAAGGAGGACGAGGACGGCGAGCCGCTGCCCGGCGCGACCTTCACGATCAGCCCGAACCCGAACGGCGGCGACGACCCCTTCGAGTTCACCATGGGCTCCGGCAGCTTCACCTTCCCCGAGATCGGCCAGGACCTGTGGGGCACCGAGTTCACGATCACCGAGATCGAGGCGCCCGAGGGCTACCTGCTGCCGGCCGAACGGTCGCAGACGATCACGGTCGGCCCGGCGGAGTCGGCGTCGGTGACCTTCACCGACCCCAAGCCGTGGGAGCCGCTGGAGATCGACGTCACGGCCGAGCAGTTCGTGACGCGCACCTGGGAGAACGACAAGCAGGTCGACGGTGACGACGTCCTCCTGCTGCCGGCCGACCAGGAGTCCGTGGAGCTCGACTACGTCGTCGAGGTGTCCTGGAGCGACACGATGCTCGACCAGGGCGGCCGCACCGTCGAGGTCACGGTCGACAACCCCAACGACGAACCCGTCACCGGCAACCTGAGCGTCGACCTCAACGGCGACTTCTGCCAGTACATGGGGACCGACCTGGACGAGTGGGAGAACGCGTTCGCCAGCGGCGAGACCGTCCTGTCGGTCGAGTGCCCCAACCCGCCGCTGAACGGCGAGGTGGACGCCACCGTCACCTGGGACCGCGGCGTCTACCCGCAGACCCAGGAGGACGTCGACGACCCGGAGAACGCACCCCAGGGCGAGGCGTCCGACAGCACCATGATCATCACGACCGACAACGGCCTGCCGGCCGTGGACGTCTGGGACGACTTCACCAACCCCGACCTGCCGCCGACGTACCTCGGCATGGTCGAGGCCACGCAGGACGCGGGCTCCGAGGAGTTCCCGGTCAGCCAGGTGATCGAGGTCCCGCTCGGCGAGTGCATCGAGGTCACCAACGACGGCTACATCGTCGAGGTCGAGGCGGGTGCCGACGGCGACCGGATCGACTCCGCCACCGAGGTCGTCGAGGTCTGCCGCGAGGCTCCCGCCGACCTGACCATCTACAAGGTCGACGAGGAGGAGCAGCCGCTGCCCGGTGCCGTCTTCACCATCAGCCCGAACCCGATGGATCCCGAGGGCGAGGACCCGCTGGAGTTCACCACCGGTGAGAACGGGATGTACACGTTCTCCGACGTCGTCTACTTCGGCGAGTACACCGTCACCGAGATCCAGGCGCCCGAGGGCTACTTCCTGCCGGCCGAGCGCAGCCAGACGGTCACCCTGGCCACCGGGGACGACAAGGCGCTCACCTTCGTCGACCCGCTGATCTGGGAGCCCCTGGAGATCGACGTCACCGCCGAGCAGTTCGTCACCCGGACCTGGGCGAACGACAAGGAGGCGGACGCCACCCGGATCGACCTGCGGGCCGACGAACCTTCGGCCACGATCAACTACACGGTCGAGGTCATGGAGAGCGACACGTTCCTCGACCCGGACGCCGACCCGGCGCGCGCGGTCACGGTCACGGTCGACAACCCCAACGCGGACCCGGTCACGGGCATGCTCACCGTCGAGCTCGACGGCGAGTTCTGCACCCTCGAGGGCACCGACCTCGACATGTGGGAGAACGAGTTCGCCAGCGGCATGAACGAGTTCATGGTCGTCTGCGACGACCCGCCGCTGTACGGCGAGGTCGAGGCCACGGTCACCTGGGACCGCGGGGACTACCCGCAGACCCAGGACGACGTCGACGACCCGGAGAACGCTCCCCCGGGCGAGGCGTCCGACAGCGTCGAGCTCGAGGAGGTCACCAC
Source organism: Isoptericola sp. b515 (assembly GCF_030588125.1). Taxonomy (NCBI): domain Bacteria; kingdom Bacillati; phylum Actinomycetota; class Actinomycetes; order Micrococcales; family Promicromonosporaceae; genus Isoptericola; species Isoptericola sp. b515. The sequence continues at coordinate 294,173 of NZ_JAUQYR010000002.1, read as the reverse complement.
CGACAACGGGGTGACGGCCGTGGACGTCTGGGACGACTTCACCAACCCGGACCTGGAGCCCGAGTACCTGCAGACGGTCACCTCGACCGGCGAGGCGACCACCACGACCATCGAGTTCTCGAAGGAGTTCGAGGTCGCCCAGGGTGAGTGCATCGACGTCGACAACACCGCCTACATCGTGAAGACCGAAGCCGGTGCCGACGGTGAGCGGATCGACGAGGACGACGCCACGGTCGAGATCTGCCGCGACGCCCCCGCCGAGCTGAAGATCGTCAAGGCCGCCCAGAAGCTGCACGAGGACGACGACGACGTCTGGCTGCCGGGCGCCACCTTCGAGATCATGCCGAACCCGCTCGACCCGGAGAGCGAGGACCCGCTGGTCGTCGTGACCGGTGAGGACGGGACGTACACGATCGAGCAGATCGCCGACTTCGGCGAGTACACGGTCACCGAGACGGCGGCTCCCGAGGGCTACCTCCTGCCCCCGCCCAGCGAGCGGGAGCGGACGGTCGAGCTCCTCGAGGGCGAGACCACCGAGGTCTACTTCGTCGACCCGCTGCAGTGGGAGCCGCTGGACATCGAGGTGATGGGCAAGGGTGAGCAGTTCGTCAGCCGGACCTTCACCGTCGACAAGGAGGCCGAGACCCACCCGGTCAAGCTGCCGGCCGACCAGGCACGGACCACCGTCGAGTTCATGGTCCAGGTGGTGGAGGGTCCGACGACCCTCGACGACGCCACCCTCCAGGCCTCGGTGGAGGTCTCGAACCCGAACGACAACCCGGTGATGGCGACCGTGGCTGCGACGTTCGAGGAGGAGGCGTGCGTGATCGACGCCGAGGACGCCGACGAGGCGATGGACGGGATCCAGTTCTGGTTCCCCTCCGGCGAGAGCCTCATGACGCTCACGTGCGAGAACGTGAACGACTTCGAGGGCGTTCTCGCGGCGACCGTCACCTGGGACCTCGGGGAGTACCCGCAGACCCAGGAGCAGGTCGACGACCCGGAGAACGCCGGCGAGGGCAGCGCGTCCGACGCGGTCGACATCGACCCGACCGTCGTCGACAACGGGCCGACCTCGGTGGAGGTGTGGGACGACTTCACCACGCCGGACCTCGCACCGACGATGCTCGGGACCGTGAAGGCGAAGAAGCCCGGAGCCGTCACGGAGTTCCCCGTCAGCACGACCGTCACCGTCGAGCAGGGCAAGTGCCTGGACGTCACCAACGAGGCCTACATCCTCGCCGGCGACACCGAGCTCGACCGCGACTCGGCATCCGTGGAGGTCTGCCGGGACGTCCCGGTGACGCCCCCGCCGACGCCGCCGCTGCCGCGGACGGGTGCTGACATGGCCATGGCGGCTCTCGCCGCCCTGCTGCTCATCGGTACCGGCGCCGGGATCATGTTCGTCCGCCGCCGCAACCAGGGCTGAGTCCCTCACACCGGAGCCGGTGGCACCGTCCCTCGGGGCGGGGCCACCGGCTTCGTCGTGCCCGGCCTCTCCCCCGCGTTCCGTCGGCGGTCACCGGTCGGTCCAGGGCGTCCGGAAGCGCCCCGACCAGCTCGCCCAGCAGGACTCCGGAGGCCCGGCATCACGCCGTTCACGGCCCCCGTCCGCGACGAGCGGGTGATATCTGCGTCCTGCCCTGTGAGTGCGGTCGGAGCGGGGATACGCTCCTTGAGGATGTGATGTTCACCACGCCTGCCGGCCACGGCGGCCCCGGATGGATCGGACAGAAGATGCGCTCCTGGAGTTCACACCACAAGGCCGCGACAACTCTCCGGAAGGGCCGTCTCGCTCGTCCGGTCGCAGCCCTGGCCGCCACGACGCTCGCCCTGGGTTCCGTGGTCGCGCTGAGCACGCCGGCGACCGCCGTCCCGAGCACGTTCGAGATCGACGGCAACCAGACCACCGACGCCACGCTGGACTGGGAGACGGCCGACCCGGACGTCATCTCCGACCCGATCGGCAACCAGGACACGACGACGTTCGCCGGCGGGGACTCCGAGTCCAGCGGGTGGCCGAACTGGGGAGCCGGCAACCCGGGGACCGTCTCCGGCAAGTCCGACCTCGGTAACGTCCTGGTCGACAGCGAGATCGTCGAGGACAGCGGGATGTACAGCCAGTGGCTTCACCTCGGCTGGGACCGCCAGAGTGGCACCGGCACGGTGAACTACTGGATCGAGCTCAACCAGGAACCGAACCTCGACGCTCTCAACCCCGACCGCACGGTGGGGGACATCCGGATCTCCGTCCAGGAGGACGGCAACAGCGACCTCCAGTGCTTGAGCGTCGACACCTGGAACGGCACGGCGTGGGGCAACGCCCAGCCGTGTGCCGGCATCTCCGACGTCGCGGTCAACACCACGCCCATCACCGACTACTTCGGCTCCCCGAACGCGGTGAACGGCGAGATCCCCGCCGACCAGTTCGTCGAGGGATCGCTGAACCTCACCGAGCTCGGCATCGGCAGCCTCTGCCCCGCCCAGGGGTTCAGCGCGCTGAACATGCGCACCCAGACGGGCGGGTCCACGAACTCGGCACTCAAGGACAACGCCAGCGGCGTGATCGACGTGCCGAGCCTCTGCTCCGACCTGACGATCCTCAAGGAGGACGAGGACGGCACCCCGCTGGCCGGTGCGACGTTCACGATCGACCCGGACCCCAACGGTGGTGAAGGACCGTTCGAGTTCACCACCGGTGAGGACGGCACCTTCACCTTCCCCGAGATCGGGCAGGACCTGTGGGGCACCGAGTTCACCGTCACCGAGACCGCGGCACCGGACGGCTACCTCATGCCGGCGGAGCGGACCCAGACGATCACCGTCGGCCCGGCCGAGTCCGCGTCGCTGACCTTCGTCGACCCGCTGCCGTGGGAACCGCTGACGATCGACGTCACCGGCGCGTCCGAGCAGTTCGTCACCCGCACCTGGGAGAACGACAAGCAGGTCGACGGCAACGACACCGTCCTGCTGCCGGCCGACCAGGCGTCGATCGAGCTCGACTACATCGTCGAGGTGTACGAGGGCCCCACCGTCGTGACCGACGAGGACCGCACCATCGAGCTCACGGTGAACAACCCGAACGAGGCTCCGAACGACGCACCGGTACGGGGCACGCTCGAGGTCGACATGGACGGTCAGGTCTGCACCGTGGACGGAGCGGTGGACGTCGACCCCGCCCCCGGGCTGCAGCTGGACTTCGCCGCGGGTGACACCGTCTTCGGCGTCACGTGCCCGAACGACATCACCGACGGCACCGTGACAGCGACCGTGACCTGGGACCTGGGCGACTACCCCCAGACCCAGGATCACGTCGACAACCCGGGGAGCGCCGGTACCGGCTCGGCCTCCGACTCGGCCGAGATCGTCGTGGACGTCACCGACAACGGCCTGCAGGCCGTGGACGTCTGGGACGACTTCACCAACCCCGACCTGCCGCCCGTCTTCCTTGGCACCGTCGACGCCACGGGCAGCGAGAACACCACCCAGTTCCCCGTCACCCAGGTGATCGAGGTCGGCCTCGGCGAGTGCGTCGAGGTCACCAATGACGGCTACATCGTCGAGGTCGAGGCGGGCGCCGACGGCGACCGGATCGACTCCGCCACCGAGGTCGTCGAGGTCTGCCGCGAGAACCCGGCCGACCTGACCATCTTCAAGGTCGACGAGGACCAGCAGCCGCTGCCCGGGGCGACCTTCACGATCAGCCCGAACCCGGTCGACCCGTCCGGTGACGACCCGCTGGAGTTCAGCACCGGTGAGAACGGCGAGTACACCTTCTCCGACGTCGTCTACTTCGGTGAGTACACCGTCACCGAGACGGTCGCCCCCGACGGCTACCTGCTGCCCGCCGACCGCGACCAGGTGGTCACGCTCGCTCCCGGGGACGACAAGTCGCTCACCTTCGTCGACCCCCTGATCTGGGAGCCCCTCGACCTGGAGCTGTCGGCGGAGCAGTTCGTCACCCGGACCTGGACCAACGACAAGCAGGTCGACGGCAACGACAGCGTCCTGCTGCCGGCCGACCAGGAGTCCGTGCAGCTCGACTACATGATCGAGGTGTACGAGAGCGACACGTTCCTCGACCCGGCCGAGGACCCGAACCGCTCGGTCACCGTCACGGTCGACAACCCCAACGCGGACCCCGTCACGGGCCTGCTGGACGTCACTCTCGACGGCGCGTTCTGCACCTACGAGGGCACCGACCTGAACCAGTGGGAGACCGAGTTCGCCAGCGGTGCGAACGTCTTCATGGTCGTCTGTGACGACCCGCCGCTGTTCGGCACCGTCGACGCCACCGTCACCTGGGACCGTGGGGACTACCCGCAGACCCAGGGCGACGTCGACGACCCCGACAACGCCGGTACCGACTCGGCCAATGACAGCCTCGAGCTGGAGCAGGTCACCACCGACAACGGCCTGCCGTCCGTGGACGTCTGGGACGACTTCACCAACCCCGACCTGCCCCCGGTCTACCTCGGGCAGGTCGACGCGACGGGCAGCGCGAACACCACGCAGTTCGCCGTCACCCAGGAGATCTTCGTCCCGCTGGGCGAGTGCGTCGAGGTCGTCAACGACGGCTACATCGTCGAGGTCGACGCGGGCGCCGACGGCGACCGGATCGACTCGGCCACCGAGGTCGTCGAGGTCTGCCGCGAAGCCCCCGCCGACCTGACCATCTTCAAGGTCGACGAGGACCAGCAGCCGCTGCCCGGCGCGACCTTCACGATCAGCCCGAACCCGGTCGACCCGGCCGGCGACGACCCGCTGGAGTTCACGGTCGACGAGAACGGCGAGTACACGTTCTCCGACGTCGTCTACTTCGGTGAATACACCGTCACCGAGACCGTGGCCCCCGATGGCTACCTGCTGCCGGCACAGCGCAGCCAGATGGTCACCCTGGCCACCGGCGACGACAAGTCGCTCACCTTCGTCGACCCCCTGGCCTGGGAGCCGCTCACGGTCGACGTCACAGCCGACCAGTTCGTGACCCGGACCTGGACCAACGACAAGCAGGTCGACGGCAACGACACCGTCCTGCTGCCGGCCGACCAGGAGTCCGTCGAGCTCGACTACATGATCGACGTGTACGAGAGCGACACGTTCCTCGACCCCGACGAGAATCCGAACCGCTCCGTCACGGTCACCGTCAACAACCCCAACGCGGGCACGGTGACCGGCCTGGTGGACGTCACCATCGACGGCGCGTTCTGCACCTACATGGGTACCGACCTGGACCAGTGGGAGAACTCGTTCGCCAGCGGCGACACCGTCCTGATGGTCGAGTGCCCCAACCCGCCGCTGTTCGGCACGGTCGATGCCACGGTGACCTGGGAGCTGGCGGACTACCCGCAGACCCAGGAGCACATCGACGACCCCGACAACGCCGGTACCGACTCGGCCAGTGACAGCCTCGACCTCGAGACCGTCACCACCGACAACGGCCTGCAGTCCGTGGACGTCTGGGACGACTTCACCAACCCCGACCTGCCGCCGACACTCTTGGGGACGGTCGAGGCCACGGGCAGCGCGAACACCACCACGTTCGAGTTCTCCCAGGTGATCGACGTCCCGCTGGGCGAGTGCATCCTGGTCACCAACGACGGCTACATCGTCGAGGTCGAGGCGGGCGCCGACGGCGACCGGATCGACTCGGCCACCGAGGTCGTCGAGGTCTGCCGCGAAGCCCCCGCCGACCTGACCATCTACAAGGAGGACGAGGAGGGCAAGCCGCTCGCCGGCGCGACCTTCGAGATCAGCCCGAACCCGGTCGACCCCGAGGGTCCGGACCCGCTGGGGTTCACGGTCGACGAGAACGGCGAGTACACGTTCGAGGACGTCGTCTACTTCGGCGAGTACACCGTCACCGAGACCGTGGCCCCCGACGGCTACCTGCTCCCCGCCCAGCGCAGCCAGATGGTCACCCTGGCCACCGGCGACGACAAGGCGCTCACCTTCGTCGACCCGCTGATCTGGGAGCCGCTCACGGTCGACGTCACAGCCGACCAGTTCGTGACCCGGACCTGGACCAACGACAAGCAGGTCGACGGCAACGACACCGTTCTGCTGCCGGCCGACCAGGAGTCCGTCGAGCTCGAGTACATGATCGAGGTGTACGAGAGCGACACGTTCCTCGACCCGGCGGAGGACCCGAACCGTTCGGTCACGGTCACCGTCAACAACCCCAACGCGGACCCGGTGACCGGACTGGTGGACGTCACCATCGACGGCGCGTTCTGCACCTACATGGGCACCGACCTCGACGCCTGGGAGAACGCGTTCGCCTCGGGCGACACGGTGCTGATGGTCGAGTGCCCGAACCCGCCCCTGTTCGGCACCGTTGACGCCACGGTCACCTGGGACCGCGGGGACTACCCGCAGACCCAGGGCGACGTCGACGACCCGGAGAACGCCCCCGCGGGCGAGGCATCCGACAGCCTCGACCTCGAGACCGTCACCACCGACAACGGCCTGCCGTCCGTGGACGTCTGGGACGACTTCACCAACCCGGACCTGCCCCCGACCTACCTGGGCACGGTCGACGCCATCGGCAGCGCCAACACCACCCAGTTCCCCGTCACCCAGGAGATCTTCGTCCCGCTGGGCGAGTGCATCCTGGTCACCAACGACGGCTACATCGTCGAGGTCGAGGCGGGCGCCGACGGCGAACGCATCGACTCCGCCACCGAGGTCGTCGAGGTCTGCCGCGAAGCCCCCGCCGACCTGACCATCTACAAGGAGGACGAGCAGGGCAAGCCCCTCGCCGGCGCAACCTTCGAGATCAGCCCGAACCCGGTCGACCCCGAGGGTCCGGACCCGCTGGAGTTCACGGTCGACGAGAACGGCGTCTACGTCTTCGAGGACATCGTCTACTTCGGCGAGTACACCGTCACCGAGACGGTCGCTCCCGACGGCTACCTGCTGCCCGCCCAGCGCAGCCAGATGGTCACCCTGACCACCGGCGACGACAAGGCCCTGACCTTCGTCGACCCGCTGATCTGGGAGCCTCTGGACCTGGAGCTGTCGGCGGAACAGTTCGTCACCCGGACCTGGACCAACGACAAGCGGGTGGACGGCGAGGACCAGATCTTGCTGCCGGCCGACCAGGAGTCGATCGAGCTCGACTACATGATCGAGGTGTACGAGAGCGACACGTTCCTCGACCCGGCGGAGGACCCGAACCGTTCGGTCACGGTCACCGTCAACAACCCCAACGCGGGTGCGGTCACGGGCATGCTCACCGTCGAGCTCGACGGCGCGTTCTGCACCTACATGGGCACCGACCTCGATGCCTGGGAGAACGAGTTCGCCTCGGGCGACACGGTGCTGATGGTCGAGTGCCCGAACCCGCCCCTGTTCGGCACCGTTGACGCCACGGTCACCTGGGACCGCGGGGACTACCCGCAGACCCAGGGCGACGTCGACGACCCGGAGAACGCCCCCGCGGGCGAGGCATCCGACAGCCTCGACCTCGAGACCGTCACCACCGACAACGGCCTGCAGTCCGTGGACGTCTGGGACGACTTCACCAACCCGGACTTCGAGCCCGAGTTCCTCGGCACCGTCGAGGCCACAGGGAGCGAGAACACCACGACGTTCCCGGTCTCCCAGGTGATCGAGGTCCCGCTGGGTGAGTGCGTCGAGGTCGTCAACGACGGCTACATCGTCGAGGTCGAGGCGGGCGCCGACGGCGAACGCATCGACTCCGCCACCGAGGTCGTCGAGGTCTGCCGCGAAGCCCCCGCCGACCTGACCATCTACAAGGAGGACGAGCAGGGCAAGCCCCTCGCCGGCGCAACCTTCGAGATCAGCCCGAACCCCACGGACCCCGAGAGCGAGGAGCCGTACGAGTTCAGCACCGGCGAGACCGGGATGTACACGTTCGAGGACGTCGTCTACTTCGGCGAGTACACCGTCACCGAGACCGTGGCCCCCGAGGGTTATCTGCTGCCCGCCCAGCGCAGCCAGATGGTCACCCTGGCCACCGGCGACGAGAAGGCCCTGACCTTCATCGACCCGCTGATCTGGGAGCCGCTCACGGTCGACGTCTCAGCCGACCAGTTCGTGACCCGGACCTGGACCAACGACAAGCAGGTCGACGGCAACGACACCGTCCTGCTGCCGGCCGATCAGGAGTCGATCGAGCTCGACTACATGATCGAGGTGTACGAGAGCGACACGTTCCTCGACCCGGCGGAGAACCCCAACCGCTCGGTCGCGGTCACGGTCACGAACCCCAACGCGGGCTCGGTGACCGGCCTGGTGGACGTCACCATCGACGGCGCCTACTGCACCTACATGGGCACTGAGCTCAACCAGTGGGAGAACTCGTTCACCTCGGGCGACACGGTCTTCCTGGTCGAGTGCCCGAACCCGCCGCTGTTCGGCACGGTCGACGCCACCGTCACCTGGGACCGCGGGGACTACCCGCAGACCCAGGACGACGTCGACGACCCGGAGACCGCCGGTACCGACTCGGCCGGCGACAGCCTCGACCTCGAGACCGTCACCACCGACAACGGCCTGCAGTCCGTGGACGTCTGGGACGACTTCACCAACCCGGACTTCGAGCCCGAGCTCCTCGGCACCGTCGAGGCCACGGGAAGCGAGAACACCACCCAGTTCCCGGTCACGCGAGTGATCGAGGTCCCGCTGGGCGAGTGCGTCGAGGTCGTCAACGACGGCTACATCGTCGAGGTCGAGGCGGGCGCCGACGGCGACCGGATCGACTCGGCCACCGAGGTCGTCGAGGTCTGCCGCGAGGACGGCGCCGACCTGACCATCTACAAGGAGGACGAGGAGGGCGAGCCGCTGGCCGGCGCGACCTTCGAGATCAGCCCGAACCCCACGGACCCCGAGAGCGAGGAGCCGTACGAGTTCAGCACCGGCGAGACCGGGATGTACACGTTCGAGGACGTCGTCTACTTCGGCGAGTACACCGTCACCGAGACGGTCGCCCCCGAGGGTTACCTGCTGCCCGCCCAGCGCAGCCAGACGGTCACCCTGGCCACGGAAGACGACAAGGCCCTCACCTTCGTCGACCCGCTGATCTGGGAGCCGCTGGACATCGACGTGATGGGGATGGGTGAGCAGTTCGTCAGCCGCACCTTCACCGTCGACAAGGAGGCCGAGACCCACCCGGTCACCCTGCCCGCCGACCAGGCCCACACCACCGTCGAGTTCACGGTGCGGGTCGTCGAGGGACCGACGACCGTCGACGACGCCACCCTCGAGGCGGGTGCCGTGGTGTCCAACCCGAACGACCACCCGGTCATGGGCACCGTCGAGGCGATGTTCGAGGCCAGCTCGTGCACGATCACGGCCGGCCAGGGCGAGGAGGAGGTCGTGCTCGACGGCCCGTACTCGTTCGGGCCGGGCGAGACGGCGTTGACGTTCACCTGCGAGAACGTCAACGACTTCGAGGGCACGCTCGGGGCCACCGTCACCTGGGACCTCGGGGAGTACCCGCAGACCCAGGACGACGTCGACGACCCGGAGAACGCCGGTACCGACATGGCCTCCGACCAGGTCGACATCGACCCGAGCGTCACCGACAACGGGCCGACGTCGGTGGAGGTCTGGGACGACTTCACCATCTGGGGCGGTGTGACCAGCCCCAGCCTCCCGCCGGTGCTGCTCGGGACCGTGGAGGCGAGCAAGCCCGGAGCCGTCACGGAGTTCCCGGTGAGCACGACCGTCATGGTCGAGCAGGGCGAGTGCCTGGACGTCACCAACGAGGCCTACCTCCTCGACGGTGACACCGAGCTCGACCGCGACTCGGCGTCGGTGGAGATCTGCCGCGACGTCCCGGTCACGCCGCCGACGCCGCCGCTGCCGCGGACCGGTGCCGACATGGCCATGGCGGCTCTCGCCGCCCTGCTGCTCATCGGCACCGGCGCCGGGATCATGATCGTCCGTCGCCGCAACCAGGGCTGAGTCCCTCACACCGAAGCCGGTGGCACCGCCCCCTCGGGGTGGCGCCACCGGCTTCGTCGCGTGGTGTCCGGATCGCGTGCCTACGCGCCACGCAACCAGTCGCGCAGGGCGTCCCGGCAGACGGCCAGCTCGGCGACCCGCACCCGCTCGTCGTCGGCGTGCGCCAGGAGCGGGTCCCCGGGGGCGAAGTTGACCGCGGGGATCCCCAGCTCGGCGAAGCGCGCCACGTCCGTCCAGCCGAACTTCGGCTTCGGCGCTCCCCCGGTCCGCGCCAGGACGGCCGCGACGAACTCGGCGGCCAGCGGGTCGTCCAGGCCCGGACGCGCCGCCGGGGAGGCGTCGGTGACGACGACCTCGTGGTCGGCGAACAGCTCACGCAGGTGCTGCTCGGCCTCCGCGAGCGTGCGCGACGGCGCGAAGCGGTAGTTGACCGTCACGGTGCAGGCGTCGGGCACCACGTTGCCGGCGATGCCGCCGGTGATGCCCACGGCGTTCAGCCCCTCGCGATACACGAGACCGTCGACCTCGACCTGTGCGGCGTCGTACCCGGCGAGCAGCGCGAGGATCGGTGCCGCGGCGTGGATGGCGTTCTCGCCCCGCCACGACCGCGCGGAGTGCGCCGCCACCCCGCGGGTGCGCACGTCGACGCGGAGCGTGCCCTGGCAACCGCCCTCGATGTCCGCCGACGTCGGCTCCCCGAGCACGGCGAAGTCTCCCGCGAGCAGGTCCGGACGGTTCCGGGCGAGGCGCCCGAGCCCGCTCTTGGACTCCTCGACCTCCTCGTGGTCGTAGAACACGTACGTCACGTCGGCGACCGGCTCGGCGCCCGGACGGCCCAGCTCGACGGCGAGCGCCAGCATGACCGCGATCCCGGCCTTCATGTCGACGGTGCCGCGTCCCCAGAGCTCCCGGTCGTCCCCGGTACCCGTCAACCGCGTGGGCAGGTTCGGCGGATCGGTGAGCGGCACGGTGTCGAGGTGCCCCGCGAGCACGACGCGACGGTCCCGGCCCAGCGTCGTGCGCGCGACGACGGCGTCGCCATCCCGGTGCACGTCGAGGTGCGGCTGGCCGCGCAGCAGCGCCTCCACCGCGTCGGCCAGGGCGGTCTCGTCGCCCGAGACGGACTCGATGTCGCAGATCGCGGTGAGCAGGTCCACGAGGTCGGAGCTCGCGAGGGTCGCGGGATCCGTCAGGGCCGGGTCGAGTCGTGTCTGCGTGTCGGTCACCCCGTCATCGTGCCACCTCACGCGGATAGGCTGGGCCCATGACGACGCCCAGCACCTCTCCCCGCACCGCCTGGGGCCTCGGCCTCGCCACGGTCGCCGACGACGGCAGCACGCTCGACGTCTGGTACCCGGCGCCCGTGCTCGGCACCGCGCCCGACGACGTCGACGTCCCCGTCGACCTGGCCGCGCTCACCCGGCGCGACGACGCCCGCCGCGTGGACGTCTCGGTGGTGCGCACCGAGATCGACCTGGACGCGCCGCCGGCCGACACCGCGGACGCCTACCTGCGTCTGCACCTGATCTCCGCGCGCCTGGTCCGGCCGCACGGGCTCAACGTCGAGGGCATCTTCGGCAAGCTCACCAACGTGGTGTGGACGTCCCGCGGGCCGTGCGCCGTGGCCGACTTCGAGACCACGCGGCTCCGGCTGCGCGCCGCCGGCGACGGCCCGGTCACCGTCTACGGCGTCGACAAGTTCCCGCGCATGGTCGACTACGTCGTCCCGACGGGCGTGCGCATCGCGGACGCCGACCGTGTCCGCCTGGGCGCGCACCTGGCCGAGGGCACGACGGTGATGCACGAGGGCTTCGTGAACTTCAACGCCGGCACGCTCGGCTCCTCGATGGTGGAGGGGCGCATCTCCGCGGGCGTGGTCGTCGGCGACGGGTCCGACGTCGGGGGCGGCGCCTCGATCATGGGGACGCTGTCCGGGGGCGGCAAGGAGGTCATCTCCCTCGGCGAGCGCTGCCTGCTGGGAGCGAACGCCGGTCTGGGGATCGCGCTGGGCGACGACTGCGTCGTCGAGGCCGGTCTCTACGTCACCGCAGGCACCAAGGTCACGGTCCTGGACGAGATGGGCGACGAGGGCGAACCCCGCGTGGTCAAGGCCCGTGACCTCTCCGGCCGTGACGGCCTGCTGCTGCGGCGCAACTCGCGCACCGGCGCCGTGGAGGCCCTGACGCGGAGCGGCGTCGGCGTCGAGCTGAACGCCGCGCTGCACGCGAACTGATGTCGACGCGGCGGCGGCCGGCCCCGGGGGCCGGCGCCGTCGTGGCGGTGCTCGCCGTCGGCGCCGCCGCGGTGACCGGCACGCTGCTCTACCAGGGGGTCAAGGACGGCCGCCCCGGCGCGCAGGAGTGCACGGCCCGTCTCGACGGGACGGAGTGGTCGCTCAGCACCGTCCAGGCGCACAACGCCGCGCTGATCGTGGGCACCACGATCCAGAGGTCCCTGCCCGCGCGCGCCGGCACGATCGGGGTGGCCACCGCGCTGCAGGAGTCCCAGCTGGTCAACATCGACTACGGGGACCGTGACTCCCTCGGCCTGTTCCAGCAGCGTCCCTCGCAGGGATGGGGCACCCCGGACGAGATCCTGGACCCCGTCTACTCCACCGGAGCCTTCTACGACGGGCTCGTCGAGGTCGAGGGGTGGCCGACCATGGCGGTGACCGATGCCGCGCAGGCCGTGCAGCGCTCGGCGTTCCCGACCGCGTACGCCCAGCACGAGTCCCGTGCCCGGGCGTGGGCGTCGTCGCTGACGGGCCACTCCCCCGGGTCGGTCACCTGCACGCTGAGACCGGCCGATCCCGCCACGGCGCACGTCGGCGTCCCCGAGCGGCTGGACCGGGATCTGGGCCTGGGGGCCGACGCGGTGCGCTCGGACGGCGCCACGGTCCGCGTCGATGCCGCCGGACTGCACGAGGGGGACACGGACCGCGGGACGTGGACGGTGGCGCACTGGGCCGTGGCGACGGCCAACGCCACCGGGGCCACCGAGGTCCGCGCCGCGGACCAGGTCTGGACCCGCGAGTCGGGCACGTGGTCCACCCTGACCGCGGACGATGACCCCCCGCGTGACGGCGTCGTGCGCATCCGCGTCATCCAGCCCGCCGGCTGACGACCGCCCGGGCGAGGGCCGCCCGTCGGGATGTCAGGAAACGCACGAGCGGGCGGGCGCCGTCCCGCACGGTCGTCAGACGCGAAGCGCCCGTGAACGCGACCGTGCGGGGCGGTGCCCGCCCGCTCTCTCGCTGAGGAAGTTCAGCGCTGGTCGAGCGGCACGTAGGGCCGCTCGGTGGGACCGGTGTAGATCTGCCGGGGACGGCCGATCTTCGTCTGCGGGTCCTTCATCATCTCGCGCCACTGGGCGATCCAGCCCGGCATGCGACCCAGCGCGAACAGCGGGGTGAACATGGCCGGCGAGAAGCCCATCGCCTTGTAGATGAGGCCCGTGTAGAAGTCGACGTTCGGGTAGAGCTTGCGCTCGACGAAGTAGTCGTCGTTGAGCGCGATCTCCTCGAGGCCCCGGGCGATGTCGAGCAGCTCGTCCTTGGCACCGAGCTCGTCGAGCACGGCGTCGGCGTGCTTCTTGACGATCGCGGCGCGCGGGTCGTAGCTCTTGTACACCCGGTGGCCGAAGCCCATCAGCCGGACGCCGTCCTCCTTGTTCTTGACCTTCTTCATGAAGGTCTCCACGGAGTCCTCGCCCGAGCGGATGTTCTCCAGCATGAGCAGCACGGCCTCGTTGGCACCGCCGTGCGACGGGCCGGACAGGGCGTTGATGCCGGCCGACACCGAGGCGTAGAGGGTCGCGTTCGAGGAACCGACGACGCGCACCGTCGAGGTCGAGCAGTTCTGCTCGTGGTCCGCGTGCAGGATGAGCAGCTTGTCCATCGCCGCCACGAGGGTCGGGTTGGCCTGCCACTCCTCGTACGGCCGGGCGAAGGTCATCCGCAGGAAGTCGTCGACGTACCCGCGGGCGGCGTCGGGGTACAGCAGCGGCTCGTCCCGCATGGAGCGGTGCACGTAGGAGGTGATGGTGCGGATCTTGGCGAGGATCAGCACCGTCGCGAGCTCGACCGCCTCGTCGTCGTGCGGGTCGAGCGACTCGGGGTAGTACGTGGCGAGCGCGTTCACGGCCGAGGCCATGATCGCCATCGGGTGACCGCCGCGCGGGAAGGTCCCCAGGAAGGTCCGGAAGGCCTCCGGGACGAGGGTGTGGCGGTTGATGCGGTCGGTGAACGCCTCGAGCTGGGCGGGCGACGGCAGCTCGCCGTGGATCAGCAGGTAGGACACCTCGAGGAACGACGAGGAGTCGGCGAGCTGCTCGATCGGGTAGCCGCGGTAGCGCAGGATGCCCTGGCCGCCGTCGATGTAGGTGATCGCGGACTCGCAGGAGGCCGTGTTGGTGAAACCGGGGTCGACGGTCACCATCCCGGTGTCCTTGAGCAGGGAGGACACGACGATGCCGTCGTTACCCTCCGTCGCGGCCACCACGGGCAGTTCTCGGCGCGTGCCGTCGACGCTGAGCTCGACCGTGGCGGTCTGCTGGGTTGACGTCATGTCTTCCTTCCCTGACGGGCCCTCGGCCTCCGTCGTCGGAGGCTCCGGCACGTGAACTCATGGCATGGTCACGGACTACCTGACGTGCCCGCCTGGACGGTGTCACCGCAGAGCAGCCTCGGCCTGCAGATCAAAATACCCCCCTCATCCCATGCGGTTCCAATCGTCACGTCAAGAAGATGTGAGCCGTGCCACAGCATCGGTCACGGCATCGTCGGCAGCCGTCAAGGCCACCCTCACGTGCGACCCGCCCGCGACTCCGTAGAACTCTCCCGGCCCGACCAGGATCCCACGGGTCGCGAACCACCGCGCCAGGTCGCGTGAGGTCGTCCCGTCGGCGGCGCCGTCGGCCCACCGGGCCCACAGGTAGAGGCCGGCCTCGGAGTGATCGACGACGAACCCGGCCTGCCGCAACGCCGGCAGGAGGGCCGCACGGCGACGCCGGTACCGCTCCCGCTGCGCGTCGACGTGCGCATCGTCACGCAGGGCTGCGCGCAGCGCCTCCTGCACGGGTGCGGGCATGATCATGCCCAGGTGCTTGCGGGTGGCGACCAGGTCCGCGACGAGGCGGGAGTCCCCGGCCACGAACGCCGCGCGGTACCCCGCGATGTTCGACTGCTTCGACGCGGAGTAGGCGACGAGCAGGCCGTCGAGCGAGCCGTCGGTCACCCGGGGGTCGAGCAGGCTGGGCACCGTGCTGACGCCGTCGGCGCCCGCCCACGGCGCGTCCCACGCCAGCTCGGCGTAGCACTCGTCGGACACCACGACCGCGCCGATCTCGCGGGCCGCCGCGACCACGGCGCGCAGGTGCTCGACGTCGGCCACGGCGCCGGTGGGGTTGGACGGGGAGTTGACCCACACCAGACGCACGTCGGCGCGCCCGGCCCACGTGGCGACGTCGTCGCTCGGCAGCGCCGTCGCCCCCGCGAGCCGCGCGCCGACGTCGTAGGTGGGATAGGCGACCGCGGGGTGGACGACGACGTCACCCGGGCCGAGGCGCAGCAGAGACGGGAGCAGACCTACCAGCTCCTTGGAGCCGACCGTCGGCAGCACGCCGGCGGGGTCCAGCCCGGGCACGCCCCGGCGCCGCGCGAACCAGTCGACGACCGTCTCGCGCAGCGCCGGGGTGCCGTGGGTGGTCGGGTAGCCGGGGGCGTCCGCCGCCGTTCTCAGGGCGTCCTGGACGACCTGGGGCGTGGGGTCCACGGGGGTGCCGACGGACAGGTCGACCATCCCGCCGGGGTGAGCAGCCGCCGTCGAACGGACGTCGCCCAGGGTGTCCCAGGGATAGGGCAGGTCACGCAGGTCGGCGAAACCCATCCGGCGTCCGGGGTCAGCCCTGCGGGGGCAGGGCGGCGATCATCGGGTCGTCCTTCTCGATGACGCCCATCTTCGCCGCGCCGCCCGGGGAGCCCAGGTCGTCGAAGAACTCGACGTTGGCCCGGTAGTAGTCGGTCCACTCCTCGGGGACGTCGTCCTCGTAGTAGATGGCCTCGACCGGGCAGACCGGCTCGCACGCACCGCAGTCCACGCACTCGTCCGGGTGGATGTAGAGCGACCGCTTCCCCTCGTAGATGCAGTCCACGGGACACTCCTCGATGCACGCCTTGTCCTTGAGGTCGACGCACGGCTGAGCGATCACGTAGGTCACTGCAGTTCCCTTCCGGGGGATCGGGGAGCAACGCTCCGGTGGTTCGGGGGCTCACTCTAGTATCGCTCACGTGAGAAACCAGCACGCCGCCGACGGTCCGTCCGACTGGCGAGACTGGCCGGTCGGCACCCGCGCCGTGGTGCGACGCCGGCTCTCCCCCAACGAGGCGCTGACCAGCGGCAAACGCTGGACGGACGTCATCGGCGTGGTGGTGAGATGCGACACCTCGGGCATCACGTTGCGCCGCGACCCGGCCCGGCCGTCGGCCCCCGACGCGGGTGTCGAGGTCCGGATCGCCGCCGAGGACATCGAGGCGACGCGGATCCTGCCACCACGCCCGGAACGGCGTCCTCGCAGCCAGGGCTGACTCGCGGCCGGGCGACCTGACTCGCGGCCCGGCGCCCTGACTCGCGGCCGGGCGACCTGACTCGCGAGAGACCGTCCTGACTCGCGGCTGGACGGGGCGTGCCCCGTCAGGCGTGCCGCGGCGCCGTCAGCCGGACGGTGTCGTCGTCCAGACCCACGACGACCGCTCCCGCGGTGCAGCGCTCGACCAGCGCCGCCGGCCACCCGGCGGTCCGCGGCACGGCGACGGGCTCGCCCGGCGCGTCGGCACCCTTCCCCGCCGCGTCCCGGCGTTCCGCGCGCAGGGAGTCCGCCGCGTGGAAGTAGTCGTGCACGGAGGCGTTCGACTCGAGCCGGTGGACGACCAGCTCCAGGTCGCGCACCACCTTGCGCAGCGCGGGTGCCACCCAGGTCGCGTTCTCGGTCACCATCGCCTCGGTCCGGGCCGGGTCGGTGAGCGCCACCCGGGTGCCGTCGCGGAAGCTGCCCGCCGCCAGCAGTCGGGCCACCGGACCCACCGGCGCACCGGCCACCGCGTTGAGCAGCTGGGTGGCGACCACGTGGGGCACGTGACTGACCAGCGCCGCGGCCTCGTCGTGGACGTCGTCGGTGAGGACGACCACGCGGCCGGCGCACGGCCCGGTCACCCAGGTCAGGACCTCGGCCACACGCTCCGTGTCGGCCGCGACGGCGTCGTCGACGGTCACCGCCCACACGACCCCGTCGAGCAGCCCGGCGTCGGACGCCCCGAACCCGCTGTGCTCGGTCCCCGCCATCGGGTGGGCGCCCACGTAGCGGCCCGCGAGCCCGGCGTCGGCCATCGCCGCGCGGACCGGGGTCTTGACGCTGCCGACGTCGGTGATCGTGGCGGTCGGCGACGCGTGGACGGCCACCTGCTCCGCCACCGACGCCATGGCGCGCAGCGGCACCGCCAGCACGACGAGGTCGGCCCCCGTCACGCAGCCGGCCACGTCGTCCGTCACGGCGATCCCTGCCCGACGCGCCGCCCCGCGGACGGACGGGGAGGCGTCGGTGGCCACCACCTCGGCTCCGCGCGCGACCAGCAGCCGGGCCAGCGACCCCCCGATCAACCCCAGGCCGACGACCGCGACACGCCCGGACGGGGCGGCGTCACCGGTCACCACAGCAGCCCCTCGGCCAGGACGGCCTCCGGGTCGCCCGCACGCACCGACCCGGTGGGCGCCTCGTCCGCGAGCGCGCCGTCGAGCCCGCCCTCTCCCGGCGAGGCCGGGTAGGCACCCAGCACCTTCAGCGCGTCCCCGGCGGCCAGCAGGTCGCCGAAGAGGTCCCGCACGGCGGGCTCCCACGGAGCGGCGTCCAGGGTCACCACGAAGACGTACTGGCCCTCGCGCGCCTTGAGCGGGCGGGTGACGAGGCTCGACATGTTGACGTCGCGCACGGCGAACGCGTCCGTGACGCGGGCGAGCACACCGGGCCCCGTGATCGTCGGCGTGACGGCCAGCATGGTGCGCCAGGTGGTGGCCCGTCCGGAGTCCTCGGCGAGGCGGTCCCGGGCCCGGTCGCGCCGGTCCAGGACGAGGAACCGGGTGCGCGCACCGGCGAAGTCGGCCACGGACCGCGCGAGCGTCTCCAGGCCGTACAGCTCCCCGGCCACGGGCGGCCCGAGGGCGACCTGGTGGTCGCCCACGTCCCGGCACGCGGCCGCGTTGGACGGCGCCGGGACGGGTGTCAGACCGCGCGCCTCGACGAACCGGCGGCACTGCGCGAGCCCGTGCGGGTGGGCGGTCGCCTCGACGAGCTCGCCGTGGCCGGGGCGCACGAAGGCGTCGAAGGTGATGTCCAGGACGACCTCGTCGACGGCGACGACGTCCGCGCTGGCGAGCAGAACGTCCAGGGACGGCACCACGTAGCCCTCGACCGAGCTCTCGATCGCCACCACGCCGACCGCGGCGGACCCGGCG
This sequence comes from Isoptericola sp. b515, assembly GCF_030588125.1. Lineage (NCBI taxonomy): Bacteria > Bacillati > Actinomycetota > Actinomycetes > Micrococcales > Promicromonosporaceae > Isoptericola > Isoptericola sp. b515. The sequence goes on along the minus strand of NZ_JAUQYR010000002.1, from coordinate 275,736 downwards.
GCGACCGTGTCGTGCACGCCCTGGACGTCCGCGCAGGGCACGACCTCGGCACCCGTGGCCGCACGGTCGGTCCAGAGCCGGGCCGCCTGGTGGGTGAAGGTCCCCTCCGGGCCCAGGTAGGCGACCCTCACGCGCCGACCCATCGCGGGGTCAGTCCCTCGGGTCCGGGCGCGAAGCGGTCGCCCGGCAGGACCGCGAGCGTGCGGTGCGCGACCGACCGGGCGTCCAGCTCCGCGACGAGGCCGTCGAGCACGGCGACGTCCGGGCACCCGAACGACGTGAAGAACACGTGCGGGCCGTAGGTCGAGGGATGGCTGCGCAGGTGCTGCAGGTCGACGCCGGCGTCGACGAGCACCCCCAGCGTCTGGCGCAGCGACCCGCGGTGGTCGTCGCTCGGGCCGAACGCGAGCCAGACCTGGGCCGGTGCGGTGAACCGCGGCCACGCGGCCCGCGCCTCGAGCAGCCCGTACCAGACCGGCGCCAGCTCGTTCAGGTGCTCGCTGCCGGGCACCTCGGTCCAGCCGGCCGGGACCCGGGGGCGCTCCACGACCAGCGACCCCTGCTCCCCCGCCAGCGCCGCCCGTTCCGCGACGGGCGTCGCCGTCGGCACCAGCCGCGGGCTGACACCCATGGTGCGCAGCACGTCGGCGCAGTCCCGCATACCGGCCTCGTCGACGACGACCTGCCCACCGACGACGCCCGGCGGCGCGACCCAGGTCCACCGCGTCCGCACGGTGGTGGCAGCGGTGAGGATCAGCCGTGGGTCACCGGCGAGCAGCGCCTGCTCCAAGGCGGGCGACGGCTGCTCCGGGTGCCCGAGGTGGACGACGGCCGCCAGGTCGTCGATGCCCGCCACGGTCGCCAGCGCCTGCGCGATGGTCCCGAGGTCCAGCAGCTCGGTCGACTCGTCACGCACGGCCGACACCACCGTCGAGCCCGGCGCGACACCGGACCAGCCGGCCTCGTGGGCGGCCGCCGCGGCGTGCGCCGACGACTCGCGGGAGACGCGTCCGAGCATCAGTCGCCCCCGTCCTTCTTCTCGGAGTCCTTCTCCGGTTCGCAGCTCACGGCGTCGTCGGGCTTGTAGCGCCAGAAGTCGGACTCGTCCTTGACGAGGTCACCGTCGTGGTACACCTTGCGGTACACGGTGATGGCGAACCCCGCCTCGCCCCCGGAGTACGGCTCGCAGTCGGGGTCGCCGGACTTGTTCACCGTGGAGACCGGCACCACGTCCTGCTTGCCGGAGTCGGAGGCCTCGACGTCGTAGTACTTCGTCGACCAGACCTTCACGTGCAGGCGTCCGCCCGAGACGTAGCTCTGCAGCAGTGCGCCGTACGGGGTGTCGTTGCGGAACTTCATGTCGATGGCGCCGACGTAGATCGTCGCCTCGCGTCCGGCCGGGTACCGGCTGAACCAGTAGCTGTGCTGACGGTGCTCGACGTCGTCGAACCCGGCGAAGAAACCGGCGTTGTAGGTGGTGGTGGCCATCTGGGAGAGACCGCCGCCGACGGCGTCGACGTGCACGCCGTTGCTCACCACACCGGCCGCGAAGTAGCCGTTGGACTCCTCGATCGGCGAGAGCGTGTCGACGAGCGAGAAGGTCTCGTCCGGTCGGACCAGGGTGCCGTTGACCAGCTCGGCACCGCGCACCAGGTTCTTGGTGCGGATCGGCTCGGCGGTCAGCGGGGTCGAGAACTCGGAGACGACCTCCTGGACGCCGAGCTCCTCGAGCGAGGCCCGCGAGTCCTCGGGGTCCGACTCGACGAGCTCCACCTGCGTGGAGCGCTCCGCGGCGCGCGCCGCGCCGCCGACGGCCTCGGCGACCTGCTGCGGGTCGAGGGTCGTGCCCGTCTCCCCGCCGACGATCACCGGCCTGCCGTCGGAGAACTCGAAGTGGGCGTCGTTCGGTTCGCGCAGCAGGTCGTTGGTCCGCTCGACGATGGCGGACGTGAGCCGATCACCGTCGAACCGCGCGACGAGCTCGCCGTCCTGCGCGGCGAAGGACGTGGAGCGGGCCAGCACCCGGGCGGGGAGCTCCGGGTTCTGGGCGTCCACCTGGACCGTGACCGGACCCGACACGATCTCCCGGGCCTCGACGAGGGCGGCGTCGGTGTCCGCCTGGTCGATCGCGGGGTCCACCGACTCGGTCGGCAGGTCGACCGGACCCTCCGAGACCAGCCAGGCGTCGACGATCGCGTCGTCGGCGGAGGCGACGACGACCTGCGTCCCGGCGACGGCCTCGGTGGCCACCGCCTCGCCGTCGGTGAACCGGACGCTGCCGTCGACCGGCTCGGTCGCCAGCGACTCGGCGACACCGTTCACCGTCGCCGTCAGGGCACCGCGGTCGACCGTCACGGCCGGCGCCACCTCGTCGCCGCCGACGAGGTGCTCCAGCAACCGGGAGGGGTCCAGCGTGAACCCGGTGAGGTCCTCCACCGACCCCGCGGAGTCGAGCCGCAGTCCCGACTCGGCCGGGTCGATCGTGCTCGTGGCGTCGCCGGCACGCACGGTCAGCGGCTCGGCCGCACGCGGTCCGAGGCCCTCGTCCAGCGCCGTGGCCGCCTCCGGCGCGGTCAGACCGCCGACGTCGACGCCGGCGACCGTCGTGCCCTTCGGCACGGTGTCCGCGACCATCCACTGCGCGCCGACGTACAGGCCGGCGAGGACGACGAGCCCGGTCAGCACACCGAGCAGCACCTTCGGGGTGCGGCTGGGTGCGCCGTCGCCGAGCAGGCCGCCGAGGGTCGCGCCGATGCCGCCGGACCGCGAGCCGGTGGCCCCGTCCGCCGAGGACGGGCTCGTGGAGCTGCCGGCCGGCGTCGACGACACGGCGGGGATGGCCTCGGTGGGGGCGGCGGGCGCTCCGCCGGGCACGCGGACGGTCCCGACCTGACGAGGACGCTCCCAGGCGCGCACGGACGGCTCGTAGGGGACCTCGGACTCCTCGGGCTCCGGCGACGAGGCGCCGGACGGCGGGGTGGCCGCCGCGGGCGACGAGGACCCGGAGGGCTCCGGAGCCGCGTCGGCGGGACCCGGCGTCCCCGGCTGGTCCGGCTGCGACTCGTCCGGCTGCGGCTGCTCCGGCTGCGGCTGGTCGGGTGCGGCTCGGGTCGCGTCCGGTTCGTCCGCCGCGTCCACCGGCTCGTCGGAGCCGGTGGGCTCCGCCGGCGCGGCGTCGGACGGCGACGTCGCGGGCTCCTCCCACGCACGCACCGGGGGCTGGTACGGGACGTCCTCGTCGGGGGCGTCGGCGGGCGACCGCCCTGGGTCCCGCTGCTCGGGAACCCGGTCGTCACCGTCGGTCGGCTGGCCCATCGACACGCTCCGTGCTGGTCTCTCGTGGGGGTCCCACGACCCCCGGGACGTCCTGGGCGTGGCGGACGCCACGCGAGTAGGCATCCTACTCGGCGCAGGTCACCCCGCGTCGGGGTCGTCCACGAACCATCGCCGGGGCAGGAACGCCGCCACGGCGAAGAGCACCAGGCCACCGTAGGTCCAGACGTACCCGATCGCGTCGGCCGGCACGAGCACGTCACCGCCCGGCCCCTCGGCGGCCAGGACCTGGACGGTCACGAGCCACCCGGCCCCGCACGCCAGCAACGTGCCGACACCGGACCACGCGCGGCAGAGCACCGCCGCGGACAACGTCAGCGCCAGGGCCAGCGCGGGCCCGACGGGCAGGTCGCCCCAGAGCATCCGGTGACCGACCGTACCGATGAGCCCGACGACGGCGCCGAGCAGGAGCCCGAGCAGCAGCCGCCAGACGACCAGCAGGGGGCTGCCCGCGCGGGGCGCGCGCTGCACGTGGTGGGGCGGGGGCGAGATCACCGGACAGACCCTACCGGCGCACCCGGACGGTCGCGTCGACGAGAACCGGGGCGAGCTCGCCGTTGCTCAGCGCGTAGTGCGCGCACACCCCCGGCAGGTCGGTGGCCCCGGCGTGCTGCACCTGGGTGGCGTGGGCCCGTAGGGCGGCGAGCACCCGGTCGAGCACCGGCTCCACCGCGACGGTGACGACCTCGTCGGCCGCCAGCTCGGGGTCGGGGACGGCGACCGGCGGGGGGTCCACGTCCGGTGCGGGCAGGGTCAGCCCCGCCTCCGTGGCGAGTGCGCGGTGCCGCGCGGACGCCGCGACCTCGGTACGCGCGGCGTGCCAGCGGTCGGCCGGGACCACGACCTCCCAGCGCTCGGGGACACGCCAGGGTTCGCCGTCGACGTCGGCGCCGGGGTCCGCCGCGAGGTCGAGCGCCCGCACGGTGGTCTCGTAGGTGCGCACGTGGTCGGGGTGCCCGTAGCCGCCGCCGGCCTCGTACGTGACGACGACGGCGGGACGGCGGTCGCGCAGCACGGCGGCCAGGCGGCCCGCGGCCGCGTCGCGCGGCACGCGGGTGAACGCCGTCGGACCGGAGTCCGGTGCCGGACCGGCGATGCCCGGGGCGACCCAGGCCATCCCCGAGTCCTCCAGGCGCCCGGGTCCGCCGACGGTGTCGAGGAACAGCCCGTCCGTCACGCCGAGCGCGTCGAGCGCGGCCGCGAGCTCCTGCTCCCGGTGGGCGGCCAGGGCCGGGCCGTCACCCTCCAGGTGCGCCACCCCGGTGGGATGGGTGGGCGTGTCGATGACCTCGCCCCGCTCGCCGCGCGTGCACGTCACCACGGTCACCGGCGCTCCCGCGGCCGCCCAGGTCGCCAGCAGCGCACCGGTCGCCAGCGTCTCGTCGTCGGGGTGCGCGTGCACCGCCAGCAGGGGCCCGACCGACGGATCAGCCGACCGGGTCCCCGGCGACGTGGTCTCCCCCGGACGCACGACCGGACTCAGGAACGCTTGGCCCGTGCGGCGGCCCGGGCGCGCTCCGTGGCGTTGAGGTTGACCTTGCGGATACGGACGATCTCGGGCGTGATCTCGACGCACTCGTCCTCGGCCGCGAACTCCAGCGACTCCTCGAGCGTCAGCTTCTTCGGCGGCACCAGGTTCTCGAAGCTGTCGGCGGTCGAGGACCGCATGTTCGTCAGCTTCTTCTCCTTGGTGATGTTGACGTCCATGTCCTCGTTGCGGGAGTTCTCGCCCACGATCATGCCCTCGTAGACCTCCTGGGTGGGGTCCACGAAGAACGTGCCGCGCTCCTGCAGGTTGATCATGGCGAACGGCGTCACGGCACCGGCACGGTCGGCCACCAGGGACCCCGTCAGGCGGGACTCGATGGTTCCGTGCCACGGCTCGTAGCCCTCGGCGTACGAGGAGGCGATGCCGGTGCCGCGCGTCTCGGTGAGGAACCGGGTGCGGAACCCGATGAGGCCGCGGGCCGGCACGACGAACTCCATCCGGACCCAGCCGGTGCCGTGGTTCGCCATCGTCTCCATGCGGCCCTTGCGCGCCGCCATGAGCTGCGTGACGGCGCCGAGGTACTCCTCGGGCACGTCGATCGTCATGCGCTCCATCGGCTCGCAGGTCTTGCCGTCGATCTGCTTGGTGACGACCTGCGGCTTGCCGACGGTCAGCTCGAACCCTTCGCGGCGCATCTGCTCGACGAGGATCGCCAGGGCGAGCTCGCCGCGTCCCTGCACCTCCCAGGCGTCCGGCCGGTCGGTGGGCAGGACCCGCAGCGAGACGTTGCCGATGAGCTCGGCGTCCAGGCGGTCCTTGACCTGCCGGGCGGTGACCTTGTGCCCCTTGCCGCCCTTGCCGGCCAGCGGGGAGGTGTTGATGCCGACGGTCATCGAGATCGCCGGGTCGTCGACCGTGATGCGCGGCAGCGGACGCGGGTCGTCGGCGTCCGTGAGCGTCTCGCCGATCATGATGTCGGCGATCCCCGCCACCGCGACGATGTCACCCGGGCCGGCGGACTCGGCAGGGACGCGGTCCAGCGCCTTCGTCTCGAGCAGCTCGGTGATCCGCACCTGGCTCAGCGTGCCGTCCTGACGCGCCCAGGCGACCGTCTGGCCCTTGCGCAGCGTGCCGTTGTGGACCCGCAGCAGGGCCAGACGGCCGAGGAACGGCGAGGCGTCAAGGTTCGTCACGTGCGCCTGCAGCGGCATCGTCTCGTCGTACGTCGGCGCCGGGACGGTCCGCAGGATCGTGGAGAACATCGGCTCGAGGTCCTCGTTCGCGGGCAGCTCGCCGTCGGCGGGCTGCTCGGTGGAGGCACGCCCCGCCTTGGCCGAGGCGTAGACCACCGGCACGTCGAGGACGGCGTCCACGTCGAGGTCGGGGACCTCGTCGGCCAGGTCGCTCGCCAGCCCGAGCAGCAGGTCGGTCGTCTCGGCGACGACCTCCGTGATGCGCGAGTCCGGGCGGTCGACCTTGTTGACGACGACGATCACCGGCAGCTTGGCGGCCAGCGCCTTGCGCAGCACGAACCGGGTCTGCGGCAGCGGACCCTCGGAGGCGTCCACGAGCAGCACGACGCCGTCGACCATGGACAGACCCCGCTCGACCTCGCCGCCGAAGTCGGCGTGGCCGGGGGTGTCGATGACGTTGATCGTGACGCCGTCGGACTCCCCGGCCTCCGCCGCCGACGGTCCGGCGTACCGGATCGCCGTGTTCTTGGCGAGGATCGTGATGCCCTTCTCACGTTCCAGGTCACCGGAGTCCATGACCCGGTCGTCCACCTGCTGGTGCGCGGCGAAGGCACCCGCCTGACGCAGCATGGCGTCGACCAGGGTGGTCTTGCCGTGGTCGACGTGAGCGACGATCGCCACGTTGCGCAGGTCGGAGCGCACAGACATCAAGGGTTCTCTTTCCGTGGAGGGGGCGGCCCCGGGATCCCGGGGCCGCACCATCCTACCCGGAGGTGTCCGTCGCGCCCGGACCGGAGCCCTCGGGGCCCGGTCCGGAGCCCTCGGGGCCCGGCGCCGCCGTGCGGCGGCGCCAGGCCTTCGGACCGCGACGACGTGCGGTCACGGGGGTCCCGGCACCCTCACGCTCCGGGTTCTCCACGACGGGGGTCTGCCCGGTCATCTCCGAGAGCTGCTCGTTGACGTGCACCGTCACGTGCTCCGTCACGTGCTCGGTGACCTCTTGCTTGAACTCGCGCTGCCGCAGCCGACGCTCGGCACGCATGATCGCCCGATGCTCGGTCTCCAGGGCCTTCCACACGGAGACCATCATCGCGAGGAGCACCACCGAGAACGGTAGGGCGGTGAGGATCGAGGCGGTCTGCAGGGTGGCGAGCCCGCCGGCGTACAGCAGGGCCGCCGCGACGGCGCCCTCGAGGATCGCCCAGAACAGACGGCTCCACAGCGGCGGGTTCTGGTCGCCGCCGTTGGCGAGCATGTCCACGACGAACGAGCCCGAGTCGGACGAGGTCACGAAGAAGACCACGACGAGGATCATCGCGATGACGGCGAGCCAGGCGCCCCCGCCGGGCAACGTGTCGAACAGCTGGAACATCGCCGTGTCCGAGTTCACGGTCCCGGTCTCCGGGTCCAGCATCGAACCCGGTTCCATCATCTCCTGCCGCAGGGCGGCGCCACCGAACACGCTGAACCAGACGGTCGTCACCAGCATCGGCACGAGGAGCGTGCCGAGGACGAACTCACGCACGGTCCGGCCGCGGGAGATGCGCGCGATGAACAGCCCCACGAAGGGCGCCCAGGAGATCCACCAGCCCCAGTAGAAGATGGTCCAGCTGGACTCCCAGGCGAGTCCGTCCTGCCCCTGGAACGCCAGGGTGTCGAAGGTCATCTGCATGACGTTCTGCAGGTAGAAGCCGAGGGACTGGACCCACTCGCGCATCACGAACAGGGAGGAGCCGAGGAGCAGCACGACGACGATCAGGGCGCCGGCGAGCATCATGTTGCCGTTGGACAGCCACTTGATGCCGCGCTCCAGGCCGGAGGCCACGGAAAGCGCCGCGGTCGCCGTGATGGCGACGATCAGACCCATCTGCAGGGCGACGGTGGACTCGGCGACACCGAGGTACTCGAGGCCGGCCGAGAGCTGCAGCACGCCGAGACCGAGCGACGTGGCGACACCGAAGACGGTGCCGAAGATGGCCAGCACGTCGATGAGGTTGCCGAGCCAGCCGTTGACGCGCTTCTCCCCCAGCAGGGGCTCCAGGGCCCAGCGGATGGACACCGGGCGGCCCTTGCGGTGGATGGCGTACGCCAGGGCCAGGCCGATGACGACGTAGATCGCCCAGGCGTGGAAGCCCCAGTGCAGGTAGGTCTGCCCCATCGCCTGACCGGCGAGGGAGGCGGAGTCACCGGTGACGCCCGGCTTGGGATCGGTGTAGTGCCACAGCGGCTCCGCCACGCCGAAGTAGACGAGGCCGATGCCCATGCCGGTCGCGAAGAGCATCGCGAACCACACGGGGAGCTTGAAGTCGGGCGTCTCGTCGTCCTTGCCGAGGGTGATGTCACCGAAGCGGCTCAGCCCGACGTAGATCGCGAACACCACGAAGAGCGCCACGATGAGGACGTAGTACCAGCCGAAGCCGTTGATGACCATGGCCTGGAGGGTCGACATGAGGTCCGCCAACCAGTCGGTGGCGAAGATTCCCAGGAGGACGAAGACCAGGATCAGTCCACCTGCGGGATAGAAGACAGCGGGTGCGAGGGTCGATGGTCGGCGTGGCATAACTCTCAGACTGTCGGCATCAGGGAAGAACGGCAACCGCAGGACGCCGCAGACCCGGTGGGGTCCGCGGCGTCCTGGGTCGCGCGGGTGCGGTGCGGCGCTGGTCAGCCGCCCGCGACGTTCCCGACCAGGTGAGCGCCGGGAATCGCGTCGAGGAGGTCGCGTGTGTACTGCTTGCGCGGGTTGTCGAAGACCTCGTCGGTCGTGGCCTGCTCAACCACCTTGCCGTTCTGCATGACCACGACGTCGTCGGCGATCTGCCGCACGACGGCGAGGTCGTGGGTGATGAACAGGTAGCTCAGACCGAGGTCCGACTGCAGGTCGTCGAGCAGGTCCAGGATCTGGGCCTGCACGAGCACGTCGAGGGCGGAGACCGCCTCGTCGAGCACGACCACCTCCGGCTTGAGCGCCAGGGCACGCGCGATCGCGATGCGCTGGCGCTGACCGCCGGAGAGCTCGTTCGGGAACCGGCGCATGGCCGACTGCGGCAGCGAGACCATGTCGAGCAGCTCGCGGACCCGCTTCTCCCGTCCCTTCTTGGACCCCACGCCGTGCAGCTTGAGGGGCTCCTCGATGGAGCGGAAGATCGAGAACATCGGGTCCAGGGACCCGTAGGGGTTCTGGAAGACCGGCTGGATCCGACGCCGGAACTCGAACGCCTGCTTCGGGTTGAGCGTGGAGACGTCGGTGCCGTCGAACTCGACGGTGCCCGACGTCGGCTCCAGCAGCCCCAGCACCATGTTGGCCGCCGTGGACTTGCCCGAGCCCGACTCCCCGACCAGGGCGAGGGTCCGGCCGCGTCCCAGCGTGAACGAGACGTCGTCGACCGCGGTGAAGTCCGTCGACGACCCGGGGCGCGCCCCGCGGATCTGGAACACCTTGGTCAGGTCGGTGACCTTGACCGCCTCGTTCGTGGCCGGCGGCTTCTGCCCCAGGTGGTGGGCGTGCAGCTCCTCGGACTCCCGGCCCTGGACGTGTGCCGACTGGATGCGGCGCGACGCCAGCGACGGCGCCGAGGCCACCAGTCGCTTGGTGTACGGGTGCTGGGGGTCCGCGAGGATCTGCTGGGCCGGGCCCGACTCGACGATCTGCCCCTTGAACATCACCACGAGGTGCTCGGCACGCTCGGCGGCGAGCCCGAGGTCGTGCGTGATGAACAGCAGGGCGGTGCCGAGGTCCCGGGTCATCTCGCCCAGGTGGTCGAGGATCTGGCGCTGCACGGTCACGTCCAGGGCCGAGGTCGGCTCGTCCGCGATGAGCAGCTGCGGCCGGGAGGCCAGACCGATGCCGATGAGCGCGCGCTGGCGCATGCCGCCCGAGAACTCGTGCGGGTACTGGCGCGCCCGCCGCTCGGCGTCGGGCAGACCGGCTTCGGCCAGCACGTCCGCGACGCGGGTGCGCAGCTCGGCCTTGGATCCCTTGAACCCGTTGGCCTTCAGCGCCTCGGTCACCTGGGTGCCGATGCGCCAGACCGGGTTGAGGTTGGACATCGGGTCCTGCGGGACCATGCCGATCGCGCGGCCGCGGAGCGCTTCCTTCTCGGCGCGGGGCGCACCGACGAGCTCACGGCCGGCGAAGCGGATGGACCCGCCGGTGACCTTGCCGGTCCCGGGCAGCAGGTCGATGATCGCGGCCGCCGTGGTCGACTTGCCCGATCCGGACTCGCCGACGATGGCCACGTTCTGGCCGGGGTAGACGGTGAGGTTCGCGCCGCGCACGGCGTGCACCTCACCGACCCCGGTGGTGAAGGAGATCTGCAGGTCGCTGATCTCCAGCAGGGGCGTGTTGGGGTCGACGACCGCGGGACCGTTCTCGGACTTCGCGTCGCCGTTGCTCACGGGGAACTGTGTCGTCATCGCTTCCGAGCCTTCGGGTCGAGGGCGTCGCGCACGACGTCGCCCATCATCATGAAGCCGAGCACCGTCACGGCCAGGCCGCCGGCCGGGTAGAGCAGGATCTCCGGGTCGGTCCGGATCGCACCCTGGGCGGCGTTGATGTCGCCACCCCAGGAGACCACATCCGGCGGGAGACCGATGCCGAGGAAGCTCAGCGTCGCCTCGGCGACGATGAACTGGCCCAGGGCCACGGTCGCGTAGACGATGATCGGAGCGGCCGAGTTCGGCAGCACGTGCCGCAGCAGGATCTGGCCGCGCCCCATGCCCAGCGAGATCGCGGCGGTGACGAACTCGTTGTTCTTCACCGACAGCACGGTGCCGCGGGTGATGCGGGCGATCTGCGTCCAGCCGAAGATCGCCAGGACCCCGGCGACCAGGAGGCTCGTGCGGTTGCTGGACACCGACATGATCACGATGGCACCGAGCACCAGCGGGATCGCGAAGAAGATGTCCGTGACGCGGCTGAGGATCGTGTCGAACCACTTGCCGTAGTAGCCGGCGATCGCACCGATCGTGGTGCCGAGGATCACGACCATCGACGTGGCGAGCACGCCGACGACGACCGAGGCGCGGGCGCCGTAGATCGTGCGCGAGTAGATGTCGCAGCCCTGCCGGTCGAAGCCGAACGGGTGGCCCGGCTGGGCGCCCTCCAGAGCCTTCGACAGGTCGCACACACGCGGGTTGATCGACGTGAACATCCCGGGGAACGCCGCCACCAGGACGACGACGACGATGACCGTCCCGGCGATCCAGAACAGCGGCCGGCGGCGCATCTGGTTCCACGCGTCGCGCCAGAGGCTGGTGGGCGTCTCGTCGGTCTTGACCGCGTCGACGGCGCCGAGGCCGCCCTCGTCGCTCGGTGCGGTGAAGTGCTCCTGCCCGGGGCGCGGGGCCGGGACCGCCGGCGCGCCGAGCGGTTCTTCGTAACGGTTCTCAGGCATAACGGATCCTCGGGTCGAGGGCGGCGTAGAGCAGGTCGACCAGGAGGTTCGCTCCGATGTAGACCAGCACCAGCACGGTGGTCAGCGACACGACGGTGATGCTCTCGCCACGGATGATCGCGTCGTAGAGCGTCCCGCCCACACCGTTGATGTTGAAGATGCCCTCGGTGATGATCGCACCGCTCATCAGGGCGCCGATGTCGGCACCGAGGAACGTCACGACGGGGATGAGGGAGTTGCGCAGCACGTGCCGGCCGGTGACCTGCGTGCGACGCAGACCGCGGGCGCGCGCCGTGCGCACGTAGTCGGCCGAGAGGTTCTCGGCCACCGACGTCCTCGTCAGTCGCAGCACGTACGCGAAGGACACGGCCGCCAGCACCATCGCCGGCATCAGCAGACTGATGAAGTCGGGATCTCGTCCTGCGGTGACGGGCAGCCAGCCGAGCTGGACGCCGACCACGATCTGCAGGACGAAACCGACGACGAACGTCGGGACCGCGATGAAGACGAGGCTGACGACCAGCGCCGTCGCGTCGAAGATGCCACCCTTGCGCATCCCGGCGACGAGCCCGAAGCCGATGCCGAAGACCGCCTCGATGACCAGAGCCATCAGAGCGAGCTGGATCGTGACGGGGAAGGCGTTGGCGATCACCTCGGTGATCTCGCGGCCGCGGAAGTCGACGCCGAAGTCCAGCGTCGCGACACCGCGGAGGAACAACAGATATTGAATGATGAAGGGCTGATCCAGGTTGTACTCGGCCCGGATCTGCTCCTGCACCGCCTCGGGAAGCCCGCGCTCACCACCGAGCGCGGCCACCGGGTCACCGGGCCGCAGGAACACCATGGCGTAGAGCAGCAGGGTGGCCCCGAGGAACACAGGGATCACCTGTAGGAGCCTGCGTCCGAGATACCAGAGCATGCGATTTGTCTCCTCGTGTGCCCAGGGGGTCCCCCCAGGCTACGGGTTTTCATCGTGCCGCGACCGAAGGAGGACGCGGACAGCGGTGGGGCGGGGGTGCCGATGGGCACCCCCGCCCCTCGCGACGAGTGGTCGACGCAGACCGTACCGGATCGGGTCGACTACTCGAAAACAGACGACGGACGAGGCACCCGAGGCGGGTGCCCCGTCCGTGTCAGCGGTGGATCACTCCTTGGTGATCTGGTACAGGATCGGGTCGCTGTCCCAGCCGAACTCGACGTTCTCGACGGTCTCGGCGTAGCCGCCGGTCGCGTTCTGGTACCAGAGCGGGATACCCGGGACGTCCTGGAACAGGATCTCCTGGGCCTCCTTGTACAGCTCGACGGCGGTCTCCTGGTCCTCGGCGGCGGCCGCCTCGGCGAGCTTGGCGTCGAACTCCTCGTTCGAGTAGTTCATGTCGTTGGAGCCGGCCCCGGTGCCGTAGATCGGCCCCAGGAAGTTGCTCATCGACGGCCAGTCGGCCTGCCAACCACCGCGGAAGATGCCCTCGACCGTCTCGTTGTCACGCGCGTCGAGGAACTCGTCGAACGTGGTGTACGGCGCGAACTCGCAACCGATCTCCAGGTCGGCGCGGATGGTGTTGCACGCCGCGTCGATCCAGTCCTGGTGGTCGGAGTCGGCGTTGGACGAGATCTGCAGCGTGTAGTCGCCGATCGGGTCCATGTCCTCGGCCTCGTCCCACATCTCCTTGGCGGCCTCGGGGTCGTACTCGAGGATCTCGGAGCCCGGGATGTCCTCGGAGTAGCCGTCGATGACCGGGGAGGTGAAGTCCTTCGCCGGGGTACGAGCACCGCCGTAGAGCTGCTCGGTGATGGTCTGGCGGTCGATCGCCATGGAGATGGCCTTGCGACGCATGACGCCGGCCTCACCCTGGAACTCCTCGCGCCACTCGGGCACGTTGATGACCTGGATCACCGCGGCCGGCTGGTTGACGGCACGCTCACCGAGGTCGTCCTCGAAGGTGGCGAAGGCCGACGACGGCACGTTCGGCAGCACGTCGAGGTTGCCGTCGAGCATGTCGTTGTACGCCGTGTCCTCCTCGACGTACGCGACCATCTCGAGCCCGCCGTTGGCCGGCTGGCGCGGACCCTCGTAGCCCTCGCGGGGCACGAGCGTGATGAGGCTGTCGTTCTCCCACGACTCGAGCTCGTAGGGGCCGTTGCCGATCGGGTCCTCACCGAAGCCCTCGGGGTCCTCGAAGAAGGCCTCCGGCATCGGGTTGAACGCCGAGTAGCCCACCCACAGCGGGAAGTCCGACGCGGGCTCCGACAGCTCGGCCGTGAAGGTCAGGTCGTCGACGACCTCGACGGCGATGTCGGAGGGCTCCTCGAAGCTGAAGCCCTCGAAGCCGTTGAAGAAGTACTGCTGGTTCTGGGCGTTGTCCAGGTTCGCGACGTACTTCCACGCGTCGACGAAGCTGCTCGCCGTGACGGGCGTGCCGTCCGAGAAGGTCCAGCCGTCCTGGATGGTGATCGTCCAGGTCTTGTTGTCCTCCGACTCGATGGACTCGGCGACCTCGTTCTCGATCGCGCCGTCCGCCGTGTAGTAGACGAGGCCGGAGTAGATGTTCTTGACGACCAGACCGCCGTAGACCTCGTTGGTCATACCCGGGGTCAGCGGGTTCTGCGGCTCACCGCTGCTGATCGAGACGATGCCGGCGCTCTCGCCGTCGCCCGATGCGGTCGAGTCGCCTTCCTCGGAGCTTCCGGAGCCGCCGCAGGCGGAGAGAAGCAGGGCCGAGGCCAGGGTGAAGGCCCCGATGCCTGCCAAACGTCCTCGAGGTGTCACGTGTCCTCCTGAGTTGGTGTGCACGCCACCGGAGGGATGCTCCGGCAGCGAGGGGGGCGGGAGCTGATCCGCTCCCGCAGCACAAGATGCGCCAAGGAGCCTAACCCCTGGATCGTGGCCCCGGTCACCATCTGCCGGAATTGATGGCGCGATCGTGACCTGATCGGAACGTGGCGTACATCTGGGAGCGTTCCCATGCACCCCGTGGCACCGGAATGTGACGCACCTCACAGGGTGACGTCGACCGCTCCGTCGTGCAGGTCCACGACCCGGTCGGCCCGCCGGACCAGCTCCGGGTCGTGGGTCGTGACCACCGCCGCGACGCCCTCGGCGTGCACGAGCTCCGCGAGGACGTCCATCACCCGGCGACCGGTCGCCGTGTCGAGCTGACCGGTGGGTTCGTCCGCCAGCAGCACCCGCGGCGCGGCCACCAGGGCGCGGGCGATGCCCACCCGCTGCTGCTGCCCGCCGGAGAGCTCGTAGGGCCGCTGGTCGGCGTGCTCCGCCAGGCCGACCCGGTCCAGCGCGTCGGCCACCCGTCGCGTCCGGTCCGCGGCCGGGACCCGGCGCAGGCGCAGGGGGACCTCGACGTTCTCCGCCGCCGAGAGCACCGGGAGCAGGCCGAACGACTGGAAGACGTAGCCGATCTCGTCCCGGCGCAGGGCGAGCACCGTGTCCTCGTCCATCGCGGTCAGTTCGCGGTCGTCGAGCCACACCCGGCCCGACGTCGGGCGGTCCAGGCCGCCGAGCACGTTGAGCAGCGTCGTCTTGCCCGAGCCCGACGGGCCCCGCACCACCAGGAGCTCGCCCGGCGCGACGGCGACGGAGACCCCGCGCAGCGCGTGCACCTCACCGGCCCCCCGGCCGAACGTACGGCGGACGTCCTCGGTCCGCACCACCGGCGTCGTCATCACTGCCTCTCCCCCGTCGGGTCACGGTCCGGCCGGACCTGCACGTGGTCGTCCCGGAGCCGCAGCCGGACCCGGTCGCGCAGCTCGAGCGTCTCGACCACGTCGTGCGGCAGCTGCAGGCGGCCGACGCGGTCCAGCACGGCGAACTCCTCGGCGACGTCTCGCTGCACGCCGTCCGCGTCCGTCGCGGTACGGCGCAGCACCTCCGTGGAGGTCCGGCCGTCACGGATCTGCACGGTGCGGGCCACGTGCTCCGACACCGCCGGGTCGTGGGTGACGATGAGGGTCGTGGTGCCCGTGGCCGCGTTCACGGCCCGGAGCGCCTCCAGCACGTCCGCGCTGGTGGCCTCGTCGAGCTCCCCCGTCGGCTCGTCGGCCAGCAGCACCCGGGGCCGGTTGGCCACGGCCACCGCGATCGCCACCCGCTGCTGCTGCCCGCCGGACATCTCCGCCGGGTACCGGTCGGCGACGTCGGCCACCTGCAGCAGGTCGAGGAGCTCGGCCGTGCGCTCGGCCCGCTCCGACCGGGAGCCGCCACCGAGGTCGAGCACGAGGCGGACGTTCTCGGCCGCGGTCAGGTACGGCAGCAGGTTGCGGGAGGTCTGCTGCCAGACGAAGCCGACCGTCCGGCGCTGGTAGGTGACCCGGTCACGACGCCCCATCGTCAGCAGGTCGGTGCCCGCCACGACGGCGGAGCCCCCGGTCGGCGTGTCCAGACCGGACAGGATGCCCAGCAGCGTGGACTTCCCGGACCCGGAGGCGCCGACCACGGCCACCAGGTCGCCGGCCTCGACCACCAGGTCCAGGCCCTGGAGGGCCTGCACCTCCACGCCGTCGGTGGCGAAGATGCGCACCAGACCGCGGCACAGGATCTCGCTCATCGTCCGTCCTCTCCCTCGTCAGTCCGTCGCCGTCCGCCACGCGTCGGTCCCGCGGCCCCGGCCGGTGATCCGCACCAGCGACGTCCCCGCCGCGACGGCGGCCAGCAGCCCGGCCGCCAGCGCGACCGGGCCCCACGGGTCCACGACCAGCGCCGGGGCACCGTCACCCCCGGTCAGCGGTGTCAGGTCGACCACGGCGACCACCAGCGCCGGCACCGCGAGGCCGACCACGCCGCCGGCCAGCAGCGCGGCGCCGGCCCACGGGCCGACCTCCCAGGCCACGAGTCCCCGCTCGGCGCGCCGGGGCAGGCCGAGGGTGCGCAGCACCGCGAGCACCCGGCTGCGCGCGGGAGTGCCGAGCACGAGCATGAGCGCCACGGTGGCGACGCACAGCGCCACCGAGAGCACCACGGCGACGGTGAACGCCGCCGCCAGGCCGCCGGTGGCCGGCGCGGCGAGCAGCGCCCGCTCCCCCGCCCGGGGGTCGTCGACCACGGCGGTCGGCAGCAGAGCGGCGATCTCCGCCTCGACCCGGTCCCGGGCGGCGCGGTCCGTGCCGTCGGCCAGGCCGAGCAGCGCGAGTCGTGCGGTACCCGGCTCGATCCCGGCCAGCTCCCCGGCGAGCGCTGTGTCCACGAGCAGCGCACCCGACGACGGGGGCAGGCCCGGCAGCGCGTCGACGCGGTCGACCACGACGATCTCCACGCGGGCACCGCCGGGTCCGGACAGCACCTGCCCCTCGGTCGGTCCGCTCGCGGCGTTCCCGGCCGCGACGACGGGGAGCCGGCCGTCGTCGGGTGTCGAGAGCCGGTCCAGGCCGCTCGGGGCACCCGGGACCTCGCGCTGGACGCGTCCCAGGGCGTCGGTGTCCGTCGTCCAGACCGTCACCGGCGTGCCGCTGCCGACGCGGCCCAGCGGGTAGCGGCCGGCGTCGGCCAGGGACGCCGCCGCGTCGACCTGCGCGACGGCCTCGAGCGCGGGCACGGTCTCGGCGTCGACGACGGGGCCCGCGACCCGCAGGTCTCCCCCGACCTCGCTCCAGGCCTCCTCGGTGATCGCCTGGCGCACGGTGCCGGACAACACGAGCGACGACATCGCGACCCCGACGGCGAGCACGAGCGCGACCGCCGGCAACGGACCTCCGGCCGGGTCGCGCCGCACACGCGCCGCACCCAGGAACGGCACGATCCCCGGTCGTCGCGCCGCGACCCGCTCGGCGGCGCGCACCACGGGCGGCACGAGGCGCAGCGTGAGCAGGGCGACGGCGACGCCCACCAGCAGCGGCGCCACGGCCAGGAGGGGGTCGACGCCGGTGGTGCCGGCCCCCGCACCGGACGCGACGACGCCGCGGTCGACCGCCAGCCACGACGTCCCCGCGGCCGCCGCCACGACCGCGACCTCCATGCCGAGGCGGGCCCGCCGGCGCCGTGCCGGGACCGTCCCGAGGTCCGCGCGGGCGGCGCGCAGCCCGGCGGCCGGGGTGACGGCGGCCAGGACGAGCGCCGGGGCGACCCCGCACGCGGCCGTCGCCGCCAGCTGACCGACCGTCACCTCACCGGGCACGACGAGGAGCCCCACGGCCAGCCCGACGGCAGCGGCGGGCAGCCCGACGACCGCACCCTCCAGCGCCACCACGGCACGGACCCCGGTCATGGAGGCACCCCGCGCCCGCAGCAGCGCGAGGGTCGGACGCCGCCGGTCGACCACCAGGCCGGCGGCCAGCACCAGGACGGCCACCAGGGCACCCAGCGGACCGACCGCGAGCACCGTGACGATCGCGTCGACCCCTGCCCGTTGCCCCAGGGTCGTCTCGAGCACGTCGAGCAGGCCGGACGCCGGTTCGAGCACCGCGGCGTCCCCCTCGACGACGGTGGTGGTCCGCGCCGTCAGACCCCGCAGCTGGGACAGCAGCGCCGGCGCGCCCTGGGCCGAGACGTCGGAGGTGTCGACCGGGTACCAGATCCGCGTCGACGGGGCGTCCACCCACGCACCCAGCGTCGCGGGGTCGGCGAACACGCCCGCCGTGACGATCTTGCCGATGTTCGGGTCGAAGACGATCTCGGGAGTGGTCGTGCGCGGCACGTGGGTCCAGTAGTCGGCGGCACCGTCCCGGGGCTCCCACAGGCCGACCACCCGCAGCGGCGGCAGGAGCGGCTCGCCGGTGGCGTGCACCGACCCGAGCGTCCAGTCGAGCTCGGCGGCGACGGCGGTCGAGACCGCCACCTCCATCGGGTCCGGCTCGAACTCGACGACACCGTCCGAACCGGGCAGCAGCTGCGCCGTGTCGGACGGCACGCGCGTCACCTGCGGCCACCGTCCGTCGACGACCTCCACGTGCTCCGGAGCGGACGGCCCGGCCTGCGGCACGACGCCCGGCTGCGCGACGTCGTTGCCGTCGACCCGCTCCACGACCGTGCGGTCCGCCGCCACGAGCAGGTCGGGAGCACCGAGGACGGCGGACAGGGGCGCGGGCTGGTCGGCCGTCACGTCCTGCAGCGCGGCCAGGTAGCCGTCCAGGTCCGGTTCCGGCGGCACCACACCCGCGTCGTCGTCGCCGGTCTCCTCGCGGTGCACGCCGCCGTACGTCTCGTACCCCTCCCCGTACCCGGGGAGGGCCGGGGTCGTGGCGATGAGGTCGGCGGCGAGGGGGGACGACTGCGCCGTCACGTGGGCGAGCTGGTCGGCGTGCACGGCCGCCACCGCGCGCGGCACCGCCGAGAGCGTGCCGGCGGCCAGCACGGTGACCGCGACGAGGGCGGCGGTCGCACCGGCGGCGGTCCGCAGGTGACGACGCACCAGCAGGAGCAGGCTCATCGCACCTCCGTCCGGTAGGCGGTGTCCCGCGCCTGGGCGGCGACCCGCGACGAGACCGCACCCGCCACGAGGACGACCCCGAGCGCGGCCGTGGCGAGCAGCGGCGCGAGCACGCCGGGGCTGATGACGAGGTCGGGGACGACGCCGCCGCGGACCACGGCGTGCGCGAGACCGGGCACGGTGACCACCGCCACCGCGGCCCCGGCCAGGACCCCGGCGCCGAGCCCCACCGCGCCGAGGACGACGAGCTCGACGGCGCGCCCCCGCCCCTGGGACCGCGGACCGACGCCGAGGGCGCGCAGCACCACGACCTCGTGCCGGCGGGTGGCGGACGTCGCCGCGGCGACGACCGCGAGCCCCAGGACCGCGAGAGCCGTCGCACCGGCGGCGGCGAGGACCATGGCGAGCCGGACCGGGGAGCCGCCGTCGGACCCGATGACGTCGGCGGCTGTCCGCACCTCGGTCCCGTCCGCCCCACCGGCACCACCCAGGGCGCCCTCGACGGCCTGCGCCAGGTCCCCGACCGCGGCGGGGTCCTCCGGGCGGGCAGCGCCCACCCACGCCTCGGCGGGCCGGGGCAGCTGGCCGGTCGTGGCCAGCAGCACGGCGTCCAGACGGCCCAGGTCGACCCAGGCCGCCTCCGCCGTCGGCCGGCCGGGCACGACGTCCGTGGTCCCGGCGACCTGCAGGACGACCTCGGTCCCGGTCAGCGTGATCTCCAGCTCCTCACCGACGGCGGCGTCCCACCGCTGCGCCGCGGCACGGGTGAGCACGGCGGGCACGACCGGGCGGTCGGTGGCCCCCGGGGTGGCCGTCCCGTCGTGGGCCACCAGGCGCAACCACGTCCCGTCCCGCTCCTCCAGGGTCAGCTCCGCGCCCAGGACGTCCCCGTCCGTGACGGCCGGTGCCGTGCCCGCGCGGGACCAGGCCGTGCCGACGAGGTCGAGCGGGGTGCTGCCCTCGGCGGTCCGGGCGTCGACGCCACGCACCGCGACCGTGGCGTCCGTCGGCACCAGGACCCCGTCGACGTCCCACTCGACGGCGGCCAGCCGCAGGTCGTCGGCGGCGGCGAGGCCCTCGGGCAACGGCACGTCCAGCCGTTCGTCGACCGGCTCCTCCCCGAGCTCGAGGCGACCGGCGTCGAGCATCGTCAGGCTGCCGGTCGCGTCGGCGACCCACAGCGTCACGGCCACGTCCAGGGTCGGGTCCACGCGACCCTGGTAGAGGGGAGCCAGCAGCGACGTGTCGGCGATCGCGAGCCCCGCCGCGTCGACCTCCAGCGCGGTGACACCCTCCGGCAGCGACGGCGCGCCGGCGAAGGGGTCCGGACCGCGCAGCGGGGTGGTCGCGTCGGCCGCGGACGCCGGGCGGACGACCCCGTGGACGGCCCCGACCGGGGTCGCGAGCAGCCCGAGCGGATCTCCCTGGACGGTCGCGTCCTCGGCCAGCACGGGCATCGCTCCCGCCGCCCCCTCCGTCCGGGCGAGCGGCTCGGTCCGCACCGGGGGCCGGCCCGGCGCGAGCCGTGCACCCGGCGCCACGACGGCTCGGACGTCGGTGCCGAGCCGTTGCGCGGCCAGGTCGGCGCGGGCCTGCGGAGCCGTGCCGGCATAGGCGGCGGCCAGGACGGACGCTCCCCCGGCGAGCACCAGCAGCACCACCGGGACCGCGGCGACCCCCAGAGCACGGGACACCTGCCGTGAGGCCAGTACCGCGGTGGCCCCGTCGCGCCGCGCGGCCAGTCGGGCCGCGGCCCGCGCGGCCGGGCCGAGGAGAGCCAGCGTGAGCAGTCCGAGCGCGGACAGGGCCACGGCCGGTCCGGCGGCGGCGAGGGGGTCCCAGGTCGTGCCGCCGTCGGCGACCACGAGCGGCGACCCCAGGTCGACCAGCCGCCACGTGCTCGCGGCAGCGAGCAGCCCGACACCGACGACCGTGCCTGCCGTCGCGGCGCGCCGCAGCCGCCCCGACCGGTCGGCGACCCGGCGGCCCGCGACCGCTCGGGCCCGGGTGCCGGTCACGACGGTGAGCACGGTGGTCCCGGCGAACGCGGTGAGCACGCCGCCGGCCACCAGCACCGTCGACGCCGGCGGGGGCGACCCGGTCGCGGCCAGCGCGGCCGCGGCCGCCGCGGTCCCGAGCGTGGCGGCCCCCAGGCAGACGACGAGTGCCTCGAGGCCGGCGGCGGCGGTGATCTGCCGGCCGTCGGCGCCGCGCGCGACGAGGATCTCGGTCTCCCGCTCCCGCGCCTGGGCGAGCAGGCGTGCGACCTGCACCAGTGCGACCAGGGCGACGAGGACCAGCAGCGCGACCGGCACCGTGAGCACCGCCCGGGCGGCGGCCTGGGCCTCCTGCTCGGCGGCCGCGCGCTGCGCCAGGTCCCCCTCGACGGTCAGGCCGCGGACGGCCACGGCGTCGGCGGCGCGCAGCGCACCGTGGAGCGTGCCACCGCCCGCGGCGAACCCGGCCAGGTCCGCGGGCAGGACCTCGCCGACGACGGGGACGAGGGTCCACTCGACGAACGGGGTGTCGTCACCGTCGGGGCGTTCGGCGCGGTCGATGCGCAGCGGCGCGTCGCCGAACAGGTCGGCGACCGTGGAGCGCACCCGGGCGTCCTGGGCCGCCGGGTCCTCGGCGAGTCGGGTCGTCACCTGCAGCGACGCCGTCGAGCCGCCGCCGAGGGCCGCCCGGGCGGCGTCCGTCGTCGTGGCGGCGACCGCTCCCGCGGTCACCCCGCTCGTGGCCGCGATCGCGGCCACGAGCAGGGTGACGAGGGCGAGGAGGCCGCGGTGCGCGACGGCACGCCGCCACGCGGTGCGCACCATGGCGAGCGGTCAGGCCTGGTCGCGCAGCCGGATCTCGGCGACCTCGTCGCCGAACTCGGCCAGCAGCCGGTGCCTGTCCTCCCGGCGCTGCCGCTGCTCGTCCGGGTCCGGCACCGGGGCCGCGGCGAGCAGCCGCTTGGTGTACTCCTCGCGCGGTGAGCGCAGCACCTCGTCCCGGGTGCCCTTCTCCACGATGCGTCCCTCCTGCATCACGACCACCTGGTGGGCCAGGAGGTCGATGACGGCCAGGTCGTGGCTGACGAAGAGGCAGGCGAACCCGAACTCGCGCTGCAGCGAGAGGAACATCTCCAGCACCGACGCCTGCACCGACACGTCCAGCGCCGACGTCGGCTCGTCCGCGACCATCAGCTCCGGTTCGAGCGTGAGGGCGCGAGCGATGCTGACGCGCTGGCGCTGCCCACCGGACAGCTCGTGCGGGTACCGGTTGTAGTACGACCGCGGCAGCTCGACGGCGTCGAGCAGCTCCATGACCCGCTTCTCGCGCGAGGCGGGGTCACCGATCTTGTGCACGGCGAGCGGCTCGTTGATGGCCTCGCCCACGGGGAAGCGGGGGTTGATCGAGGCCGCCGGGTCCTGGAACACGACGCCGATGCGACGGCGCAGGTCCTTGAGCTCCTTCTTGCGCAGCGCGCCGAAGTCCTCGCCGAGGATGCGCACGGAGCCGGACCGCGCGGGGATGAGCCCGAGAGCACACTTGGCGATCGTGGACTTGCCCGACCCGGACTCGCCCACGAGACCGACGATCTCCCCCGCGCCGACGGTGAACGAGACGTCGTCGACGGCCCGGAACGGCGGCTTGCCGAGCCGGTGGTACTCGATGACGAGCTGGTCGAGCTCGAGGGCCGGCGTGCTCCCGCCGGCGTCCTCGGTGTCCGCGGAGCGGACCACCGCCTCGTCGTCCTGCCCCTTGCCCTCGCCGAGGTGCGGCACGGCCTTGAGCAGACGCTTGGTGTAGTCGTGCTGCGGGTCGGTCAGCACCTGGTGGGCGCTGCCGGTCTCGACGATGTCGCCCTTGTACATCACGGCGACGCGGTCGGCCATGTCGGCCACCACGCCCATGTTGTGGGTGATGAGCAGGATGCCCGTGTCGAGCTTGTCCTTCAGCGACCGCAGCAGGTCGAGGATGTCGGCCTGCACCGTGACGTCGAGCGCGGTGGTCGGCTCGTCGGCGATGATCACCTTCGGGTCGCAGGAGATCGCCATCGCGATGACGACACGCTGCCGCTGCCCGCCCGAGAGCTCGTGCGGGTACTGCTTGAGGCGACGCTGCGGTTCGGGGATGCCGACCATGTCGAGCAGCTCGGCCGCTCGGGCCATCGCCTGCTTGCCGAACGCGATGCCGTGCAGCTGCAGCGCCTCGGTGAGCTGGTCACCGATCGTCAGCACCGGGTTCAGCGCCGTCATCGGCTCCTGGAACACCATGGCGATGTCGTTGCCGCGCATCTTGCGCAGACCCGCCGGGTCCAGGTCGCCGACCACCTGGTCGCCGACCTGGACACGTCCGGAGACCCGGGCGTTGCCCGGCAGCAGACCGAGCGCCGTCGTCGACGTCACGGACTTGCCGGACCCGGACTCACCGACGAGCGCCACGACCTCGCCGGGGTGCACCTCGAGGGAGATGCCCTTGACGGCGTGGACGTCGCCGAACTCGGTGCCGAAGGTGACCTCGAGGTCGGTGAAGGACAGCACGGCTTCGCCGGGGATGGTGGCGTCCGGTGCGGAGGAGAGGTCGAGGGTGGTCATCAGGCCTTGGTCCTGTTCTGGCGGGGGTCGAACGCGTCGCGCAGACCGTCGCCGATGAAGTTCACGCTCAGGGCGATGGCGAGGATCATCAGTCCCGGCCACCAGAAGAGCCACGGGCGCGTCGTGAACGCCGTCTGGTACTCGGAGATGAGCAGACCCAGCGACGTGTCCGGTGCCTGCACGCCGTACCCGAGGAAGCTGAGCGCCGACTCGAGCAGGATCGCTGCCGAGATCGTCAGCGTCGCCGAGACGATGATCGTCCCGATGGCGTTGGGCAGGATGTGCTTGAAGATCGTCCGGCTGCTGCTCGTGCCGACGGCGTAGGCCGCCACGACGAACTCGCGCTCCCGCAGGGAGAGCACCTCGCCGCGCACGAGCCGGGCGAGCCCGGTCCACGTGACGATGCCGAGCATGAGCGTCAACCCCCAGATGCCCCAGGAGCTGGCCATCTTGCCGAGCACGGCGGCGAGCACCAGCAGCGGGATGACGAGCAGCAGGTCCGTCATGCGCATGAGCACCGACTCGATCCAGCCCCGGAAGTACCCGGCCAGCGCGCCGACGAGCGTCCCGATGACGGTCGAGATGAGCCCCACCCCGAAGGCGATGATCAGCGACTTCTGGGTGCCCAGCATGACGAGCGAGAAGTAGTCCTTGCCGCCCGTGTCCTGACCGAAGGGGTGCGTCCACGTCGGGGAGCCGTCGTCGATCTTCGGGTACTGCAGCTCGGGCACCTTGTCCCACCAGCCCGGGATGGGCCCGATACCGATGGACGTGAAGGCGACGAGGATCACGAGCGCCATGACCACCATCGAGATGATGGCGCCCTTGTGGCGGAAGAACCGCATCCGCACGAGCTGGCCCTGGCTGTAGGACTTCTCCTCGGCCGGCGGATTCTGGAGTTCAGTCATGGTGCGCTCCGCAGGTGTGGTGCGTACGGGGTCCGGTCATGGGTCTCACCGCCGGATCCGTGGGTCGAGGTAGGCGTAGGCGATGTCGGCGAGCATGTTCATCAGCACCGCCGCGGTGCCCGTCACCAGGAAGAACGCCATCACCGGGTCGGGGTCGACCCGGTTCAGCCCCTCCTGGAACATCGCACCCATGCCCCGCCAGCCGAAGACGCGCTCGGTGATGATCGCACCGCCGATGAGGCCCGCGAAGTCGAAGGCCACGATGGTGGTGATCGGGATCAGCGCGTTGCGGAAGGCGTGCTTGGTGATGACCGCCCGCTCGGACAGGCCCTTGGACCGGGCCGTGCGCACGTAGTCCTGGTTCATGACCTCGAGCATCGAGGACCGCGTGTACCGGGAGTACGAGGCGACCGAGACCAGGGTCAGCACGATCGTGGGCAGGATGAGCTGCAGTCCCGAGTCGAGCACGGACTCCCAGAAGTCGCCGGTGAAGTTCGGCGTCTGGGAGCCGATCGTCGAGATCGGCCGCGACTTGAGCTGCAGGAACCCCGCCCAGTGCGCCACCAGGATGTCGAAGACGATCACACCGGAGGTGATGATCCCGGTGACCGCGGAGATGAACATCGCCTGCTTGCGGGCGTAACCACCCCACGCGGCGCCGATCCCGATCGACACCGCGATCGCCAGCACGAAGAGCCCGATGAGCTGCGGCCAGGTCGGTTCGAGCAGGATCCCGCTGAAGAGCAGGTAGCTCAGCGTCCCGACGACGGCCGTCGTCAGCGCCGCGTAGAGCACCCGGCGGTTGCCGAGCCCGGCGATGATGGCCGTCACCAGGACGGCTGCGCCCAGCGAGGTCAGCAGCACCATCCCGAGACCGAAGAACGGGGCGCGGTACCAGTTCAGGACGTTGAGCACGTAGAGCAGGACCGCGACGAAGGTGAAGGTGGCCGCGCCGGTGTAGATCCGACGTCGCCACGGCCCGCCGAGGACGGCGGGGATGATCAGCCCGGCGAACAGGGCGAAGCCGAGGATCATCGGTGGTTCCATGTCGCCGCTGGCGATCCAGTCGTTGAAGCGGATCGCGCCGTACTCCTTGAGGAGCACCGCCGCCCAGAAGACGGGCAGCGAGAAGAAGAGGAAGGCGAGGAAGGTGACGGTGTAGTCGAACCCGGCGTACTGCCGGATCGCCGAGACGATGCCCGCGGCGATGCCGACGACGATCGCCAGCAGCGTGGCGAGCGTGACGAGCCGCAGCGTCGAACCGGCGGCCTGCGCGGTGAGGTCGAGGACGTTGGCGCCGTTGACTGTCGTCCCGAGGTCGCAGCTGCCGGTGAAGCAGCCACCCACGCCGGACAGCCACTCGAGGTACCGCTCGTACCAGGGCTGGTCGAGCCCCATCTGCGCGGTGCGCAGGGCCATGAGGCTGTCTCGGTTCTCGGCGTTGGACTCGCGCAGATCTGCCAGGGGGTCACCCGAGTTGATCGTGAGCACGAAGATGAGCAGCGAGGCCGCCCACAGCACGAGGAACGAGATCCCCAGGCGTCGAAGGATGAACTTGAGCACGTTGTGCCCCTTTACGGTCAAGGCAGGCGTGTGGGGGCAGGGAGGTCTTCCCTGCCCCCACACGTTGCCTGTCAGGCGGTCAGGACGTCAGGACGTCAGGAGGCGCGAGACCACTGCTCGGCGTTCCAGACGATCCCGTCCTGGGCCGCGGTGAAGCGGACGTTCTCCAGGTCGGCCGAGTGCGCGACGACACCCGGGTGAGCGAACAGCGGGATACCGAACAGCGAGTCCCACAGCTCCTTCTCGATCACCTTGGTCTGCTCCAGGTGGACCGACTCGTCGACCGTGGAGGCCAGGGTCTCCCAGGCCTCGTCGACCGTCTCGTTCGAGTAGCCGCTGAAGTTCTGCGGGCGACCCGTGGCGTAGATGTTCTGGCCGGAGGCGATCTGGCCGGAACCGGCCCAGGCGAACAGGGCGATCTCCCAGTCACCGGTCTCCAGCGCACCACCGGCGGCGAAGAACTCCGGGTCACCGGCGTCGACGATGTTGAAGCCCACCTGGTCGCACGACGACTTGATGGCGGCGACCTCGTCGGCACGACGCGGGTTCGGCGCGGAGTAACCGATGCGGATCTCGGTGCCCTCCTCGAGACCGGCCTCCTCGAACTTCTCGGTGGCCATCTCCAGGTCGACCTCGTCGTAACGGCCGTCGTAGGACTCGGCGGTGACCTCGTCGTACTTCTCGGTCTGGTACGGGAAGACCTCGCGGGCGTTCATGACGACCGCGTTCTCGTCGATCGGCTTGATCAGGTCGTCGACGATCTTCTGACGCGGCACGCAGTAGGCGAACGCCTCACGGGCGGCCAGGTTGTCGGCGAACACCGAGCTGTCGCCGAAGTTGTAGTCCAGGTGCTCCCAGATCAGGGTCTGACCGGTGAGGACCTCGACGGACGAGCCGATCTGCTCGAGCTGCGGGATCGTGTCGACGGTGGCCTGCGGCTCGATGACGTCGAGGTCACCGTTCTGCAGCGCCTGCACGTGGGTGTCCGCGGCGGCGAAGCGGAAGGTGAGCTCCTTCGTCGCGGGCGGCGTGCCCCAGTAGTTCTCGTTGGCCGTCAGGGTGATGGACTGACCGGCGATCCAGCCGTCCTCCTTGAGCATGTACGGACCCGAGACCGGGACCGTCTCCGGGTCGGGCAGCTCGCCCGGGGTCGAGGACAGCCAGCCGGTGTTCCAGAACTCGGCCGCCGGCTTGAGGACCGACATGTCGACCTCTTCGATGGCCGTGACGAGCTCCTCGAGGCTGACGCCGGCCTGGTCGGCCACGATGTGGGCCGGGAAGGCGCCCGAGACGTTCAGCTGCCAGTCGGCGTAGACGCGCTCGTAGTCGTACTGGAACGACTTGGCGTCCGGCGAGTCCGCCTGCGGGCCCTCGGGGACGTAGTCACCCAGGGTCAGGCCGGAGACGTGGTTGAACAGCGGCTCCTCCGAGGCGTCCTCGGTGACCGCGCCGTCGGCGGTGATCGCCTGGGTGGCCCAGTCGAGCAGGTAGTCGGCGTAGGTGATCGGGGTGCCGTCGGACCACACCGCGTCGTCCGCGAGGGTGTACTCCACCTGCAGCGGGTCCTCGGAGATGGCCTCGAACGTGCCGTACTCCTCGTCCTGGCAGATGGTGCCGTCGACGCCGAAGTACATGAAGCCGCCCATCATGCGGTCATTCACGACGGAGTTGTACGTCGAGTAGGTGTCCGGCAGCAGGCCGTTGTAGCCGGCCCACTGGACCTCGCCGGCCGAGTACTGGATCTCGCCGTCCGCGGACTCGGTGACACCGGTGTCGACCTTGCAGGGGTCGCTGATCTCTTCGGTGTCGGCGGACTCCTCCGCCATCGACTCCTCGGTCTCCGGCTGGTCGTCCGCTGCCGGGCTGGAGCAGGCCGACAGCAGGAGTGCGCCGGTGGCGACGGCCGCGACGGCCGCGCTTGCACGCCTGATCTTCACTGGGTTCCTCCTCATGGGAAGGGCCCCCCGCCTGGCGTGACCGACCGCTCGAGTTGCGAGTGGCCAACCTCACCGCCGGAGGGTCCGTGGTGTTCGCCACACCGTACCCAGCGATCCGCAGCCGAAAATGCCACTTTCCGGAATTGGAGGTGATCGTTATGGATCTGAGACTGCCAAGAATCACGGGCGACGAACGCGGCGGTTGCGCCGAAACCGCGAAGAAACACCGTTCAGATTCCATCACATATTCGTCCTATTTCCATGTTATGGAATGGCGATGACGGAGGGAATTGCGCCTGTCGAGCCGTTTTGACAGCGACGCCTTTCCGTGACCATACGGCCGATCCGCCGTCCTCGCCGGACGAGTCCCGCTGACCGGACGCCGGCGTCCGGTGCGGGGTGGCGAGGGCGCCGACCCCGAGCCGGGCGAGGTCAGGCCCGCAGTCCGGCCACGAGGTGGCGCAGGCCGTAGTCGAAGGCCTGGTCGATGTCCCCACCCATCCGGAACGCTCCGGCGAGCTCCATGTGCAGGAACCCGGTCGCCCACGCGGTGAACAGCCGGGCCGCGTCGAGCGCGTGATCCTCACCGACGACGAGGGCGCACGCGTCCACGACGGGCCCCGCTGCGCGCCGCAGGACCTCCTGCGGGGCCGAGACGGCGAAGATCAGCCGGAACGCCTCGGGCCGTTCATGGGCGAAGGCGCGGTAGGCGACGGCGAGAGCCTCGAGCTCGGGTGCCGCCGCCTCGAGGCACCGGCCGAGCTCCTCGACGGACGCCCGGCTCACCGCGGCGACCAACGCCTCCCGGTCGTGGAACCGCTTGTACAGCGAGGGGGCACGGACACCGACACGCGTGGCGACGGCCTGCATGGTGAGCCCCGCCGGCCCGGCGGACTCGAGGACCTCCTGCGCGGCAGCGACGACCTGCGCGTTCGTCGTGCGTCGGGGTGTCGGCACGTCCGCCCTCCTTTGGCTATTGACGTTAGCCATCATGGCTACGTACCGTAGCCATGTCAACCGAGAGAGGTCCGCCATGAAGATCGCACCGCACCTGCACCGCCTGGGCAACGACATCGTCGCCTCGTACCTCGTCGACCTGCCGGAGGGGATCACGCTCGTGGACGCCGGGCTGCCCGGTCACTGGCGCGACCTGCACCGCGAGCTGGACGCGATCGGCCGCCCGCTCTCCGACGTCCGCGGCGTCGTGCTCACGCACGGGGACTCCGACCACATCGGCTTCGCCGAACGTCTGCGCCGCGAGGCCGGGGTCCCGGTCCTGGTCCACGACGCCGACGCGCACCGGGTGCGCACCGGGGAGAAGCCGAAGGTCCCGATGGGCCCCGCACGGTTCGGCCCGATGGTCGGCTTCCTGGCCTACAGCCTGTCCAAGAACGGACTGCGGACCCGGTACGTGCAGGACGTCGTGACGGTCACCGACGGCGAGACGCTCGACCTGCCGGGCCGCCCGGTCGTCGTCGGGCTGCCCGGGCACTCCCCCGGCAGCATCGCCGTGCACGTGCCGGCCGTGGACGCCGTGTTCGTCGGCGACGCCCTCACGACCCGTCACGTGCTCACCGGGCGCGAGGGCGCGCAGCCTGCCCCCTTCACGGACGACCCGGCAGCGGCCCTGGCCTCCCTCGACCGGCTCGCCGACCTCAGCGCCTCGTGGGTCCTGCCCGGGCACGGCACCCCCTTCCACGGGTCCCCCGGCGACATCGCCGCCGCCGTGCGCGCCGCCTGACCCGGTTCCGCACGGCCCGGCCACCGCGACCGACCGGGAACCCGTCCCCGTGCGCCCGGGCGCGGGCGGCGGTTCACTGAGTACGGCGGCGTCTGCCGGCGCGGCCCGGGGAGGGATCCGTCGTGGACGACGTGGACGTGTTCGTGAACGTGGGTACCGTGGTCGCCCTCGGCGTCGGCGCCCAGTGGCTGGCGCGCACCCTGCACGCGCCCGCCATCGTGCTGCTGCTGTTCGCGGGCATCCTCGCCGGTCCGGTCACCGGCCTCGTGGACCCGCCGGCCCTCTTCGGCGACAGCCTCGACCCGCTGATCACCCTCGCGGTCGGGCTGCTCCTCTTCGACGCCGGGTTCTCGCTCCGCTTCGCCGACATCGGTCAGAGCCGTACGGTCGTCCTGCGGCTGGTCACCGTCGGGCTGGTCGTCACCTGGGCAGTCGGCGCCGCGGCGTCCTACCTCGTGTTCGGGCTCGCACCGGGCGTCGCGGTGCTCCTCGGGGCCGTCCTCGTGGTCTCGGGACCGACCGTCGTCGGACCGATCCTGGCGCAAGCACGTCCGTCGTCCGCACTCAGCAAGCTGCTGACCTGGGAAGGGACGCTCCTCGACCCGATCGGTGCGGCCCTCGGCGTCGCTGTGCTGACCGTCGTCACCTCGGGAGCCGTCCTCGAGGGGGCCGGCCAGCTCCTCGCCACGGCCGGCCTCGGCATCGCCGTCGGTCTCGCCGGTGCCATGGTGCTCGTGGCCTCCCTGCGGTACTTCCTCGTGCCCGACGACCTGCAGGTCCCGGTGGCGTTCATGATGGCGGTCGCCGTCTTCGTCGTGGCCACCTCGCTGCTTCCCGAGGCGGGACTGTTCGCCACCCTGACGACAGGGCTGGTCCTCGCCAACCAGCGGTGGGCCTTCGTCTCCCGGGTCCGCTCCTTCGGGGAGACCGTCGGAACCCTCGTCATCGGCGTGTTGTTCATCGTGCTCGCTGCGCAGATCCAGCTCGACGACCTGCGTGCGGTCCTCGTCCCCTCGCTCGTCCTGCTCGGCGTGCTGGTGCTCGCGGCCCGTCCGCTGGCCACGCTCCTCAGCACGGTGCGCACCTCGCTGACCCGGGCCGAGCGCGGCTTCGTGGCCTCCGTGGCGCCCCGGGGCGTCGTCGCGGCGTCCACCGTGTCGGCCTACGCGATCTCCCTGTCGGCCGCAGGGCTCGATCCGGGACCGGTCGTGCCCGTCACCTTCGCGGTCATCATCGGGGCCGGCATCGTGTACGGGTTCGGTTCACCGGTCGTGGCGCGTCTGCTCGGCGTCAGTCGCCGGGTCCCGGGCGGCGTGGCGTTCTTCGGCCCCGAGGCCGTCGCACGCCCGTTGGCGACGCGCCTCGCCGAGGCCGGCGTCCCCGTCGTCGTGGTGACCGGCGACGTCGCGGAGCCTGCCGAGCAGGAGCGCCCGTACGACCTCTTCGCCGAAGGACTCGACGCCGACGAGCTGCCCGTCATGCTCGCGGACGCCGGCATCGGTTCCGCCGTCGTGACCGGCGGCTCGGTCGAGCACAACGCGGTGGCGATGGGACTCGCCGCCGGGGTGCTGGGGTCGAGCCGGGTGCACTACGTGCCCGGCCGCGCCGGGGACACCGTCCAAGGGATCGGCGCCGCGTGGCGGCGGCGCATGCCCGCCCGGCGGCGGGCGTTCGGCACGGACGTCACGCTCGCCACCTTGCGTTCCGTGGGCCACGGCGAGGAGGCGCTGACCTGGCTGCCCGTCGAGGCCGCCACCGCTGGATCGGGCACCGTGGTTCCGCTGTTCGCCGTCGGACCGCAGCACCGCGCGACCGTGGCGACGCCCCGCGCCCTGAGCCGGCTGGAACGCGCCCGGGACCGCGAACGGACGCGACTGCTGTGCCTCGTGCCCTCCACCACGGGAGACGCCGTCGACCGGTAGGACGGGACGACGGTCGTCGACCCCTGGTACGGTCATTCCATCAATCCATGGAACGATCAGGTGAAGCACGACGCATGAGCACCCCCACCTCCCCGGCACGGACAACCCTCCCGATCCGTCTCGGGCTGCGCCAGAACGCGCCGCAGTTCGCCCTGCTCGTCGCGGTCAACGCGCTCGTCGGCGGCATGCTCGGCCAGGAGCGCACCGTCCTGCCCCTGCTCGGGGAGCAGGAGTTCGGGCTGCGCGCCTACACGGCCGGCCTGACGTTCATCGCGGTGTTCGGCCTGTCCAAGGCCGCCGTCAACTACGTCGCGGGCACCTGGGCCGACCGGTGGGGGCGCAAGCCCGTGCTGGTCGCCGGGTGGCTCGTGGCCCTCCCGGTCCCGTTGTTGCTCATCTGGGCACCGACGTGGGGCTGGGTGATCGTCGCGAACGTCCTGCTCGGCGTCAGCCAGGGCCTGACCTGGTCCACCACGGTGGTGATGAAGATCGACCTCGTGGGACCCGCCCGC
Organism: Isoptericola sp. b515; assembly: GCF_030588125.1. NCBI lineage: Bacteria > Bacillati > Actinomycetota > Actinomycetes > Micrococcales > Promicromonosporaceae > Isoptericola > Isoptericola sp. b515. The sequence continues at coordinate 243,783 of NZ_JAUQYR010000002.1, read as the reverse complement.
CGCGGCCTGGCCATGGGGTTCAACGAGGCGGCCGGGTACGCCGCGGTCGCCGTCACCGCGCTGGCCACCGGGTACCTGGCGGAGGCCTACGAGCTGCGCCCCGCACCGTTCCTGCTCGGCATCGCCTTCGCTGCCGTCGGCCTCGGCCTGTCCACGCTGCTGGTCCGCGAGACCCGCGAGCACGCCCGCCTCGAGGCGGCCCACCACGTCGCCCGGCCCGACGGCCGGCACGACCACCTGCACGCGGGACTCACGGACCGCCAGGTCTTCACCCAGACCAGCTTCCGCGAACGCGCCCTGTCCGCGGCCAGCCAGGCCGGGCTGGTCAACAACCTCAACGACGGGCTCGCCTGGGGCCTCTTCCCGATCCTCTTCGCGGGGGCCGGCCTGTCCGTCGGGCGGATCGGTGTGCTCGCCGCGCTCTACCCGGCCGTGTGGGGCGCCGGCCAGCTCGTCACCGGCGCCCTGTCCGACCGCTGGGGCCGCAAGCCGATGATCGTCGCGGGGATGTGGCTCCAGGCCGGCGCCCTCGCCCTCGTCGCCGTCGCGGACGACTTCACGGCCTGGGCCGTGGCGGCCGTGCTGCTGGGCGCCGGGACCGCCCTGGTCTACCCCACGCTTCTCGCCGCCGTCGGCGACGTCGCCCACCCGGCCTGGCGCGCCCGCGCCGTCGGCGTCTACCGGCTCTGGCGTGACGGAGGCTTCGTCGCCGGGGCGCTGCTGGCCGGTGTCGTCGCCGACCTGCTCGGCGTCCGCGCCGCCGTCTGGACCGTCGCCGCGCTGACCGCCGCGTCCGGCGTCGTCGTCGCGGTGCGCATGTACGAGACCCTGCACCGCCCCGATCCCGCGGAGGAACGTCATGGGTGAGCGCCGCGCCAAGGACGCCCTGTTCACGCAGTTCGCCGCCGTCGGCAAGGCCCTGGGCAACCCCGGGCGCCTGGAGCTCGTCGACCTGCTGGCCCAGGGACCCCGCAGCGTCGAGGACCTCGCCGCGACCGCCGGGCTCGGCACGAGCACGTGCTCCGCGCACCTGCAGACCCTGCGCGAGGCCGGGCTGGTCTCCTCGCGACGTGTTGGCAAGCGCGTCTTCTACGCCCTGGCCGGTGACGACGTGGCCGCGCTGTGGGCCGCACTGCGCCAGGTGGCCCAGGACCGGCGCCCCCAGACCGACGCCGCCCGGCGGACGTACCTGGGCCCGGACGACACCGAGGCCGTCGGCACAGCCGAGCTGCGGCGCCGGCTCGCCGAGACGGACACCGTGCTGCTCGACGTGCGCCCGCGGGCCGAGTTCGACGCGGCGCACCTGCCGGGTGCCCGCAACATCCCGGTCGAGGAGCTGGTCGGGCGGCTGGCCGAGCTGCCCCGGGACGCGGAGATCGTCGCCTGCTGCCGCGGCCGCTACTGCGTCCTGGCCCACGACGCCGCCCGGCTGCTCGTAGAGCAGGGGTTCGAGGCCCGCCGGGCCGTCGACGGAGCGCTCGAGTGGCGGCTGGCCGGACTCCTGGTGGGGACGTAGCCTCCGACGATGGCATCGCACGCACCCCGCCGCGTCCTGGTCACCGACGCCGAGGAGTTCCTCGGGCCGGCCGCCGTCGAGCGGTTCACCGCGGAGGGCGAGGACGTCACCGCGCTGAGCGAGCCCTTGGGTTCGCGCGCCGACCTCGAGGCGGTCGTCGCCGCCGAGGGGCCGTTCGACGTCGTGGTCGCGAACCTCGAGGCCCCGATCACCGTGGCACCCGTGACCGCCTACGACGACGCGGTCGTCGACGAGCTGCACGCCCGCCTGGTGCGGCCGCTGTACTGGATCTTCGCGACCTGCCTGCCGTCGATGCTCGAGGCCGGGCGCGGCTGGATCGTCGTGCCGACGTCGGCCACCGCCCTGCGCACCGCGTCGAACCCGATCGCGGGGTACGAGTCGGCGCGCGCCGCCCAGGCCGCTCTCGTGCGGAGCGTGGCGTGGGAGGTGTCCGGGCGCGGTGTGCGGGTCAACGGCATCGCTCCGAACTTCATCGAGAACCCCTCCTACTTCCCGCCCGAGACGGTGGCCGACCCGGAGTTCCAGGAGGCCGTGCGCCGCGAGGTGCCAGCGCAGCGGCTCGGCGGTGCCGACGAGGCGGCCGCGGCGCTGTGGTGGCTGGCCTCACCGGAGTCGTCGTACGTCATGGGATCGGTGATCGCCACCGATGGCGGGTGGAGCCTCGGCTGACCCCCGCGCGGGGGCGCCCACGCCACGGGCGGGTGCCGACGCCGCTGCCTATCCTGGCGACATGTCGGCAGCCACGGCGATCGACCTCGACGCGGAGGTCGAGGCGATCCGTCACCGCCGGGCGGCGGTCGGGATCGCCGTCGGCCTGGTCGAGGACGGCGTGACGACGCAGGTCGCGACGAGCGGCCTCGCCGACCTGGCCACCGGCTCCCCGGTCTCGGCGGACACCGCCTTCCGGGTCGCGTCGATCACCAAGACCTTCACGGGCGTCGCCGTCCTGCAGCTCGTGGAACGGGGACTCGTCGATCTCGACGCCCCCGCGAACGACTACCTGCGCAGCTTCCGGCTCGCACCGCCGGGACCGGCGCCAATCACCGTGCGGCAGCTGCTGACCCACACCGCCGGGCTCCCCGAGTCGCTGTCGCTGCGTCACGCTATCCGCCCCGACTTCGGCGAGAGCACCCCGGCCGACGTCCCGGCACCGGCCCTCGGCGACTACTACGGCGGTGTCCTGCACGGTGTGGCCGAGCCCGGCACCCGGTTCTGCTACACGAACCACGGACCGGCGGCCCTCGGCCAGATCGTCGAGGACGTCACCGGCGCCCCGCTGGCCGACCACCTCGCGGAGCACGTCTTCGCGCCGTGGGGCATGTCCAGCACGGACCTGGACCAGTCCCGGCCCGGCGACCCGCGTCGCGCCACCGGCTACCGGCTGACGTCGCGCGGGCCCCGCCCGGTGCCCGTGACGAACATGGCCACCATCGGCGCGGCCGCCGCCTGGTCCACACCCGTCGACATGCTGCGGTATACCGAGGCGCTGGTCGGCGGCGGGGCGAACGCGCACGGTCGCGCACTGGCGCCCGCGACGGTCGCGGAGATGGACGCGCCGCACTACCAGCCGGACCCGCGGATCCCCGGGATGGGCCTCGCGTTCTTCCGCGGGCGCCTGGGCGATCACCCGACCGCCGAGCACCAGGGGATCATCCCCGGTTTCGACTCCGTCCTGGTCCTCGCCCCCGACGCACGGACCGCCGTCTTCCTCGTGGTGACCGGGGCACGGCTGGGCATGTTCTGGGTCCCCGACGAGGCCAACACGCTGCTCCGGCGGGTCCTCGGCGTCCCGCCCGCTGCGGTGCGGACCGACGTCGCCCAGCGCCCCGAGGTCTGGAACCAGGTCTGCGGCACGTACACGCTCCCGGGCGCGCTCGGCGACCTGCGGCTGCGCTCCGTCGTCGGGGCCGGGATCCAGGTGCTCGTCCGCCGGGGCCGGCTCGTGCTGCGCTGCCTCCACCCGGTCCCGTTCCTCTACCGTGGGGTCGAGCTGGCGCCCGACGACCCGGAGGACCCCTTCGCGTTCCGCCTCGACCTGACGCCCGCCGGGCTCTCCCCGATCCGGGTCGTGTTCGCCCCTGATCCCGAGTCCGGGCGGACGGCGATGCACCTCGAGGTCATGCCGCTGACGGCGTACCGACGTGGACGTGCGACGACGTGAACGTCCGCGCGCGACACTCAGCGGCTCACGGATACCCGGCGCTGGCTACTCCGACTCGTACTTGAACGACAGCTGGAGCCGGGTCCGGTAGACCAGTTCCCCGCCATCACCCATGACGACGTCCTGCTGGGTCACCTCAGCCACCCTGATGTCACGCAGCGATCCCTTCGCGGTTCTGATGGCCTCTGCCGCAGCGTCCTCCCAGGAGGAGGAGCTCGTCCCGATCACGTCGATCACCCGGTACACGCTCATGACAACCTCTCACCATCAAGAGTTGAATCCGTCAAGGATTGTTGTTCCCTCGGACCTTTCCATGATGTCAGTCAGGTACCGCCCTGCACGCTGTGCGTGAGGACGCCGTCGCGGATGGCCACCGCGGCCGTGGACCGGCTGCTCCACCACGCCCACGTCATCCACACCGAGGAGCTCGTGCCGTTGCACCCTGCCAGCCCGGGCCAGGACACAAGGAAGGGGCCAGACCCGACGATCTGGCCCCTTCCGTGGGGTCGCACTGCCTGACCAGCCTCTCGGCCGATCGTGGCGTCAGCCCGTCACACGTTGAAGCGGAACTCCACGACGTCGCCGTCGCGCATGACGTAGTCCTTGCCCTCGACACGCGCCTTGCCCGCGGCCTTCACGGCGGCGACGGAACCGGCCTCGACGAGGTCCTCGAAGGAGATGACCTCGGCCTTGATGAAGCCGCGCTCGAAGTCGGTGTGGATGACGCCGGCGGCTTGCGGGGCGGTCCAGCCCTTGCGGATCGTCCACGCCCGGGCCTCCTTGGGCCCGGCGGTCAGGTACGTCTGCAGGCCCAGCGTGTCGAAGCCGACGTGGGCGAGCTGGTCCAGACCGGACTCCTCCTGGCCGGTCTCGGCAAGCATCTCCGCGGCCTCGTCCGGCTCGAGCTCGACGAGCTCGGCCTCGAACTTGGCGTCCAGGAAGATCGCCTCGGCCGGGGCGACGAGCTCGCGCATCTTGGCCTGCATGGCCTCGTCGGCCAGCCCGGCGTCGTCGGTGTTGAAGACGTAGATGAACGGCTTGGCCGTCATGAGCTGCAGCGGGGCCACCTCGGCGAGGTCGAGGCCGGCGGCGGCCGCACCCTGGAAGAGGGTGGTGCCCTCCTCGAGGATCTCCTGGGCCTTCTTCGCCGCGGCGTAGAGGACGGGGTCGCCCTTCTTGATCTTGACCTCCTTCTCCATGCGCGGCAGCGCCTTCTCGAGCGTCTGGAGGTCGGCCAGGATGAGCTCGGTGGAGATGGTCTCGATGTCGCCGGAGGCGTCGGTGGAGCCCTCGACGCGGATGACGTCACCGTCGTCGAAGGCGCGGGTCACCTGGCAGATCGCGTCGGCCTCGCGGATGTTGGCCAGGAACTGGTTGCCCAGGCCCTCGCCCTCGGAGGCGCCCTTGACGATGCCGGCGATGTCGACGAACGACACCGTGGCCGGCAGCACCCGGTCCGAGGAGAAGATCTCGGCCAGCTTGCCCAGCCGCTCGTCGGGCAGCGGGACCACCCCGACGTTGGGCTCGATCGTCGCGAACGGGTAGTTCGCCGCGAGCGCGGAGTTCCGGGTCAGTGCGTTGAAGAGCGTGGACTTGCCGACGTTGGGCAGGCCGACGATGCCGATAGTGAGTGCCACGTCGGCCCATCCTACGCGCCACGCGGGGCCCGTCCCCTGTGAGATCGACCCCTCGGGGCCGGGATCGACGGCGGGTCGATCCCGGTCCGGACGGGTCGATCCCCGGGGAGGACCGCGTCAGTCGACCGAGATGTCCCGGTGCCAGGACTCGGTGACGTACTTCGTGCGCCAGCCCAGCTTGGTGTACAGCGACTCGGCACCGGTGGGGCTGTCCGCGTCGACCTCCAGGCCGACCCGGTTGCGCCCGCGGGAGGCGGCGTCGGCGATCACCGCGTACAGCAGGGCGGTCGCGACTCCCCGGCCCCGCGCCTCGGCGAGCGCACCGATGTAGTCGACGTAGGTGCCCCGCACCCCGGAGTCGTCCGGCGCCAGCTCGGACCCCACCAGCGCGCCGGCGGGGAACTCCTCGGCCTCCGGGTCCTCCGGGACGTCGAGGCAGGCGAGCCACCAGTGGTCCCAGCGGTGCCCGGGGTCCTCGCGCAGCCGCTGCACGAACTCCGTGAAGTACTCCTGGTAGGAGTTGAAGTGGTCCGTGAACGCGGTCTCGAGCACCTGGTGGACGGCGTTGAGGTCCTCGGCGACGGGCATGCCGTTGTCGTGCTGGGCCACCCGCCGGATCGACACGCCGGGCTTCGGGTCCGGGAAGGCCCCTGGCTCGGCGTCGGCGGGCGTGACCGGACGCGACATCTGCCACCAGGTGCGCACGTGCCGGAACCCGGCGTCGGTGAGCCAGCCGCGCAACCGGTCGTCCCCGGCGAAGGCACCGGCGTCGAGCTGGGTGGTGGACTCGCCGCGGAGCTGGGCCATCTCTCGCCCGATCTGGGCGAGCTCGGCGTAGCACCAGGCCGCGAGCAGGTCCTGCGTGCCCTCGGGCAGCGAGCGGTCGATCTCGATGCCCAGCACGCTGCGGCCGGCCGCGCGGTCGTGGGCGTGGGCCCAGGCGCGGATCACGCCGTCGGGGTCCTTGATCGCCAGGTGGCGCCGCGTCCAGGAGGCGGCGCCGGCGATCTCGTTCTCGATCTGGGCGGTGTCGGCGGTGTCGGATCCGGTGTGCGGAGCGGCCTGCAGCGCCCGGAGCTCGCCCAGCCGGGGCACGTCGGCAAGGTCCGGAACCACCACCGTCCAGCCCTCGGGCAGCGTCACGGAAGGTCGGTCGTTCTCGGGATTCACGACACCCATTCTTCCAGGTCGACCCGACACGCCCGAGCGCGGGGGTCGTCAGGCGAAGTTCTTGACCTGCGACAACAGCTCGGGTAGACGCCGCTCGTACACGCGGGCGCCCCACCGCGCACCGACGACGACGGCGGCCCCGCCGGTGGCGACGCCGACGACGCCGGTGGCCCACCACCATGCTCCGGCCCCGGTGACGGCTGCCGCGACACCCGCTCCCACGGTCGGCAGGAGCAGGGCCACGATGACGGCGACCGCGGCCATCTGCGCCACCAGCGTCGCCACGGTCGCGCCCTGCGGCGTCCGGAAAGGGCTCTCGCCCGGTCTCGGTACGGGATAGACGAGGCGCGCCGAGGCCACGCTGGAGGTGCCCAGCGTGGCTCCGAGCACCCCGAGGCCGCCGCCGAGCAACGCGGGCAGGAGGTCCCACCGCGCGGCGACCCCGGCACTCGTGACGGACAGCGCGGCCACGAGCGGGACACCGAGCGCCAGCACCGGCAGCATGCGCCCCCAGCGGTCGGCGCGGCCCGGCACACCGGTCGCCACGTGCAGCGCGAAGGCGGTGTTGTCGTAGCCGACGTCGTTCGACACCGCGAAGCCGAGGACGAACGCCACGACCGGGACCACGAGCACGAGCAGCCCGGCACCCGACCCGCTGGAGACTCCGACGACCACGAGGACCACCGGGAGCAGCGGGACGACCGCCAGCGACGTCGCGTACCGCGGGTCCCGCAGCCAGTAGGTGGCGCACCGCGCCGCGACGGCGCCCATGGGGGTCGCGGGCAGCCGGCCGAACCATCCGAGCCCCCGGGCCGTTCCCGCGGCGGCACCTCCGCGCGGGCTGACCAGCGCCCGGGCCAGCGCCCGGTCCCAGATCACGGCGAGCAGCGCCAGGGTCCCCGCCGCGACGGCCACCCGCGCGCCGGCGAGTCCCCACGCGCCGTCGTGCACCGCCGCCGGGATCGACCAGGGCGCCCCGAACGGCGTCCAGGCGAGGACGCGTGCCGCCGGCGCCAGGGCCGACGGCACGAGCTCGTCAGGACCGACCGTCACCTCGCCCCGTGCGGCGGTCCTCGACGACAGCCAGGCGAAGAAGGGACCGATCGCCAGCAGCGGGATCACCGCGACGACCATGAGGACCTCGCGGTAGCGCCGCGACTCCAGCAACGGCGCGCAGAGCGCCGTGGAGGCCCGCGCCCCGACGACGCACAGCCCGACCCCCAGGACGGCGCCCGCGAGCGCAGCGACCAGCGCGACCGGGTCGGAGGCCCAGGCGAAGGAGACCCCGAGGGCGGCGAGGGACGTGACCAGGGCCGGCACCGAGACGAGCGCGGCCGCGGCCAGCCCCGCGACGAGCTGCCGGCGCGGGATCGCGTAGGTCGTGAACCGGAGGGGGTCGAGCGTCGCGTCCAGCCCGTAGGCGAACAGCGGCACGACCCACCAGCCCAGCACGACGACGGAGCCCACCAGCGTCACGAACTGCCCGGTCAGCACCGGGTCGGCCCGACCGCCCACGACCGCGGCGCCCACGCCGAGGAACACCAGAGACAGCCCGTACAGCGTCGCCACCACGAGCCCGATGGTGTGCCACACGCTGCGGCGCAGGGTGTTGCCGAGCAGGGTCAGCTTGAGTCGGACGAGGTGCGCAACCACTCCAGCCCCTCCGACTCCTTGCGGCCCCCGACCAGGTCGACGAACCGGTCCTCCAGACTCTGCCCGGCGCGCACGGCGTCGACGGTGCCGGCGTCGAGCACGTGACCACCCGCGATGACCGCCACGTGCGTGCACGTGCGCTGCACGAGGTCCATGACATGGCTGGAGACGACCACGGTGCCGCCGTCGTCGGCGTAGCGCCGCAGGATGTCGCGGATGTTGGCCGCGCTGACCGGGTCGACGGCCTCGAACGGTTCGTCGAGCACCAGCACGCGCGGCGCGTGGATCATCGCGCCGGCCAGCGCGATCTTCTTGGTCATGCCCGCGGAGTAGTCGACCACGAGGGTGTCGCGGTCGGCGGCGAGGTCCATCGCCGCGAGCAGGTCCTCGCTGCGCCGGGCCACGGTGTCGCGGTCGAGGCCGCGCAGCAGCCCGGCGTAGGTCAGCAGCTGGGCGCCGGTGAGGCGGTCGAAGAGCCGCAGACCGTCCGGCAGCACCCCGAGCAGGGGTTTGGCCCGGTCCGGTTCGGCCCACAGGTCGACGCCGAGCACGTGCGCCGTCCCGAAGTCCGGTCGCAGGAGACCGGTGGCCATCGACAGCGCCGTCGTCTTGCCGGCGCCGTTGGGCCCGACGAGCCCGTAGAACGACCCGGCGGGCACGTCCAGGTCGATCCCGGCCACGGCGATCTTCAGCCCGAACCGCTTCCACAGGCCCCGCAGGCTGAGGGCCGCGGCGGTGTCGGGGGGCACGGCGGGATGCGTCACGGCCCCACCGTAGCCCTCCGTCGCACCTGCTCACGGTGGGTCGTCCTCGCGGTGTCGGTGGGCCGTGGCAGCCTGGCGTGCATGGAGACGACGACCGCCCTGCTGCTCGCACTCGGCACCCTCGCGGTGGGGGTGGTGCTCGGGTGGCTCTGGCACTCCTCGCGGGCCGTCGGGCGGAACCGCTCCGAGGAGATCGAGACCGTCCGCCTGCACAGCGAGCTCGAGGGAGCGCGCCGCGAGATCGCCCACCTCCGCGAGCAGGTGGAGCTCGCGCGAGGCGACGGCGACCGTCGGGTGGCCGAGGCCGAGCAGCGCCACCAGCGCGAGGTGACCGCGGTGCGCGAGCAGGCCGAGCGCCAGGTGGCCGAGGTCAAGGGTGACCAGGAGCGCATGGCCCAGCAGTTCCGCTCGCTGGCCGGCGAGGCCCTGTCGTCCTCCAACCGTCAGTTCCTGGAGCTGGCCGAGCAGCGCCTCAAGCAGTCCACCGTCCGGCACGACGAGGCCCTCGCCCAGCGCGAGGAGGCCTTCAAGGCGCTCGTCGACCCGATCGGCCAGAGCCTGGAGAAGGTCCGCACGGAGGTGGCCGAGCAGGAGAAGCGGCGCATCGAGTTCGACTCCCGTCTCACCGAGAACATGCGCAGCCTCGCCGACGTCTCGGGCGAGCTGCGCAAGGGCACCAGCGACCTGGTGACCGCCCTGCGCTCCTCGCAGGAGCGCGGCGCCTGGGGCGAGCTGCAGCTCCAGCGTGTCGTCGAGGCCGCGGGCATGATCGAGCAGGTCGACTTCGACGTCCAGGTCCAGGCGACCAACGACGACGGCGAGACGTTGCGCCCCGACCTCGTCGTGAACCTGGCCGGCGGCAAGCACATCGTGGTCGACTCCAAGGTCGCGTTCCTCGGCTACCTGGAGGCCCAGCAGTCGGAGGACCCGGCGGTGCGCGACCAGCGCATGGCGGCGCACGTGCGGCACATGCGCAAGCACGTCGACGACCTGGCGTCCAAGCGGTACTGGGACCTGTTCGACAACGCCCCCGAGTTCGTCGTCATGTTCGTGCCGGCCGAGTCGTTCCTGTCGGCGGCGCTGGAGCGCGACCCCGCGCTCATGGAGGACGCCGCACGCAAGAACGTCATCCTGGCCAGCCCCGTGACGCTGCTGGCCCTGCTGCGCACCGTGGCCTACTCCTGGCGCCAGCAGGCCCTGGCCGACAACGCCCAGCGCGTGCTCAAGGTGGGCAAGGAGCTGCACTCCCGCCTGGTGACGATGACCGACCACGTCACCAAGATGGGCAAGTCCCTGGACGGCGCCACGAAGAACTACAACAAGATGATCGGCTCGCTGGAACGCAACGTGCTCACGTCCGCGCGCCGCATGGTCGAGCTCGACGTCGTCGACGCGCGGGACGAGATCGACGAGATGAAGGGCCTCGAGGAGACCACCCGCCCCATCACCAAGCCGGAGCTGCTCGCCGCCGAGGAGGGCGGCGTGGTCGGCATCGGCCAGGTGAGCATCGACGACGACCGCGACTCGGTCGAGGACCTCGTCGACACCGACCGGCGCGCGCTGCAGCGCGCACAGGCCGACACCTCCCGCGGCGAGTCCGCCGCCGGCTGAGCCCGGCAGGCGCGGTCGGGTCCCGGACCGGAGCGGCCGGGTTCAGGCGGGCTGGATCGGAAGCTGGCGCGCGTCGCGGGGCGGGCGCAGCTCGCGCGGCAGCGAGAACACCAGGTCCTCCGTCGCGGTGCGCACCTCCTCGGGCTCGCCGTAGCCGCGCTCGGCGAGCTGGCGCAGCACGTCGTCGACGAGGATCTCCGGCACCGAGGCACCCGAGGTCACGCCGACGGTGGTCACACCCTCGAACCAGGAGTCCTGGATCTCGGCAGCCCGGTCCACGCGGTAGGACGTGCGTGCCCCGGCGTCCAGCGCCACCTCGACCAGACGCACGGAGTTCGACGAGTTGGCCGACCCCACCACGATGACCAGGTCGCACTCCGGGGAGAGCTTCTTGACCGCCACCTGGCGGTTCTGGGTGGCGTAGCAGATGTCGTCGCTGGGCGGGTCGGCCAGGTTCGGGAACCGCTCGCGCAGGCGGCGCACCGTCTCCATCGTCTCGTCGACGGACAGCGTCGTCTGGGACAGCCACACCACGTTGTCGGGGTCCGGGACCTCGACGACGTCGGCCTCCTCGGGCGAGTTCACCACGATGGTGTGCTCCGGCGCCTCGCCGGCGGTGCCCTCGACCTCCTCGTGGCCGTCGTGGCCGATGAGCAGGATCGTCTTGTCCGCCTTGGCGAACCGCACCGCCTCCTTGTGCACCTTCGTCACCAGCGGGCAGGTGGCGTCGATGGTCTGCAGGTCGCGGGAGGCTGCGGACTCGCGCACGGCCGGGGAGACGCCGTGGGCGGAGAAGACCACGCGGGCCCCGCGCGGGACCTCGTCGGCCTCCTCGACGAAGATCGCACCCCGTTCGCGCAGCGTCTCGACGACGTGCTTGTTGTGCACGATCTCCTTGCGCACGTACACAGGGGCGCCGTAGTTCTCCAGCGCCTTCTCGACCGCGACCACGGCGCGGTCGACGCCGGCGCAGTAGCCGCGCGGCGCGGCGAGCAGGACGCGCTTGGTCGAGGTCGGGGGGACGGGGGCCGGTGCGGTCGCAGTCACGGTGACAGTGTAGGAGGCCCGTGTGGAGGGTCGGTGACGGCCGACGCCGCAGGACCTCCCACGTCAGGAGCGCTGTGGGTGGCGTGGGGCATGCTGGGGGCCGTGACCGACGCGACCGGACCCGACCGAACGGGCCACGACGTCCAGCCGCTGCCCGAGCGGGCCGCCGAGACGACCGCCGAGCGGCCCTGGCCCGTGCGCCTGTTGTCGAACAAGATCCGCGACTACGTGGCGCGCATGTCCCCGGTGTGGGTCGAGGGTCAGGTCGTCGAGCACACCTACCGGCGCGGGTCCGGGATGCAGTTCCTCACCCTGCGGGACACCGACGTCGAGGCGTCGTTGCCCGTCAACATGCTCACCCGGGCGTTCGACGGCCTCGACGCCAAGCCCCAGGTGGGCGACCACGTCGTGGTGCACGCCAAGCCGGAGTTCTGGATCAAGGCCGGGCGGATGTCCCTCCGAGCCGCCGCCGTGCGCCAGGTCGGCGTCGGCGAGCTGCTCGCCCGGATCGAGCAGCTGCGCCGGGTCCTGGCGGCCGAGGGGCTGTTCGACGTCGAGCGGAAGCGCCCGCTGCCGTTCCTGCCGTCCGTCGTCGGCCTGGTGTGCGGCCGGGAGTCCAAGGCCGAGCACGACGTCGTGGTCAACGCCCGCGCCCGCTGGCCGCAGGTCCGCTTCGAGATCCGCGAGGTGGCGGTCCAGGGCGTCAACGCGGTGCAGGAGGTCGGCGAGGCTCTCGCGGCGCTGGACGCCGACCCGACCGTCGAGGTGATCATCCTGGCGCGCGGCGGCGGGTCGGTCGAGGATCTGCTGCCCTTCAGCAACGAGGCCCTGGTCCGGCGTGTCGCGGCGTGCACGACGCCGCTGGTCAGCGCCATCGGGCACGAGACCGACACCCCCCTGGTCGACCTGGTGGCGGACCACCGGGCCTCGACCCCGACGGACGCCGCCAAGTGCGTGGTCCCCGACGTCGCCGAGGAGCGCGACCGCGTCGTCCAGGCACGTCAGCGCATGCGAGGCGCCGTGCGCGCCATGCTGCAGCGGGAGCAGCACGGTCTCGACGCCGTCCGCTCCCGGCCGGTCCTGGCCCGGCCGGAGTCGATGCTCGACGGTCGCGCGACCGAGGTCGCCGAGCACGTGCGGCACGCCCGTCACCTGCTGCGCGCGGCCCTGCTGACGGCGTCCGGCGACGTCGGCCGGCTCGCCGCACAGGTTCGCGCCCTCTCGCCGGCCTCCACGCTCGACCGCGGGTACGCCGTCGTGCAGCGTGCCGACGGTGCGGTGGTGCGTGCCGCGGACGAGGTCGCCGCCGGTGATCCCGTGCACGTCCGACTCGCCGTGGGCGCGCTCGACGCCGAGGTCACCTCCACCTCGCCCTGACCCACCCACCCGCCCGCGTGGTCGTGGGCAACGCGTGCGGGGTCAGCGGACGCGTTCGACGCGGTCCTCGTCCCAGACCGGCTCGAGGGTCTCGCGCACCCGGCCGTCCGCGCCGAACACGAGGAACCGGTCGAAGCCGCGGGCGAACCAGCGGTCGTGCGTGACCGCCAGGACCGTGCCCTCGAACGCCTCCAGCCCCTCCTGCAGCGCGTCCGCGCTGGCGAGGTCGAGGTTGTCGGTCGGCTCGTCGAGCAGCAGCGCGGTGCAGCCGCCCAGCTCGAGCTGCAGGATCTGGAAGCGCGCCTGCTGCCCGCCGGACAACCGGTCGAACGGACGGTCCGCGGCACCGTGCAGCTCGTAGCGCCGCAGCGCCGACATGGCCGCGCCGCGGTCCTGCGCGTGGTCGGCCCACAGCACGTCCACCAGCGTGCGGCCGGCGAGCTCCGGGTGGGCGTGCGTCTGCGCGAAGTGCCCGGGGACCACCCGCGCGCCGAGCCGCCACTCCCCCGTGTGCGCGACGTCGGCCCCGGCCAGGAGCCGCAGGAAGTGCGACTTCCCGGACCCGTTGGACCCCAGCACCGCGACCCGCTCGCCGTAGAAGACCTCGAGGTCGAACGGCTGCATCAGGCCGGTGAGCCCGAGCGCCTCGCAGGTGACGGCCCGGGTCCCCGTCCGGCCGCCACGCAGCCGCATCCGGACCTCCTGCTCCCGGGGCGGCTCGGGCGGCGGTCCGGCCTCGGTGAACTTGCGCAGGCGCGTCTGGGCCGCCCGGTAGCGAGAGGCCATGTCCGGGCTGTTCGCGGCCGCCTGCCGCAGCGTGAGCACGAGCTTGGTGAGCTGCGCGTGCTTCTCGTCCCACCGCCGCCGCAGCTCCTCGAACCGGGCGAACCGCTCGCGGCGCGCGGCGTGGAACGTCGCGAACCCACCCCCGTGGACCCACGCCTCGGAGCCGTCCGCGCCGGGTTCGAGGGCCACGATGCGGTCGGCGACCCCGGCCAGCAGCTCCCGGTCGTGGGAGACCAGCAGCACCGTCTTGCGGGTCGCCCGCAGCTGGTCCTCCAGCCACCGCTTGCCGGGGACGTCCAGGTAGTTGTCCGGCTCGTCGAGCAGCAGCACCTCGTCCGGCCCGCGCAGCAGCGCCTCGAGGACGAGCCGCTTCTGCTCGCCGCCGGACAACGTGCGCACCTCCCGCCACTGCGCCCGCTCGAACGGGATCCCGAGGGCCGCCGTGGTGCACACGTCCCACAGCGTCTCGGCCTCGTAGCCCCGCACCTCCGCCCAGTCGGCGAGCGCCTGGGCGTAGCGCATCTGCGCCGCCTCGTCGTCGACGGCGAGCAGCTCGTCCTCCGCGGTCTCCACCGCGCGGGCGGCCTGCCGGATCCGTTCCGGTGCGACGGACGCCAGGAGCTGGCGCACGGTCGTGGTGTCCCGCACCGAGCCGACGAACTGGGCCATCACCCCGAGCCCGCCGCTGACGGTCACCGTGCCGCCGTCGGGGCGGGTGGCGCCGGTCAGGATGCGCAGCAAAGTGGTCTTGCCGGCCCCGTTCGGGCCGACCAGCGCGGTCGTGCTGCCCTCCCCGACGCGGAAGGACACGTCGTCGAGCAGCGCACGTCCGTCGGGCAGCACGTGGTCCACGTGCGCCACCTCCAGATGACCCATGTCCGGATCGTCGGTCGCCGGGGCCCGTCACGGCAACCGGATTTCGGTGCCGGCAGACCGGCCATCCGCTCCCCGGACCCGCCGGGCGCGATGTCGGGGACGTGCGGTTGACTGTCCTCGTGACCGACGCAGAACCCACCCACGGACCGACCGACGCCCCCGACGTCGGCACCCTGTCGTACGAGCAGGCGCGGGACGAGCTCGTCCGGGTCGTCACCCGGCTGGAAGCCGGCGGCGAACCGCTCGAGACGTCGCTCGCCCTGTGGGAGCGCGGGGAGGCGCTGGCCGCCCGCTGCCAGGAGTGGCTCGACGGGGCGCGCGAGCGGCTCGCCGCCGCGCAGTCCGCCACGAGCGCCGAGGCCGCGACGTCGGACGGTGAGGGCCGATGACGTCGCACGTGCTCGCCGTCGGCGAGGCGCTGGTCGACGTCGTCGAGCGGCCGGACGGGACGCGCACCGAGCACCCCGGCGGTTCGCTGGCCAACGTCGCGCTCACGCTCGGACGACTCGGCCGCGACGCCCGCCTGGCCACCTGGATCGGTCGGGACGACCGGGGCGAGACGGTCCGGTCCTGGCTCGCCGCCTCGGGCGTCACGGTGACGCCGGGCAGCGACGCCGCGACACGGACCTCGGTGGCGCGGGCCACGCTGGACGCCGCCGGGACGGCGACCTACGACTTCGACCTCGAGTGGCGAGTACCGGCCGGGACGCGGGCCGACGCCGGGACGCTGGCCGTGCACACCGGCTCGATCGGCGCGGTGCTGGAACCCGGTGCCGCGGACGTGCGGGCCGTCGTCGAGGCCGCGCGCGCGACGTCGACCATCACCTACGACCCGAACGCCCGGCCCGTGCTCATGGGCGACGCGGCCTCGGCGCGGGAACGGGTCGAGTCGTTCGTGCGGCTGGCCGACGTCGTCAAGGTCAGCGACGAGGACCTCGCGTGGCTGGCACCCGAGACCGCCCCGCTGGACGTCGCGCGCGGCTGGGTGCACGAGCTCGGGGCGGCCCTCGTCGTGGTCACCTTCGGCGGGGAGGGCTCCACGGCCGTCACCGCGACGGGCGAGGTGCACGTGCCGTCCCGGCCGGTCCAGGTCGTGGACACGGTCGGCGCCGGGGACTCGTTCATGGGGGCCCTGCTCGACGGCCTGTGGTCGGCCGACCTGCTCGGGGCCGACCGCCGTGAGGCGCTGGCTACGATCGACCACGCCACGGTCGAGCGGCTGCTCTCGCGCTGCGCCGCCGTGGCGGCCGTGACCGTGTCACGTGCGGGGGCGAACCCGCCGTGGATCGACGACCTGGAGGATGCATGACCCCCAAGGAAGCCTGGGCCTCGCTGCGTGCCGGCAACGAGCGCTTCGTCCACGACCAGCCGGCCGAGAGGTCGCCGATGTCCGTCCGGCGCGCCGAGCTCACCGCCGCCCAGCACCCGCACACGGTGGTCTTCGGGTGCTCCGACTCGCGCGTGGCGGCGGAGTTCGTCTTCGACCAGGGCCTCGGCGACGTGTTCGTGGTGCGCACGGCGGGACACGTCGTGGACACCACGGTGCTGGGCTCGATCGAGTACGGCGTCGAGGTGCTCGGTGCCCCGCTGATCGTGGTGCTCGGCCACGACTCGTGCGGGGCCGTCGGCGCCACGGCGCACACCCTGCGCACGGGTGAGCACCCGCCGGGGTTCGTCCGCTCGGTGGTCGACAAGGTGATCCCCTCGATCGCCGAGCTGACCGGCCCGGCCGACCAGGAGGAGGACGAGCGGGTGCTGGCCGACCGCCTGCGGACCGCCCACGTGCGGCACACGGTCGAGACCCTGCGGGGCTACTCGCGGGCGCTCGACGCCGCCGTGAACGAGGGGCGTGTGGCGATCGTGGGCGTCGAGTACGACCTCGCCGAGGGCTCGGCGCGGCTCATCGAGGTCGCCGGCGACGTGGGCGAGGAGCCGCTGCGCTGAGCGCGTGACACCTCTCACGCACGGCGGCGGTGCCGGGTGCGGCACCATAGACGCATGACTTCCGACACCGCCGCCGGTAGCGCCGACGCGCCCGCGACCGAGTACCGCATCGAGCACGACACGATGGGCGAGGTGCGCGTGCCCGCCCACGCCCTCTACCGCGCCCAGACCCAGCGCGCCGTGGAGAACTTCCCGATCTCCGGCACGCCGCTGGAGCGCAGTCACATCGAGGCGCTCGCCCGGGTCAAGAAGGCCGCCGCCCTGACCAACGCCGAGCTGGGGGTGCTCGACCGCGACGTGGCGGACGCCATCGCCGCCGCGGCCGACCAGGTCGCCTCGGGCGAGCTCGACGAGCACTTCCCGGTGGACGTCTTCCAGACGGGGTCGGGCACCTCGTCGAACATGAACACCAACGAGGTGCTCGCGACGCTGGCGACCCGTTCGCTGGGCCGAGACGTGCACCCGAACGACCACGTCAACGCCTCGCAGTCCTCGAACGACGTGTTCCCCACCTCGGTGCACGTGGCCGCCACGGCCGGCGTCGTCCGCGACCTGATCCCCGCGCTGCAGCACCTCGCCGACGCGCTGGGTGCGAAGGCCGAGGAGTACGCCGGGGTCGTGAAGTCGGGCCGCACGCACCTGATGGACGCCACGCCCGTCACGCTCGGCCAGGAGTTCGGCGGGTACGCCGCCGCGATCCGCTACGGCATCGAGCGGGTCGAGGCCGCGCTCCCCCGCGCCGCGGAGGTCCCCCTGGGCGGCACCGCCGTCGGCACCGGCATCAACACCCCGGCCGGGTTCCCGCAGCGCGTCATCGAGCTGCTGCGCGAGGACACGGGCCTGCCCCTGACCGAGGCGCGCGACCACTTCGAGGCGCAGTCGGCCCGCGACGGCCTGGTCGAGCTCTCCGGGGCGCTGCGCACCATCGCCGTGTCGGTGACCAAGATCTGCAACGACCTGCGCTGGATGGGGTCCGGCCCGAACACCGGGCTCGGCGAGATCGCCATCCCGGACCTGCAGCCGGGCAGCTCGATCATGCCGGGCAAGGTCAACCCGGTCATCCCCGAGGCCGTGCTCATGGTCGCGGCGCGCGTGGTCGGCAACGACGCGACGGTCGCGTGGGCGGGGGCGACGGGCTCGTTCGAGCTCAACGTGCAGATCCCGGTCATCGCCCAGGGCGTGCTCGAGTCGATCCGCCTGCTGTCCAACGCCTCGCGCGTGCTCGCGGACAAGACGGTGACCGGCCTGACGGCCAACGTGGAGAAGGCCCGCGCCTTCGCCGAATCCTCCCCGTCGATCGTCACGCCGCTGAACCGCGTCATCGGCTACGAGGCCGCCGCGAAGGTCGCCAAGAAGGCCGTGGCCGAGGGCATCACGGTCCGCGAGGCCGTGGTGGCGCTCGGGTTCGTCGAGCGCGGCGAGGTCACCGAGGCCCAGCTCGACGAGGCCCTCGACGTGCTGTCGATGACGCGTCCCGCCCAGGGGTGAAAAACCGCTGAATACCCTGCCGTCCGTCGGCCCCCGAGATCTACACTCCGAGAAGATCGCAGGAGTACGGACACGGGGGTTCGGATCATGGTCAGCATCAGCATCAGACGGATCGGCGCGGTCGCCGCGGCGGCGATCGGACTCTCGATCGCCGCTGCGGCACCGGTCACGGCGGACGAGCACCTCGACGACTCCTCCGATCCCCGCGCGACGGTCCTCCCGGGCAACGTCAACTCCTGCGCCGAGGCGGGGTTCCCCGATGCGATGGAGCTTACCGGGGAGACGAGCGGCAACAGCGACGGGAACATCTCCGCGACGGTGGACACCTACTCCGGCGACGTCGACGCGTACCAGGGCAAGACCGCCGTCAACGTCGAGATCACCGAGGACGGCGAGGACGCCGGCGTCGTGATCCTCGCGGTGGTGGTCAAGGGCAGCAACGACGCCAACCTGTACCAGGCCCCGTACCTCCCGCCGGACGAGCCGTCCCCGCAGAACTACATCTCGCCGCTCACCGACGGTGGTCAGCTCGCGGACGTCAGCAACTGGACCGTCTGCTACGTCTTCGAGGAGGAGGAGACGGGCTCGCTGACGGTCGACAAGGTCGTCGAGGCCTCCGAGCACGCCGTCGAGGTCACCGACCCCTTCGAGATCACCGCCACCTGCACCCTCGACGAGGACCAGGTCGCCGAGGAGACGTTCACCTTCGACGCCGAGGGCAACCCCACCGGTGACCCCACGATCAGCGACCTGCCCTACGGCACCGTCTGCGTCGTGGTCGAGACCACCGACACCCTGCCCGCCGGCACCGAGGTCACCTACGACCCCACCGGCGCGGACACCGAGGGCGTCCTGATCGACGACAACGAGCCGAACGTCACCGTCACCGTCACCAACCACCTCCCCGACCAGGAGAAGACCGGCTCGCTGACGGTCGACAAGGTCGTCGAGGCCTCCGAGCACGCCGTCGAGGTCACCGACGACTTCGAGATCACCGCCACCTGCACCCTCGACGAGGACCAGGTCGCCGAGGAGACGTTCACCTTCGACGCCGAGGGCAACCCCACCGGTGACCCCACGATCAGCGACCTGCCCTACGGCACCGTCTGCGTCGTGGTCGAGACCACCGACACCCTGCCCGCCGGCACCGAGGTCACCTACGACCCCACCGGCGCAGACACCGAGGGCGTCCTGATCGACGACAACGAGCCGAACGTCACCGTCACCGTCACCAACCACCTCCCCGACCAGGAGAAGACCGGCTCGCTGACGGTCGACAAGGTCGTCGAGGCCTCCGAGCACGCCGTCGAGGTCACCGACCCCTTCGAGATCACCGCCACCTGCACCCTCGACGAGGACCAGGTCGCCGAGGAGACGTTCACCTTCGACGCCGACGGCAACCCCACCGGTGACACCACCCTCACCGAACTGCCCTACGGCACCGTCTGCGTCGTGGTCGAGACCACCGACACGCTGCCCGCCGGCACCGAGGTCACCTACGACCCCACCGGCGCCGACACCGAGGGCGTCCTGATCGACGACAACGAGCCGAACGTCACCGTCACCGTCACCAACCACCTCCCCGACAAGCCGAAGCCCACGCCGACCCCGACACCGAAGCCCACGCCGACCCCGCCGACGCCGACCCCACCGACCGTGCCGACGGCGCCGGACCTCCCGACCACCGGTAGCGACCTGACCCTCCTGTGGGTCGCGCTCGCCGTGCTCGGGCTCGGCACCGGATCGGTCCTGGTCTCGCGCAGGCTGCGCCGGTCGAGCTGACCGGTCGACGACCGGCCGTCGTGACGACGCCCGGGTCCGGAGTGCTCCGGACCCGGGCGTCGTCCTGAGCGCGGGCACATGATCGGCGTGGCGGCCTCCCGCCCCGCCCAGGGCTGACCCCTCCCGCTCGTTGTGGGCGTGAAATCTGCAGGTGCCGACGACGGAGAACCGTAGATTTCACGCCCACAACGACCCGGGGCGGGGGCAGGACTCAGATCTCCAGCCCCTCGAGCATCTCCGTGACGAGGGCCGCGACGGGCGACCGCTCGGACCGGGTGAGGGTGACGTGGGCGAACAGCGGGTGCCCCTTCATCGCCTCGATGACCGCCGCGACGCCGTCGTGGCGGCCCACCCGCAGGTTGTCACGCTGCGCGACGTCGTGGGTGAGGACGACCCGCGACCCCTGCCCGACCCGGGAGAGCACCGTGAGGAGGACGTTGCGCTCCAGCGACTGCGCCTCGTCCACGATGACGAAGGCGTCGTGCAGGGACCGGCCGCGGATGTGCGTCAGCGGCAGCACCTCGAGCATCTCGCGGTCGATGACCTCGTCGACGACGTGCGGGGAGACGAGCGCGCCCAGGGTGTCGTAGACCGCCTGGGCCCACGGGTTCATCTTCTCGGACTCGGAACCCGGCAGGTAGCCCAGGTCCTGCCCGCCGACGGCGTACAGCGGTCGGAAGACGAGGATCTTGCGGTGCTGCCGCCGCTCGAGCACCGCCTCGAGGCCCGCGCACAGCGCCAGCGCCGACTTCCCGGTGCCGGCGCGGCCGCCGAGGGACACGATGCCGATGTCCGGGTCGGTGAGCAGGTCGATCGCGACCCGCTGCTCGGCCGACCGCCCGTGCACGCCGAAGACCTCCTGGTCCCCGCGCACCAGCTTGATCCGCTTGTCCGCCGTGACCCTGCCCAGCGCCGACCCGCCACCACCGTGGACGACCAGCCCGGTGTGGCACAGCAGGGGTGAGGCCTCCGCCATCACCTCCGGGGCGAGCGAGGTGAGCTCGAGCTCGGTCCCGTCGTACAGGGCGGAGAGCTGGTCGTCGGTGACGGCGATCTCGCGCATGCCGGTCCACCCGGAGTCGACGGCGAGCTCGTGCCGGTACTCCTCCGCGCGCAGGCCGACCGCCGAGGCCTTGACCCGCATCGGCAGGTCCTTGGACACCAGGGTCACGTCCCGCCCCTCGGCCGCCAGGTTGGCGGCGACGGACAGGATGCGGGTGTCGTTGTCCCCGAGCCGGAACCCCGCCGGCAGCACCTCCGGGTCGGTGTGGTTGAGCTCGACACGCAGGGTGCCGCCGTCCTCGCCGATCGGGATCGGGGCGTCCAGGCGTCCGTGCGTCACGCGCAGGTCGTCCAGGGCGCGCAGCGCGCTGCGCGCGAAGTAGCCGAGCTCGGCGTGGTGGCGCTTGGCCTCGAGCTCGGTGACGACGACGACCGGCAGCACGACGTCGTGCTCGGCGAACCGCTGGATCGCGCGGGGGTCGGACAGCAGCACGGACGTGTCGATGACGAACGTCCGGGCGGCGGGGGTGGTTTCGGTGTGGGCCACGGTGTGCTCCCTCATGCAGAGCCGAAGGGCGGGTGGGGCGGGCGACCGGCCTCGTGCACGACGTGCACCAGGACCGGGGCCGGCCCTCCTGCACGGAGCGAGCACTCCATCGGTTGGCCTCCCGGGGACGCCCTGGGTGGGTGTCCTGAGCGACACGCTACGACCCGCGGGACGTGATCGGGGTCACACGGACGGCGTGGCGCGAAGACGTCATCGAGAATTCACACCGACGTGGCCGACGCGGCACGATGGCGGCATGACGAGCTTCGTGGTGCTGCTGCGCGGGGTCAACATCGGGTCGAACCGTCGCGTCGGCGCCGCCGACCTGCGCGCCGCGGCCTCGGCCGCCGGCCTGACGGGCGCGCGCACGTACGCGACCAGCGGGAACCTCGTGGCGACGGCGGACGGCGGGGACGCCGAGGACGTGGCTGCCCGCACGGCGAACGCCCTGGCGGCCGCCCTCGGGACCGAGGTCCCGCTGCTGGCGCTGTCGGCGGCACGGCTGGCACACCTGGTCGCGGCGAACCCGTTCCCCGATGCGGCCCGCGACGACCCGTCGCACCTGCAGCTGCACGTGGGTCCGACGGCGGTGGACGAGGAGGGCGTGGCCCGACTGGCGGCCGACCACGACGGTCCGGAGCGGCTCGCGACCCGCGGCGGGGCCCTGTTCGTGCACTACCCGGCAGGGATCGGCCGCAGCCGGCTGACGAGCGCGCGTCTCGACCGTGCGACCGGGACCTGGACCACGGGCCGCAACTGGCGGACGGTGCTGCGCCTGGAGGCGATGTGTGACGGGTCGGCGTGACCGCAGGGCACGCGGCGGGTCCCCGGGTAGCATGATCCCCTGGCGAGCCGGGAAGTCTGGTCGGTGAAGTCGGCTGGAACGCCGGCCCGTGCCCATCGACGACCCGGGAGCATGCCCTGAGCCACGACACGACGACCCAGTCCTTCGGCACCCGTCTCGGGAACTTCCTGCGACGGGAGACGACCGGCGGCGCCCTCCTCATCGGCGCCGCCGCGATCGCCCTGGTGCTCGCCAACTCACCCTGGCGAGAGGCCTACGAGACCCTCTCCCAGACGGTGGTGGGACCGGCCTACATCGGCGGTGTGTACATCCACCTCGACCTGTCGCTGGCCTCCTGGGCCGCTGACGGCCTGCTGGCGATCTTCTTCTTCACGGTCGGCCTCGAGCTCAAGCACGAGTTCGTCGCCGGCTCGCTCCGCAGCCCCAAGCAGGCCGGGGTCCCCATGCTCGCTGCCGTCGGTGGCATGGCACTGCCGGCGATCATCTACGTCGTCATGGTGCTCTCCCTCGGCAACTCGGAGGCGCTGCACGGCTGGGCCATCCCGACGGCCACGGACATCGCCTTCGCCCTCGCCGTCCTGGCCGTCTTCGGCAAGGGGCTGCCCGTCGCGATCCGCACGTTCCTGCTGACGCTCGCCGTGGTCGACGACCTGCTGGCGATCATCATCATCGCGGTGTTCTACACGAGCGAGATCAACGGCGCCTGGCTCGGCGGGTCGCTGGTCGTCATCGCGGTCTTCGCCTGGTACATCCGCACCCGGTCACCGAAGTGGTGGCTGCTCATCCCGCTGTTCGTCGTGGCGTGGGCGTTCATGCACGCCTCGGGCGTGCACGCGACCATCGCGGGCGTGCTCATGGGCTTCGCGGCCACCGCCCGCCCGATCCACGGCGAGACCGACACCCGCACCCACCACTACGAGCACGTGGTCAAGCCGTGGTCGCAGGGGATGGCGCTGCCGATCTTCGCGTTCTTCTCGGCGGGCGTGAACCTGGTCGACGGCGGGGGTCCGGCCGAGATCCTGGGTCAGCCCATCGTCTTCGCCATCGTGGCCGGTCTGGTGCTCGGCAAGCTCATCGGCATCCTGGGCACGACCTGGCTCGTCACCCGGGTCACGCCGTTGCGGCTCGCCCAGGGCATCGGGGTGCGCGACCTGCTTCCCGTCGCCTTCCTCGCGGGGATCGGTTTCACCGTCTCCCTGCTCATCGCGGAGCTCTCCTTCGAGGAGGGGTCGGAGTTCACGCTCGGGGCGAAGGCAGCCATCCTCATCGCCTCGGTCCTCGCCGCGACGCTCGGCGCCCTGACCCTGCGGTGGGACGTCAAGCAGGAGCGCGGTCCGGACATGAACCGTGACGACCTGCCCGACGAGGTCACCACGCTCATCGGCGACGAGCAGGACCGCAAGGACCACTGAGGTCCGGTCGCCGTCCCGGCAGCCCGGGACCACCGTCCCGAAGGCCGTCGCCCACGCCGGGCGGCGGCCTTCGTGCTGCCACGGCGCCACGCCCGTGACCGGATCGTGACCGGATCCGCGCCGCACCGTCTTGACAGTCGGACACCTCCGCACCCAAGATCCTCATACCTGAATCACCTGTCATGTTTGCGGGTGGTATCCCAACGAAGGGCGGAGTCATGCGGGTCACGAAGAGGTCCCTCGCACTGGCCACCACCGCTGTCACGGCGCTCACGCTGGCCGCGTGCGCACCGGCGGACGGCGGGGTCGGCGGTACCGAAGACAGCGGCGAGAGCGCCGCGGCCGAACCTGTCGAGGTCGGCATCATCTACTCCAAGACCGGGCCGCTCGCCGCCTACGGCGAGGCGTACCACGAGGGTTTCGAGGCCGGTCTGGACCACGCCACGGACGGCACCGGCGAGGTGGACGGACGCCCGATCGAGGTCACCTATCTCGACGACGCCGGCGACCCGGACAAGGCCGTCAACCACGCGAAGGACATCATCGGCCAGGGCGTGCAGATCATGGGCGGCACGGTCTCGTCCGGCATCGCGCTCAAGCTCGCCGAGCAGGCCGAGCAGAACCAGGTCCTCTACGTCTCCGGCCCGGCCGCCGCCGACGCGATCACCGGCATCAACGACTACACGTTCCGGTCCGGCCGCCAGTCCCTCCAGGACGTCGCCACGGCGGGCACGTTCGTCGACCCGGACGGCGCCAAGGTGCTCGTCTTCGCCCAGGACAACGCGTTCGGCCAGGGCAACCTCGCCGCCGTCGAGGGGGTCCTCGGCGCGCAGGGCGCCGACGTCGACAGCGTCCTCGTCCCCGAGGACGCCACCGAGTTCACCCCGTTCGCCCGGCAGGTCGTCGACGCCGACCCCGACCTCGTGTTCGTCGCGTGGGCCGGCGCCTCCTCCGGCGCGATGTGGCAGGGCCTGGACCAGCAGGGCGTCCTGGACGCCACCACCGTGGTCACCGGCCTCGGCGACGCGGCGACCTTCGACGCCTACGGCGACGCCGCGGGCAAGGTCGACTTCCTCAACCACTACTTCCCCGGCGCCCCGGACAACGAGGTGAACGACGCGATGGTGTCCGCGGTCGAGGAGGCCGGCGGCACCCCCGACCTCTTCACCCCGGACGGTTTCGTCGCGGCGCAGATGATCGTCCACGCGATCGCCGAGGGCGGCGACGACGTCGACGCCATGGTGGGCGCGCTGGAGGGCTGGACGTTCGACGGCCCGAAGGGTTCGACGACGATCCGCGAGACGGACCACGCGGTCATCCAGCCGATGTACCAGGTCGGGCTCGTCGAGTCCGACGGCTCCTGGATGCCCGAGCTCGTCGAGGAGGTGCCCGCCGACGCGGTCGCCCCGCCGGAGGCCGACTGACCATGCCCCAGCACCAGCCCGGCACGGACCCCTCCGTGCCCGCCCTCGCCGTCCGCGGCCTCGGACTGTAGATCGGCGGCGCGCAGATCCTGCACGACGTGACCCTCGAGGTCGCGCCCGGCGAGATGATCGGCGTCATCGGCCCCAACGGGGCCGGCAAGACGACACTGTTCAACCTCGTCTCCGGGGTGCTGCGCCCCACGGCGGGCACCGTCCGGCTCGCGGGCCGTGACGTCACGGGCGGCCCCGTCGCCCGGCGGGCCCGTGCCGGGCTGGGCCGCACGTTCCAGACGTCCAGCGTCTTCCCGCGGCTCGACGTGCTCGAGAACGTCCGGCTCGCGGCCCAGACCCACCTGGGCCGCAGCCTGTCGGTGCTCGCGTTCCCGCACCGGGGCGACGCCGCCACCCGGCGCGCGGTCGAGCACCTGGCCGAGGTCGGCCTCGCGCACCGGCTCGACGTCGCCGCCGGGGACCTCTCCCACGGCGACAAGCGCAAGCTGGAGATCGCCGTGCTGCTCGCCACCGACCCGAGCGTCATCCTGCTCGACGAGCCCATGGCCGGTGTCTCCTCGTCCGACGTCCCCGGCCTCAGCGAGGTCATCCGCCGGCTGCACCGCAGCGGCCGCACGGTGCTCATGGTCGAGCACCACATGGACGTGGTCCTCGGGCTCGTGGACCGGGTCGCCGTGATGCACCACGGCGAGCTGCTGGCCTACGACACCCCGGAGGCCGTCATGTCCGACCCCACCGTCCAGAGCGCCTACCTGGGAGACGTCGCGTGACCGAGCCCATCCTCGAAGTCCGGAACCTGCGGGCCACCGTCGCCGGCCAGCAGGTCGTCGAGGACGTCACCTTCGACGTCCCGGCCACCGGCGTGACCGCCGTCCTCGGGCGCAACGGCGTCGGCAAGACGTCGACCCTCAAGGCGCTCCTGGGCCTCTACGACCGCACCGGCGAGGTGACCCTGGCGGGCGAGCGCATCGACCGCCTGAGCACCGACCGCATCGTGCGCCGCGGGGTCGGCTACGTGCCCGAGGACCGCGAGGTCTTCGCCGGGCTCACCGTCGCGGAGAACCTGCGTCTCGCCGAACGGGACGCGTCGCCGCGCCGCGAGCTCGTCTCCGACCTGTTCCCCGACCTGGTCAAGCGGTCGGCACAGCGGGCGGGGACGCTCTCCGGCGGGCAGCAGCAGATGGTCTCGCTCGCCCGGGCGCTGCTCAACGACAACCGCCTGCTGCTGGTCGACGAGCCGACGAAGGGCCTGGCGCCCAAGATCGTCACCGAGGTCGCCACGGCGCTGGCCGAGGCGGCCGCGAGCGCCCCGGTGCTCCTCGTCGAGCAGAACCTCGAGGTCATCTCCCGGCTCGCCACCACGGTCGTCGTCATCGACGCCGGACGCGTGGTGCACACCGGCGACGCCGCCGAGCTGCTCGACGACCCCGACCGCATCCAGCGCCTGCTGGGCGTGCACACCTCGGAGAACGCCGCATGAGCACGATCGTCCTGCTCCTGATCACCGGGCTCGGCCTCGGTGCCCTGTACTTCCTCGTCGCCTCCGGGCTGTCCCTCATCTACGGGCTGATGGGCGTGCTCAACTTCGCCCACGGCTCGTTCCTCACCCTCGGCGCCTTCGCCGGCTGGGAGGTGGCCCGTCGGCTCGGCGCCGACAGCTGGGGCATCTTCGGCCTCGCGCTGGTCGTCGGCGCCGCGGTCGGCGCCGCGTTCGCCGCCCTCACCGAGCTGCTGCTCGTGCGCCGTCTGTACGAGCGCCACATCGAGCAGGTCCTGGTGACCGTCGGCCTGGCGCTGGCGACGGTCGCGCTGTTCGAGGGGACCTGGGGGTCCGACCCCGAGTTCATCGAGGGGCCCGCCTGGCTGCGCAGCACGACCGACGTCGCCGGCGCCCCGATCCCCAACGACCGGTTCCTCGCCATCGGTGCGGCCGTGCTCGTCCTGGTCGGCATCGTGCTCTTCCTGCGCTACACGCGGTTCGGTCTGATCATCCGTGCCGGCGTGGAGAACCGCGCCATGGTCACGGCGCTGGGCATCGACGTGCGCAAGGCCTTCACCCTGGTCTTCGCCGTGGGCGGTGCGGCCGCCGGGCTCGGCGGGGTGCTCGCCTCGCAGTACTTCGGGTACGTGTCCCCCCACCTCGGCGCGCACCTGCTCATCTTCGCCTTCATCGTCACCGTCATCGGTGGGCTCGGGTCCCTCACCGGGGCCGCGGTCGCCGCCGTCCTCGTCGCGGTCCTGCAGCAGTTCGCGAACTACTACTGGGGGGTCGGCGACCTGGTGGTCGTCCTGCTCCTCGCGCTCGTGCTGCTCGTCCGTCCCTCCGGCCTCCTGGGGAGGAGCGCATGACCAGCCAGCCGACCACGCAGCAGACCTCGACGCCGCCCGACCGCCCGGCCGCGCCGCTCCCCCACGACGAGAACGTCCCCGCGCCCGCCCGGCGCCGGTGGCTGATGCTCGCCGGCGGGTTCGGCCTGGTCGTCCTGCTGGCCTGCCTGCCCCTGCTCGCCATCTCCCTGCCCGGCGTGCTCCCCGGGCCCACCTACACCCCGGGCACGCTGCAGGTGCTGGCGCTGGCGCTCCTCGTCGGGGCCCTCGCCCTGAGCTACCACCTGCTGTTCGGCGTCGCCGGACTCCTGAGCTTCGGGCACGCCCTGTACTTCGCCGTCGGCGTCTACGGCCTGGCCATCGTGCTCGACCGCACGGACCTGCCGCTGCTGCCCGCCGCCTGCGTCGTGCTCGTCGGCGGGATCGTCGTCGCGCACGTCGTCGGCGCGATCTCGTTGCGGGTCACCGGGATCTCGTTCGCCATGGTCACCCTCGCGTTCGCGCAGGCCGGCAACGTCCTGGTCCGGCGCAACCCGGCCGGGGCCACCGGCGGCGAGGAGGGGCTCGCGCTGGACACCACCCATGTGCCCGACGCGCTCGTCGGGGTGATGAACACGCGCAACCTGTACTGGCTGGCCCTCGTCGTGCTGGTCGTCGTCTACGCCGTCGTGCTGTGGGTCGAGCGCTCCCGTGCCGGGCACGTGGCCGCGGCGACCCGCGAGAACGAGATGCGGGTCCGCGTCGTCGGCGGGCGCCCCTACCTGGTCAAGCTGCTCGTCTTCGTCGTGGCGGCCACCCTGGCCACGGCGGTCGGCATGGCCTACCTGCTGCTGCAGTCCGGGGCCGTGCCCCGGGTGACCTCGGCCGACTTCACGCTCACGCTGCTGGTCATGGTCGTGCTCGGTGGTGTGGGCTCCCGGTGGGGCGCCGTCGTCGGCGGCGTGCTGTACACGCTGCTGGACCAGCGGCTCGGGGCGCTCGCCGCCTCCGAGGCCATCGCCGGTCTGCCGTCCGTCCTCCGGGTGCCGCTGAGCGAACCGTTGTTCATCCTGGGAACGCTGTTCATCCTCGTGGTGCTGTTCCTGCCGGGCGGGATCGCCGGCGCGGCGCAGCGGCTGTCGCACCGGCGACGTCGCGAGGGGGCGCGCGACCTCATGGAGGAGTCGGCATGACGGACCTGCACACGCTGGGCCGCTGGACCCGGGACCGGGCGACGTCCACGCCGCGCCGTGTCGCCGTCGACGACCGCGGGGTCACGCTCACCTACGCCGAGCTCGACGACCGCGCAGCCCGCCTCGCCGCGGCCCTGCGCGCCGCCGGGTACGGGGTCGGCGACCGCGTCGCCACCGTCACCGGCAACAGCGCCGACCAGGTCGTGCTCTTCTTCGCCTGCGCCCGGGCGGGGCTGGTGCTGACGCCGTTGTCCTGGCGGTCCTCCCCGCGCGAGCTGGCCGACCAGCTCGACCAGGCGGACCCGGCCCTGGTGCTCGTGGAGCAGGAGTTCGCCACCCTGGCGCGCGCGGCCCTCGACCGTCTCGCCGTGCCGCCGCGGTCCGCGGCGCTCGGCCGCTCCGGCGTCGAGGCCGCCGTGCCGGCGCCCACGCGCCGCGGCGCCGACGACGCCCCGGAGCAGCGCGAGGTCCGCGACGACGACGCGTTGCTGCTGCTGTTCACGTCCGGCACCTCCGGTCGGCCCAAGGGGGCCGTGCTCACGCACCGGAGCTGCTTCTGGACCAACCTGGCGTTCAGCCGCACGGTCGAGATGTCCCACGACGACGTCGTGCTCAGCGTCCTGCCCCAGTTCCACGCCGGCGGCTGGAACATCCAGCCGCTGCTGGCCTGGTGGAGCGGCGCCACCGTCGTGCTGGAACGGACCTTCGAACCCGAGCGGGTGCTGCGCCTGATCGCCGAGCGGCGCGTCACCACCATGATGGGCGTGCCCACGCAGTACCTGCTGCTGGCCGAGCACCCGGGATTCGCCCGCGCCGACCTGTCCTCGCTGCGCACCGCCGTCGTCGGCGGCGCCCCCATGCCCGAACCGCTGCTGCGCACGTGGCACCGCCGCGGCGTCGCGCTCACCCAGGGGTACGGCCTCACCGAGGCCGGCCCGAACGTGCTGTGCCTGCCCGACGACGAGGCCCGCGACCGTCCGGGGTCGGCCGGCAAGCCCTACCCGCACGTCGACGTGGCGATCGCCGACCCGGCCACCGGCGAGCACCTCGAGGGCGCGGCGACCGGGGAGCTGCTGGTGCGCGGGCCGGGGATCTTCACGGGGTACTTCCGCGACCCGGAGGCGACGGCGGCGGCGTTCGCCGGCGGCTGGTTGCGCACCGGGGACCTCGTCGAGCGGGACGCCGACGGGTACCACCGGATCGTCGACCGCCTCAAGGACCTGTTCATCGTCGGCGGGGAGAACGTCTCCCCCGCCGAGGTCGAGGCCGTGCTGCACCGTCACCCGGGGGTCGCCGAGGCCGCGGTGGTCGGGGTGCCCGACGCCCGGTGGGGCGAGGTCGGGCACGCCTTCGTCGTCCCCCGGGCCGGCTACGCCACGGACGCCGAGGAGCTCGAGACGTACTGCCGCGGCGAGCTGGCGCACTTCAAGGTGCCGCAGCGGTTCGAGCTGGTCGACCGGCTCCCCCGCACGTCCCTGCACAAGATCCCCCGGCACGCCCTGCGGGCGCGCCGTACCGAGGAGGCCCGATGAGCACCGCTCCGCGCACCGCCCGCGGCAACCGCACCCGGGCGAAGATCCTCGCCGCCGCCGAGCAGGTGTTCGCCGACCTGGGCTACCACGACGCCTCGATCGTGAAGATCACCGAGGCGGCGGGCGTGGCGATGGGCACGTTCTACCTGTACTTCGAGGGCAAGCACGAGGTGTTCGTCGAGCTCGTCGACGACCTCAACCAGCGCGTGCGCCAGGCCATGTACGAGGCGAGCTCGCAGGCACCGAACCGGCTGGAGGCCGAGCGGGCCGGGTTCCGGGCCTTCTTCCGGTTCACCGCCGAGCACCCGGCGCTGTACCGGGTGATCCGCCAGGCGGAGTTCGTCGCGCCCGACGCGCTGCGCCGCCACTACCAGCGCATCGTCGAGGGGTACGTGACGGGCCTCGACAAGGCCCGGGCCAACGGCGAGGTCGGTGACGTCGACCCGACCGTCGCCGCCTGGGCGCTCATGGGCATCGGCGAGATCGTCGGGATGCGCTGGGTGCTGTGGGGCGGTGCCGACGGTCCCGCGGACGGCGCCGGTCCCGGTCAGGAGGACCGCCTGCCCGAGATCCCCGAGGACGTGTTCGACCAGACCATGCAGTTCATCGAACGAGCGCTGGCGCCGCGTGCCGACCCCCCGTCGGCACCCGGGGCGTCAGGCCCGACATCGCAGGAGGGACCCCGCGCATGAGCGACGAGACGTACCTGGACGGCCGCCGCGCCGTCGTCACCGGCGGCGGCAGCGGTATCGGTGCCGCCGCCGCCGCGGCGCTCGCCGCGCGCGGGGCCCACGTGGTCGTGGCGGACCGGGACGCGGAGGCGGCCGAGCGGGTCGCCGACGACGTCGGGGGCGAGGCCTGGGTCGTCGACCTGGCCGACACCCGCGAGCTCGACCACCTGTCGCTGGACGCCGACGTGCTGGTGAACAACGCCGGCATCCAGCGGGTCAGCCCGCTGGAGGAGTTCGACCCGGAGGCGTTCCGGCTCATCCAGCGCATCATGCTCGAGGCGCCGTTCCTCCTGGTCCGGGCGGTGCTGCCCGGCATGTACGAGCGCGGCTGGGGCCGCGTCGTCAACCTCTCCTCCGTGCACGGGCTCGTCGCCTCGCCGTTCAAGTCGGCGTACGTCGCGGCCAAGCACGGGCTCGAGGGGCTGTCGAAGGTCACGGCGCTGGAGGGCGGGCCCCACGGCGTGACGAGCAACTGCGTCAATCCCGGCTACGTGCGCACGCCGCTGGTGGAGAAGCAGATCGCCGACCAGGCCCGCGTGCACGGCATCGACGAGTCCGAGGTGCTCGAGAAGGTGCTGCTCACCGAGTCGGCGATCAAGAGCCTCACCGAGCCCGCGGAGGTCGGCGAGCTCGTCGCCTGGCTCGCCGGGCCGTCGGCCCGCATGGTCACCGGGGCCTCGTGGACCGTCGACGGCGGCTGGAGCGCGCGATGAGCGCCGCACCCGCCGTCCCGACCCTGCGCCACACGGTGCCGGGCCACCGCTACGGCACCCTCGACGTCCCGGTGGACGGCGGGGCCCTGCGGGTCGGCGTGTGGGACCCGGTCGACGACGCCGGCGACGTGGTCGCAGGGGCACCGACCGTGCTCGCGGTCCACGGCATCACCGCCTCGCACCTCGCCTGGCCGCTGCTGGCCGGCGCGCTGCCCGGCGTGCGGGTCGTGGCGCCGGACCTGCGCGGACGGGGCCGCAGCAACGACCTGCCCGGTCCGTTCGGCATGGCCCGGCACGCCGACGACGTCGCCGCGGTCGCCCGGGCGGTCGCCGACGGGCCGGTGCCGGTCGTCGGGCACTCCATGGGGGCCTTCGTCGCCGTGGTGCTGGCCGACCGGCACCCCGACGTCGTCGCCGGCCTGCTGCTCGTCGACGGGGGTGTGCCGCTGCCGGAACCTCCGGGGCTGGACCCCGCGGCGACCCCGGCCGAGCGGCTGCGGGTCGTGCTGGGGCCCGCCGCGGAGCGGTTGCGCCGCACCTTCCCGGACGCCGCGGCGTACCGGGCGTTCTGGTCGGAGCACCCGGCGTTCACCGCGGTGTGGGGTCCGGTCGTGCTGGACTACGTCGACTACGACCTGGTCCCGTCCCCGCAGGGCATGCGCCCCGCCTCGAACCCGGAGGCGGTGGCGGCGGACTCGCTGGACCTGCACGCCGACGGCCCGGTCGCCGCCGCGCTGGGCCGTCTGCAGCGCCCGACGACCCTGCTGAGGGCCCCGCGCGGGCTGCTGGACGAACCGGTGGCGCTGTACGACCCCGAACACATGGCAAGGTGGGTCCAGCGGGCCCCGGCGCTGCGGCCCCGCGACGTGCCGGACGTCAACCACTACACGATCGTCATGAGCCGCGACGGCAGCGCCGCCGTCGCGGCGGAGACGGGCGCCCTGCTCGGCGCCCTCACCGAGGAGGTCCGATGAGCACACCCCTTCCCCCCGCCGCAGAACCGACCGGTCTGGACAAGGTCGTCGGCAGCGCTGCCGAGGCCGTGGCCGACATCCCCGACGGCGCCTCGCTCGCCGTCGGCGGGTTCGGCCTGTGCGGCAACCCGATCGCGCTGATCGAGGCGCTGCTCGAGCAGGGCACGCACGACATGTCGGTCGTGAGCAACAACTGCGGAGTGGACGACTGGGGGCTCGGCGTCCTGCTGAACGCCGGGCGCATCCGCAAGATGACGTCGTCGTACGTCGGCGAGAACAAGGAGTTCGAGCGGCAGTTCCTCACCGGTGAGCTCGAGGTGGAGCTGACCCCGCAGGGCACGCTCGCCGAGAAGCTGCGCGCCGGCGGCGCCGGCATCGCCGCGTTCTACACCCGCACCGGCGTCGGCACGCAGGTCGCCGACGGCGGTCTGCCGCGACGCTACGACGGGTCCGGCGGGATCGCGGTCGGCAGCCCGGCCAAGGAGATCCGCACCTTCCCGGTGGTGGCGGCCGACGGCGTGCACGAGCAGGAGTTCGTCCTCGAGGAGGCGATCAGCACCGACTTCGCGCTCATCCACGCCGCCAAGGGCGACCGGTTCGGCAACCTGGTCTTCCACCGCTCGGCACGGAACTTCTCCCCGCTGGCGGCCATGGCGGGCCGCGTCTGCGTGGCCCAGGTCGAGGAGCTGGTCGAACCCGGCGAGATCGACCCCGACGACGTCCACCTGCCCGGGGTGTTCGTGCACCGGATGATCGTCGTCGGCCCCGACGCCCCCAAGCGGATCGAACGCCGCACCGTCCGCACCACCGACGAGTCCGCCACGGCGGGGAAGGAGGGCTGAGCGATGGCGCTCACCCGCGACGAGATGGCCGCCCGCGCGGCCCGCGAGCTGCTCGACGGCTGGTACGTCAACCTCGGCATCGGGCTGCCCACGCTCGTGCCCAACCATGTGCCGCCGGAGAAGCACCTCGTGCTGCAGAGCGAGAACGGCATCCTCGGCGTCGGGCCGTTCCCGACCGAGGACGAGGTGGACCCGGACCTCATCAACGCCGGCAAGCAGACCGTCACGACGCTGCCCGGCGCGGCGATCTTCGACTCGGCCACGAGCTTCGCCATGATCCGCGCCGGCAAGATCGACGCCGCGATCCTCGGGGCGATGCAGGTCTCCGCCACCGGCGACCTGGCCAACTGGATGATCCCCGGGAAGATGATCAAGGGCCCGGGCGGCGCCATGGACCTCGTGCACGGCGCGTCACGGCTCATCATCGTCATGGAGCACACCGCCCGGGACGGCTCGCCGAAGATCGTCCACGAGTGCTCCCTGCCGCTGACGGGTCGGGAGGTGGTGCACCGCATCATCACCGACCTGGCGGTCATCGACGTCACCCCGGACGGGCTGGTGCTGCGCGAGCTCGCCCCCGGCGTCACCGAGGACGAGGTGCGCGAGCGCACGGAGCCCGAGCTGACCGTCGAGCTGGACGACGCCCCCCTCGCCTCGGCCCCGCACGCCGTCCGGCCGCCCGCCGTCGTCGGCGGCGACGCGTGACGGCGCGGTCGGTGCACCGCACCGACGTGACGACCGGGCGCGGCACGTTCCACGTGCGCGACACCGGTCCGGGCGGGTCGGCGACGCTGCTGTGCGTGCACGGCAACTGCTCGTCGTCGGCGTTCTTCTCCCGGCTGCTCGCCTCCCTGCCTGCCGACGTCCGCGGTGTCGCCGTGGACCTGCGCGGGTTCGGCGACAGCGAGCCGCTGCCGATCGACGCCACCCGCGGGCTGGGCGACCTCGCCGACGACGTGGCGGCCGTGGTCGACGCCCTCGGGCTGGCCGGGGCGGACGCTCCCCCGCTGACGGCGCTCGGCCACTCGGCCGGCGCCGGGGTGGTGCTGCAGCTCGCGATCGACGACGCGTCCCGGTTCGCCGCCCTGGTGCTCGAGGCACCGATGTCCCCCTACGGGTTCGGCGGCACCCGGGACCTGGTCGGCACACCGACGGCCCCGGACCACGCCGGGTCGGGAGGCGGGACGGCCAACCCGGACTTCGTGGCCGCCATCGCGGCCGGGGACCGGTCCGACGACCCCGGGTCGCCCCGTGGCGTCCTGCGGGCGTTCTACGTGGCCGACGCGGCCACGATCGCCGCGGACGAGGAGGACCTGCTCGACTCGGTGCTCAGCACCCGGACCGGTCCGGACCACTACCCGGGCGACCTGACGACCTCCGACCACTGGCCGGGGGTCGCCCCGGGGACCCGGGGCATGAACAACGCCATCGCCCCGCGGTACCTGGACCTGTCCGGGTTCGCGGCGGTCGAGCCGCAGCCGCCGGTGCTGTGGGTCCGCGGTGCGCTGGACGCGATCGTCTCGGACACCTCGGCCCTCGACCTGGCCCGCCTCGGGGAGCTCGGTGCCGTCCCGGGGTGGCCCGGGGCCGTGGAGTGCCCCCCGCAACCCATGGTCGGCCAGACCCGGGCGGTGCTGGATGCCTACGCCGCCCGCGGCGGGGCGTACCGTGAAGAGGTGCTCGAGGACGTCGGCCACTCGCCGCACCTCGAACGCCCGGAGGAGGTGCTCGCGCTCGTCGTGGACGCCGTGCGCGCCACCGTCCGGACCACCCCAGCCGTGGCGGCCGTCGGCGACCCCGACACCGCCCTCGACGACGAGGAGCGAGCCTCATGACCAGCACGACCGAACCCCGACCCGACGACGTGGTCGTCGTCTCCGCCGCCCGCACACCCCAGGGGCGTCTGGGCGGGGCCCTCGCCTCGCTCTCGGCGGTCGAGCTCGGCGCCGTCGCGGCCCGGGCGGCGCTGTCCGAGGCGGGCGCGGTCGCCGGGGACGTCGACACCGTCGTCTTCGGCCAGGTGCTGCAGGCCGGCGCCGGCCAGAACCCGGCCCGCCAGACGGCCGTCGCCGCGGGCGTGCCGATGACGGTGCCCGCCGTGACCGTCAACAAGGTGTGCCTGTCCGGGCTGACCGCGGTCATCGACGGTGCCCGGCTGCTGCGCACCGGCGAGGCCACGGCCGTGCTCGTCGGCGGCCAGGAGTCCATGACGAACGCGCCGCACCTGCTGCCGGGGGCCCGTGCCGGCTTCCGGTACGGGGACGCGACCCTGCTCGACGCCGTGTCCCGCGACGGGCTGTCGGACGCGTTCGACGGCCAGGCGATGGGGCTGAGCACCGAGGAGCACAACACCGGCTCGGTGCACGTCGATCGCGAGGAGCAGGACCAGGTGGCGGCGGCGTCGCACCAGCGGGCCGCCCGTGCCGCCAAGGACG
Organism: Isoptericola sp. b515; assembly: GCF_030588125.1. NCBI lineage: Bacteria > Bacillati > Actinomycetota > Actinomycetes > Micrococcales > Promicromonosporaceae > Isoptericola > Isoptericola sp. b515. Next base: position 208,021 of record NZ_JAUQYR010000002.1, on the reverse strand, counting down.
GCGTGTTCACCGCCGAGCTGGCACCGGTGGAGGTGCCGCAGCGCAAGGGCGACCCGATCGTGGTCTCCTCCGACGAGGGGGTCCGCCCGGACACCACGACCGAGAGCCTGGCCCGGCTGCGCCCGGCCTTCTCCCGCGAGGGCTCGATCACGGCGGGCAACGCCTCGCAGATCTCGGACGGCGCCGCGGCACTCGTGCTGACCACCCGGGCCCGGGCCGAGGCGGCCGGGGTGTCCGTGCTGGCCACGGTCCGGTCGGCCGGCCAGGTCGCCGGACCGGACACCTCGCTGCACTCGCAGCCGGCGAACGCGATCTCCGCGGCGCTGGCGCGCGAGGGATGGACCGCGGACGACCTCGACCACGTCGAGATCAACGAGGCCTTCGCCGTCGTGTCGGCGGCCTCGCGGCGGGTGCTCGGGATCTCCCCCGAGATCGTCAACCCGCACGGCGGCGGCATCTCGCTCGGTCACCCCATCGGGGCGTCCGGCGCGCGGCTCGCGGTGCACGCCGCGCACCAGCTGGCCCGGCGCCGGGCCGACGGGCAGACGGGCCGGGCAGCGGTCGCGCTGTGCGGCGGCGGCGGGCAGGGCGAGGCGCTGCTGCTCGAGGCCTGAGCCGTCCCGGGCGGGGGCGCCGCCGGCACCCCCGCCCACCGGCCGCCCGGCCCGCTGGGGGCATGAAAGAGGCGGCCCTCCGACGACGGCGGGCCGCATCTTTCATGCCCGCAGCGGTGAGCGGGTCAGCGCGGGTCAGCGGGCGAGCGAGCGCAGCTGCCGCAGCGCGACCGACAGCGTCGCGATCCCCGGGTCCTCCACGGCATCGGCCGTGGCCATCGCGTGGAGGGCCCGCTCGGCGGTCGTCCCCCCGGCCGCGATCCAGGCGTCGATCCGCTCCGTGGCGTCCCCGGGATCGGTGTGCTCGAGCACGGACGCCGTCAGCGCGATCGTGACCGCGTAGAGGTCGTCACGCAGCGCGGCCCGGGCCATCGAGTCCCAGCGGTCGTCCTGCGGCAGGGCCGAGACGCGGGTGAGCATGTCCGGCACGCCGAGCCGGCCCGACAGCGTGAAGTAGGTCTGCGCCACCTCGTCCAGGTCCCACTCGCGCGTCGCCGCGAGCTCGGCGACGTCGAGCAGCGGCAGGGCGCCGAGCAGGCTCGCGCCGCGCCGGGCGAGCTCGGGACCGCACCCCGCCTCCTCGAGGGCGGCGAACTCGGCCTGGTACTGCCGCAGCTCCTCGCCCTGGTAGAGCTCACCGAGCCGCGAGGTGTAGGACCGCACGGGCTCGGCGAACGCCTCGATCTCGGCGCCGACGTCGATGAGGTCGGACCGGTGCTGGACGAACCACCGTGCGGCCCGGTCGAGCAGCCGGCGGAACTCGAGGTACAGGTCGGTCTGCACCTGGGAGGACACCACGTTGTCCGTGGCCTCCACGACCTCCACGAAGCCCTGCAGGTCCATGATCTCGCGCGCGGCGACGAACGCCCGGGCGACCTGCTCGGTCGGGGCGCCGGTCTCGTCGGCGGCCCGGTAGGCGAACGTGATGCCGCCACGGTTGACCATCGAGTTCACGACGGCGTTGACGACGATCTCGCGGCGCAGCGGGTGGTCGACGAGGTCGTCGGGGAACAGCTCGCGGACCTCCGTCGGGAAGTAGTCGGCCAGGGTGCGGGCGAACCAGGGGTCCTCGGCGAGGTCTGTCTCGTTGAGGTCGTCCTTGAGGGCCAGCTTCGCGTAGGCCATCAGCACCGCGAACTCCGGGCGGGTGAGTCCCTGCCGCTGCTCGATCCGTTCGGCGATCTCGGCCGGACCGGGCAGCACCTCGAGGGCACGGTCCAGGTCGCCCCGCTCCTCGAGCGAGGTCATCAGCCGTGCGTGCACGGGCAGCATGACCGCCGCGTTGGCCCGGGAGTTGCCCAGCAGCACGTTCTGCTCGTAGTTGTCGCGCAGGACCTGGGCCGCGACCTCGTCGGTCATGGACTGCAGGAGCTTGTTGCGGTCGGTGATGTCCAGGCGGCCCTCGCGCATCACCGCGCCCAGCAGGATCTTGATGTTGACCTCGTGGTCGGAGGTGCCCACCCCCGCCGAGTTGTCGATCGCGTCGGTGTTCACCTGCACGCCGGACAGCGCGGCCTCGATCCGGCCCCGCTGGCTGACGCCGAGGTTCCCGCCCTCGCCGATCACCCGTACGCGCAGCGCGGACCCGTCGACCCGGATGGCGTCGTTCGCCCGGTCGCCGATGTCCTCGTTCGTCTCCGTCGACGCCTTGACGTAGGTGCCGATGCCGCCGTTCCAGAGCAGGTCCACCGGGGCCAGCAGGACGGCCCGCTTCAGCTCGTTCGGGGTGAGCGCCGTGACGCCGCGGTCCAGCCCGAGCGCCTCGGCCATCTGGGGGCTCACCGGCACGGACTTCGCCGACAGCGGGAACACTCCGCCGCCGGCGGAGATCAGCTCACGGTCGTAGTCGTCCCAGGTCGACCCGGCCAGCTCGAACAGCCGCCGCCGCTCGGCGTACGACGTCGAGGCGTCCGGGTCGGGGTCGACGAACACGTGCCGGTGGTCGAAGGCGGCGACCAGCCGGATGTGCTCCGAGAGCAGCATGCCGTTGCCGAACACGTCCCCGGACATGTCGCCGACACCCACCACGGTGAAGTCCTCGGTCTGGGTGTCGTGGCCGAGCTCGCGGAAGTGTCGCTTGACCGACTCCCAGGCGCCGCGGGCGGTGATGCCCATCGACTTGTGGTCGTAGCCGTCCGACCCCCCGGAGGCGAACGCGTCGTCGAGCCAGAAGCCGTACTCCGCGGAGATGCCGTTGGCGATGTCCGAGAACGACGCGGTGCCCTTGTCGGCCGCGACGACGAGGTACGGGTCGTCGCCGTCGTGCCGCACGACGCGCTCCGGCGGGACCACCTCGCCGCCGTCACGGTTGTCGGTGACGTCCAGCAGGCCGCGGATGAAGGTGCGGTAGGCCGCCTTCCCCTCGGCGAGCCAGGCGGCCCGGTCCGACGGGTCCGGCAGCTGCTTGGCGACGAAGCCGCCCTTGGACCCGGTCGGGACGATGACCGCGTTCTTGACCATCTGGGCCTTGACCAGCCCGAGCACCTCGGTGCGGAAGTCCTCGCGCCGGTCGCTCCAGCGCAGGCCACCGCGCGCCACCTTGCCGAACCGCAGGTGCACACCCTCGACCTGTGGGGAGTACACCCAGATCTCGGCCATCGGGTGCGGCAGCGGCAGGTCCGGCACGCGCGAGCAGTCGAGCTTCATCGAGACCCACGGCTTGGGGTCGCCGGCGTCGTCGCGGGTGTAGAAGTTCGTGCGCAGCATCGCGTTGATGACGCCGAGGAACGACCGCAGGATGCGGTCGTGGTCGAGGCTGGCGACGTCGTCGAAGGCCTCCAGCAGGTCGACGCTCGCCCGCGCGGCCCTCATGTCGCGGTCGCCGTCGGACTCGTCGAGATCGGGGTCGAACCGCAGCGCGAAGAGCTGCACGAGGTCGGCGGCGAGCTGCGGGTGGGCGATCAGCGCCTCGTCGATGTACTCCATCGAGAAGGCCGACCCGGCCTGACGGAGGTAGCGTCCGACGGCCCGCAGGATCACGATGTCGCGCCACGGCAGGCCGGCCCGCAGGACGAGCGCGTTGAGTCCGTCGCTCTCCGCGGCGCCGGACCAGACGGCGCGGAACGCGTCCTCGAGCGCAGCGGCGGCCCCCTCGGCCTGCCACAGCGCCGGGTCGGGCGCGGTGATGCCGAAGTCGGAGATGTACCGCGTCGAGCCGTCCGCGGGCTGCACCGTGTACGGCCGCTCGTCGAGCACGTCGACGCCGAGGCCGGTGAGCAGCGGCAGCACCCAGGTGAGCCGGTGCTCGCGCAGCGACGCCACGGTCAGCCGACGCACGCTCGGGTCGGCGTCCTCCGGCGTGTACAGGTGCACCGCGATCGGCTCGGCCTCGGTCAACCCCTCGAGACGCCCGATGTCGCCGACGGCCGCCGCCGGGGTGATGTGCTCCTTGTACGCCTCGGAGAAAGCCGTGCCGTACCGGTGCAGGATCTGCGCCGCCGTCTCCTCGTCGTGGACGTGGTGCAGCTCGTCCACGAGCGCCGCCGTCCATGTCCGCACCGCGTCCTCGAGGCCGCGCTGCAGGTCCTCCTCGTCCACCGCGGGGATCCCGGTGTCCTTCGGGACGCGCACGACGAAGTGCAGCTGCGCCAGGGGCGAGTCGTCCACGCGGGTGGTGTGCTCCACGCGCTCCGCGGCGAACGCCTCGCGCAGCAGGTCCTCGATGCGCAGCCGCACCGTGGTGTTGTACCGGTCGCGCGGGAGGTAGACCAGCGCCGAGACGAAGCGCCCGAACTCGTCGGCGCGCAGGAAGATGCGGCTCTGCCGGCGCTCGCGCAGCCGGATGACCTGGCTGGCGACGTCGTGCAGGTGTTCGGGGCTGTCCTGGAAGAGCTCGTCGCGGGGGTACTGCTCCAGCACCTGCAGCAGGTCCTTGCCGGAGTGCGAGGTCGGGGCGAACCCGGAGGCGCTCAGCACGGCGCGGGCCTTCGCGGCGACGATCGGCAGGGTCAGCACCGAGGAGGCGTAGGCGGCCGACGTGAAGATCCCGACGATGCGGCGCTCGCCGGTGACGTTGCCCTCGTCGTCGAAGGTGCGCACCCCGACGTAGTCCAGGTAGACGTCGCGGTGCACCGTGGCCCGCGAGTTCGCCTTGGTGATCGTCAGCAGCCGCGGCTCCCGCGCGGTGCGCTGCGCCTCGGGGCGCAGGTGCACGATGTCGGTGGTGGGCTTGCGCAGGATCCCCAGGCCGGTGTGCGACAGGGGGCGCAGCACGTCCTCGCCGTCGACGGTGTCGAGGCTGTACTCGCGGTAGCCGAGGAAGGTGAAGTGGTCCTCGGCGAGCCAGGTGAGGAACTCGATCGTGGGCGCGACCGTCGCCGGATCGGCGGTGGGCGGCGGCTGCACGCGCAGGTCGGTGCAGATGTCGAGGCATGCCCGGCGCATCGCCCTCCAGTCCTCGACGGCGGCGTGCACGTCGGCGACGACCTCCTGCAGCCGCGTCACGAGCGCCTCACGGTCGTCGTCGTCGGTGATGCGGTCGGTCTCCACGTGCATCCACGACTCGGGCAGACCGCCGCGGGCGTGGAGGCCCTGCAGCTCGCCGGACTCGTCGCGCTGCGCCCCGACCACGGGGTGCTGCATGAGGTGCACCGTCCCGCCGTGGCGGGCGATGGCGCCGTCGACGGAGTCCACCAGGAACGGCACGTCGTCGGTGCAGATGTCGACGACGGTGCGCCGCGACGTCCAGCCGTCCTCGCGCAGCGTCGGGGTGAAGGCGCGCACCAGCGTCTGTCCCGGGTCGCGCCGGTGCGCGAACCGGCAGGTGGACGCGGCCGCACCGACCACGTCGCGGGGCTCCCGCTCCGTCATGTCGTCGTCGGTGTAGACGCTCAGCAGGTGGTTGGCGCAGCGCCGCAGGTCGGCAGGGAGGTCGTCCACGGCATCCCGGATCTCGGGGCGCAGAGCAGCTTCGTCGGTCATGAACCTCTTCGTTCTCCGTCGGGACCGTGACCCGGGTCTCGGGTCGTCCCGATGCTATCGCTGGGACCGGCTGCCGTCAGGCCCACGGGGCGCACGACGAGAACGCCGTGCCCGGTGGTGCGGCGCGCTCGGCGCGACACCCCGGGCACGGCGCCCCGCGGGGAAGGTCCCGGCCCCGCCTACTCCGCCGGCGCGTGCCGGTCCAGGAACTCGTAGACCGCGGTGGTGTCCACGCCGGGGAACGCCCCCGACGGCATCGCCGCGAGCATGGAGGCGTGCGGGCGTGCGCTCGGCAGGGCGTTGCCGTCCCAGCGCTCGGCCAGCGGCCGCGAGGGCCGGCGGCAGCACGACTCGTCCGGGCAGCGCGAGGTGGACCGCGCCGTCGTCTCCCGCCCCAGGAACCACTTGACCTGCGCGTACGGCACACCGACGCTCACGGAGAACTGCCCGTCCGGGGTGTCCTGGACCCGCGAGGTGCACCAGTAGGTCCCCGTCGAGGTGTCGGTGTACTGGTAGTACGGGCTCAGGCGGTCCTTGACGTCGAACACGACCCGGGCCGTCCACTGCTTGCACACGTGCTGACCCTCGACGGTGCCCAGGGCGTCGGCCGGGAACCGGACGCCGTCGTTCTCGTAGGCCTTGTGGATCGCCCCGGACTCGTGGACCTTCATGAAGTGCACGCCGATGCCGAGGTGCCGCGTGGCGAGGTTGGTGAACCGGTGCGCGGCCGTCTCGTAGGAGACCGCGAAGGCGTCGCGCAGGTCCTCGATGGAGATCGCGCGGGCGTCCTTGGCCTCGCGCAGGTGCTTGACCGCCTCCCGCTCGGGCAGCAGCAGCGCCGCGCAGAGGTAGTTCGCCTCGACGCGCTGGCGCAGGAACTCGCCGTAGTCGCGCGGCTCGGTGTGCTCCAGGACGTGCGACGCCAGGGCCTGCAGCAGCGCGGAGCGGGCGTCGGACCGGCCGCGGATGCCGTTGCTGGGCAGGTAGACGCGCCGGTGGCGCTGGTCGATGACCGCACGGGTGGAGTGCGGCAGGTCCGACTCGTAGTGGATGGAGAAGCCCAGGTGCGAGGCGATGTCCACGGCCGCCCGCTGCGGGACCGGGCCGTGGGTGTGCCCGACGTCGTCGAGGAGGCTGCGCGCGACGATCTCCAGGTCGGGGAAGTAGTTGTCCTGCGCGCGCATGTCGGCACGCAGGTCGGTGTTGGCGCGGCGGGCCTCCTCCGGGGTGAGCGCCCGCTCGGAGTGCAACCGCTCCAGCTCGGCCTGCAGGGAGACGATCGCCTCCAGCGCGTCGGTCGGCAGCGACTTGCCCACCCGCACCGGCTTCACCCCGAGCGCGGAGAAGAGCGGTCCTCTTTGCACCCGCTCCAGCTCGATCTCCAGGGCGTCCCGTCGCGAGGGGGCCTCGGGGGACAGCAGGTCGTCGACGCTGGTGCCCAGCGCCTTCGCCACCGCCTGCAGCCGCGCGATCGTCGGTTCGCGCTTGCCGTTCTCCAGCATGGAGATCTGCGACGGGGCACGTGAGACCGCCTCTCCGAGCTCTCCGAGGGTCATGCCCCGCTGCAGGCGCAGGTGGCGGATGCGTCGCCCGATCGTCAGCGCGTCGGGCTCGGACTCGGCCGGGGGCGGCGTGGGGGGCGTCGCCGGCGGCCGCGACGTCGTCGTGAAGGCCATGCCCCAGGGTGACATGCGCCACTCCTTCTGCCAAGGAGAAGAACCGAGAAAGTTCTTCTCTCAGAACCTCGCCACAGGGGTTGCGCAGGGCGCAGAGTCGATACCGAGGGACGACGACGGCGGAACTCGAGGCGGTGCTCACCACCGCGAGGACCGCCGTCGGACCCCCTCGCCAGACAGGCAGCAGGCGGTCCGTCCGCACCGCGACGGACCGCACGACGAAAGGCGACGACGATGACCGCGACCCTCGAGACCGGTTCCACGAACGGGACGACGACCACCACCCCGCGCACGGGCGACCAGGTCACCACCGCCGCGGCCCTGGCCGAGCAGTGGGCCACCGACCCCCGCTGGGCCGGTGTCACCCGCGACTACACGGCCGAGGACGTCATCGCGCTGCGGGGCTCGGTCGGCGAGGAGCACACGCTGGCCCGCCGCGGGTCCGAGCTGCTGTGGGAGCTCCTGCACACCGAGGACTACGTCAACGCCCTCGGCGCGCTGACCGGCAACCAGGCCGTGCAGCAGGTCAAGGCCGGGCTCAAGGCCATCTACCTGTCCGGCTGGCAGGTGGCCGGCGACGCCAACCTCTCGGGCCAGACCTACCCCGACCAGTCGCTCTACCCGGCCAACTCGGTGCCGGCCGTCGTGCGGCGCATCAACAACGCGCTGCTGCGCGCCGACCAGATCGACGTCGAGGAGAACGGCGCCCCGACCCGCAACTGGCTGGCCCCGATCGTGGCCGACGCCGAGGCCGGGTTCGGCGGCCCGCTGAACGCCTACGAGCTCATGAAGTCGATGATCTCCTCCGGCGCCGCGGGCGTGCACTGGGAGGACCAGCTCGCCTCGGAGAAGAAGTGCGGCCACCTCGGCGGCAAGGTGCTCATCCCCACCAAGCAGCACGTGCGCACCCTCAACGCCGCGCGGCTCGCCGCCGACGTCTCCGACGTGCCGAGCGTGGTCATCGCCCGCACCGACGCCGAGGCGGCCACCCTCATCACCTCCGACGTCGACGAGCGCGACCAGCAGTTCCTCACCGGCGAGCGCACGTCGGAGGGCTTCTACAAGGTCCGCAACGGCATCGAGCCCTGCATCACCCGGGCCCACGCCTACGCCCCGTACGCCGACCTCATCTGGATGGAGACCGGCACGCCCGACCTCGAGCTGGCCCGCAAGTTCGCCGAGTCGGTCAAGTCCGAGTTCCCGGACCAGATGCTGGCCTACAACTGCTCGCCGTCGTTCAACTGGAAGAAGCACCTCGACGACGCCACGATCGCGAAGTTCCAGCGCGAGCTCGGCGCCATGGGCTTCAGCTTCCAGTTCATCACCCTGGCGGGCTTCCACGCCCTCAACCACTCCATGTTCGACCTGGCCCACGGCTACGCCCGTGAGCAGATGACCGCCTACGTGGAGCTGCAGGAGGCCGAGTTCGCCTCCGAGTCCCGCGGCTACACCGCCACCAAGCACCAGCGCGAGGTCGGCACCGGTTACTTCGACCGCGTGTCCACGGCTCTCAACCCCGACGCCGCCACCCTCGCCCTCGCCGGCTCCACCGAGGCCGCTCAGTTCTGACTCACCCCTCGCCTCGGGCGTCCCGGTCCGGCGCACGTCGCGCCCGCCGGACCGGGACGCCCTGCCCCCTTTTCGATCAGGAGTCCGCCATGACCACCACCGCCGACCTGCCCCGCACCCAGTCCGGTCGTTCGACCGGCTCGCCCGCCACCCCGCCGCGCGGCATCGCGCTGGCCGACTCGGCCACCGTGGCCGAGGGCACGATCGACGTCGTCGGCCCGATCGCCCCGGGCGACGAGGAGATCCTCACCCCGCAGGCGCTGGAGTTCCTGGCCCTGCTCCACGACCACTTCGCCGACACGCGCTGCGAGCTGCTGCTCTCCCGCCAGCGCCGGACCCGGCAGATCGCCGACGGCACCGACCCGGACTTCTTGCCCACCACGCGGCCCGTCCGGCACGACCCGTCCTGGCGCGTGGCCGGCTCCACCGGGGCGCCCGGGCTGTCCGACCGCCGCGTCGAGATCACGGGGCCGACCGACCCGAAGATGACCATCAACGCCCTCAACTCGGGCGCCAAGGTCTGGCTCGCCGACGCCGAGGACGCCTCCAGCCCGACCTGGGCCAACGTGATCGGCGGCCAGCGCGCGCTGCGCTCGGCGATCCGCGGCGAGCTGTCGTTCGACGGTCCGTCGCCCGACGGCGGCCGCACCCCCGGCAAGCACTACGCGCTGCGCACCTCGGAGCTGACCGAGATGCCGACGATCGTGTTCCGGCCGCGGGGCTGGCACCTGTTCGAGTCGCACCTGGCGTACACCGGCACCGACGGCTCCACCCAGCCGGCGTCCGGGTCGCTGGTCGACTTCGGTCTGTACTTCTTCCACAACGCCCGCGAGCTCATCACCCGCGGCCGGGGCCCGTACTTCTACCTGCCGAAGCTGGAGAGCCACCGCGAGGCGCGGCTGTGGAACGAGGTCTTCGAGCTGGCCCAGCACGCCCTCGACATCCCGCGGGGCACCGTCCGCGCGACGGTGCTCATCGAGACCCTGCCGGCCGCGTTCGAGATGGAGGAGATCCTCTACGAGCTGCGCGACCACTGCGCCGGGCTCAACGCCGGCCGCTGGGACTACCTGTTCAGCGTCATCAAGTGCTTCCGGTCCCGCGGCGACTCCTACGTGCTGCCGGACCGGGCGCAGGTGACGATGACCGCCCCGTTCATGCGGGCGTACACCGAGCTGCTGGTGGCCACCTGCCACCGGCGCGGTGCGCACGCGATCGGCGGCATGAGCGCCTTCATCCCCGACCGCCGCAACCCGGAGGTCACCGAGCAGGCGTTCGCCAAGGTCCGCGCGGACAAGGAGCGCGAGGCCGGCGACGGGTTCGACGGCTCCTGGGTGGCGCACCCGGACCTCATCCCCATCGCCCGGGAGGCGTTCGACGCCGTGCTCGGCGAGCGGGAGAACCAGGTCGACCGCCAGCGCGACGACGTGACCGTGGGTCAGGCCGAGCTGCTCGACATCGCCTCCGCGCGACGCGAGGGCGCGACCATCACCGAGTCCGGTCTGCGCACCAACATCTCCGTCGGCGTGCGGTACATCGCCTCCTGGCTGCGGGGCACCGGTGCCGCGGCGCTGGACAACCTCATGGAGGACGCCGCCACGGCGGAGATCTCCCGGTCGCAGATCTGGCAGTGGATGCACTCCGGGACCCGGACCGAGGACGGGACCGTCATCACCCGGGAGCGGTGCGAGTCGATGCTGCAGGAGTTCCTGCGGACGACGCCCCGCACCCCGGGCGACCGGCTGGACGAGGCCGTGACGATCTTCCGTGAGGTCTCGCTGGGCGACGAGTTCCCGCCGTTCCTCACCACGAGCGCCTACGCCCGCTACTTCAGCTGAGCAGTTCCGCTCGGCGCACCCGGCGGCGCCGAGCACACGCGACGGCGGCCCGTCACCGACAGGTGGCGGGCCGCCGTCGCGTCTGCCGGGGTGCGACCCCCGGTGCCCCAGCGTGGTCAGTCAGCGGGCGCGACCAGTCGGTCGACGACGGAGGTGGTCGGCGGGTGCGCCGCCATCTCCCCGGCGACGCGTTCGGACGTCGCGTGGACGTCCGCGTCGTCGAGGACCGCCGCGACGGCCGTGCCGAGCCGGTCCGGGAAGTCCTCTCCCGGGGTGACCATCCTTCCGAGGCCGCGCTCGTCCAGGCGGCGGGCGTTGAACCACTGGTCGAGCGCGAACAGCGGCACAGCCACCTGGGGCACGCCCGCGGCCAGGGCCGCCGCGGTGGTGCCGAAGCCCCCATGACCGACCACGGCCACCGCGTGCGGCAGCACCTCCTCCTGGGGCCACCACTGCTCGACGTGAGCGTTGTCCGGCCACGGACGCAGCCGGTCGGGGTCCAGAGCGCGGCCGACGGTGAGCAGGACGCGGACGTCCAGCGACGCCAGGGCGGCGAGCAGCTCGCGGTAGGTCTGCTCGGCGGACGGCATCGTGCCTGCCACGGTCCCCAGACTCGCGTACACCAGCGGAAGATCCGACGTCTCCGGAGGGAGGCCGCGTCCCTCTGGCGCGTCCGTCGTGGGCCCGGGCCGGAACCGGACGACGTCGCGCCCGCCCGACGGCGGGTCGTCGAACGACGCCGGCAGCACGGTGAAGGACGGCGCGGAACGCTGCGCGGAGATCAACCCGTCGGCGTCGAGCCCGAGGGGCCGACCCAGCTCCTCCGCCGGGTCGGTGAACCAAGGCGCCGTGCTTGCGATCAGTCCGTCGAGGCAGAGCCCGACGCTCCGGTGCGGGATTCCCTCGGCCTCCGCGGCGACGAGTGAGGCAAGCTCGAAGGGGTCGCGGACCACAAGGTCCGGCCGCCACGAGCGGACGGTGTCGAGCAGCCGCGGCAGCGCGGCACCGCCGTCGAGCCGCCCGAAGATCTCCCGGATCATCAGCTCGTTGGCGGCCTCCATCGACAGGCCGGCCATGCCGCCGAACGCACGGCCCATCGCGTCGGACGACGGTTCGTCGAACGGCGCCACGACGAGGCCCTCCCGCGCGACCTGGTCGGCGAAGCCGGCCGGGGCGGCGACGCGGACCTCGTGCCCGGCCGCTCCGGCGGCGTGGGCGAGCGGAACCTGCGGCAGGAAATGGCCGAGGTTGCCCGTCGAGGCGAACAGCACGCGCACGACCTCACCGTAGATCGGGGCGGGTCGGCTCGCCGCCTGCCGTCGGCGGTCACGCAGCGCGGTGGGTCACCAACGCCTCCAACTGGTTCATGACCAGCACGATGGCGTCCTGCCGCTTGTCCGGCGGGTACTTGTGCTCGGCCACGGGCACGGAGGCGACGAGCAGCCCCGAATCCTTGCCGCGGAAGGTCCGGTTCACCCGGGCGAGCGTCTGCATGAGCAGCGCACCGCGCAGCGGCCAGTCGAGGTAGAGCGTGTGCAGCGACGGCGAGTCGTAGCCGGTGAGCAGCATGTCGTTGACGATGACGAGGCCGCCCGACGACGCAGCGCGGACACCCTCGAGCGGTCCAATGGACTCCGGGCAAGAGCGGTCAACACGGGTACGGACGGCGTCGCCCGAGCGAGCGAGGCCACAAGCGGTTCTTCGGCGGCCTCGCCGATCGAGCCCGTCGTAGGCAAGCGGAGATCGACGAGGCACGGGCCGAGTCGTGGCTGTGAGCGGCTCGGGGTAGTGCCGCGCAAAGCCCACTGCTCCACCGACGCCAGCGAGTCAGCCCGACGACCCCTCGAAGACGACTTCCACCGTCTCGTAGCCCAGCCCGCCGATCAGTCCCTCGAGCGTCTTGCGCGTGTTCTCCTCGGCGCGGCTCTCCAGGTCGCTCTCCCGGGCGGCAGCGGTGAGCATCTCCTCCGCCTTCAGGAGCGTCTGCTGGCGGCTGCCGTCGTCGTCGGCGAAGAAGTCCTCGGCGCGGTTGATCAGACCTCGCGAGTCGGAGAGCGCCCTGCTCTGCTCGAGATCGATCCGCGGCTCCGCGAGCGCGGGCTCCGGCAGGGTGACCGTCACGGTGGAACCGTCCTCGGAGACGACGACCGCCTCCTCGGGCAGGTCGCGGAAGTCGACGTAGACCTCGACCGAACCATCCGCGAGGAAGATCGTGCGCTCGCCCATCAGCCAGTCCGGCACGTACTTCGTGTCCTGCTCCAGGTCCACGACCACCTGGTAGTTCCCCTGGGCCGCGACGAACCGGGCGAGGTTCTGGATGCCCAGCAGCACCGGCCGGTCGGAGCGGTCGACCTCCTCGGTGGCGAAGGGGTTCTCCAGCTCCGGCAACGAGATCAGCTCGGTCCGGATGGCACCCCAGACCAGCACGACGAGCAGCACCAGCGCGCCGACGATGCCGAGCATCACGCCCAGGAAGGCCTTCAGGAAAACACCGCCCCGGGAACGGGGCGGGACATCATCCGGCTTCTCCGGGGAGGCGTGTTCCGGCCTCTCCTCCGTGGCGACGGGCGGCTGCTCGGACACCTGATCTCCTACCTCGTGGCGGATCGCGTTCACACCAGGTGCGTTCCGGGCCTCGTCGCCGTCGATCCCGACTCCGCGTTCTTGCCCGGGAGCACTTCTGGCATCGGTCGTTGGACAACCTAGGGCCAATCGGCCCAATCTGCCTCCGAAGCGGCGAAGTTGCGGCGCTTCACACCAGGCGGTGATGGGAACGGTCCGCGAACCGTTCCACCGCCTCGACCACCTCGACCGCCTGCCACACCCGGTCGCGGGCTCCCCGTCCGATCTGGTCGAGGACGCCGTCCTCGACGAGACGGTCGATGGCCACCTGGGCGTTCGCCGTCGTGACGCCGAGGAGCTCCGCGGCGAGACGGGAGTCGATCACGGGGCGCTCGACGAGGATGTCCGCGAGGCGCCAGGCGGCGGCACCGCGACGGGCCCGGATGATTCCCACCCACCGCGCATGGGCGTCGGACACGTCGCGGATGAGCTCACGTGCGTTCTGCAACGCCGGAAAGACCGCCTCGCACACCTCGGTGACGATCGGCACGGGATCGCCGGAGCGATACGCGGTCAGGGCCGCGAAGTACCGCTCGGTCTCGGCGATCAGCCCGGCCGAGATCGGCACGATGACGTGTCGGGTCAGGCCTGCGTGGCGCAGCTGGGCGTGCATGAGGGCACGGCCGATGCGCCCGTTGCCGTCCGGGAACGGGTGGATGTTCTCGAACTGGGCGTGCGCGACGGCCACCTGGGCGAGCGCGGGAACGTCGTCGCGCGCGATGAAGGCCGCCAAGTCCTCCATGGCACCCGGCACCAGGTCGCTCCGCGGCGCCACGTAGTCCGCCCCGTGCGGGCTCCGGGCAGAGCCGCCGATCCAGACGGCCGCGTCCCGCCACACACCGGCGGCGCCCGGCATGTGGTCCCTCATCAAGACCTGGTGCATCGTCAGGATGGCGTCGGTGTCCAGATGGTCGGCGACGTCGAGAGCGCGCGTCATGGCGCCGACGTTGGCGACGATCTCGTCGGCGTCGGCTCGGCCCCGGCGTCCCAGCTCCGCCAGGGCGATCGCCTTCGGGGACGAGGTCAGGTTCTCGATCTGAGACGAGCTCGCCGCCTCGGTCCTCAGCAGGAGCGAGGCGAACGACATCAGCGAGCCGAGCGACTCACCGTCGAGACGGGCGATCTCGGAACTCGCCTCGGCGACCAGCGCGGCCGTCGGCCCGTCGAGACGGAGCTCGGCGTCTGCGATGCGCGCCGGCACGGCCGCCTCGTACGATCCCCGGCGACGGCTGCGGCCCGCGCGCGGGCCGTACTCGACGTCCGAGGGCTCCCAGTCGAGCAGCTCGATGCCGAACACGGGCCATGTCGTATCCGATGACACGCGTCCAGGTTAACATCGGAAGATTGCGGAACCGATGCTAAGGCGTTCGCGGGGTATCGGATTCGGCTCTAACGGACTTGCTGACGCAGAGCCTCCAGGGCAGCAGCACGACGGGACGGCTTCGTACGGGGCCGTGATACCTCAGGCGAGGTCTGCATGGCTCCCTTGCGCGAGCCCGGGCACCGGGTCACCTCCGCCATCGTCCGGCGGTACGCGCCCCAGGGGGCCACGCATGGCCCCCACCCCGAGCAGCCTCAGCACCGCGCCGCGGCCGCCACCGCTGCCACCAGCGGGCGGCGCACCGTGCTCGTCGCCGGCATCGCCTTCGTCCTGGGCGCCGCCGTCGGGAGTGCCGCCACATGGTCCGCCCTCGGCGCCGAGGACGAACCGCCGTCGGCTGCCGCACCACCGCCCGCTGCGTCGGGCTCTCAGCTGTCGGCGGCCTACGACAGCTGCGGAGCCGTTGACGGCATCCGGCTCGAGGACGGCGGCACCACGCTCATGCTCGACGTCCAGGGCTCCGACGACTACTCCGGCGCCACGTTCGACGACCTCGCCTGCGTCCTGAGCGAGCTCGGGACACCGGCTCGCGTCACCGAGCTCATGGGTACCACCCGCGCGATCGACGGGCATCAGAGCGACACCTGGGACCGGTTCACGGCGACCTGGTCCTACCACCCCGATTCCGGCCTCGACCTGATCGTCGTCGAGGACTGAAGCCACCATCGACCGAAAGAGGATGACCATGTCCACCCCGTACCCGCAGGCGCCCGCGCCTGCACCTGCCGCGTCCGCCCCCTCCAACGGCCTGGCCGTCGCGGGCTTCGTCGTCGGCCTCGTGTCCCTGGTCCTGTGCCTGGTGCCGATCCTGAACAACGTGGTGTTCTTCACCGCGATCGTCGGCCTCGAGCGCTTGCTGCAGTCGAAGGTCTCGCTCTCCGGCGCGGTGGTGGTGCCCGAGCAGGTCACCGAGGAGGAGGTGGCCCGCGCGATGGGGCTCGCCTGACCGGTCGAGCCGTTCCACGGTCACCCCCAGCCTCTCCGGAAGATCCGGCGAGCACATGCCTGTGGACGACGGCGGCAGTGGTCCGTCCCGTGCGCGATCGTCACCGCCATGGACACCACGCCCACCCGTATCCGCCCCGGCGACCTCGTCCTCACCGACGACGACCGCCTCGCCCTCGCCTCGACCCTCGCCGCCGCCGCGCTACCCCGCTCCCGCACGCTGTGCCTGTCGTGGATCCGCAGCGACGACCGCGCCACCGGTGTGCTGGTCCCCGTCCGCGAGGTCCCCGAGAAGCCGGACGTCGACGACGCCCGCCGGTTCGGCATGGTGATCGCCTCCGTGACCGAGCAGTCCGCGGCGGGCGGCAGCGTCGTCGCGGTCCTGTGCCGGCCCGGTGACGACACCATCACCGACGCGGACCGGGCCTGGAACGCCGCCCTGCGGGAGCAGGCCGCCACGCACGGATTCCGGCTGCACGGCTTGTTCGTCGGATCGGGCTCGGCGGTGCGTCCGCTCGCGATGGACGACGCCGGGTCATTAGCCTGACGGGATCATGGCACCTCCACACAGCGCCGATCCCGCCGGCGAGGTCTTCACCACGATCGTGGCCGAGCACGTCCGGCGCATCGAGCAGCGCCTCCCGCCCGCGCTCGCGGACGAGGACGACGCCGTCCACCGGCTGCGCACCGCGGTCCGCAGGCTGCGCACCGTGCTGGCCGTCTACCGTCCGGTGTTCGAGCGCAAGGAGGTGAGGCAGCTGCGCCGTCGCCTCGCCGAGCTGGGCGACGTGCTGGGCGAGGCGCGCGACCTGGAGGTGCGGCGGGCCGACGTCGAGTCGGTCGGCGCCGCGGCGAGCGTCTCGCGGGACGCCCGGGCGCGGCTGGTGGCGGAGCTCGACCGGGAGCACGCGGCTGCGCACGCCCGCTTCGTCGACTACGCCGGTGGGCTGCAGATGCGTGCCACGACGGCGGAGCTGATCCGCTGGGTCCGGGAGCCGCCGCGCGGGAAGGCTGCGGACCGACGGGCCGGCAAGGTCGCCCGCCAGCGGCTGCGCAAGGCCGTCGACCGGGTCGGCCGCGCCGCGGCCGACCTCGACCTGCAGGCCCTGGCCGAGGTCACCGTCGAGGACCTGGACGACCGGGCGGCGCTCGACGACCTGCTGGCTCGCGCCCACCGGTTGCGCAAGGCCGGACGGCGCCTCTCCCAGGGGGCCCGCGTGGTGACGCGCACCCCGACGAAGGTGCTGGGCTCGCGGGCGAAGGAGCTCGGCGCGGCGGGCAAGACGCTGCAGTCGTCGCTCGGGGACCACCGCGACGCGCTGCTGCTCGCGCTCCTCGCCCGGGACCACGCGGCCGAGGCCGCGGCCCACGGTGAGGACCCCGCGCCGTACGACCGGCTCGCCCGCGCCGCGACACGGCGGGCCGCCGACGCCCTCGCCGATCTGCCCGACGCCGTCGACCGCCTGACGTCGAAGGCTCCCTAGCCGTACCGGTCGGCAGACGTCGTCATTTTCCGCCCGAAACAGGATCTTCCGGGCCATCGTCAGGTCGATCCTGCCCAAAACTCTGGACTTCCCGGCCGGGCGCTCATATTTTTTCCGTGACAGGCGCCACAGACCGGCCTGTCCGGAGGTCCTGCCCGGATCGCCGCCGCACCCGACACCGACCCCTCGAGGAGCCGCCGAGAGCGCACCGGTCCACCGGCCCGTGCGCACCGCACCGGAAGGAGCAGGACCGTGGCCGACGTGCTGGTCCTCAACGCCGGCTACGAGCCGCTGCACCGCGTGTCGGTCAAGCACGCCATCACGATGCTGGTGCGCGGCGTCGCGGTGGTCGAGGAGTCCGTCGACGGGAGGTCCTTCGGCCCCTACCCGCTCCCCCGGGTCCTGCGGCTCGTGCGCTACGTGGCGATGCGATGGATCTACCGGGGCACCCGGCCGACCGTCACCAAGGACGGCGTCAAGCAGCGCGACGGCGAGTGCGCCTACTGCGGCGGGCCGGCCCAGACCGTGGACCACGTGATCCCGCGGTCGCGCGGCGGGGACAGCTCCTGGCTGAACCTCGTGGCGGCCTGCGAGGCCTGCAACCACCGCAAGGCGAACCGGACGCCGCTGGAGGCCGGGATGCCGCTGCGCCTCACCCCGCACGTCCCGGCGGCGGGTCGGCACGGGGTCGTCCGGCACCGCCAGCAGCTCCGGCCCCTGGCCGCCTGACCGGCCGGGCCGGCCCCCGTCGCAGGACGGAGGGCCGGCCGGGGTCGAGACCTGTCAGATCCCCGGGTGGGGCTCCCAGCGGGGGTCGTCGTCCGCGGGACGCGGCGCGTCGGTGGCCGAACCGGCCGTCAGCGCGTCATCACCGACCATCGAGATGGTGCCCGTGACGGGCTGCGGGACGGCGGGGCCGTCGGCGTCCAGGACCCGGGAGGCGACCACGGTGCTGCCGAAGTTCGCGTGGCAGTCGGTGCAGTACCACTCGGGCGTCGGCACCGGGACCTCGAAGCCGCCGTAGACGACGTCGGGCTCGGCGCTGACGACGTCCTCGGAGAAGGTCATGCCCCACACGATGCGCTTCGTCTTGCCGCGCATGCCGCAGCCGGGGCACTGCGGGCGCAGCCGGTTGCGCTGTGCGGTCACCGAGTGCTCGTGCATCAGCTCGTGGCAGTGGGAGCACAGCAGGTGCACGTCGCGGATGACCTGCTCCAGGGTGCGACCGCCGGCAGTGGTCGTCCCGAGCCGCACGGCGCCGTCGTCGTGCGCCTGCATCTCGCGCACGTCCACGAACTGCTCGCAGGTGGCGCAGCGCTCCTCGCGCCGCAGCGCCCACCCGGTCACCGCCCGGTGGCCGATGATGCGCAGCGCGTGCACGTCCGAGGCGGCCTCGCCGGCGCCGCAGTCGCCCGGGTCGATCGTGTGCACCGGACCGTCGTGGAACTGGTTGGCGACCCCGTCGAGGACGGCGCGGGCGTGCTCGGCCGGCAGCCAGCCGGAGGAGCCGATGTAGGCGTCGGCACCGTCGAAGAGGTCCGCCCACACGATCGGGCGGTCCGGGCCGAAGAGCTCGTCGGTCACCCAGGAGTCGCCGTCGGAGGCTCCCATGAGCTCGACCGCGGCGACGACCCCGGCCTCGCCGAGGACGGTCACCACGACGTCCCCGCGCTTGGGACCGTCGGGTCCCCCGGGCAGGTGGTGCTCGCGGGAACGCGTCGCGATGGCGACCGACTCGCGCAGCCAGTCCGTCGACCAGTTCAGGTACACGGACGGCACGAGCCACGCCGGGAGCGACGACACGGACGGGAGGGCCTCTGCTTCGGTGCTCACGGGGTGCAACATAGCGGGTCCGCACGGCCCGGCGACACCCCACCGGGCATCGGACCGATGCCCAGGTCAACGCCGCCGGACGGTCACTCCCGCCCGAAGGCGCGCCGGAGCTCGGTCTTGGCCTGCTCCAGCACCTCGCGGCGCTCGGGCGGCAGGTTGCGCCCGGCCCGGTTGAGGTAGAACGTCAGCATCGACATCGCCGAGGAGTAGGCCGACCCCTTGCGCCGGTCGCTGGCCTCGGCGGACCGCTTCAGCGACGCGGCGATCGCCGCGGGGTCGTCCAGGGTGAAGACGTCGTGCTCGAGGTCGAGGGCGTCGGAGTGGTCGGTGACGTCCTGCGACCACCGCTCGCCCCGGCCGTCGTGAGGGTCGTGCTCGTCCTGCGCCATGGGCACGACGCTAGGACGCCCGGGGCGACGACGCAGCCCCGGGCGTCCTGGCGCCGTGCCTCAGCGGCCCAGTGCCGTCAGCTCGGCGTCGGTCAGCAGCCGCGACCGGATGAGGAACCGCACGCCCTCCGGCGCCTCGACGCTGAACCCGGCTCCGCGGCCGGGCACCACGTCGATCGTCAGGTGGGTGTGGCTCCAGTACTCGAACTGCGCCCTGCTCATCCAGACCGGGACGGTGAAGGGTTCCTCCCCGTCGGACAGCGCCAGGTCGCCCAGGTGCACGTCGGCGTCCGAGGTGAGGAAGTCACCGGCCGGGTAGCACATGGGGCTCGAGCCGTCGCAGCAGCCACCGGACTGGTGGAACATCAGCTCGCCGTGCCGGCGCCGCAGCCGAGCCAGGAGCTCGGCCGCGGCGTCGGTGACGGCGACGCGCGCGGGGCCCTCGGGCCCGCCGGCGTCGGTCATCGATCCTCCTTCGGCCTAGAAGAAGCCGTCCCGCACGCCGGAGTAGCTGACGAGCAGGTTCTTCGTCTGCTGGTAGTGGTCGAGCATCATCTTGTGGTTCTCGCGCCCGACACCGGAGCCCTTGTACCCGCCGAACGCGGCCGCGGCCGGGTAGGCGTGGTAGCAGTTCGTCCACACGCGGCCGGCCTCGATGTCGCGGCCGGCCCGGTAGGCCGTCGTGCCGTTGCGGGTCCAGACGCCGGCCCCGAGCCCGTAGAGGGTGTCGTTGGCGATCTTGATGGCGTCGTCGTAGTCGGCGAAGTCGGTGACCGAGACGACGGGACCGAAGATCTCCTCCTGGAAGATCCGCATCGAGTTCTTGCCCTCGAAGATCGTCGGCTGCACGTAGAAGCCGCCGGACAGGTCCCCGCCGAGGTCGGCCCGCTGCCCGCCGGTGAGCACCTTGGCGCCCTCGGCCTGGCCGATGTCGATGTAGGACAGGATCTTCTCGAGCTGGTCGTTGCTGGCCTGGGCACCGATCATCGTCTCGGTGTCCAGCGGGTTGCCCTGGACGGCCGCCTCGGTGCGCTTGAGCGCGTCGCCGAGGAACTGGTCGTAGATGTCGGACTGGATGAGCGCCCGGGACGGGCAGGTGCAGACCTCGCCCTGGTTGAACGCGAACATCGTGAAGCCCTCGAGGGCCTTGTCGTAGAAGTCGTCCTGGGCCGAGGCGACGTCGGAGAAGAACACGTTCGGGCTCTTGCCGCCGAGCTCGAGCGTCACCGGGATGATGTTGGCCGAGGCGTACTGCATGATCAGGCGGCCCGTCGTCGTCTCGCCGGTGAAGGCGATCTTGCGGATCCGCGACGAGGACGCGAGCGGCTTGCCCGCCTCGACGCCGAACCCGTTGACGACGTTGACGACGCCCGGCGGCAGCAGGTCGCCGATGATGTCCATCAGGTACAGGATCGAGGCCGGGGTCTGCTCGGCCGGCTTGAGCACGACGGCGTTGCCCGCCGCGAGCGCCGGGGCCAGCTTCCACACGGCCATGAGGATCGGGAAGTTCCACGGGATGATCTGCCCGACGACGCCGAGCGGCTCGTGGAAGTGATAGGCGATGGTGTCGCCGTCGATCTCGGAGATCGACCCCTCCTGGGCCCGGATCGCGCCGGCGAAGTACCGGAAGTGGTCGACGGCCAGGGGGATGTCGGCACCGAGCGTCTCGCGCACGGCCTTGCCGTTCTCCCAGCTCTCGGCCACGGCGATCTTCTCGACGTTGGCCTCGATGCGGTCGGCGATGGCGTTGAGGATGTTCGCCCGCTCGGTCACGGACGTGCGGCCCCAGGCGGGGGCGGCGCCGTGCGCGGCGTCCAGGGCGCGCTCGATGTCCTCGGCGTTGCCGCGCGCGACCTCGCAGAAGGTCTGTCCGGTGACGGGGGTGGGGTTCTCGAAGTACTCCCCGCTCGCCGGGGGGACGTACTCGCCGCCGATCCAGTGGTCGTAGCGGCTGCGGTACTCCACGATCGACCCGGGCTGTCCCGGTGCCGTGTAGACGGTCATGGCGTCCTGCCTCCTCGCAGTGCTCACCGCACCACCCGCGTCCGGTGGACGGGATGATGACGACGCGTCGTCGCGTCGTGCCGGCGACGTTAGGCGGCGAGCGTTGCAGCGGCGTTGCAGGTGTCGGTCGGCGCCGTTCAGCGCAGGCCGGCGTCGACGACGGCGAGGTGGGCACGCGCCCGGGCCCACCGGGGACCGCCCTGGTCGGACCGCGCCACGAGCTGCTGCCAGGCCTCCACGTCCTCGGCACCGTCGTCCGTGCGGGTCCACCCGTCCAGGACGTCCGGGTCGCCGTCGGCCAGGACCGCCGAGCGCATCTCGGCGGCCAGCTCGTCACGCATCCGCTCGACGCCGGGGGCGAAGGACCGCGGCAGCAGCGGAGCGGTGTAGGCCCGCACCGCACCGGCCACGTCACCGGCGGCGAGCAGGTCGCGGACGGCGTCGACGTCGCTGCGCACCTGGGCGGCGAGCCGGTAGGGCCGCGACCCGGTCACCACCGACCCGGCCGAGCGGCGCAGCCGGGAGATCTCGGCGCGGACCGTCACCTCGGACAGCTCGCCGGGGTGCAGCAGCACCGCGAGCTCCTCCGCGGTGAGGCCCCGCGGGTGCGCGCCGAGGAGCGCGAGGATCTCGGCGTGCCGTCCGGAGAGCCGGCGCTCGCCGTCCGGGGACCGCCAGGCGGGCGTGCCGAGCAGCCGCAGGGCGGGGTGGGTGTCACCGGCCGCGTCCCGGCCAGCTGCGGCCCGTGCCGCGAGCTCCCGCTCGAGGCTGGCGACGGTGGCGCGCACCAGGGACAGCGCGACGTGCGAGCCGGCGGCCCGTCCACCGGTGACGTCGAGGACCCCGAGGACACGGCCGTCGGGATCCTGGATCGGGGCGGCCGCGCAGTTGAGCTGCTGCACCGGCCGCGAGAAGTGCTCCGCCCCCAGCACCTGCACCGGCCGCCGGGTGGCCAGCGCCGTGCCCGGGGCGTTGGTCCCGACGTTCTCCTCGCGCCAGACGGCACCGGCGACGAATCCGACCCGCTCGGCGGCACCGCGGGTGCGCAGGTCCCCCTCGACCCACAGCAGGCGTCCCGCGTCGTCGGACACGGCCACGACGAGCCCGTCGTCGCGAGCGGCGTCGACGACGAGGTCGCGCACGACGGGCATGAGGTCGTGCAGGGGATGCGCCGCACGGTAGGCGTCGAGCTCGTCGGGCGACAGCCCGCTCGTGGTGCGCGGCGTGTCGGGGTCGACGCCGCAGGAGCGGCTGCGGCGCCAGGAGGCGGCGACGAGGGGGTCGAGCCCGGGCGGCACGGCGCCGGTGTCGAGGAACGCGTCGTGGGCGCTGCGCACGGAACGCCGGTCGCGCCGGACGGGGACGGCGGGCGACAGCGCATGCGCGAGGTCGCCGTGCGGGGTGCTGGGTCGATGCCCCATGGAGCCTCCGACGTCGTCGTCCGGTGGTGCACCACAGTGTAGGGCGGCGTCGCGTCCGGAGTGTCCCGAGCGCACGGACCAGGCATCTCACATGCTGGTCCCGCATCGTGGAACCGCGGTGTCGGGGCTGGTCGCCCGCGGCCTAGGGTGGCTCCCGGACCACGCCGCACCAGGAGGAGATCATGCCCGCACCGCTCGACCCCACCCCGCGACTGCAGGAGTACGCGCACCCGGAGCGCCTCGTCACCACCGAGTGGCTGGCCGCGCACCGGGACGACCCGGGCCTCGTCGTCGTGGAGTCCGACGAGGACGTCCTGCTCTACGAGACCGGCCACATCCCCGGCGCCGTCAAGGTCGACTGGCACACCGACCTGCTGCTGCCCGTCGAGCGCGACTACCTGGACGGCCCGGGTTTCGCCGACCTGCTCGGCTCCCGGGGCATCGCCCGCGACACCACGATCGTGCTGTACGGCGACAAGAACAACTGGTGGGCCGCCTACACGGCCTGGGTGTTCACCCTGTTCGGCCACGAGGACGTCCGCCTTCTCGACGGCGGGCGCAACCTCTGGGTGGCCGAGGGCCGCGAGCTGACCACCGACGCCCCCGCCCCGACGCCGGTCGACTACCCGGTCGTCGAGCGCGACGACACCACCTTCCGCGCCTTCCGCGAGGACGTGCTCGACCACCTGGGCAAGGGCCCCCTCGTGGACATCCGCTCCCCGCAGGAGTTCACCGGCGAGCGGCTGCACATCCCGGACTACCCGGAGGAGGGCGTGCTGCGCGGCGGTCACATCCCCACCGCTCACAACGTCCCGTGGGCCACGGCGGTGGCCGAGGACGGCACCTACAAGCCGCGGGCCGAGCTGGAGGCCATCTACCAGCGGGGCGGCCTGGGCATCACGGACGACGACCGGGTCGTCACGTACTGCCGCATCGGGGAGCGGTCCAGCCACACCTGGTTCGCGCTGCACTTCCTGCTCGGCATCCCCGACGTGCGCAACTACGACGGTTCCTGGACCGAGTGGGGCAACGCCGTGCGCGTGCCCATCGCGGCCGGCGCGGAGCCCGGCGAGGCGCCGGCCCGCTGAACCCCGGACCCGACGCGACGTGAGAGACGATGGACCCATGACCGACGACGCCCCCGCGCTGCCCGACCAGCTGGCCGAGATCCGGGAGGACTTCCTGGCCCTGACCGAGTCCGAGCGGCTGCAGCTCCTGCTGGAGTTCTCCCGCGAGCTGCCGCCCCTGCCCGCCCGGTACGCGGACTCCCCCGCCCTGCTGGAGAAGGTGGAGGAGTGCCAGTCCCCGGTGCACGCCTTCGCCGAGGTCGACGGAGACGTCGTGCACTTCTACGCGACCGCGCCCGAGGAGGCCCCCACCACCCGGGGCTTCGCCTCGATCCTGGCCCAGGGGCTGTCCGGGCTGACCACCCGTGAGGTGCTGGACGTCCCCGAGGACTTCCCGCTGCAGCTCGGCCTCACCCGGGCGGTCTCGGCCCTGCGGCTCAACGGCATGGCCGGCATGCTCACCCGGGCCAAGCGGCAGGTGGTCGAGCAGCTCGCCGCCGCCTGACCGCCGGCGGTGACGGCCCGCCCGTAGCCTTGTCGCGTGAGCCTCACCAGCGTCCTGCTCCTGCTCGCCGGGTTCGTGCTGCTCGTCGCGGGCGGCGAGGCCCTCGTCCGCGGCGCGGCGTCGCTGGCGCGGACCCTGGGGATGTCCGCCCTCGTGGTGGGCCTGACCGTCGTGTCCTTCGCGACCTCGAGCCCGGAGCTCGCCGTCAGCGCCGGCTCCGCGCTGTCCGGCTCCCCCGGGCTGGCGGTCGGCAACGTCGTGGGCAGCAACATCGCCAACATCCTGCTCGTCCTCGGGGTGGCGGCGATCGTCGTCCCGCTCACGGTCACGAACCGCCTGGTGCGCACGGACATCCCCGTGATGGTCGGGATGTCCGTGCTCGCCCTCGTGCTCGCGCTCGACGGCACCATCAGCACGACCGACGGCGTCCTCCTGCTGGGTCTCCTGGCCGCCTACCTGGCCGTCACCACGATCGTCGCCCGGCGCACGGAGACGGTCACCACCGTCCCGGAGGCCGACGAGGACGGCGGGGCCCTGGGGCGCCTGCGCACGACCCGCGCCCGTTCGGTCGGGATCGACGTCGCCCTCGTGGTCGTCGGGGTGGCCCTGCTCGTCGGCGGCGCCCGGTTCCTGGTGGACGGCGCCACCCGGATCGCCTCCGCGTTCGGGGTGAGCGACCTCGTGATCGGCCTGACCGTCGTCGCGGTCGGCACGTCGTTGCCGGAGCTCGCCACGAGCGTCATCGCCGTGCGGCGCGGCGAACGGGACATGGCCGTGGGGAACATCGTGGGCAGCAACATCTTCAACATCGGCGCCGTGCTCGGCCTCACCGCCGTCATCGCCCCGGGCGGGATCGACGTCGACCCCGCCGCCGTGAACCTCGACCTGCCCGTCATGGTGGCCGTCGCGCTGGTGCTCCTGCCCATCGCGTTCACCGGGCAGGCGATCGTGCGCTGGGAGGGCGTCCTCCTGGTCGTCCTGTACGTCGCCTACCTGGCCTACGTGCTGCTCGCCGCGACCGACCACGACGCCCAGGAGCCGTTCGGCGGCGCGCTGTTCGGGTTCGTCCTGCCGGTCACCGCGGTCTGGCTCGTCGCCCTGACGGCCTACGAGCTGGGTCTGCGACGCGGCCGGCGCGAGGTGTGACACAGTGGGCCCATGACGGTGCTCGTGGCCTATCGCGCCTGCCCGCACGGCGAGGCGGCAGTCCGGACCGCGCTGGAGGAGTCGCGTCGACGCGACCTGCCGCTGCGGGTGCTCGTGCTCGACGCCCAGGATCCCGGTGACGGCCCGTCGGCCGAGCTCTCCGCGATCCTCGGGGACACCGACGCCGCGATCAGCTACCGCGACGAGGACACCGAACCCGCGGACGCCATCCTCGACACCGCCGACGAGGTCGGGGCCGACCTCGTCGTGGTGGGGTCGCGCAAGCGGTCCAGCCACGGCACGTTCCTCATGGGCACCACGACGCAGCGGGTGCTGCTGGACGCCTCGGTGCCGGTCCTCGTGGTCAAGGACGCCTACGACTCCTGACCGGGACGCTCACCGCACCGTCAGGTGACGCTCGTCCTCGTGCAGCGCCGCGAGGGGCACGACCGGTAGCTTGTCCACCCCGCCGCAGTCGTCGATCCACTGCTGCAGGTTCGGAGCGTGCTCGGCGTACCGGTCACGTGCGACGTAGCGCACGAGCGGCTCGGCGACGCACACCCCGTCGCCCCAGACCTCGCCGTCACGCCGGGCGAGCACCCGCAGGCCGTGCCGGAACACCTCGCGGCCGTCCACGACCCCGCTGCCCGGCCGCAGGCGCTTGACCCGGTTGATCAGCCGGAACAGCACCCGGGGCCGGACGTCCACGACCAGCTCCTCCTGGTGCGCCACCTGCTGCTTCCACAGGTCCTCGTCGATCGCGACGCCGACCTCGCGCAGCTCGCCCACCATCCACTCCAGCGCGACGTCGGACAGCCCGGAGCGCGGTCCCCCGCCGCCGACGTCGCCGTGCCCGCCCGGGAACCACACCTGCCGGACCCGGCCCTCGGGGCTGTCGCCCGGCACGGTCCACAGGCACGGCGAGTAGGACAACCGGCGTTCGTCCACCGAGAGCGCCTGGCGGGCCACCTGGACGCCGTCACCGAGCTTCACGTCGTGGAACCGGTAGCGGCGGCGCGTCAGCCCGGGGACGCCCAGCGTGCCGACGGTGTCGAAGACGCCGAGGAACCGCACCGGCCCCCGCGGGTCCCTCGGGTGGGAGTTCTCGGCCCGGAACCTGTCCCGCCGCTCCTGCCGTGCGGCGCGCGCGGCGTCGTCGTCGGCCGGCTCGCGGTAGAGGTCCGCGGCGTCGTGCAGCCGGCCGGCCACGAGCGCCTCGCGCGTCAGCAGGCCCACCGCCCCCACCATGCCGACGACGCTGCGCGCGGTGTACGCGCCCCGCGAGTAGCCGAGCACCACGATCTCGTCGCCGGGGTCGTAGTTCATGGCCAGGAACCGGTAGCCGTCGACGACGTTGTGGGTCAGGCCCGACCCGAACGCGCCACCGAGCACCTTGTCGAACAGGTACCCCTGCGAGCCGACACCGCCGACGTACTCGACCATCTGCACGACGCCGTCGTCGACCGCGCCCCGGCGCAGGACCCGGGCGATCTTCTCGATGTTCGACACGTACTGGTTGGCGGCATGGTTCCACGTGCCGTCGCAGCACAGGATCAGGCGCTTCATCGTCACCACGTCCCCTCGCCGACGGAGGGCGTCGCGCGACGCCCCACTGCCTCTCCAGAGCGTCGCGCGACCTCGGGTGATACGCACGCGGTCGGCCCGGCGCAGCCGGCGCGGCTCAGCGCAGCCGGCGCAGGAACTCCCGGGTCCGGTCCCGCTGCGGGTCGTCCAGGACCTGGGCGGGCGTGCCGCGCTCGTGCACCCGGCCGTCGTGCAGGAACACGACCTCGTCGGCGACCTCGCGGGCGAAGTCCATCTCGTGGGTCGCGACGAGCATCGTGGTGCCCTCGGCGCGCAGCTCCAGCAGCAGGTCCAGGACCTCCCCGACCAGTTCCGGGTCCAGGGCCGAGGTGACCTCGTCCAGCAGCAGCAGCTCCGGGCCGCCGGCCAGCGCCCGCGCGATCGCGGCGCGCTGCTGCTCCCCGCCGGAGAGCTGGTCGGGGTACCCGCGCGCCTTGTCCGCCAGCCCGACCTTGGCCAGCAGCGCCCGGCCGGCCTCCTCGGCCTCGCCCCGCGGACGGCGGTGCACGAGGCGGGGGGCCAGGGTGACGTTGTCCAGGACGGACAGGTGCGGGAACAGGTTGTACTGCTGGAAGACCATCGCGAGCCGGGCCCGGACGGCGTCGGCGTCGACCCACGGGTCGGCCACGTCGACCCCGTCGAGGAGCACCTGACCGTCGTCGACCTCCTCGAGCAGGTCGACCACGCGCAGCAGCGTCGACTTGCCCGAGCCCGAGGACCCCACCAGGACGACGCACTGGTGCTCGCCCACGTCCAGGTCGATGCCGTCCAGGACCGTCCTGCGCCCGGCCCGGCGGCCCGGTCCCGCGGGGAACGACTTGCGCACCTCACGCAGGCTCAGCAGCGGCGGTGCGGTCACCGGACCACCCCCGCACCGCTGACGCCGCGGAGCGAGCCGCGCCAGCCCTGCCGGGCCGACCAGGCGTCGACGAGCCGGGTCAGCGGGATCGAGATCAGCAGGAACAGCACGCCGGCCACCACGTACGGGGTGAAGTTGTAGTCGCCGGTGGTGGCGATCTGGGCGGCCCGGATCGCGTCGACCGCCCCGAGGATCGAGATCAGGCCGGAGTCCTTCTGCAGGGACACCAGCATGCTCGCCACCGGCGCCGACACGTTCCGCACCGCCTGCGGCAGCACGACCTTGCGCACCGCCTGGCCACGGGTGAGCCCGAGGGAGCGCGCGGCGGCGACCTGGGAGGGGTGCACGGACTCGATCCCCGCGCGGAAGATCTCGGCGAGGTACGCCGTGTACGTCAGGAGGATCGCCAGACCGCCGAGGAACGCCGCGCTCACCGGCAGCCACTCCAGCCGCAGGGCGGGCAGCCCGAAACCGACCAGCAGCAGCACCAGCAGCACCGGCACCCCGCGGAAGACGTCGACGTACAGCACGGTGAACACCCGCAGCGGGAACAGCGCCGGCAGCCGGGAGGTGCGCACGACCGCCAGCAGCAGGCCGACGGTCAGGCCCACCACGGAGGCCGCGACCCACACCCGCAGGTTGAGCCACAGCCCCTCGGCGACCTCGGGCAGGACCTCCCAGGCGCGCTCCGGGGAGAAGAACGCCTCCCGGGCCCGCTCCCAGCCGGGAGCGGTGGTGACGACCGCGACGACGGCGACGAGCACGATCGCCGTCGCCGTCCCGGCGACCAGCAGGGCGCGCCGGTGCTGGGCCCGGCGGTACTCCGCCCGGGCCCGGGCACGCTCCGACAGGGCCGGGCCGTCCGTCGCTCCGGTCATCGCCGTCGCGCGGTCAGGACAGCTCGGGGACGTCGTCCGACTTCAGCCACTCGGTGCGCAGCTCGTCGAGGGTGCCGTCGGCCTCCAGGGCGTCCACGGCCTGCGAGACGCACTCGGTCAGCTCCGAGTCCTTGTCGAGCACGAGGCCGAGCTGCTCCGGCTCGCCGACGTCCGGCAGCGTGCCCACGACCTGGGTGTCCGGGAAGTACACCGTCGAGGCCGCCACGCCCTGGTCGACGTCCATCACCATCGCGTCGATGGTGCCCGAGGTCAGCGCGGTCATGCCGTCCCCGGCGGCGTTGAAGGGGGTGATCTCCACCGCGTCGCCCCAGGCGGACTCCGCGGCGTCCAGCGAGGTCTGCGCGGCGGTGACGCCGATGCGGGCGCCCTCCAGGTCCGCGAGGCTCGTGGCGTCGGCGTAGTCACCGTCGTCGGCCACGATCACGCCCTGGTGGCTGGTCAGGTACGGGCTGGAGAAGTCCACGGCCTCCGCCCGCTCCTCGGTGATGGTGGTCTGGTAGGCGGCGAGGTCGAACGGCTTGATCGCCGGGGAGATGATCTGCTCGAACGTCACCGTCTCCCACTCGACGTCCTCGGCCGCGTACCCCAGCTCCTCGGCGACGGCGTAGACCAGGGCCGACTCGAAGCCCTCGCCGCTGGTGGGCTCGCCGACGTACCACGGCTCGAACGGCTCGCCGGCACCGACGGTGAGGGTGCCCTCGGTGAGCGTCGGCAGGTCGCCCGCGGCGCAGGCCTCGGACGCGGACGGCGTGGCGCTCGCTGCGTCGTCCGCACCACCGTCGTCGGCGGTGGAGCAGGCCGTCAGCCCGAGCAGCACGGCGGGCGCGAGGGCGACGGCAAGAACGGGACGGGTTCGCACGGGTGGGTCCTCCTGGTCGGGACGACGGCGCGGATCACCGTCGAGAGCCGCACCGAGCCTATGCGCGCGGCGGCGGCCGGAACACCGCGCGGCACTGTGCGTCCGGTCACCCCCGCCGGCCGGTCCCGCCCGGCCGTCCGCTCAGTCGTGCACGTGGGCCGGCACGCCGGTGGAGGCGGTGATGTCCTCCTCCGCCTGCCCGAGCAGGGCGTCGGCGAGACGCCGCAGCGCACGCCCGGCGGCCACCTCGTCGCCGATGACCGGGATCTCCGTGTCGTGGGGATCCTTGCGGGCGTGCCCGACGGACCGCAACGGGCCGACGTCGGCGTGCTCGACCGGGCCGGCCACCAGCACCGCCTCCGCCGTCGTGCTGCCCGACGCCTCCACCAGCGACAGCTGGACGGTCCAGGTGGCGGCGCGCGCAGGGCGGGCCGTCTCGTCCGCGGCCCCGGCGTCGCCGTGCTGCACGAGCGAGTCCGGCCCGGGATAGACCAAGGACTCCTCCTCCGTGTCCGACCACCTCACCGTGTAGGGCGGGGACCCGTCGTCGTGGTGGAGCTCCGTGACGACGCCGTCACGGACCGCACCTCCCACCACGCCGGACGCGGTGATGATCCTGTCCCCCACCGAGGCCTTCATGCTCCTCGCCTCCGTCTCCCCGTCGAGCCACGGAACCTGTCCCTCCATGGTGCTCCCGGCGACGACGGCACGCCAGGGGCAACCGGCCGGATCGGCCGTCTCAGTGCGACCGCAGAGCCTCGATCAGCTCGTCCTTGCGCATCGAGGACCGCCCCTCGATGCCCAGCTCGGCGGCGCGCTCGTGCAGCTCGTCGACGGTCCAGTCCTCGTACGCCGGGGACTCGCCACCCTCGCGGCCGACGTCGTCGCGACCGCGGTTCGCGGCCGCGTTCGCGATCCGCGCGGCCTTCTCCTTGCTGTTGCCCTCGTCGCGGAGCTTCTCGTACAGCTCCTCGTCCTTGACGCTGGGGCCGGGATCCTGTCGTGGCACGGCGTGCTCCTCTCCTCGTCCCTCCATCGTGGGACGGCGGGACGACGTCCGCACCTGGGCGGGACGGGCCGAGGTCCGCAGCACGACCGGCGAGGCGGGCGGAACCGGGCGAGCTCGACACCCCGACCGGCAGGACCCGCCGGGTCGTGCCCGGCTCGCCCGTCCGACGTCCCCCGGAACGTTCTTGCACGAGCAATCCGGGGACGGTAATTTCCTGTGTGCTCGACCGGCGACGGCCCCTCGCACCTTGCGAACCTTCCGGCCGCGAGCAGTGGAGGTGGCGATGGGCAGGATGCCTGCGGTGGTCGTCCCCCACGCCGGTCCCCCGGTCGGCGACCCCGACCCGACGGAGCACGGGAACGCGCCCGCGGCTCCGCACCTCCGCGCCGCGGACACGACCGATCCCGGCACCCCTACTCGCGGCATCGACGACGCCGCGTCCCCCCGCGTCAGGGAGCTCTCGAGCGCGCGTCCCCGCGCGCTCCCCTCTGATGCCAGCACTGGGCGAACCAGCGGTGTGGGAGCGCTCCCGCACACCGGTCCGCCCCGCACCACAACCGCAAGGAGCAGCGCATGACCACGACCGGGCCCACCTCCGAACGGCTCGTCGGCCACGCCGTCGTCGACGGCTCGCACCTCGGTCTCGACGACCGTCGCTACTACGCGATCACGTCGTACGACCAGATGCCGCCCTTCCTGATGACCATCGCCGGGGCGAGCGACCTGTGGATGTTCATCTCGAGCACCGGAGGACTGACCGCGGGCCGCCGTGACGCCGACCACGCGATCTTCCCGTACTACACCGAGGACAAGGTCGCCGAGGGGGCGGGTCGCACGGGCGGACTCACCACGGTCCGGGTGCACCGCGAGGACGGCGACGTCGTGTCCTGGCAGCCTTTCGCCGAGACGCGACCGGGCGACCCGGCCGTCGACCGCAGCCTCTACAAGGACTTCCTCGGCACCAGCGTCGTCTTCGAGGAGACCCGGACCGACCTCGGACTGCGCCTGCGCGTCGTGTGGCAGACCAGCGCACGGTACGGGGTGGTGCGCAGCTGCCAGATCACGTCCCTCGCCGAGCGCCCGGTCGACCTCGAGGTCGTGGACGGGTTCCGCAACCTCCTGCCCGCCGGCACCACCGCCCAGGTCCAGAACGAGCTGAGCATCCTGCTGGACGCCTACAAGCGGGCCGAGCTCGCCCCGGGCGGCCTCGGCATCTACTACCTCAACTCCGCCCTGACCGACCTCGCCGAGGCGAGCGAGTCCCTGCAGGCCTCGGTCGCCTGGCAGTTGGGCCTCGAGCAGGTCGAGCACCTGCTGTCCGAGCGGCAGCTCGACGCGGCGCAGGCGGGCGAGGCGCTGACCAAGGAGCTGGACGTGCGGGGCGGCCGGGGCGCCTACCTCGTCCGCACCCGTCTGGTGCTGGACCCCGGGGCGCAGCGGACCTGGCGCGTCGTGGCCGACGTCTCGCGGTCCGCACCGGACGTCGTGGCCCTGCGTGACGAGCTGGCCGACCCCACTGCGCTCGCGGCGCGACTCGACGAGGACGTCGAGGCGACCCGTCGCGGGCTGGAGGACCTGCTCGCGGCCACCGACGCGGCGCAGCTGACCGGCGACGAGCTGGCCACCGCCCACCACGGTGCCAACGTCCTGTTCAACACGATGCGCGGAGGCGTCCCGGCGGGCGGCTACCAGCTCCGCGGGGGCGACGTCCGGGCCTTCGTCCGCACCCGGAGCCCCCTCGTCGCCGAGCGCTGCGCCGAGGTGCTCACGTCGCTGCCCGCGACCCTGTCCCACGAGGAGCTGATGGCCGCGGCCGAGGAGAGCGGGGACGCCGACCTCTGGCGCCTGTGCACCGAGTACCTGCCGCTGACCTTCGGCCGTCGCCACGGCGACCCGAGCCGGCCGTGGAACAAGTTCCAGATCTCGCTGCGGGACGCCGACGGTGAACCCCTGCTGGACCACCAGGGCAACTGGCGCGACATCTTCCAGAACTGGGAGGCGCTGGCGTGGTCCTTCCCCGAGTACGTCGAGTCGATGGTCGCCGTCTTCCTCGACGCCACGACCGCCGACGGGTACAACCCGTACCGGATCTCCCGCGGAGGGATCGACTGGGAGGTCCCCGAGCCGGACAACCCGTGGTCCAACATCGGGTACTGGAGCGACCACCAGCTGGTCTACCTCGTCAAGCTGCTCGAGACGTCCGAGCGCTTCCACCCCGGGAGCGTGCGGCACCTGGTGAACCGTGCGGTCTTCACGCACGCCGACGTGCCGTACCGGATCGCGTCCTACGCCGACACCGTCGAGAACCCCTACGCGACGATCACCTTCGACACCGAGGCCGCGGCCGCGATCGCGCGCCGTGTCGAGGTGGAGGGCGCGGACGGCAAGCTCGTGCACGGCCCCGACGGGAACCTGCTGCACGTCACCCTGGCCGAGAAGCTGCTCGTGCTCACCCTGGCGAAGGTCGTGAACCTGGTGCCCGAGGGCGGCATCTGGATGAACACGCAGCGGCCCGAGTGGAACGACGCGAACAACGCGCTCGTCGGGCGCGGACTGTCCGTCGTGACCCTCGCGTACCTGCGTCGCTACCTGGGCACCGTGCGCGACCTGCTGGACGAGGAGCTGACCGTCGGCGTCGAGGTCCGGGAGCTGCTCAGGGAGGTCGGCGACGTCCTCAGCCGGCACCTCTCCGGCACCGTCGGCGGCTTCGACGACGTCGAGCGGCGACGCGTGGTCGACGCCCTGGGCGCGGCCGGGACGGCCTATCGCGAGCGTGTCTACGCCGGGCTCACCGGTGAGCGCACCGTGGTCGGGGCGGACGAGGTGCGCGAGGTGGTCGACACCGTGCTCGCGTACGTCGACTCGGGCCTGCGGGCGAACCGCCGTGCCGACGGGCTCTACCACTCGTACAACACGCTCGACCTGGGGCAGGGCCGCGTCACGATCAACCGGCTGCAGGAGATGCTCGAGGGACAGGTCGCGATCCTGTCCTCGGGGTTCCTGACGCCCGCCGAGTCGCTCGACGTGCTGCGGGCGATGCGCGAGAGCGCGCTGTACCGCGCCGACCAGCACAGCTACCTGCTGTACCCGGACCGCGACCTCCCCGGGTTCCTGGACAAGAACCGGGTCACGCCCGCGCAGGCCGCCCAGGCCCCCCTGATCGACGCCCTGGTGCGCGCCGGGGACCGGTCGATCGTCCTGCAGGACGCGGGTGGTGACTACCGCTTCGCCCCGGGGATCCACAACGCCCGGGACGTCGACGCGGCGCTCGACGCCCTCGAGGGTCCGGAGACGGACGGCGCGCTCGACGAGGCGGTGGCGACCGGCCGGGAGGCGCTGCTCTCCGTCTTCGAGGAGGTCTTCCGGCACGCGGAGTTCACCGGTCGGTCCGGGTCCTTCTTCGCCTACGAGGGCCTCGGCAGCATCTACTGGCACATGGTGTCCAAGCTGCTGCTCGCGGTGCAGGAGAACCTCGAGCGTGCCGTGGCCGAGGGCGCCGACGCAGCCGTCGTCGACGAGCTCCGGGCCCGGTACGAGGACGTTCGCCAGGGGCTCGGCTACTGCAAGCCGCCCGAGGTCTACGGCGCCTTCCCGGTCGACCCCTACTCCCACACGCCGAAGGGTCGCGGGGCGCAGCAGCCCGGGATGACGGGCCAGGTCAAGGAAGAGGTCCTCACCCGCATGGGTGAGCTCGGCCTGCGGGTGGAGGAGGGCCGGATCGTGTTCCGCCCCGTCCTGCTCCGTACCGAGGAGTGGCCCGCGGAGCCGACGACGTTCCGGTATGTCGACGTCGGCGGGACCGAGCAGGCCGTCGAGCTGCCCGCCTCGAGCCTCGCGTTCACGTTCTGCCAGGTCCCGGTCGTCTACCGGCGGGGCGCCGACCTCGAGGTGACCGTCGAGGGCTCCGACGGGGTGGAGCAGGCCGTCTCCGGGGCCGCGATCCCGGCCGAGGTCAGCGCCGAGGTCTTCCGCCGTACGGGGGCCGTGCGCGCGATCCGGGTCACCCTGCCGGCCGCCTGACACCGGTCGCGACACGACGGAGCCGGCGCCCGGCCCGGGACGGGAACACCGCCCGGGACGGGCGCCGGCTCCGTCGCGCTCGATCGGAACGGGTCCTGCGGGGAAGCGACCTGGGCGGGCGCTGCGTCGCACACCCGTCCGAGGCGGGCAGCAGCCCCGGGCAACCCGACGTGGTCAGCGCAGGCGGCCCGTCGGCAGGGTGAGTATCTCCGCACCGTCGTCGGTGATGGCGATCGTGTGCTCGCTGTGCGCTGTGCGACAGCCGGTCGCGCTGCGCAGCGTCCACCCGTCGGCGTCCAGGGCGAGCTCGTCGGTGTCTGCCATGACCCACGGCTCCAGGGCGAGGAGCAACCCGGGTCGCAACCGGTATCCCCGGCCGGGACGTCCCGCGTTGGCGACGTGCGGGTCCTGGTGCATCGTGCTCCCGATGCCGTGCCCGCCGAACTCGGTGTTGATCGGGTAGCCCGCAGCGCTCAGCACCGCGCCGATGGCATGCGAGAGGTCGCCGATGCGAGCCCCGGGTCCGGCAGCGGCGATGCCGGCCGCCAGGGCGCGTTCGGTCGCTTCGATGAGGGCGACGCTCTGCGGAGACCGTCGATCGCCGACGACGAAGCTGATGGCCGAGTCGGCGGCCACGCCGTCCTTGAGGACGGCCAGATCGAGAGTGACCAGGTCACCGTCGGCCAGCCGGTAGTCGCGAGGGCGCCCGTGGAGGACGGCATCGTTGACCGCCGTGCAGACGTAGTGACCGAACGGCCCCCGCCCGAAGGACGGCGCATAGTCGACGTAGCAGGACTGCGCCCCGGCGTCGCGGATCAGGTCCCGAGCCCATCCGTCGAGGTCCAGGAGGTTCGTGCCGACCACGGCCCTGCGCCTCAGGGTCTGCAGGATGTCCGCCACCAGGGCTCCGGTCACCCGGGCACGGTCGACCTGGGCAGGCGTCAAGATCTCGATCATCGGCAGGCACTCTCCTCAGGGCTGATGATCGATCCACCCACGGTGCGTCCAGCCCGGCCGGCCTGCCCGGCCCGCGGCGCCACCACCGCAGCGAACCGCTCACCGATGAGTCGATGGGTGGCGGCATCGGGGTGGAGGTTGTCGGGCAGCGGCAGCCGCTCGGCGTCCTCGGGGCCGTACAGGGTCAGCCCGTCGACGTAGGACAGGTGCGGGTCGCCGCGACGCTCGACGACGTCGGCGAGCACCTCGCGAACCGCCTGCAGGGTCAGTGCCCCGCGAGCTGCTCCTTGCGGGTCTCCCTCCGCCCGGAAGGCCAGCCGCCCCTCGGTGAAGGCGGCCGTGTCGACTCCCGTCGGTCCGGGAACTGCTTCGTGGATTCCGCAGTGGATGGGTGAAACGATCACCAGGGGCGTCTCGGGGTGCCCGTCGCGGATCGTGTCGAGCCAACCGTGGACTGCGGGTCCCAGAGCGCGCCGGCGCACCAGGTCCTGGTTGACGAGGTTGATGCCGACCTTGACGCTGATGACGTCGGCCGGCGTGTCACGCATCGTCCGGGCGACGAACGGATCCAGCAGAGCGCTGCCGCCGAGACCCAGGTTGGTGAGGTCGACCTGGGCAAGGCGGGCGGCGACGACCGGCCACGGCTCGGTGGGGTAGGTGGCGAGCGAACCGTGGCTGATCGAGCTGCCGTGGTGGACCCAGCGCGGGCGGTCGTCCTCGAGCGGCGCGACCGGGGCGTCGGCGCGGAGGGCGAGGAGCTCGGTCTGCTCGTCGTGCGGCAGCCATACCTCCACCTCGCTGTCGCCACCCGGGAGGGTGAGCACGAGGGTCGTCGGCTCGCCGGCGTCGAACGTGCTGGCGCCGGTCATCATGTCCACGTGGAGCACGTTGCCGCCCGGCGCCTGGTGGCGCTCGACCAGCTCGCCCCCGACCAGCACGTCGTACCAGCCGTCGGGTCGCGAGGGCGCCCCGACGTAGCGCCGCTTGGTCGGAAGCACGTCGAGCTCCAGCCGAGTGGCCGCGGTGCGGATCGCGAGGCGGACACCCGCGGGTTGTGCTGCGGCGTGGTGGAGCTGCGGATCGTCGGACTGCGCCCGCGCCCAGGCCGGTAGCCGATGGGGCAGCAGTCCGCGGTCGGTGCGCTCGAGCTCCAGCGCTCCGTGGATGAGCAACGGGTCGATCATCGGGCCTCCCAGAATCTCAAGATGGCGTCGAGCCCGTCCAGGACGCGCTCCCAGGACTCGTCGGACGCAGGTGCGTCGGCCGCACCGTGGCCGAAGGCTCCGGCGGCGTCGAGGGCCGCGTAGCCGTGGAACGTGGCGCCGAGGAAGCGCACGGCGTGAACCTCGTCGGCACTGGACAGCCGGTAACCGCGGAGCGCGGCCCGCGACAGGTCCGCGTGCCGCGGCCCGGCGCTCGCCGCGGCCGTCTCGGCGTCGAGCGGCAACCGGGACGCGGCGTAGCGCCCGGGGTGCTCGACGGCATAGGTCCGCCACACGCCGCCGAGGGCTGCCAGTGCAGCACGTCCGCTCACCCCGGCGATGGCCGCGGCGACCAAGTCGGCGGTCTCCGCCAGCGCGAGCAGCGCGACACCGGTGCGAACGTCGGCCTGGCTGCGGACGTGGGTGTAGAGACTGGGGGTCGCGACCTCGAAGTGCTTGGCCAACGCCGTGAGGGTGACCTGCTCCAGGCCCACCTCGTCGGCGAGATCGGCCGCGGCCGCTGTGACGCGACCGGTGGTCAGTCCTTGACGAGGCATTCCGCCCCCCTCCTATGCTCTGATGGTTTTATCCTAATGCGCATAGGTAACGGCGTCCAGCCGTCCACGCGAGAACCTGCGCGATGCCGGTGAACGGATTCGGACGGCCCCACGCCGGAACCCACGGCCTGCTCCTGATCCACGACCACGACCACGACGTGCAGGTCATCGACGCCGCCACCGGCGAGATCCTGCGCGAGCTCCCCATCGACCTCGCCCGCGACGACCAGCCACGCCGCACCAAGACCCGGGAACGACAAAGGCCCTCCCGATCTCTCGATCGGGAGGGCCTCTGCCGGGATACTTCCTTGGTAGCGGGGGCAGGATTTGAACCTGCGACCTCTGGGTTATGAGCCCAGCGAGCTACCGAACTGCTCCACCCCGCGGCGATGTCCTTAACTCTAGGACACGGAATCCGGCCCCGTCCAATCGGTCCGGGCAGATGGGACGCAGGTCACACCGCACGTCCCTCTGCCCGGACCGACCGGCTCAGGGGTTCAGCTCGCCCTCGGCGGCCAGGGCCTCCTCCAGCGCGGTCTGCAGACGCTCCTGGGCCTCGCCGTAGGCGGTCCAGTCGCCGTTCTGCAACGCCTCGTTGCTGTCGTTCAACGCCTCGTTGGCGTCCTGCAGCGCGGCGTCCAGCCGGGCCTGGGCGTCGCCGGCCGGCGGCGCCTGGGTCTCCTCGGTGGTCTCCGTCGGCGACGGCGTCGGCTCCTGGGTCGGCTCGGCCTCGGTGGGCTCCGGGGACGGCTCGATCGGCTCACCGGTCTCCGGGTCCACCTGGTCGGTGGGCACCTCGGTCTCGGCCTCGTCCGCGTCACCGGCCTCCGCACCGGAGTCTCCCCCGAAGACCTGGTCGAGAGCCTCGTCCAGGGTCTCGGCGTACCCGGTCTGGTCGCCGAAGGCGACCAGCACGCGACGCAGCAGTGGGAACTGGGTGCCCGACCCGGACTGGATGTAGACCGGCTGGACGTACAGCAGGCCGCCGCCGACGGGCAGCGTCAGCTGGTTGCCGCGCACGACCTCGGAGTCACCACGGCCCAGGATGTTGAGCTGCTCGGAGATCGTCGGGTTCGAGTTGAAGTTGTTCTGTACCTGCCCGGGGCCCGGGACCGTCGCGTCGCGAGGGAGCTCGAGCAGCCGGAGCGTGCCGTACCCCTCGGCGATCTCGCCGTCCTCCGACCCCGCGTCGGCCTCGGCCGCCAGGTAGCCGGTGAGGATCTCCCGGTCGGTGAAACCACCCGGGATGAACGTGCTCGTCAGCGAGAAGGCCGCGTCGTCCTCGCCCGGCATCTGCAGGGTGAGGTAGTACGGCGGCTGCTTCGACATCAGGGCGTCGTCGCTGCCGACCGGGTCGTCCGGGGTGCGCCACTCGTCGGAACCGGCGAAGAACTGCTGCGCCTCGGTGACGTGGTAGCGCTCGAGCAGCGTGCGCTGCACCTTGAACAGGTCCTCCGGGTAGCGCACGTGCGACATGAGGCTGCCGGACATCTCGGAGATCGGGCGCACCGAGTCCGGGAACACGTCGTTCCAGGCCTGCAGCAGCGGGTCCTCGTCGTCCCAGGCGTACAGGGTGACCGACCCGTCGTAGGCGTCCACGGTGGCCTTGACGGAGTTGCGGATGTAGTTGACCTCCGGCGGGGCCTCGACCGGCAGACCCTGGGCGGCGGCGGTCAGGGAGTCCGTCGTCGCCTCCTGCATCTGGTTGCTCGCCGAGTACGGGTAGGCGTCCGACGTGGTGTAGGCGTCGATGACCCACTTGACGCGGCCGTCGACGACCGCCGGGTAGACCTTGTTGTCCAGGGTCAGCCAGGGGGCCACCTTCGACACCCGCTCCTGCGGGTCGCGGTCGTAGAGGATCTGGGAGACCTCAGTGACACGGTCGGAGAAGAAGATCTCCTCGTCGCCGAACCGCAGCGCGTAGAGCAGCCGCTGCAGGAACGTGCTGATCTCCGGACCGGCCGACACCTCGTCCGTCGGGAAGCTGTACAGCTCCTGCTGCCCGCCCTCGGCGTCCGCCTGGTAGTCGAGCTCCCACGGGTCGGTGCCCTCGGGCGCTCCGACGATGGAGTACGGCGGCGCCTCGGGGCTGAAGTAGATCCGCGGCTCGTACCCGCCGGGGAACATGTCGGTCAGCGCGCCCTGCGTGGGGATCCCGCCCTCGAAGAAGGCCGGCTGCCCGTCCGGGCCGGGCTGGTTGCCGTAGGCCGCGACGACGCCGAAGCCGTGGGTGAAGACCGTGCGGTCGTTCGTCCAGTTCCGGTCCGCCAGGCCGCTGAGGTTCAGCTCGCGCACGGCGATCACGGTGTCGCGCGACTCGCCGTCGATCTCGTAGCGGTCCACCGCCAGGTTGTCGGTGAAGTTGTAGTACTGCTTGTTCTGCTGCAGCTGCCGGAAGGACGGGCTGACGACCTGCGGGTCCAGGAGCCGCACCTGGGTCGTCGTGCCGGCGTCGTCGCGCAGCTGCCCGGCCTCCGCCACCGTGGTGGCGTCGTACTGCTGGGACTCCACCTCGGCGATGTCGAACGCGTCGAGCGTCGCGTCGATGTTGCGCTGGATGTACGGCGCCTCGAGCGACTGGGCGTTCGGGTCGACCTGGAAGCGCTGCACGACGGCCGGGTAGATCGCGCCGATGGCGATCGCGGAGACGACCATGAGCCCGACGCCGATGGCCGGCAGCCGCCAGGTGTCGCGGAAGGCGGCGACCACGAAGAGGATCGCGACCAGGACCGCGACACCCGTGAGGATCTCCTTCGACGGGATGACGGCGTGCACGTCGGTGTAGTTGGCGCCGTCGAACCGCTCGTGCTGGCTCGTCAGGATGGAGTACCGGTCGAGCCAGTAGTTCGTCGCGACGAGCAGCATGATCAGCGTGCCCAGCACCGCGAGGTGCACCCGCGCCGCCGTCGTGGTCCGCGACGCGCCGTCGGCGATCGGGCCCAGGCGGACGCCACCGTAGAGGTAGTGGGTGACCACGGCGGCGATGGTCGAGATGACCAGGACCGCCATGAGGAAGCTGACGACGAACCGCAGCACGGGCAGCATGAAGACGTAGAAGCCGACGTCGAGGCCGAACTCCGGGTCGGCGGTCCCGAACGGCTGCCCGTTGAGGGCCAGCAGGACGGTCTCCCACTGGGCGGACGCCGCCACGCCGGCGAAGAACCCGATGAGCACCGGACCCGCGTAGGTGACGACCTTGCGCAGCGGCTCGACGGCCTCGCGGTACTGGTCGAGCGTCGCCTGCTCCGGCGTCGACGGCGCGTAGATCGGCCGCGTGCGGTACCCGACGGCGAAGGAGCTGTAGACGGCGGCCGCCATGATCAGGAAGGCCGCGACGAACAGCACGCTGCGGGTGATCCACTGCGTCCAGATCACGTTGGCGTACCCGACCTGGGTGAACCAGAGGACCTCGGTCCAGAAGTTCGTCAGGAACAGCAGCACGACCACCAGGGCCGCCAGCACCACCAGCGTGATGAGCAGCGGGCTGCGACGTCGGGACGGGGCTGGACCGTCAGGACGTCGGGGCGGGGCGAAGGACACGGTGCGGGCACCTCATTCGTGCTCGGGTCGGGACACATGCGTCGGACATCGGGACAAACGTCCCGGCGTCGTTCCAGGTTCCCACGTTTCCGGCACGGGAGGGGTTCACGCCGCTCACGAGTCGGTCACGATCACCCCGCCCGGTGGCAAGCCCCTCAGGCGTCGCCGGCCTCGGCCTCGCAGCTCGGCAGGTCGGACGTCTCACCGGCGCCGATGGCCTCCATGGCGTCGCGAGCCTCGGCGAGGGTGCCGACGGACACGACGTCCAGGCCGTCCGGCACGTGGCCGACCACCTGCGGGCAGTTGTCCGACGGCGCGAGGAACCAGGTCGCCCCGTCGCGCAGCGCGCCGTACATCTTCTGCTCGATCCCGCCGATCGGGCCGACGCGACCGTCGACGTCCATCGTGCCCGTGCCCGCCATCACGACACCGCCGAGCTCGTCCTCCGGCGTCAGCAGGTCAACGATCCCCAGCGCGAACATCGTCCCCGCGCTCGGGCCGCCGATGTCCTCGATCTGGATCGTGACGTCCACGGGGAAGTCGTACACCGGGTCGATGAGCACGCCGAGCAGGGCGCGACCGTCGCCCTGGCCCGTGGTGACGGTCAGGTCGGTCGGCTCGCCGTCCCGCTCGACCCCGAGCACGACGTCGTCGCCGGGCGTGACGCCGTCGAGCGCGGCCAGCAGCTCCGGGTAGGTGGCGAGCGGCTCGCCGTCGAGCGAGACGATGACGTCGCCCTCCTCGACGACCCCCTCGGCGCCCGTGTCCTCGGCCGCGGCGACCACGGTCATCGTGGTCGGGACCTCGTAGCCCAGCTCGGTCAGCGCCGCCACCGTCGCCGACTCCTGCGAGCTGAGCATCTGGGCCTGGCCCTGCTCCTGCTGCTCCTCGGAGGTGATGGGCTCCGGGAAGATCGACTCGACGGGCTGCACGGACCGTTCCGGAGCGGTCCAGCCCCACAGCACGTCGCCGAACAGCACGTCGCCTCCCGGCCCGCCGAACACGGAGACGGTGGTCAGGCGGAGCTCCCCCGAGGCCGGGTAGGTGTCCGCACCCGAGATCTCGATGAGGGGTACCGCCGTCGCGCTCTGCCCCTCGGCGGCCTCCTGGGTGCCGAGCGTGTCCTCGGTGGGCCCGGGCGTGCGGATCGCGTACGGGGCGGGCGAGACCATGAGCACGGCCGCCAGGACGGCGGTGATCAGCAGCGAGACGACGAGCGTCGTCGACCGCGGGCTCATCCGGCGTCGCGGCGCTCCCTCACGGGCACGGGGCACGTCGAGAGGGGCGAGCGCCTGCCCGTAGCTCTCGTACGGCTGATGACTGCGGTCCTCGAAGCTCACGGCCCCATCATCGCCGATGCGCGCAGTGCGCCGTGAGCGAAAGGGGGAACCCCGGCCGCTCCGTCGACGTCGGACCCGGATACCGTGAACGTGCGGCGGACGCCGCACGCGGAAGGAGCCGAGGACACCCATGAGCGACCTGCCCGACGACCCCGACGCCCGCGAGGAGATGCTGCGGGACGCGCTGCGCGGCATCTTCGGCGACCGGACCGACGAGGTGCTGAGCCAGATGCGGGCGCAGGGCCTCGACCCCGCCGCGCTGATGGGCGGAGCGGCACCGGACCCGGCGACCATGCAGCGTCTGATGAGCCAGCTGCAGCGCATGTTCACCTCCTCCGAGGGGCCGGTGAACACCGAGGTGGCGCACGACCTGGCCCGCCAGGTCGCGGTCGCCGAGGGCGACCCGTCCCTGACCGGCGGCCAGGCGAAGTCCGCCACCGAGGCCCTGCGCGTCGCCGAGCTGTGGCTCGACGCCGTCACGGACCTGCCGCCGTCGGGCGGCGCGACCCACGCCTGGAGCCGGAGCGAGTGGGTCGAGGCGACGCTGCCGGCCTGGCAGCGGCTCGTCGCCCCCGTCGCGTCCTCCGTCGCCGACGCGCTGGCCACGGTGCTGCGCGACCAGCTCGGCGACGAGGGAGCCGGAGCGCTGGGGCTGCCCGGCATGCCGGTGTTCCCCGGCGGCGGGCTGGGTGACCTGGACCCGGCGACGATGATGCGCGGCCTCGGGTCCGCGGTCTACGGCATGCAGGTCGGCCAGGCCGCCGGCACGCTCTCGCGCGAGGTCTTCGGCGCCACCGACGTGGGCATCCCCCTGCTCGAGGACCACGCCACCGTGCTGCTGCCCACGAACGTGGCCAGGTTCGCCGAGGGGCTCGACACCCCGTACGACGAGGTGCAGCTCTACCTGGCCCTGCGCGAGGCCGCGCACGCCCGGCTGTTCGTGCACGTCCCGTGGCTCCGCAGCCACCTGCACGGTCTCGTGGAGCGGTACGCCCGGGGCATCACCATCGACCTCGACGCCCTCGAGGAGCAGGTGCGCGGCATCGACCTGTCCGACCAGGAGGCCCTGCGCGGGGCCCTGTCCGGGGACGTCTTCGGTCTGCACACGACCGAGGAGCAGGAGGCGACGCTGCTGCGGCTGGAGACGGCCCTGGCGCTCGTCGAGGGCTGGGTCTCGGAGGTCGCCGCGACCGCGTCGCTGGCCCACCTGCCGCACTCGGTGCCGCTGCGCGAGATGATCCGGCGCCGTCGTGCCGCCGGCGGCCCCGCGGAGCACACGTTCAAGTCGCTGGTCGGCCTCGAGCTGCGCCCGCGACGGTCCCGGGACGCCGCCGCGCTGTTCGCCCACCTCGTCTCCACCGGCGGCCCGGAGGCCCGCGACGCCGTGTGGGACCACCCGGACCTGCTCCCGGGCCCCGAGGACCTCGACGACCCCACGGGCTACCTCGACCGTCGGCGCGCGCAGGACGAGGAGCACTCGGACGTCGACGCGGCCCTGGCGCAGATCCTGGGCGAGTCCGGCCCGGACGGCGACGAGCCGTCGCCCGACGACCAGGACGCCGAGGACCGCCGGACGGACTGACCGGCGGCCGAGCGGTTCAGCCGGCCGACGACCCGGAGTCGGCGTCGTCGGCGGGCGCGCCGCCCCCGGAGAACGAGACGCCCTCGAGGAACCCGCGCGCCCGCTCGGTCCGGGGGTAGGTCTCCAGCAGGCGCCAGAAGTCAGGGCCGTGCCCGGCGTGCAGCAGGTGGGCCAGCTCGTGCAGGAGCACGTAGTCGATGACCCACTCCGGCATGCCCTGCAGGCGGGTCGACAGGCGGATGGATCCGTCCCCGACCGTGCACGACCCCCAACGGCGCTCCTGGTTGCTCACCCAGCGCACGCTCGTGGGGCGGGCGCGACCGTCCAGATACTTGACCGAGAGGTCCCGGGCGCGTTCGACCAGCTCGTCGTCGGAGGGTCGGCGCCGACGCTCCTTGTCCTCCAGCCGGGCCACCATCTTGGCGACCCACTCGCGCTCCTGCGCCTGGGAGAACCGCGCAGGGATCGCCACGACGGTGCGGTCACCGTCGCGAAAAGCGCTCACCGTAGCGGTCCGACGGCGGCTCCGTCGGACCTCGACGGACGCCAACGTGTCCGGGGTCACCTCATGAGAATACCGGGAGATCGTCAAGACTGTGTGCCAGGACACACGAAATCCGCCTATCCCGGACCTGTCCACAGCACTGTGGACGACCCGCACGACACGGACGAAAGCCGTGCGAGGTTGGGTACATGCCCGTCACCGACGCCGGTCCCGCGACGCGCGCGCTCCGTCTGCGGCGGGGAGTGCCGGTCCTGGACCGCGGGCCCGACCGGCTCCAGCTCGGGTCCGACACCCGTTGGTCGCTCGTCGTCTGCGGGCTGTCGGACGGGGAACGGGCCTGGCTCCGCGAGGCCGCGACCTCTCGGCACGACGACCTGGTGCACGGTGCCGCACGGCACCGGGTGGCGCCGGAACGCCGGGCGCAGATCGT
Organism: Isoptericola sp. b515; assembly: GCF_030588125.1. Classification (NCBI taxonomy): domain Bacteria; kingdom Bacillati; phylum Actinomycetota; class Actinomycetes; order Micrococcales; family Promicromonosporaceae; genus Isoptericola; species Isoptericola sp. b515. Next base: position 163,267 of record NZ_JAUQYR010000002.1, on the reverse strand, counting down.
CGCCGCACTGACCGCGGGCGGTTTCCTCGTCCCGCCCGCCGCTCCCCCGGGCACCGTCCTGGCGACCGCCGGCGGCGCGGCGGACGCCCCGACGCTCGCCGCGCTCCGACCCGACGGCGACGGGCTGCGCACGTTGACCCGGCGCGCCCGTCGGCAGGTGGCGGTCCTGGGGCTCGGCCGGCTGGGGGCGCTGACCGCCGCCCATCTGGCGTCCGCCGGACTGGGTGCCGTGATGCTCGACGACGACCGTCCGGTGCAGCTCACGGACCTGGGCCTGGGCCTCTACCGGGAGGCCGACGTCGGCCACCGCCGCGCCGCCCGCCTGCAGTCGGTCCTGGCGGCCCGGCACCCCCGCACCCGGTTCGGGTCGACGTGGCGTGACGAGGCACCGCCCGACGTGGTCGTCGTCTGCGGCGGGACGGACCCGCCGGAGGCGTTCGCCCGGCTGATGAGCCACGGCCTCGCCCATCTGCCGCTGGTCGCGGGCGAGGCCGGCATCGAGGTCGGGCCGTTCGTACGACCCGGTACGACGGCGTGCACCGCCTGCCGCTACCACCACGAGGTGGACGCCGACCCGGACTGGCCCCGGCTGGTCGCCCAGCTCGCCGCACGGCCCGGCGACGCCGGACAGGAGACCGTCCTCGCCACGACCGGGGCGGCCGTCGCGGCGGGTCAGGTGCTCGCGCACCTCGACGGCGCCCGGCCCGCCGCGGCCGACGCCGTGCTCGAGATCAGCCTGCCGGACCCGCTTCCCCGGGTCCGCGCGATGCCGCCGCACCCGGCGTGCGGCTGCACCGGGACCGCACCTCCGCCGGTGGCGGACCGGTCCGGGTAGCCGACGAGGCGGTGCACCGGTCGTGGTGCACCGCCTCGCGGGGCGACGGCGAGCACGGCTCAGGCCGCCTGCTCGCTCTTGCGGGGCCGCCCGCGGCCCCGCTTGCGGGCCACGACGACGCCGTCGACGAAGACCTCGCCGCCCCAGACGCCCCAGGGCTCGCTCCGGTCGAGCGCGCCCGCGAGGCAGCCGGCCTGGAGCGGGCACGACCGGCACAGGGCCTTGGCCCGCTCGACGTCGACGGTGTGCTCGGCGAACCAGAGCTCGGGGTCGTTGCTCCGGCACGGCAGCAGCTCGGCGAACTGCCGGTCCAACGCAGCGACCTCGGCGGGGTCCTGGGTCACGGGTTGGTGGGGGGTCCACGGGCGGCTGCCGCCGGCGGGGGTCGCATCGACCAGCCGCTCGTCCAACAGCTGTGCGAGACGCACGATGTTCCTCCGTCAGGTCCTGGGTGTGGTGTGAACGTCGGTGTTCAGGACCTACGGGTGGTCCCCCCGTGTGTCGGAGGGGCCGGTTCGTCCGGCCGTGGAGGCCGATCTCCCGGTCAGGAATGACGAAGGCCGCGGGTCCCGTGGACTCCGCGGCCTGGACCGGTCAGTGGACCGGATGTCTCCAGGGTGCGGAGCCGGGTGCGAGAGCGACGAGAGCGATGCCTGCTCCGCCGCCGGACGTGCGGAGACGGGCGGACGGAACGAAGTGGATGAAGGCATACTTCTCCCCCGTCGCGATGCCGTTGTCGCCGATGAATCGCGTCATCTTGTCCATCTCGTGCCCACCTCCTCACTGGTCTCGGGTTCCCACCTCTCGGCGGTCACCGCAACGAACTCGGTCTCCACGAGCATAGACCTCGGTCGCTGACTCGCCACATCTTTTTTCCAGAACTTCTTCGGGAATCTCGGTGCGCCCCGTCCGGCGCCTTCTCACGGGCGACCGGGAGCCCCCTGGACGAGCGCCAGCAGGGTGGCTCCGTACCGGTCGATCTTCGCCGGGCCGATGCCGTTGATCCGCGCCAGCTCGGCCGTCGAGGACGGACGCAGCTCGGCGATCGCGGCGAGGGTCGCGTCCCCGAGGATCGTGAAGGCGGGCTTGTCGACCTCCCGGGCGACGGTCAGGCGCCACTCCCGCAGCGCGTCGAACAGCGCGAGGTCGGCCTCGCTGGAGAGCTGGGACCGCGCCTGCCCGCGCGGACCGCGCGAGCCACCACGACGACCCCGACCGTCGTCCGGCCACATCCCGTCGAGGAACCGGGTGCGCTTGCGGGTCGCCCGGCCGCCGGGGTTGCGCGACCGGGCGTAGGAGATCTCCAGGTGCTCGCGCGCCCGCGTGATGCCCACGTACAGCAGGCGGCGCTCCTCCGCGACGCCGTCGTCGGTCTCGGCCAGGGAGATCGGCATGAGCCCCTCGCTCATGCCCGCCAGGAACACCGCGTCCCACTCCAGCCCCTTGGCGGAGTGCAGCGAGGCGAGCGTGACGCCCTCGACCGTCGGGGCGTGCTGGGAGGCCGCACGCTCGGCCAGCTCGTCGACCAGCATCGGCAACGTCGCCGGCGCGTCCTCGGGCGCGGCGGCCGCCAGGTCGTCCGCGAGCGCCACGAGGGCCTGCATCGCCTCCCACCGCTCCCGGGCGGCTCCCCGGGCGTGCGGCGGCTCCGCGGACCACCCGGCGCTGACGAGCACGTCGCGGACCTGCTCGGGCATCGGCTGGTCCGGGTCGGCGGACCGCGCCGCACCGCGCAGCAGCACGATCGCGTCCCGCACGTCCTTGCGGGTGAAGAACCGCTCGCCGCCACGCACCTGGTAGCTGACGCCCGCCTCGGACAGCGCCGACTCGAAGGAGGCCGACTGCGCGTTGGTGCGGTAGAGCACGGCGATCTCGCTGGGACGCACCCCCGAGGCGATGAGCCGCGCCGCCCGGGCGGCGATGCCGGCCGCCTCCGCCTCGTCGTCGTCGTGGGTGGTGAAGGACACCGCCGGTCCGGAGGGCCGCTGCGCCACCAGCTCGAGCGCCCCGGTCACGCGGCCCCGGCGCAGCAGGTCGTTGGCCAGGGAGACCACCTGCGGGGTGGACCGGTAGTCGCGCACGAGACGGACCACCTGGGCGTCGCGGTAGGTGCGCGTGAAGTCGAGCAGGTAGTGCGGCGTGGCCCCGGTGAACGAGTAGATGGTCTGCGACGGGTCGCCCACCACGCACAGCTCGCGCCGGTTGCCCAGCCACTGGTTCAGCAGGAAGTGCTGCAGCGGCGAGACGTCCTGGAACTCGTCGACGACGAAGTGGCGGTACTGCGAACGGACCTGGTCGGCCACGTGCGGGTGGGAGCCGAGCATGTCGGCGAGCATCAGCAGGACGTCCTCGAAGTCGATGACGCCCCGCTCGGTCTTGACGTCCTCGTAGGCGCTGATGAGCCGCGCCACCGTCTGGTGGTCGTAGCCGGACGGCGGCGGACGGTCGTCGGCCGCCGCGGCCCGCACGTAGTCCTCGGCCGTGACGAGGGACACCTTGGACCACTCGACCTCGCTGGACAGGTCCCGCACGGCGACGCGGTCCACGCTCGCCCCGATGCGGCGCGCGGCCTCGGCCACGGCCGGCGCCTTGTGCTCCAGGATCTGCGGCGGCGCACCGCCGACGATGCGGGGCCAGAAGTAGCCGAGCTGGCGCAGGGCCGCCGCGTGGAAGGTGCGGGCCTGCACCCCGTGCGCCCCGAGATCCCGCAGCCGGGTGCGCATCTCCCCCGCGGCCCGCGCGGTGAAGGTCACCGCGAGCACCGACGTCGGCGGGTAGGCCCCGGTGCGCACCCCGTACGCGATGCGGTGGGTGATCGCCCGCGTCTTGCCCGTCCCCGCGCCGGCGAGCACGCAGACCGGGCCCGTCAGCGCGAGCGCGACGTCACGCTGCTCGGGGTCGAGAGCGTCCAGGATCGCGTCGGGATGAAGCAGGGCGCCCGGTGAGTTGGTCGTGGGGGACATCGTCTGCGATTGTCGCAGCCGGTGCCGACACCGACCCACGTCTCCCCAGGAGGACCCCGATGACCGTCGCCCCGACGCTGCCCGCACCCGGCACGATCACCATGTACTCGACGCCGTGGTGCGGCTACTGCCGGAGGCTGCGCACGCAGCTCGACTCCGAGGGCATCGGCTACACCGTCATCGACATCGAGGAGCACCCCGAGACGGCCGCCTACGTCGAGCAGGTCAACGGCGGCAACCAGACCGTGCCGACGGTGGTCTACCCCGACGGTTCCGCGGCGACCAACCCGTCGCTCGCCGACGTCCGGGCCGCCCTGTCCTGACGGCGGTCGGACGCTGCCGGGTCACCAGGCGCCCGGCAGCTCCGCGCCGTACCACTCCTCGATCAGCGCCCGTGCGATCGAGTGCCGTCCGGGCAGCGAGATCTCCCCGGCGGCGGCCGCGTCGTGCAGCTCGGCCCGGGCGAACCAGCGCGCGTCCGTGACCTCCTCGTCGTCGGTGCGCACCTCGGTGGCGACGGCCCGCGCCCGGAACCCGAGCATGAGCGAGGCCGGGAACGGCCAGGCCTGGGAACCGCGGTACACGACGTCGCCGGGCGCCGTCCCGACGACGACGCCGGACTCCTCGGCGACCTCCCGGCGCACCGTGTCCTCGAGCGCCTCGCCCGCCTCGACGAACCCGGCCAGGGTGGAGAACCGGCCCTCGGGCCACGTCGCGGCGTGCCCGAGCAGCAGCCGGTCGGCGTCGTCGACGACGGCCATGATCACGGCCGGGTCGGTGCGCGGGTAGGTCTCGCGCTCGTCCACCGGGCAGTGCCGTGCCCAGCCACCCTGCACGACGACGGTCGGCGTCCCGCACCGGCCGCAGCGCTGATGGGTGCCGTGCCAGCCCGCCAGGGCCACCGCCTCCACCGAGAGCCCGTGCACCAGCACCGTCGAGTCCTCGTCCGCGGCGAGCGCCTCGGCCTGCCCGGCGGTCAGCTCGCGCAGCCCCGCCCAGCCGTCGGCACCCGCCGGGGGTGGCGGGTCCTCGACGTCGTCGGGCAGCAGCAGCGCCACGTACGTCGACCCGTCGTCCTCGCCCAGGTACACCCAGGTGCCCTCGGGCAGCCCGGCGGGCGCGAGCAGGGCCGCTCGCGGCGCGTCGGCGCCGACGACGGCGAGGCGCTTGCGGTGCAGCACCAGGGCGCGGGTCGTGGACTCCCGCCGCAGCCTGTCCATGAGACCGGTCTCCGTGCGGCGGTGCGCGGCACGGTCGTGCCGGGTGCGCGAGAACGGCAGCTCCAGGGGGTTCACGCCTGCGACCGTACGCCAGGACACGCCCGAGGGCGCACCCGTGCTGCGCCCTCGGGGCGCACTACGGTGGCACTGTGCCCCGTAGTCCACTCGCTCTCGCCGCGCTCGCGACGGCCGCCGTCCCCGGCCTCGACGCGTGGTCCGTGCACCCCGAGGACGTCCCCGGCGACTACGACGTCGCGATCGTCACGACCGGTGACGGGACGGAGTGGCTGGTGCGTGCACCGTCGACGACGCTCGCCGGTGCGGCGATGGAGGCCGAGATCGAGCTCCTGGAGTCCCTGCACCTCTACGTCGAGGCAGGTGTGCTGCCCTTCACGGTCCCCCGGGTCGCGGGGTCGGCCCTGCTGCCCGAGGGCGGCCGCGCCGTCGTCCACCGTCGCCTGAGCGGCAGCCCGTTGGACGTGGCCTCGCTGCGCCCCGGGCCGGGTCTGGCCGCCGACCTGGGTCGCACGCTCGCCGCGGTGCACGAGCTGCCCACCGCGGTGGTCGAGGCGTGCGGGCTGCCCTGCTACTCGGCCGCGGAGTACCGCGAGCGGCGTCTGGTCGAGCTGGACGAGGCGGCCGCGACCCGCCGGGTGCCCACCCGGCTGCTGCGCCGGTGGGAGGCCGCGCTCGAGGACATCAGCCTGTGGCGCTTCCAGCCGGTCGTCGTGCACGGCGACCTCGCCCCGGACCAGGTGCTGGCGTCGGGCCGCCGCGTGAACAGCATCAGCGGGTGGTCCGAGGCCCGGGTGGCGGACCCGGCCGACGACCTGGCGTGGCTGCTCGCGGCCGCGCCACCGGACTGCGTCGACGCGATCATGGAGGCGTACCGGCTGCGTCGCACCGAGCTCACCGATCCCCGTCTCGTCGACCGGGCACTGCTCGTCGGCGAGCTGGCGCTGGCGCGATGGCTGATGCACGGCGTGCGCCGCGGCTACCCCGACGTCGTCGCGGACGCCGAGTCGATGCTCGCCGACCTCGACGAGGCCACCCGCGAGGACACCCCCGCGTGAGGCGGAGGTGGAGCGGAGCGTGGGGCCCGAGGCACGAGGGACCCGCACGCAGCGGCGCCGCACCCGCACGCGGCGAGGGAACCGCCTGACCGGACTCGCCCCACGCTTCGGGCGACCAGGACGGCGACGAGACCCCCGGCTGCGACCCCGGGTGGCTCCTAGGACCCGCGGACCAGTGCCTCCAGCCCGTCCTCGTCGAGCAGCTCGGCGGGCCGCACCGTCGTGCCGGACGTCACGTAGACGAACGCGGCGCTGACCTTCTCCACGGGCAGCCCCGTCCAGCGGGACCAGGCGAGCCGGTAGACGGCGAGCTGGACCTCGCGCTGGGCGCGGTCGGCCGGGTCTCGCGGTTCCCGGCCCGTCTTCCAGTCGACGACGACGACGGCGGGCGGCTCGCCGTCCGCGGCGGGCGGGGCGTCCGGGTCGACGAAGACGGCGTCCATGCGCGACCGCACCATGACCCCGGCGATCGGCGTCTCCACGTCCTGCTCCACCGCGATCGGGGTCCGCGCGGCCCACGGCGTCTCCTCGAACCGTCGGCGGAGCTCGTCGAGCGCCAGGTCGGTGGCGGCGTCGGGCTCGTCGGCACCGGGCAGGTCGTCGACGTCCATCAGCGAGGCCTTCGAGTAGAACTGCTCCACCCAGGCGTGGAACAGCGTCCCGCGGCGTGCGTGCACGGTGGGTTCGGACGGGACGGGCCGGCGCAGCTGCCGGGCGAACTCCCCGCGGTCGCGGGACAACCGCACCAGGCCCGAGGCGGAGACGTGCGCGGGCATCTCGACCGTGGGCCCGTCGCGCTCGGACCGCTCGGCGAGCAGGATCCGCGAGAGCTCGACGAGGTCGTGGCCCGTGGCGTCGCGCAGCGCGCCGTCCCGGGGCGTGGCGCCCTGCCGGGAGGCGTCGGCGACCCGCGCCGCCGTCGCGCGCAGCACGTCGCGGGGCGCGGGCTGCCGGGCGGCCCCGTCGCCGGCCGCGGCGTCGTGCCCGTCGGGCGGCGCGGACCCGCCGGACGCGTCGGGCGCGGGCCACACACCCGTCCGTTCGGCGTCGTCACGCGGGTTGTGGTCGGTCGCGCCCGGCAACGCCTCCCAGCCGGTGGGGTCGACGAGCCCCGACTCGGCCAGCTCGGCCAGGAACGGGGAGATCCGGCGCGGCCGGGCCCCGGTCCCCCACCAGTGGGCGGCGCAGAAGAGCTCGTGCCGGGCCCGCGTGAAGGCCACGTAGGCCAGCCGCCGTTCCTCACGGAGCTGGTGGGCACCGCAGTCGAGCGCGAACGCGTCGCGGCGCGCGATCAGGTCCTTGGTGTCGGTGACCTCGTGCAGGGGCAGCTCCGGCAGGTCTGCGGCGTCACCGCGCAGCGGGTACGGCAGCTCACCGAGACCGGTCAGCCAGCCGGAGTCGGTGCGGCCCTTGGCGCTCTCGGCCGTGGTGGGGAAGACACCGTCGACCAGTCCGGGCACGGCCACCACGTCCCACTCGAGCCCCTTGGCGGCGTGCGCGGTGATGATCTGGACGGCGTCCGGGTCGGGTTCGCGCACCGGCATGTCCAGGCCGCGCTCCTGCGTGCCGGCCACGCCGAGCCAGGCCAGGAAGGCCCCGAGCGTCGCGACGTCGGCGGACTGGGAGAACCCGGCGGCGACGTCGCGGAAGGCGTCCAGGTGCTCGCGCCCGCGGCGGCTGACCCCCTCGGCGGCGGTCGCCCCGCCGGCGGCGACGAGGCGGTCGACGACGACCTCCGCGGTCGCGACCTCCACGTCCAGCCCGAGGGCGCGTTCGGCGACCACGACGAGCTCGGGCAGCGAGAGGTAGGTCAGCGACCGCAGCTCCCGCAGCAGCCGGGACAGCGCGGCCAGGCGGGCATGACCCTCCGGGGTGAGGACACGACCGTCACGGGCGGCCCGGCCGACGTCGGGCAGGTCGTCGAGCGCGTCCACGATCGAGCGGTGGTCGACGACGTCGCCCTCCACGACCGCCGGGTCGTCCCCGTCGTCGGGGCCGGCCCGGTGGGTGCGCGGGGCGTCACGGCGCGCGAGGTCCGCCGCCCAGGACCCCAGGGCGTGCAGGTCGGCGGCCCCGAGGTTGACGCGGGGACCGGTGAGCAGCCGCAGCAGGGAGTCGCCCCGCGAGGGGTCGTGGACCGCTTCGAGCAGCGCGACGACGTCGACGACCTCGGGCGTGCTGAGCAGCCCGCCCAGGCCGACCACCTCGACCGGCAGCCCCCGTCGACGCAGTGCCGTCTCCAGGGCGGGGAACTGCGACCGCGCCCGGCACAGCACGGCGGCGGTCACACGGTCCGACGCGTCGGGACGCGTCGCCCGGCGCCACCGGGCACCGACGAAGTCCGCGACCGCCTCGGCCTCGTCCTCCAGGGTGGCGGCCACGTGCGCGCTGACGGCACCCGGGCCGGCACCGGGTCGCAGGTCCAGCGGGGGCACCCGGACCGCTGCGCCGGTGTCGTCGCGCAGCGGGCGGGACGCCACGTTGGCGGCCTGCAGGACGGCGTCGTCGTTGCGCCAGGAGGTGCTGAGGTAACGCACCGCCGCCGCGCCGCCGTCGGCGTGACGGAAGCGGTCGGGGAACCGCGCCAGACCCGAGGCCGAGGCCCCGCGCCAGCCGTAGATGGACTGGTGCGGGTCGCCGACCGCGGTGACCGCGTGCCCGCCGCCGAAGAGGCCCGCGAGCAGCTCGACCTGCGCGTGCGAGGTGTCCTGGTACTCGTCGAGCAGCACGACGCGGTAGCGGGCCCTTTCGGCCGCGCCCACGGCCGGCACCGTGCGGGCGAGCTCGGCGGCGAAGGCCACCTGGTCCCCGAAGTCGAGGGAGTCGGTGTTGCGCTTGCGACGCCGGTACTCGGCCACGAGGTCGAGCAGGCGGGCGCGCTCGGCCACCGAGCCGATCAGCTTCTCCACCTCACGGGTCCGCTGCTTCTGCTTCGGCCCCAGCGGCAGGTTCTCCAGCCGCTCGACGATGTCCTCCAACGCCGCGCGGGCCTCGTCGACGCCCCGCAGGTGCTCGCCGAGCGCCCCCGAGAGGGACAGCACGGCACCGACGACGGTGCTGACGGCCTTGTCGGTGCCCAGGTCGGCGTCCCAGGACTCGACGACCTCGGCCGCGAGCTGCCACTGGTTCGCCTCGCCGAGCAGCCGCGAGCCGGGCTCGACGCCGAGCCGCAACCCGTGGTCGCCGACCAGGGAGGCCGCATAGGCGTTGTAGGTGGCGACGGTCGGCCGGGCCAGCAGGTCCAGGTCCGACGCGCCGCGGTCCCGGGCCCGGGCGAGCTGGGCCAGCCGCGACTGCACGCGCGCCGCCAGCTCCCCGGCGGCCTTGCGGGTGAAGGTCAGGCCGAGGACCTCCTCGGGCTCGACGAGCTCGTTCGCCAGGAGCCACACGACCCGGGCGGCCATCGTCTCCGTCTTGCCGGACCCGGCGCCGGCGACGACCAGCACGGGTTCCAGGGGCGCCTCGATGACGGCCACCTGCTCGTCGGTCGGGACGGGACGTCCCAGGAGCTCGGCGATGTCCCGCGCGGACAGCCGCGGCCGGGCCTCCTCGTCGACGGGTTCGTCCGGGGTCTCCAGCGCGGGGTACCCGAGCTCCGCGCTGCGGTGGGACCCGCCGAGCGCCGCCCAGGCGCCGTCGTCGAGCAGCGTCTCCTCGTCGCGCCGGGACCGCCCGGCGTCCGGCGTCGTCACGAGATCACGCTCCGTCCCTCGGCCTGCACGGGGCAGCTGCGCCGCACGGGGCACATGGTGCACAGATCGTTCTCGCGGGCCGTGAACGCCGAGGCCGCCATGGTGTCGGCCGCCTGCTCGACGAGGGCCCGCGCCCAGCTCGAGCCGTCGTCCCCGACGTCCAGCGCCGGTTGGGTGCGCAGGGTGGCGCCGCGAGCGCCGGTGGCGACGTGGACGAGCCGCGCCCCCGCGCTGCGGGTGCCCTCCGGCAGGTCCAGCGCGCCGGCGTCGACGGCGAGCTGGTAGGCGCCGAGCTGGGGGTTCTCGGCGGCCTTCGCCTGCGGCGGCACGGAGCGGCCCGTCTTGAGGTCGGCGACGACGACCCCGTCGCCGTCGCCGGGTTCTACCCGGTCGATCTTGCCCCGCAGACGGGCGCGGCCGACCGTGAGGTCGAACGCGGGCTCGACCAGGAGCGGCGCACCGTGCTCGGCGGTGTACGCCGCGAGACGTTCGACCATCTCCTCGGCGCGCTGCCGCAGCTGCCGCGCCGGCCACCCCTCGGGCAGCGCCAGCTCGGGCCAGCGACGGTCGAGCTCGGCGCGCAGCGTCGTCAGGGGTGCCGCGGGGTGCTCCTCGGCGATGCTGTGCACGAGCGTGCCCAGGCTCTGGTGCGTGGCGTCGGCGGCCGTGCCGCCGGCGGACTCGAACGCCCAGCGCAGCGCGCACGCGTCGACCGTGTCCACCTTGGACGGCGACACCGTCACCTCGTCCTCCGGTCCCCACAGGGCGGCGTCGCTGGAGGCCCGGGCGACGCCGTACCACGTGCGCGGGTCGGCCTCCGCGATCCCTGCCTCGGCCAACCGGGCCAGCAGCGCGGCGGCCGCGTCGGCCGCGTCGTCGACATCGTCGGCGACGTCCTGATCCCCGTCGGCGGCGAGCCGGCCCGTGACCGCGCGGACGAGCTCGGCGCGAGCGGCCGCGACGATCCCGCGCAGGTCGAGCGGCGGGCCGACGGCCACGCGGCGGGGGTCCGGGCCCTCGCCGTCGTCCCCCCGCGGCGAGACGAGGTCGCAGAAGACCGACGGGCTGTCCTCGGCGTCCTCGACGGCCGTGACGAGGAGCCGACGCCGCGCGCGCGACGTGGCCACGGCGAAGGCCCGCAGCTCGTCGGCGAGCACCTGCGACCTCGCCTCCTTGCCGACGCCGTGGCCGTCGACGGCCCGGCCCGCGAGCAGCTCCACCAGCGCCTGCGACCCCAGCAGGGAGTCGCGCAGCCGCAGGTCCGGCCACACCCCGTCCTGGACACCGGCGACCACGACGACGTCCCACTCCCGTCCGGCGGCACCGGCGGGGGTCAGCGCCTCGACCGACCGGGTGCCCGTGGCGGCGGCGGCGAGGGAGTCGGCGGGCAGGTCCTGGGAGGCGAGGTAGTCCACGAACGCGCCGACGGGGGCCCCCGGCATCCGCTCGACGTAGGTCTCGGCGGCGCGGAACAGCGCCAGCACGGCGTCCAGGTCCCGGTCGGCGCGCACGCCCGCGGGACCGCCCGCGAGCGCCAGGTCCCGCCACCGCTCGGCGAGTCCGGTGGCGGCCCACACGGCCCAGAGCACCGTCTGCGCGGTCGCGCCCTCGACGGCGGCGGCCTCCCGGCCGGCGGCGAGCACGCGGGCCACGGCCACCGCACCGCGCCGGACGCCGGTCGGCAGCGTGGCGGCCCGGTCCGGGTCGCCGAGCACCTCGACCAGCAACGTGTCCGAGGTCCGTCCCCCGCCACCGGACAGCTCCTCGGCCCGCAGCGCGCGCCGGAGCCGCCGCAGGGAGACCACGTCGAGGCCGCCGACGGGCGAGGTCAGCAGCAGCGCGGCGGTCTCCGCGTCGAGCACCGGCGGCGGTCCGTCCGCACCCTCGGCCAGCATGCGGTCCAGGGCGTCGGGGCCGGCGCACGCCCGCAGGACGGCGAGCAGCGGGACCACGGCGGGCTCGTCACGCAGCGGGACGTCGGAACCGAGCAGGGCCACCGGCACCGAGGCGGCCACCAGGTCCCGCCGCAACGAGGCGAGCCGGTCGCCGCTGCGGGCCACGACCGCCATGCGCTCCCAGGGGGTCCCGTGCAAAAGGTGCTCCGCGCGCAGCTCGCGGGCGACGTACGCGGCCTCCTGGGCGGCGCCGGCGAGCACGGCGACGTCGACCCGGGCGGCGTCGTCCTCGGCGTCCGGCCCGGGTTCCGCGCCGCGGTGCAGCGCCCCGGAGACCGTCGCCACCCGGGACGTCACCGTGCGGGTGACCTCGCGCAGCCGTGCGGGCTGACGCCACGCCGTCCCGAGCACGACGGTGCGGGCGTCGAACGCCCCGACCTCGCCGGGCCGCGCACCCGCCCGGCCGACCAGGCCGGGGACGGCCCCGCGGAACCCCTGCACGGCGGTGTCGGGGTCGGCGAGGAGCACGAGCCGGGCCCCGGCGCCGTGCAGCACCCCGAGCAGGCGCGCCGTGGCCACCGTGGCCTCCTGGTAGTCGTCGACGACGACCAGGTCCCAGCGGGGCACCGGGGTGCCCGGGACCTCGTCGGTCCAGGTGGACAGCGCGTGCGCGGCCTCGTCGACGACGACGGCGGGGTCGTAGCGCTCGCCCGCGTCGGGCGTGCCGAGCCGCAGCGCCATGACGTCCAGGTACTCCTCGTACAGCCGCGCACCCAGCTCCCACTCGGGCCGCTCGTGCCGGCGCCCGAGGTCGGCGAGGTCGGCGGGGGTCAGCCCGCGCTCGGCCGCGCGCATCAGCAGGTCACGCAGCTCCTGCCGCAGTCCGCGCAGCCCCAACGACTCCTCGGGGAGGCCGTCGGGCAGCGTCAGCGGAGCCCCGTCACCGGCGAGCCGGCCCTCCAGGAGCTCGGCGAGCACGAGGTCCTGCTCCGGTCCCGACACGAGCGTGGGAGGCGGCTCGCCGAGCGCACCCGCGCGGGTGCGCAGCACGGAGAAGGCGGCCGACGCCGCCGTGCGCACCATCGGCGCACCGATCGTGCGGCCCGCGCCGGCGGCGACGTCGTCGCGGAGCCGGGCCGCGGAGCGTCGGGTCGCGGCGAGCACCAGCACCCGCGCCGGGTCCAGACCGCCGCGGATCGCGCGGACCGCCACCTCCCGCGCCACGGTCGTCCTGCCCGTGCCCGGTGCGCCGACGACGAGAGTGACGGGCGCCGCGAGAGCCTCCGCGACCGCCGCCTCCTGGGTCTCGTCCAGCACGACACCGGCCCCGGCGGACTGCGCGGGGGCCGGCGGGACCAGGCGGACCGTGGTGCGGACGGGTGCGGTGGCTGTCACGGGGCGATTCGACCACGCGCCACCGACAGCCCCGGCCCCGTTCACCCTGCGCGGACGCCACCACCGCGAGGGCCCTGCCGTGCATAGGATCAGGTCAGCCAGAACCACCCGGCGTCGCAGGCGCGACGCCGATCGCGAAGGAGACAACGTGGAGATCACGATCGGTGTGCAGAACCTGAACCGCGAGCTGGTGGTGGAGACCGACCAGAAGCCCGAGGAGATCGCCGAGGCCGTGCGCGCCGCGCTCGAGGGCGGCAAGCCCTTCGAGGTCAAGGACACCAAGGGCCGTCAGATCCTCGTGCCGGCCGCGGTGCTCGGCTACGTCGAGATCGGCACCGGCGAGCAGCGTCCGGTGGGCTTCGGCTCGCTCTGAGCCACCGGGCCGCTCCCCCGCGGCCGTGACGGGTCGGCGCGGGGGACGGGCGCGGGCACGCACCGCCGTCGCGCGGACCCGCCGGGTGCGCCCGTCGGCTAGGCGGCGAGCTGCAGGCGGTCCATGCGCCGCGTGTGCTCGGCGGTGAGCCGCGCGACGATCCAGGCGCGGGACCCGCCGTCGCCGACGTCGGCCCCGAGCGCTGCGGGCGCCCGGCTCGCGAGGTCGTCCAGGCCGGGGTGCGTCGCGAGGAGCACGGTCACGAGGTTCAGCGCCTCGCCGACCACCCGACGACCCCACAGGGCCAGCCGGGACGCCAGGACCTCGTCGGCGGCGCCGAGGCGGCCGAGCACCTCGATCGCCTCGGCGTCGGCGCCCGCCTCGGCCACGGCGGCGGGTCCGGGAACCGGCCGGTCCAGCACCTCGCGCAGCCGGCGCCCGACGGGATCCTCGATCGACGCCGCCAGGGTGCGGCAGAAGTCCTGCGCGACGCCGTGACCGACGACGCCCTTGAGCAGGCCCTCGGCCCAGTCGTCGGTCCGCGTGCGGGCGTCGAACTCGGTCAGCGTGTCCGCGAACGGCGCCATCACCGCGGCACGGGGTCCGCCGACGACGGCGAGCATCGCCCGTTCACGCTCGAGCGCGCGCTCGGCCCCGTCGGCCAGGGCCTGGCGGGTGTCCAGGTCGGGGGCGTCCACGGACCGGGTGGCGAGCAGGCCGAACTCGGCCAGCTCGGAGTAGGCCGCGAAGCCCACGAGGTCGACGACGGACGCGGGCACGGCGGAAGGGCGCTGGCTGCTCACCGGACCAGGATAGGTGCCCGTGTCGAACGCCTCACCCGGCGGCACGACGTGTCCGATACCATGGCCGGGTACCTCGGTTGCCCGGTCGTCTCGATGCTGACCTGATGCGCACACCGCGCGACGTACTTCCGCGATCGGCTGCCGACCACTCCGGCGCAGCGTGCGATCCGCGGCCAGACCGTGTGGTCCGCCGCGCCGACGACATGTGAAGGCACCAGTGACCACAGACACCACCGCCGGGGACGCCGTCGCGGCGACCGGCACCAGTGAAGAACCCGACTACTCGACCGCGGCCGCGATCCAGGCCCAGGACGTGAGCTTCGCCGACTTCGGCGTCCGCGAGGAGATCGTCGCAGCCCTGCGCGACGCCGGGATCACCCACCCGTTCCCCATCCAGGCGATGACCCTTCCGGTCGCGCTGCAGGCGCACGACATCATCGGCCAGGCCAAGACCGGCACGGGCAAGACCCTGGGCTTCGGCGTGCCGCTGCTGCACCGGGTCGCCGCCCCGGGCGAGCCCGAGTACGACGAGCTGCCCGCCCCGGGCAAGCCGCAGGCGATCGTCGTCGCCCCGACGCGCGAGCTCGCCGTCCAGGTGGCCAAGGACCTCGAGGCCGCGTCCAGGGGCCGCGACGTCCGCATCGTGCAGATCTACGGCGGCCGCGCCTACGAGCCGCAGATCGAGACGCTGAACAACGGCGTCGAGGTCGTCGTGGGCACCCCGGGCCGCATCGTCGACCTGATGAACCAGGGCCACCTCAACCTGTCCCGCGCCGCGACGGTCGTGCTCGACGAGGCCGACGAGATGCTCGACCTCGGCTTCCTGCCCGACGTCGAGAAGATCCTGGCGCGCACGCCGGCGGTGCGGCACACGATGCTGTTCTCGGCCACGATGCCCGGCCCCGTGGTCTCCATGGCCCGCCGGTACATGAAGCAGCCGACGCACATCCGGGCCGCCGACCCGGACGACGAGGGCGCCACCGTCAAGAACACGCGCCAGGTCGTCTACCGGGCCCACGCGCTCGACAAGGTCGAGGTGCTGGCCCGGATCCTGCAGGCCGAGGGCCGGGGCCGCACGATCGTCTTCACGCGGACGAAGCGCACCGCCGCGAAGGTCTCCGACGAGCTGCGCTCGCGCGGGTTCGCCGCGGGTGCCATCCACGGCGACCTCGGCCAGGGCGCCCGCGAGCAGGCGCTGCGCGCGCTGCGTCACGGCAACATCGACGTCCTCGTGGCCACCGACGTCGCCGCCCGCGGCATCGACGTCACGGACGTCACGCACGTGATCAACTACCAGTGCCCCGAGGACGAGCGGACCTACCTGCACCGCATCGGCCGCACCGGCCGCGCCGGCAACAAGGGCACCGCGATCACGTTCGTCGACTGGGACGACGTGCCGCGCTGGCAGCTCATCAACAAGGCGCTCGACCTCGGCTTCCCGGAGCCGGTCGAGACGTACTCCTCCTCGCCCCACCTGTTCACGGACCTCGGGATCCCCGAGGGCACCAAGGGCCGTCTGCCCAAGGGCGCCCAGAAGCTCGGCGGCCTGGAGGCCGAGGAGCTCGAGGACCTGGGCGAGACCGGCAAGCGCGCCGGTGGCCAGGACCGCGGCGGCCAGGGCGCTCGTGGTGGCCAGGGCCGTGACGGGGGCGGACGCTCCCGCGGCGGACGCGGCGCCCAGGGGCAGCGCTCGGGCGGCCAGGAGCGCCGCTCCGACGCCGGCCCGCGTGCCGAGCAGCCCGCCGGGGGACCTGCCCAGGGCCAGGACGCGAACGGCGAGGGCGGCCAGCGCCGCCGGCGTCGGCGTCGCCGCCGCAGCGGTTCCGCCGAGGGCCAGGGCGGCGGCACGCCGTCGGCCGGCACCGACTGACATCGTCGTCGGCGAGGGCAGCTCCCCTCGCGCACGACCGGAAAGGGCTCGGACCGTCACGGTCCGAGCCCTTTCTCGTGGCCCAAGGTCACGAAATGGTCAACAACACACGTTACATCTAGACACGCTTCTGCTCGGGCTGGAATGTTTGTTACATCACACCGACCGACAGGAGCTGACACGATGCACCGCTCGCCGATCGCACGACCGCTGGCCGCCCCGGTGGCCGCCCTCGCCGTCCTCGCTCTCGCCGCCTGCTCGCCCTCGGAGGCGGACGAGGCCGGGTCGTCCGCCGGGACCACCCCGGGCGCCACCACGGAGGTGGCCGGTGTCGACATCGCCGTCGACCCCGACATCCGGGCGCTCCTGCCGCAGCAGTACCTCGACGCCGGCGTCGTCCGCGTCGCGACCGACGTCCCCTACCCGCCCTTCGAGATGTACGTCGAGGAGGGGTCCGACGAGATCACGGGCCTCGACCACGACCTCGGCCAGGCGATCGGCGCCGTGCTGGGTGTCGACTTCACCTTCGCCGCCCAGAAGTTCGACGGCATCATCCCGGCGATCCAGGCGGGCAAGTACGACGTCACGATCTCGGCCATGACGGACACCGTCGAACGGCAGGAGGCGCTGACCTTCGTCGACTACTCCGCGTCCGGCACCGGCATGCTCGTCGCCGACGGCAACCCGGAGGGCATCACGACCTACACGGACCTGTGCGGCCGACCCGTCGCCGCGCAGGCCGGGTCCAAGCAGGTCGAGCTGGTGCAGGACTGGGCCGCCGAGTGCGAGGAGTCCGGCGCCGAGCCGGTGGAGCTCAAGACGTACCCCAAGGACTCCGACGCTCAGCTGGCGATCCGCAGCGGCGCCGTCGTGGCCTCGGTCCTCACCAAGCCCTCCGCGGGCTACGTCGCCAAGACCGCCGACGACGGGGCGGCCTTCGACAGCATCGACGACCCCGCCGCCCCGAACGGCTACGACGCCACGCTCAACGGCATCGGGATCGCCAACTCCGCCACCGGGCTGCCCGAGGCGATCCAGGCCGCGCTGCAGTCCCTGATGGACGACGGCACCTACACCACGATCCTCGACGAGTACGGCCTGACGGGCATCGCCATCGACGAGGCCACCATCAACGGTGCGACGTCCTGACATGCCGACCACCGTCGCCCCGCACGAGCCCGCCACCACCCCCACCGACGCCCAGCTCCCCGTCGTCCCCCTGCGGCACTGGGGACGGTTCACCGTCGGCGCCCTGGTGCTGGCGGTCTCCGTCTGGTTCCTGCTCGCCGTGGGCCGCAACCCGAACCTCGACTGGCCCACGGTCGGCGAGTACCTCTTCGCCCCCCTGACCTTCCGCGGGCTGTTCGTCACCGTCTGGCTGACGTTCGCCGGCATGGTCATGGGCATCGTCGGCGGCACCGTCGTCGCCGTCATGCGGCTGTCGTCGAACCCGGTCCTGCGCGTCGTCGCCGGCGTGTACATCTGGGCGTTCCGGGGAACGCCGATCCTCATCCAGATCATCTTCTGGGGGTTCCTCGGCGCGTTCATCCCCACCATCTCGTTGACGGTGCCGTTCACCGACGTCGTGCTGTTCTCCGCCCCCACGTCCCAGCTCGTGCCGGCCACCGTCGCGGCCCTGCTCGCCCTGGGCCTCAACGAGGTGGCCTACGCCGCGGAGATCGTCCGGGCCGGCATCCAGTCCATCGACAAGGGCCAGACGGAGGCCGCCAAGTCGCTCGGCCTCACGCCCGCCCAGACGCTGCGCCGGGTGGTGCTGCCGCAGGCGATGCGCGTCATCGTGCCGCCGATGGGCAACGAGACCCTCACGATGCTCAAGACGACGGCGCTGGTCTCGGTCATCGCCGGCCAGGACCTGATGTCCAACCTGCAGGCCGTGTACGCGCAGAACTTCAAGGTGATCCCCCTGCTGATCGTGGCGAGCATCTGGTTCCTGGTGCTGACGACGCTGCTGACCGTCCCCCAGCGATGGCTCGAGCAGCGCTTCGGCCGCGGCGTCGACCCCGGCGCCACCCGTCGCCCGCTGTCGCGGGCCCTGATGCCGAGGAGGACCCGATGACCGCTCCCGCCACCGATGCGCCGCTCGCCCACGCCGGGCCCGAGGACCCGCTGGTCGACGCCCGCGGTGTCGTCAAGTCCTTCGGCAGCACCCAGGTGCTGCAGGGCATCGACCTCGCCGTCCAGCCCGGACAGGTGGTCTGCCTGCTCGGGCCCTCCGGCTCGGGCAAGTCCACGTTCCTGCGCTGCGTCAACCATCTCGAACGGATCGACGGCGGCCGCCTGCTCGTCAACGGCCACGACGTCGGGTACGAGAAGCGCCGCGGCAAGCTCTACGAGCTGTCCGAACGCCGGATCGCGCGACGCCGGGCCGACATCGGCATGGTCTTCCAGCGCTTCAACCTGTTCCCGCACCGCACCGCCCTGGAGAACGTCATGGAAGGGCCGGTGGTCGTGCGCCGCCGGGCCCGCACCGAGGCCGCCGACCGGGGCCGCGAGCTGCTCGACCGCGTGGGGCTGGCCGACAAGGCCTCGTCGTACCCGTCGCAGCTCTCGGGCGGCCAGCAGCAACGCGTCGCCATCGCGCGGGCGCTGGCGATGGACCCACGGCTCCTCCTCTTCGACGAGCCCACGTCCGCGCTCGACCCGGAGCTCGTCGGCGAGGTGCTCGACGTCATGCGGGACCTCGCGGCCGACGGCATGACCATGCTCGTCGTCACGCACGAGGTCGGCTTCGCCCGCGAGGTCGCCGACGTCGCCGCGTTCATGGCCGACGGCGTCATCGTCGAGTCCGGCGACCCCCGACAGGTCCTGGGCGACCCCCGCCACGAGCGCACCCGGTCCTTCCTCGCGAGGGTCCTGTGACGGGCGTCGAGCAGGCGACGGCCACCGCCGGCCCCTCGGCCGAGAGCTCCGTCCTGCTGCGCCGGGCCACCAGCTCGCTCGCGCGGTACGCCGAGGAGCTCACGGAGCTGACGTCGTTCGACTCGGGCACCTGGAACGCCGCGGGCACCCGTCGCGTGGTCGCGTGGTGCGCCGCCCGGGTCGAGGCGCTCGGTGCACGGACCCGGATCGTGGAGCTGGACGGTGACGGTCCCGCCGTCGGACCCGCCCTGGTCGCGCGTCTGGCGGTGCCGACCGACGCCCAGGTCCTGCTCGTCGGCCACGCGGACACGGTCTACCCGGACGGCACCGCGGCGCGGCGCCGCACCCGCCGTGCCGGGCGACGGGTCCTCGGGCCGGGCGTCAGCGACGACAAGGGCGGGGTGCTCGCCGGCATCCACGCCATGGAGCTCCTCGCGGACCTGCCCGGCCCCCGTCGCGGCGAGGTGGTCCTGCTCGTCAGTCCCGACGAGGAGGTCGGTTCCCCCCGCAGCGTGGGGCTCCTGACGTCCCTGGCCAGGACGGCGGACGTCGTGCTCGGCCTGGAGTGCGCACGCGAGAACGGCGACCTCGTCCGGGCGCGCAAGGGCGTGTGCGACGTCGACATCACGTTGCACGGCCGGTCGGCCCACGCGGGGATCGAACCCGAGCGCGGCGCGGACGCGGCGCTCGCCGCGGCCCGGCTCGTCGTCGCGCTGCACGAGGCGGCCCGCACCCGCGACGGCGTCTCCCTCAACGTGGGCGTCGTGCGGGCCGGGTCCCGCCCGAACGTCGTGGCCGACGTCGCCGAGCTCCGGCTCGAGGTCCGCGCGACGACCGCCGTCGCCCTCGACGAGATGCTCGGCACCGTCGACGCGCTCGTGGACGACCTGGCCGCGGCGGGCGTGAACGGCACGACGGCACGGTCCGGTCACTGCCCTCCGTTCGAGCCGACGCCCGCCTCCACCGAGCTCCTGCGTCGCGCGGTCCGCCGGGCGCAGGACCTGGGACTCACGGTCGCCGGCGCCGCCACGGGCGGGGTCGGCGACACCAACTTCGCCGCCGCCACGGGCACGCCGGCGCTGGACGGCCTCGGTCCGGTCGGCGGCGGCGACCACAGCGACGCCGAGTGGCTCGACCTGTCCTCGGTCCCCGCACGCGTCGCCCTGCTCGCCGGCCTCGTCCTCGACGTCGGCCGTTCCACCACCACCCCGCACGACCGACCCGCACGAAAGGACGACCGATGACGTCAGCACGGCACTCCCGGACGATCGCGATCCTGCTGGGCACCGCCCTCGCGGTACCGCTCACGGCGGCCACCGCCGCCCAGGCAGCACCTGACCCCGACGGCGGCCAGCTCGTGCTGGTCGGCGGTTCCCTCGACGACGACAACGAGGAGGTCTACGGCGAGATCGTCGACCGGGCGGGCGGCGCGGACGCCCACATCGGCATCGTCACCGCAGCGGCGATCCCGGCCTCCCAGGACCCCGACGCCGGGACGCAGTGGGCCAACAACGCGGAGTTCAACGGCACCTACTACGCCGACATCCTCGAGGGCTTCGGCGCCGGCGAGACGACGTGGATCCCGCTCGACCTCGACCACCCCGAGGTGGCGTCCGACCCCGACGTCGCCGCCCAGGTCGCGGACATGACCGGATTCTTCTTCGGGGGCGGCGACCAGTACCGCTACGTCACCCTGATGACGGAGGGCGAGGCGCAGGCCGACACCCCCCTGCTGGCGGCGATCCGCGACCGGTTCGAGGCCGGCGCGGTCGTGGCCGGCACCTCGGCCGGCATGCAGATCATGGCCGGGCAGGACATGGTGACCGGCGGCGAGAGCTGGGAGGCCCTGGTCGACGGCAGCGCCCCCGGCTACTTCGCCGACCCGACCGAGCTGGGGTACCTGCCCGAGGGCGGGTTCGGCTTCTTCACCTCGGGCCTGCTCGACACCCACTTCGGGGCCTGGGGACGGCAGGGCCGTGCGATCCGCCTCGCCGCCGACACCGGCCAGGACCGTGTCTTCGGCGTCGACCCCGACACCGCGCTCGTCGTGGACGCGGCCGGCACCGACCACGAACGTCTGACGGTGCTCGGCGCGAACGGCGTCAACGTGCTCGACCTGCGCGAGGCGCACCACCGGACCACCGCCGACGGATGGGCGATCTCGGCGGTCCGCTGGTCGTGGCTGAGCGCGGGTGACGGCTACGACGCCGCGACGTGGACCCCGGTGGCCGCCGAGGGCTCGACCGTGCTGCGCCCGGACACGCACGGCGTCGAGTCCCGGAGCACGGACGTGTTCTCCTCCCTGAACGGGGACGGCACCGAGTTCGTGCTCACCGACCTCGCGCTCGACCTCGCGTCGTCGCGCGACCGCACGACCACCGGGACGACGGTCGAGGACGACCCGACCTACGAGGTCCGCCTGCTCGAGGGGGCGGGCTTCCGGGCACGGTCGACCGACGGCGCCCGGGCGACGTCGTTCGAGGACCTCACGGTGTCCCTCCGGCCCCGTCCCTGAGCATCGTGAGCCGCGCCGGGCGGCGTGGCGAGCACGGCGACCGCCGCTTGCTACGCTGCCCGGCACCAGCACAGACAGGAGGTGCCGTGACCACGAGCACCCAGCCGTCGGGCCTGGCCGACCAGATCCGTCGCCGCCTCGGGGACTGCACGCCGGCCGAGCGCAAGGTCGGGCGCGTGCTGCTGTCCGCCTACCCGTCGGCCGGGTTCGAGACCGTCGCCGTCCTCGCGGCACGGGCGGGCGTCAGCGGTCCGACGGTGGTGCGGTTCGTCTCGCGGCTCGGCTTCTCCGGCTTCCCGGCCTTCCAGGCCGCGCTGCGCGCCGACCTCGACGACCGCAGCGCGTCCCCGCTGTCGCTCTACCGGTCCCGCGACGTCGCCGACGCGACCGGCGCCGACGAGGCGCTGGCACGCTACGCGCCGGCCGCCGAGGAAGCCGTCCGGCGGACCTTCGCCGACCTGCCGCCGAGCGACTTCTCCCGCGCCGTGGACCTGCTCGCCCGCGACGCACGGCGCGTGCTCGTGGTCGGGGGCCGGTTCAGCCGGCTGGTCGGGCTGTACCTCGTCCAGCACCTGCAGCAGATGCGGCCGGACGTCGAGTACGTCACGGACCGCCCCGAGGGACGCACCCACGCCCTGGCCGACCTGGGGCATCGTGACGTCCTCGTCGTCTTCGACTACCGACGCTACGAGAAGGACTCCGCCCGCCTGGCGCAGTTCGCCGTCGACCGCAAGGCGTCCGTGGTGCTCTTCACCGACGTGTGGCTCTCCCCCGTGGCCTCCCTGGCGGACGCGGTCCTGCCGAGCGACACCGGGACCGCCTCGGCCTACGACGCGATGGCGCCGGCGATGGCGCTGGTGGAAGCGGTCGTGTCGGCCGTCCTCGCCGAGCTCGGCGACGTCGCGCACCGGCGCATGGAACGCATCGAGTCGGTCGGGGCGGCGCTGGACGTCTTCTGAGCCGCCGTCGGGGGCCTGACGTACCGTGTGCCCGTGGAGCTCACGTTCACCGCACCGCTGTGGCGGTGGGACGCACGGCAGGACGACTCCTGGTGGTTCGTCACCGTGCCGCCGGACGAGTCCGACCTGCTCGCCGACGTCCCGCTGCCGCCCCGCGGCTTCGGGTCGATCCGCGTCCGGGTCCGCGTCGGGTCGACGACGTGGCAGACGTCCGTGTTCCCGTCCCAGGACCAGGACGGCTACGTGCTGCCGATGAAGAAGGCCGTGCGACAGGCCGAGGGCCTGGAGCCGGGCGCCGCGGTCGAGGTCACCCTCTCCCCGCTCGACGCCTGACCCCAGGACCCTCACGCCGTCGCGATGAACTCCATGACGCCGTCGGCGATCTGCTGCACGGCGATCGCGGCGAGCAGGATGCCGGCGATCCGGGTGATGAGCGTGACGCCGGAGTCCTTGAGCACTCGGTGCAGCACCTCGGCGAAGCGCATCGCCAGGTACAGCGAGACGTGCACCAGCACGATGGCGAGCGCGATGGCCGCCACCGGGGGCACCCAGTCCCCCTCGATGTCGGCCTGCTGCACGAACACCATCGTGGCCACGATCGCGCCCGGTCCTGCCAGCAGGGGGGTACCCAGCGGGACCAGGGCCACGTTCGCCCCCGGTGTCGCCGCCGTCGCCTCGCCGGTGTCGAAGTGGCCGATGAGCAGCTGCATCGCCACGATGAGCAGCAGCAGACCCCCCGACGCCTGCAGCGCGGCGAGCGAGATCCCCATGTACGACAGCAGCTGCTGACCGAAGAGCGCGAAGACCACGATCACGCAGAACGCGACCGTCACCGCCTGCAGGGCCGCACGGCTGCGCTGCTTGGCCCCCATCGTGGAGGTCAGCGCGAGAAACACCGGGATCGTCCCGGGCGGGTCCATGATCACCCACAGCGTCACGAAGACCTGGGTGAACAGGGTCAGGTCGATCATCGTGTCCACGGCCGCAGCACCTCCAGCGTTCCCCTCTCCTCGATCTCCGCCAGCACGTCCGGGTCGGTGGTGTGCTCGCCCAGGCGATTCTGCTTGCCGACCCCGTGGTAGTCGCTCGCACCGGTGACGAGCAGCCCCAGCTCGCGCGCGAGCCCCCGCATCCTGTCACGGTCGTCGGCGGAGTGGTCCCGGTGGTCGGCCTCGAGCCCGGCCAGGCCGACCTCGGCCAGCTCGGCGATCGTCTCCTCCGTGACCACGCGCCCGCGCCGGCCCGCCCGCGGGTGCGCCATGACGGGCACACCGCCCGCGGCCAGCACTGCCCGCACGGCGTCCGCGGTGTCCGGGGCGTAGTGCGGTACGTAGTACGGGGCTCCCGGGTGCAGCATCGTCGCGAACGCCTCGTCACGGTGCGCGACCACCCCGGCCGCCACCAGGGCGTCCGCCAGGTGCGGCCGGCCGACCGTGGCGCCGCCGTGCGTCTGGGCCACGACGTCCTCCCACGTCACCGGGTAGTCCTCGGCGAGGCGCTCGGTCATGCGCCGGGCCCGCTGCACGCGGTCGTCCCGGGTGCGCTGCAGCTCCGCCAGCAGCGCGGGGTGCTCCCGGTCGTGCAGGTAGCCGAGCAGGTGCACGCTGATCCCGCCCTCGGGCGTGCGCGCCCGCGTCGAGATCTCGATGCCGCGCACCAGCGCCACGCCGGTGTCCGCCACGGCTGCCGCCGCCTCGTCCCACCCGGCGGTGGAGTCGTGGTCGGTCAGCGCCACGACGGTCACGCCGGCCGACGCCGCGGCCTCGAGGACGCCGCGTGGGGTGTCCGTGCCGTCCGAGGCACGGGAGTGGGTATGGAGGTCGATCACGCGCCAAGTGTAGGGAAGCGCCGCCATGCCCTCACACGCTCTCCACGCGCCCCCCGACGGGCGGGCGCACCGGAGGAGGAGGATGGAGATCGTGAGTGCCGCCCTGCTCGAATCCCACGCCCCGACGACACCGACCCGACAGGTCGGTGTCGTGCTCGTGCACGGCATGCGCCAGGACGGCTCGGCCTGGGCGCGGCAGGTGGACCACCTGGAGGCGCTGGGGCACTCGGCCGTCGCCGTCGACCTGCCCGGTCACGGACGGCGGATGTCCGAGCGCTTCTCGTTCCGTCGGGCCTGGGACCACCTCGACGACGCCGTCGCCTCGTTCCCCCGCGACACCCCGGTGATGATGGTCGGCCAGTCGCTCGGCGGCTACGTCTCCCTCGGCTGGGCCGCCCAGCGGACGACGCCGGACGAGGACCGACCGCTGCTCGGCGTCGTCGCCTCCGGGTGCAGCACCGAGCCGCGGGGCAAGCCCGTCCGCCTGTACCGGGACGTGGCCGACGGGCTGGTCCGCGCCGGGAGCTCCGTCATGCGCCGCCTGGCTCCCGGAGCCGGGAACGACCGGGACGAACGGCCGGGCTGGGACCTCGTCACCGACGCGCTGGGCGAGCTGTCCGGCTGGTCGGCGCTGGCGGACCTCGAGGCGGTCGACGTCCCGGTGTGGCTGGTCAACGGGGCACGCTGCCACCTGCGCTGGCAGGAGCAGCGCTTCGCCCGGACCGCGGACCGGGGTGCGCTCGTCGTCGTCCCCGGGATCGGCCACGACGTCCACCTGGACGCACCGGACGACTACAACCGCGTGCTGAGCCGCGCGCTGGCGGACTTCGCCCGCGACTGACCCCCGCCGGTCCGGGAAGCCTCACCCGGCCCTCCCGAGGTGCGAGACTGGGCCCATGAGCGACACCACCCCGGTCGACCGACCCAGCGACGAGACGATCACCGAGCGCGGCAGCAACCGTTCGCAGCGCCCGACCTCGGACGCGTTCAAGCAGTTCATCACCTCCCGGTGGGCGCCCCGGCAGGACCTCGGCGTCACGCCGGGCCGGGCCGTCCCGTTCACCGCGGCCCGGCGGGCCCGGCTCTCGGCGCGCTTCGCCGGCACCCGCCTGGTGATCCCCGCGGGGCCGCTGAAGCAGCGCTCGAACGACACCGACTACCGGTTCCGACCGCACTCGGCGTTCGCTCACCTCACCGGTTTCGGCACCGACCAGGAGCCCGACGCCGTGCTGGTCCTGCACCCGACCGCCGAGGGCGAGGGCGACGGCGGCTCCCAGCACCACGCCGTGCTGTACGTGCGTCCCCTCGCACCGCGCGACACCGAGGAGTTCTACGCGGACTCCCGCTACGGCGAGTTCTGGGTCGGCGCCCGTCCGACGCTGGACGACGTCACCACCGCGACCGGCATCGAGGCCCGCCACGTCGACGAGCTGCGGGAGGCGCTGGCCAAGGACGTCGGCACCGACGGCGTGCAGGTGCTGGTGATCGCCGAGGCCGACGAGGAGATCACGGCGGTGATCGAGGCGATCCGCACCGAGGCCGGCACCCAGGAGCAGGCGCAGGACGACGCCCTCGCCGAAGCCGCCTCCGAGCTGCGCCTGGTCAAGGACGAGCTCGAGGTCGAGCTCATGCGTGACGCCGTCGCGCGCACGATCGAGGGGTTCGAGGAGGTCGTCCGCTCCCTGCCGCGGGCGGTGGAGCACCGCCGGGGGGAGCGCGTCATCGAGACGGCGTTCGACGCCCACGCCCGGCTCGAGGGCAACACGGTCGGCTACGAGACCATCGCCGCCGCCGGCGATCACGCCACGACGCTGCACTGGATCACGAACGACGGCGTGGTCCGCCGTGGCGAGATGGTGCTGCTGGACGCGGGCGTCGAGATCGACGAGCTCTACACCGCCGACGTCACCCGCACCCTGCCCGTGGACGGCGAGTACACCGAGGTCCAGCGCCGGATCTACACCGCGGTGCTCGACGCCGCCGACGCCGCGTTCGCCGTGGCGAAGCCGGGGGCGCGGTTCCGCGACATCCACGCCGCCGCGATGGAGGTCATCGCCGCCCGGCTCGAGGAGTGGGGCCTGCTGCCCGTATCCGCCGAGGAGTCCCTGTCGCCGGAGGGTCAGCAGCACCGCCGCTGGATGGTGCACGGCACCTCGCACCACCTCGGCCTCGACGTGCACGACTGCGCGCAGGCCCGCCGCGAGATGTACCTCGACGGCGTCCTCGAGCCCGGGATGGTGTTCACGATCGAGCCCGGCCTGTACTTCAAGGCGGACGACCTGGCCGTGCCCGAGGAGTACCGCGGCATCGGCGTGCGCATCGAGGACGACGTCCTGGTCACCGCCGACGGCAACGAGAACCTCTCGGCGGCGCTCCCCCGGCGGCCGGAGGACGTCGAGGCCTGGATGGCCCGGCTGCGCGGCTGACCGGAGGGCCGGCCGCGCTACAGGCCGCCGAGCTCCTGGTTCGGACCGAAGTCCTCCCGGAACGCGGGCCCGTGCGCGGCCAGCTCCTCGGCGTAGGCGGCCGCCCACTCCCCGTAGGGCCGCACGGCCAGGGACTCGTTGGAGAAGCGGCGGTCGTCGGTGATCTCGGTGACGCAGAAGTCGGGGATCTGCAGCTCGGTCACCGGGCCGGACCGTTCGCACTCGGCCACGACCAGCGGGTGGTTCGCGCCGCCGAAGACGTCGATCGACCAGCCGTCCGCGCCGAGCCAGGCGGCGTAGCGCGTCTTGACGACGCGCGCGCCGCCCCGGCGCACGAGCTCGACCGCGACGAGGGGGTCGAGCTCCCGCTCCGCCTCGTAGCGCGTGCCGCCGGCGGAGGGCCCCTTGACCGTCATCGCGGCGAAGTCGACCCGGTCACGCCACCGGGCGAGGACGTCGCGGGCGTCGCTCGTCGCGTCGAGGGCCGCGTCCACTCCGCCGGCCTGGGCACGGACGCGCAGGGCGTAGCCGCCGTCGGACAGGTAGTAGGACTGGACGATCAGCGACGGCGCGTCGCGCAGGACGTCGGGCAGGTCGCGCACCAGGAAGCGCCGCTCGAACTCGAAGTCGGAGTAGTCCGTGGCCATGGGTCGAGACTACGCCGCCGTGCTCGGCTCAGTGCCAGTAGGAGACTTCCTCGACGCCGGCACGGAACTCGAAGTGCCACGGCTCGTACTTGCCGGACCCGCCCCGCTGGGCCCACGGCGGGTTCTCCCACCCGTAGGCCGGCGCGTTGTCCCAGAGCCAGCCGTAGACCTCCGAGCTCCCCGTCTCCTTCGAGCACAGGTCGATCGCGAGTCCCCAGCCGTGCATCGAGGTGCCGGGCGTCGCCGCGAGGTAGCCGCGGCTGGCCTTCACGGCGTACTGGGAGGACAGGGACCGGTAGCTGTCGACCAGGCAGAGGTTGCGGCCGAACCGCGCGTTGAACGCCTCGTTGAGGGCGCTCAGGGCGACGGCGGCGTCGGGCCGCAGCTGTTCGCCGGGCTGCCAGAGGTCGCACAGCGAGTGGTCGGCGAGCTGCCCGTTGCCGCCGTCGACCGGGGCCGAGGGGTCGCAGTCGGGCAGCGGCTCACGGTCGGCCGAGGCGCGGCTCGCGACGTCGACGGTGTTGCGCTCGCGCGGGACCGCGGCGATGGAGGACGCGGTGGGCGGCGTCGACGCGCCGGACTGGAGCAGCGCGAGCGTGGAGGGACCCGACGAGGTCGGGTCGTCCAGGTCGAAGGGCGACCGCTCGTCACCCTGCGCACCCGCGGTCAGCGGCCCCGCGATGGTCGCGGCGGCCAGGGAGCCGAGCACGGTCGCCCGGGTGATCCAGGTGTGCCCCGCCGGGGCGGCGTGGGCCCCGCGGGACCGTGCCCGGCCCCCCGCGGGCCGACGGGTGCGGGCCGTCCGGCCCGACCGGCCCTGCTCGGCCTCACGGATCTCTCGGCGGGAGCGCGGGGTCGCGTCGTCACCCTGCGGCGTCGCGTCCACTCCACCTCCTGCGTCCGGCCGCGCCCTGCGTGGCCATGTCGTGCATCTCCCGGTCGACCTGCGACGACGTCGCTTCCGCGAACCGCCGGTGTCGGTCTGTGACCGCACCCTAGCGGTGGCCCGCCCCCCGTCCAAGTCCCCCCTTGTTCACACCTTGTTCATGCCTCAACGCCGGCGCTGCATCGCGTCACGAACCTCGCCGACGAGCTCCTCGAGGATGTCCTCCAGGAAGACCACGCCGACCGTGCGTCCGCCGTCGTCGACCCGGGCGAGGTGCGCACCGGAGCGCTGCATCGCCCGCAGCGTGTCCTCGACCTCGTCGGTCGGGGCGACCGTCGCCATGGCGCGGACGCGCCACGTCGGGACCGGCCGGGAACGGTTGCCGTTGGTGGCGTACAGGACGTCCTTGAGGTGCAGGTAGCCCAGCAGGCTCCGCGCACCCTCGGCGTCGTCCGGTGCGGCCATGGGGAAGCGGCTGTAGCCGGTGCGGGACACCTCGTGCTCGACGTCGTCGGGCGTGGCTCCGGGTGACACGGTCACCAGGGCGTCGACAGGCACCATCACGTCCCGCGCCGTACGCGAGGAGAACTCGATGGCTCCCGTGAGCAGTCCCTCGTCGTCCTCGAGCACGCCCTCGGCGCGCGAGGCCTCGACGATCGACTGCACCTCCTCGACGGTGAACGCGGAGGCCACCTCGTCCTTGGGCTCGACGCCCAGCAGGCGGATCACGTGGTTCGCGATCCAGTTGAGCGCCACGATGACGGGGCGCACGAACCGCGCGATGAGGACCAGCGGCGGCGCGAACCACAGGGCGGCACGCTCCGGACCGGTCACCGCGAGGTTCTTCGGCACCATCTCGCCGAGCACGACGTGCAGGTAGACGACGATGCCGAGCGCGATGACCAGCGCCACGGGGTGCACGAGCTGCTCGGGGATCCCCATCGTCTCGAAGGGACCCTCCAGCAGGTGCGCCAGGGCGGGCTCGGCGATGATGCCGAGCCCCGTGGAGCACACCGTGATGCCCAGCTGGGCGCAGGCCAGCATCAGGGACACGTTCTCCATCGCCCACAGCACGACCTTGGCGCGCTTCTCCCCCGCCTCGGCCCGGGGTTCGATGGTGCTGCGCCGCACGGACAGCACGGCGAACTCCGCCCCCACGAAGAAGGCGTTGCCCACCAGCAGCAGCAGACCGATCAGCAGGGCGCTCCCGGTGCTCATGCGGATCCCTCCTGCCGCGACCGCGCGCGCAGCCGTTCGATGCGTCGTCCGTCGATCAGGTCGACACGGAGCACGACGTCGTCGACCTGGACCTCGTCCCCGATCTCCGGGAGCCGTCCCAGGTGCGCCATCACCAGACCGCCGAGCGTCTCGTAGGAGGGCGCCTCCGGGACGCAGAGGCCGGTGGCCTCCTCCAGCTCGTCGGGGCGCAGGACGCCGGGGACGGACCAGGCGCCGTCGGCCAGGCCGGCGACCCCGCCACGGCGGCGGTCGTGCTCGTCGGTGACGTCGCCGACGAGCTCCTCGACGACGTCCTCCAGCGTCACGACGCCGGAGGTGCCGCCGTACTCGTCGACCACGACGGCCATCTGCAGGCCCAGCCCCCGCAGCTCGACGAGCAGCGGGCCGAGGCTGACGGTCTCGGGCACCCGCGGGGCCTCGACCATCAGCGCACCGGCCGGCACCTCGTCGCGGCGCTCGAAGGGCACGGAGACCGCACGGCGCAGGTGCACGAGGCCCACGACGTCGTCCCGGTCGTCGCCGATCACCGGGAACCGGGAGTGGCCGGTGCGGTGGGCGAGCGAGACGACCTCCGTCGCGCTGGTGTCACGGTTGACCACCACCATGCGGGTGCGATCGGTCATGACGTCCCGGGCG
Source organism: Isoptericola sp. b515 (assembly GCF_030588125.1). Classification (NCBI taxonomy): domain Bacteria; kingdom Bacillati; phylum Actinomycetota; class Actinomycetes; order Micrococcales; family Promicromonosporaceae; genus Isoptericola; species Isoptericola sp. b515. Next base: position 133,132 of record NZ_JAUQYR010000002.1, on the reverse strand, counting down.
ACCAGCTCGTCGAGCTCGAGCAGGTTCGCCAGCAGCGTCGCCGTGCCCTTCTCGAGCGTCCCCTCCTGGGCCGACCGTCGGACCAGCGAGACGAGCTCGGTCGCCGAGCGCGCACCGGAGAGCTCCTCGCGCGGCTCGACGCCCATCCGGCGCAGGATCGCGTTGGCGGACCCGTTGAGGACGCGGATGAGCGGCCCCGCGGCGATCGTGAAGGCACGCTGCAGCGGCACCACCGCCCGCGCGGTGCCGTGCGGCGCCGAGAGGGCGAAGTTCTTCGGGATGAGCTCGCCGAAGAGCATCGAGAACCCGTTGACCACGACGAGCGCGAGGGTGAAGGCCAGCACGGCGGACACGCCCTCGCCCAACGGCGTCCCGGCGAAGGACGCCCCGAACAGCGACAGCAGCGCCGGCTGGGCGGTGTAGCCCAGCAGGATGGTGGTGGCGGTGATCCCGACCTGCGCGGAGCTCAGCTCCGTCGACAGGTGCTTCAGCCCGGCTCGGACGATGCGGTCCCGACGATCGGGGCCTCTCCGGCCGGGCGGGGGACTGTCGCCCTCCTCGTCGTCGGCCCCCACGACCGCGGGGTCGAGGGTCACCAGGGAGAACTCGCTGGCCACGAAGATCGCGGTACCGGCGGTGAGCAGCACACCGACACCGAGCATGAGCACGTCGGTCAGCACGGCAGACTCCAGCTGCTCGGCGGACCGGTATATCGACTGTCGTCCATCGTGACCAGATCGTATCGGCTCCGCGGCAGCGCCCGCCACGCCCGCCTCTGCCCAGCGAAACCTGAGGTTGTGCGTGCAAGATAGGGGTCATGACCACCACTGCGAGCGGGCCCGGCCAGGGCCAGCAGAACGCCACCGTCCTCGTCGTGGAGGACGAGCCGGCCATCGCGACGGCCATCGCGCAGCGCCTCTCCGCCGAGGGATGGCGGGTCGAGGTCGCCCGCGACGGGCTCGCCGGCGTGGACGCCGCCGCCCGCCTGCACCCGGACGCCGTCGTGCTGGACGTGATGCTGCCGGGGCTCGACGGGCTGGAGGTCTGCCGCCGGATCCAGGCCGAGCACCCGACGCCGATCCTCATGCTCACCGCCCGGGACGACGAGACCGACATGATCATCGGCCTCGGCGTGGGCGCGGACGACTACATGACCAAGCCCTTCTCGATGCGCGAGCTGGTCGCCCGGGTCAAGGCCCTGCTGCGCCGCGTGGAGCGTGCCGCGCAGGCCGCGGCGTCGGCACCGGCCGAGCCCCCGCTCGTCGCCGGCGACGTGACGATCGACCGCGCCCAGCGGCGGGTGCACCGTGAGGGCGAGGAGGTGCACCTGACGCCGACGGAGTTCGAGCTGCTGGTCATGCTGGCCAGCGCGCCCAAGACGGTCCAGACCCGGGAGAAGCTGCTCGCGGAGGTCTGGGACTGGGCCGACGCCAGCGGCACCCGCACCGTCGACTCCCACATCAAGGCGCTGCGTCGCAAGCTCGGTTCGGAGCTCATCCGCACCGTGCACGGGGTCGGCTACGCGTTCGAGCCCCCGGCGGACTGAGCGTGGGAGCCGCTCACGACGACGGCGGTGACCGACGGCGCGAGCACCGCCTCCGGGACGTCCGCCCCCTCGACCCGATCCACTCCCTCAAGGCCAAGCTCGGGCTGCTGGTGGTCGCCAGCGTCACCGTCGGGGTGCTCATCACCTGGGTGGGTCTGCGCAACGACCTCGGCCCCAGCCGCACGTTCCCGCTGGCGATCATCGTCTCGCTGGTGCTCACCCAGCTCCTGGCCCGGGGCATGACGTCCCCCCTGCGCGAGATGACGGCCGCGGCACGGGCCATGGCGGACGGCGACTACTCGATCCGGGTGCGCTCGACCAGTCGCGACGAGGTCGGTCAGCTCGCCGAGGCGTTCAACACGATGGCGGGCGACCTGGAGTCGTCCGACCGGATCCGCCGTGACCTGATCGCGAACGTCTCGCACGAGTTGCGCACGCCCGTCGCCGCCCTGCAGGCACAGCTCGAGAACCTCGTCGACGGGGTCTCCGAACCCACCCCGGCGACGCTCGAGCTGTCGCTGCAGCAGACCGAGCGGCTCACGCGGCTCGTCACCTACCTGCTGGACCTGTCGCGCGTCGAGGCCGGCGCGTCGGCGCTGACGCTGACGCAGTTCTCGGTGGGCGACTTCCTCGAGGAGTGCGCGGAGTCCATGTCGATGGTGGACGCCGCCAAGGGGTTGGCGTACGTCGTGGACGTCACCCCCGAGGACCTCGTGCTGGAGGCCGACGTCGAACGGATCCGGCAGGTGGTGACCAACCTGCTGCAGAACGCGATCCGGCACTCGCCGCACGGCGGCACGGTGCGCCTGGACGCCTACCCGGAGCAGGACGACGTCGTCATCGAGGTGAGCGACGAGGGGCCCGGCATCGCGCCCGAGGACCGCGAGCGCGTCTTCGAACGGTTCGCCAGCGGCGCCCCGAGCGTCCGGTCGGTGGCGAGCACGAGCGGCGGCACCGGCATCGGTCTGGCGATCGTGCGGTGGGCCGTGGACCTCCACGGCGGTCACGTCGCGGTCGCCGACACCGAGTCCGGCGCGACGATGCGGGTGACCCTGCCGGCCGAGGCGCGCCCCGCTCCGGGCGTGACCACCGAGTAGGAGCACCCCGCCGATCGTGAGATCGGTCACACGGGCCGCCGTCCGACCCGCGGCCGTGAGCCGGTCATGACGCCGGACGAGACAACGACACCCGCACCTTTGACGACCGATTACCCACCCGTCACGCACGGGTGGGCAAGACCTTGTCCACCGCGCCAAGGCGCCGACCCCGGGCGCTGCAGAACCGGCAGGACGGCTTACGCTGGTGGGGTCCGACCATCGGGCGGCAGTACCAAGCATGCAATCTGGGAAGTGGGCGATCCGGGCGTGGTGTCCCCCAAGGCAGGGTCAGAGTCGATCAGCGCCGAGAGCGCGTCGTTCGGAGCCAACGAGTGGCTCGTCGACGAGCTCTACGAGCAGTACCTGAAGGACAAGAACGCGGTCGACCCCGCGTGGTGGGACTTCTTCGAGGACTACACCCCGGGCGAGTCGGACGAGGCGCCGTCGAACGGCTCCCCGGCGCCGACCGAGACGACGGCGGCCTCGGCCGCGTCCGCCCCGGCCGAGGCGGAGACCGAGACGGAGACCGAGACCGAGGAGCCCTCGCGTGCTGAGCAGGGGACCTCCTCGGCCGCGGACGGGACCGCCGCGGCGGAGGTCTCCCAGGCGTCCGCGCCCGCCCCCGTACCGGCCGACCCGGAGATCTCCGCGGCCGACGCACCGGTCGCCGAGGCGCTGCCCGCCACGGCTCCCTACGCCGAGGTCGCCCGCACCGAGCCGGCGTCCGACGAGGACGAGGCCACGGACGACGTGCAGAAGCTACGTGGTCCCGCGGCGCGCGTGGTGACGAACATGGAGGCCTCGCTCGAGGTGCCGACCGCGACGTCGGTGCGCGCGGTCCCCGCCAAGCTGATGGTCGACAACCGCATCGTCATCAACAACCACCTCAAGCGCGGCCGCGGCGGCAAGATCTCGTTCACGCACCTCATCGGCTTCGCACTCGTCGAGGCGCTGGCCGACATGCCGGTCATGAACGCGCACTACGAGCACACCGACGGCAAGCCGCACGTGGTCCACCCCGCGCACGTCGGGTTCGGCCTCGCCATCGACCTGGCCAAGCCGGACGGCTCGCGCCAGCTGCTCGTGCCGAGCATCAAGAAGGCCGAGGAGCTCGACTTCGCGGGCTTCTGGGCCGCCTACGAGGAGCTCGTGCGCAAGGCGCGCGGGGGCAAGCTCGGCATGGACGACTTCGCCGGCACCACGATCTCGCTGACCAACCCCGGCGGCATCGGCACCGTGCACTCGGTCCCCCGCCTCATGCAGGGGCAGGGCACCATCATCGGCGTCGGCGCCATGGACTACCCGGCGGAGTTCGCCGGCGCCTCCGAGGAGCAGCTCGCCCGGATGGGCGTCTCGAAGGTCATGACGGTCACGTCGACCTACGACCACCGCATCATCCAGGGTGCGCAGTCCGGCGAGTTCCTCAAGATCCTGGCGGGCAAGCTGCTCGGCCTGGACGGCTTCTACGACCGCGTCTTCGCGGCGCTGCGGATCCCCTACGAGCCGGTGCGCTGGGTCCGCGACAACACGGTCGACGCCGACGTCGAGGCGGCCAAGCCCGCCAAGATCGCCGAGCTCATCCACTCCTACCGCTCGCGCGGCCACCTCATGGCGGACACCGACCCGCTCGCCTACCGCCAGCGCAAGCACCCCGACCTCGACATCCAGAACCACGGGCTGACGCTGTGGGACCTGGACCGGTCGTTCCCGACCGGCGGCTTCGGCGGTACGCCGAAGGCGACGCTGCGCGACACGCTCGGCCTGCTGCGCGACTCCTACTGCCGCTCGATCGGCATCGAGTACATGCACCTGTCCGACCCGACCCAGCGCAAGTGGCTGCAGGACCGGCTCGAGCACGGCTACGCCCGCACCCCGCGCGAGGACCAGCTGCGGATCCTGCGCCGGCTGAACTCGGCCGAGGCCTTCGAGACGTTCCTGCAGACGAAGTACGTCGGGCAGAAGCGGTTCTCCCTCGAGGGCGGCGAGGCCGTCATCCCGCTGCTCGACGCGATCCTGTCCAAGGCCGCCGAGAACGGGCTCGACGAGGTCGGCGTCGGCATGGCGCACCGCGGTCGTCTCAACGTGCTGGCCAACATCGCCGGCAAGAGCTACGGCCAGATCTTCAAGGAGTTCGAGGGCCAGATCGACCCGAAGTCGGTCCAGGGCTCCGGCGACGTCAAGTACCACCTCGGCACCGAGGGGACCTTCACCGCCGAGTCCGGTGCCACGACGAAGGTCTACCTGGCGGCCAACCCGTCCCACCTGGAGGCCGTGGACCCCGTCCTCGAGGGCATCGTGCGGGCCAAGCAGGACCGGATCGACCTCGGCGGCGACGGGTTCTCCGTGCTGCCGCTGCTCATCCACGGCGACGCGGCCTTCGCGGGCCAGGGTGTCGTGCCGGAGGTGCTCAACCTCGCCCAGCTGCGCGGCTACCGCACCGGCGGCACGATCCACGTCGTCATCAACAACCAGGTCGGCTTCACCACGGGCCCGTCCTCGTCGCGTTCGACGACGTACTCCACCGACGTGGCCAAGGGCTACCAGGTCCCCGTCTTCCACGTGAACGGTGACGACCCGGAGGCCTGCGTCCGCGTGGCCGAGCTCGCCTTCGCCTACCGCGAGCAGTTCGACCGGGACGTCATCATCGACATGGTCTGCTACCGCCGGCGCGGGCACAACGAGGGCGACGACCCCTCGATGACGCAGCCGCTGATGTACAACCTCATCGAGGCCAAGCAGTCGGTGCGCAAGCTCTACACGAAGAACCTCGTGGCCCGCGGCGACATCACCGTCGAGGAGGCCGAGCAGGCGCTCAAGGACTACCAGGCACAGCTCGAGCGGGTCTTCACCGAGACCAAGGGCTCGTCCTCGTCCGACCGTTCCTCCGGCACGGAGGAGATCGCCGGGCTGGAGCGTCCGGAGTCGCAGCGTGAGGACGCCGGCACGATGGTCGGCTGGAAGACGGCGATCCCGCACGCCGTCCTGGAGCGCGTCGGTGACGTCCAGGTCCAGCCGCCCGAGGGCTTCACGGTCCACCCCAAGCTCGGCAAGCTGCTCGAGAAGCGCCAGCTCATGGCCAAGGAGGGCGACATCGACTGGGGCTTCGGCGAGCTCGTGGCCTTCGGGTCGCTGCTCATCGAGGGCACGCCGGTGCGGCTCGCGGGGCAGGACTCGCGCCGCGGCACGTTCACGCAGCGACACGCCGTCCTGCACGACCGGCACACGGGTGCGGAGTGGACCCCGCTGCTGTACCTGTCGGGCGACCAGGCGAAGTTCTGGGTGTACGACTCCTCGCTGAGCGAGTACGCGGCCCTCGGCTTCGAGTACGGCTACTCGGTCGAGCGCCCGGACGCCCTGGTGCTCTGGGAGGCGCAGTTCGGCGACTTCGTCAACGGCGCGCAGACCGTCATCGACGAGTTCATCTCCTCCGCCGAGCAGAAGTGGGGCCAGAACTCCTCGGTCGTCATGCTGCTCCCGCACGGGTACGAGGGACAGGGTCCGGACCACTCCTCGGCCCGGCCCGAGCGGTTCCTCCAGCTCGCCGCGGAGAACAACATCAGCGTGGCGCAGCCGTCCACGCCGGCCTCGTACGCGCACCTGCTGCGCCGCCAGGCCTACGCCCGTCCGCGACGCCCGCTCGTGGTGCTGACCCCGAAGCAGCTGCTGCGCCTCAAGGCCGCCGCCTCCAGCGTGGAGGACTTCACCACCGGCACGTTCGAGCCGGTGCTCGGGGACCCCGCGGTGGCCCGCGGGGACGTCGACCCCGCCGACGTCCGTCGTCTGGTGCTCTGCACGGGTCGCGTCTACTACGACCTGGCCGCCGAGCGCAGCAAGCGCGGGGACACCAGCACGGCGCTGGTGCGCCTCGAGGAGCTGTACCCGTTCCCCGAGGAGCAGGTGCGCGAGCAGATCGCCACGTACCCGGACGCCGAGGTCGTGTGGGTCCAGGACGAGCCGCAGAACCAGGGTGCGTGGTCCTACCTGCACCTGGCGATGCCGGAGGACCTGCCCCGGGTCCAGGTCATCTCCCGACCGGCGTCGGCGTCCACGGCCGCCGGCACCGCGAAGCGGCACAAGGAGGAGCAGGAGATCCTGCTCGACCAGGTCTTCACCCGCTGACGGTCCGGCCAGGCAGCACGAGCACGAGAAGGGCCCGGGAGCATCCGCTCCCGGGCCCTTCTCGTGCGTCCTGCGCTATCGACTCACCACTTGTCGTGGACGTGCTCGCGGATCGACCCGTCGTAGAGCTCGCGCACGCGGGAGGCGAACAGCGGACCGAGGCTGTGCGCCCCGCCCGCGGCGGCGTTGAGCCGCGCCTGCTCCGGGGTGCGGGCACCGGGGATCACGGTGGAGACGCCCGGGCTCTGCCAGACCCACGCGAGCGCGGCCTGGGCCGGGGTGAGGTCCTGCTCGAGCCCCTCGGCCAGCTCGGTGAAGGACGCCGCGGCCTCGACGCCGACCTCGAACGGGACGCCGGAGAACGTCTCGCCGACGTCGAAGGCCTCTCCCCCGCGGTTGAACGTGCGGTGGTCGTCCTCGGCGAACGTGGTGTCCTTCGTGTAGCGGCCCGACAGCAGGCCGGAGGCCAGGGGGACGCGGGCGATGATCCCGACGCCCGCCTCGGACGCCGCGGGCAGGACCTTCTCCAGCGGCTTGTGCCGGAACGCGTTGAGGATGATCTGGACGGTCGCGACACCGGGCCGTGCGATGGCGGTCAGCGCCTCGTCCACGGTCTCCACCGAGACGCCGTAGGCGGCCGTCACGCCCTCGTCGACGAGGGTGTCCAACGCGTCGTACACCTCGTCGCGGGAGTACACCGGCGTGGGCGGGCAGTGGAGCTGCACCAGGTCGAGCGTGTCGACCCCGAGGTTGGCCCGGGACCGGTCCGTCCAGGAGCGGAAGTTCTCCAGGACGTAGTTCTCCGGCACCTGGTCCGCCCGGCGTCCCATCTTCGTGGCCACGGTGAGACCCTCGTCACGGTGGTCCGCCAGGAAGGCGCCCACCGCCTGCTCGCTGCGGCCGTCACCGTAGACGTCGGCGGTGTCGTAGAAGGTCACGCCGGCCTCGAGCGACGCCTCGAGCACGGCGCGCGACTCGGCGTCGCTCACCTCGCCCCAGTCCCCGCCGAGCTGCCAGGTGCCCAGGCCGACGACCGACACCATCCGGCCGGTCCGGCCGAGTACCCGCTTCTCCATCTGTTTCTCCAAGTCCGTGGGGTCGACCTTCCCACGGTACGCGGCACGCACCGATCGGGCTCGGCGACTACGGTGTGACCGTGAACACGAGCCAGCTCCCCGCGACGGCGCCCGCGCCGTCCGGCACCCAGTACCGCCTGTCCGCCGGCACCCACCGCGCCACGATCACCGAGGTCGGTGCCATGGTGCGGGAGTACTCGGTGGACGGGCGTGACGTCTTCGTCCCCTTCGACGAGCACGAGCCGGCGCCGGTCTTCAACGCCGCCGTCCTGGTGCCCTGGCCGAACCGGCTGCGCGACGGCCGCTACACGACGGACGACGGGGAGACCCACCAGCTCCCGCTGAGCGAACCCGACCGGGGCACGGCGCTGCACGGCCTGGGCTGCTGGTACCGCTGGTCCGCCGTCGAGGTCGCCGACCACGCGGTGACGCTCGAGCTGGCGCTGCCCGCGCAGAAGGGCTGGCCGTTCCAGCTCACCACCCGGGTGCGCTACGCCCTGGACGCCGAGCAGGGCCTCGAGGTCCGCGTGACCACCCGCAACGTCGGCACCGGCACCGCGCCGTACGGGGTCGGGTTCCACCCCTGGCTCTCCGCGGGCGGGGCCGACCTCGACGACTGCACCGTCCGCCTGGACGCGACCGAGCACGTGACGGTCGACGACCGGCTGCTGCCCACCGGCGTCGAGCCGGTCGCGGGCGACCACGACCTGCGCACGACGCGCTCGTTGGCGGGGCTCGACCTCGACGACGCCTGGGTCGGCGCGACCCGTGACGAGCGGGGCCTGTCCTGGTGCCGGCTCGGCTGCCCGGACGGCCGGACCGCCGCCGTCTGGGCGGACTCGTCGATGGACTGCTGGCAGGTCTGCTCGGCCGACCACATCACCGGGCACGAGCGTCTCGGCCTGGCCGCGGAGCCGATGAGCTGCTACGCGGACGCGTTCAACACCGGCGACCGGCTCGTGCGTCTGGCCCCGGGCGAGGAGCACGAGGTGCGCTGGGGTGCCACCCTGCTGTGACGGACCACGCCCTGACCGCCGGTCCCCGGCACGACGTCACGAACCCGGCGGGGACGCCTCCCTGCCAGCGGGTGACCGCACGCCACGGCGTGGGATCATGCCGTGCCGTGCCAGGTCACGGAACAATGGCGGCGCAAGACTGGGACACGGCAGGGGACGGTGACAGCTCGTGACGGACCGCGAGGTGCGGATCTGCGTGGTGGGCGACGAGCTCGCCGTGGGCGTAGGCGACGGTCGCGCGCTCGGTTGGACCGGCCGGGTGCTGGCGCGGACCCGGTTCGACCGCCCGGCGATGACGTTCACCCTGGCGGTGCCGGGCGAGACGACGTCGACCCTCGGAGCTCGCTGGGAGGCGGAGACGGAGCCGCGGTTCGGCCCGGACGCGACCCATGACAACCGGCTCGTGGTGGCCCTGGGTCGCCACGACGTCGACTCGGGCCTGTCGGTGGCGCGCTCCCGGCTGAACCTGGCCAACATCCTCGACGTCGCCGACAACCGTCGGCTGTCGACCTTCGTCGTCGGTCCCCCGCCCGGCCGGCCGGAGGACGGGGACCGGATCGCCGAGCTCTCGGCCGCGTTCTCCGACGTCGCCAGCCGCCGCCGGGTGCCCTACGTGGACACGTACACGCCGCTGGCCCAGCACGAGCAGTGGCTCGCCGACCTGGCGACCACCGGGTCGACCTACCCCGGCCAGGCCGGCTACGGCCTGATGGCCTGGCTCGTGCTGCACACCGGGTGGCACGCCTGGCTCGGGCTGCCGCACGACACGGAGTAGCGACCCGGCCGCGGCTCAGCCGCGGGAGACGATCACCCGGGCGCTCGTCACGGCGGCGGTGACGTAGGCGATGCTGCGCCCGTCGGTCGGGGTCTCGCTGCGGTCGACGGACAGGGTGCGCGTGGTCGAGGGCAGCACCTCGCCGTCGACCACGGCCTGGCCCGCGGCACCGCGGACCTTGAGGCTGAGGGGGGTGCCCTCGTCGAGCCGGATCGCCACGTCGCCGGAGACCGACTTCGCCGACACCATCGGCACGGTGCCGGCCGCGGTGACGGCCACCGCACCCGACACGCTGCTCGTGGAGACCCTGCCGAGAGCCCCCTCGAGCGCCAGGGCACCGGAGACGACCTGGGCGGACACGTCGCCGGTGTGTCCCGAGGCGGCCACGTCGCCGGAGACGGACTTCAGGTACAGCGACCCCGACGTCCCCGCCGTGCGCACCGCCCCCGTGACGGTCTTGACCACGGTCCCGGCGGTGCCGCTGACGTCGGCGTCGGCCTCGATCGTGCCGACGTCGACCCGGACCCCGGGCGGGACCGTGAGGCGGACGACCGCCCGCTCGGAGCTGCCCAGCGACCGCACCCGGGCCACGAAGGCCTCCACCATCGAGCGTTCGTAGCCGATCCGCAGGCGGTCGCCGTCACGGTCGACCTGGAGCGGCTTCTCGCCGACCTCGGCGACCTCCAGCGTGACGTGCTCCGCGTCGGGGTCGACCACGACGTCGACCCGACCGTCCTGGAGCCGGACGGACAGGCCGCCCACCCCGGTGATCTCGACGGTCTGCGGGGCGGCGATCGCCCAGGACTCGGTGCTCATGCTGCCTCCGTTGGCCGGTGACGCGGGTCGACGTGCGGTTGTGGGATCATGGTGTGACCCCCGAACACCTTCTCGTGAGGAGAAATCATGAGCAAGCGCGGCAACAAGCGTCGTGCCCGCAAGGGCAAGAACGCCAACCACGGCAAGCGTCCCAACGCCTGAGGACGTCACCACGCACGACGGGCCGGCACCCTCCAGGGTGCCGGCCCGTCGTCCCCGGCCCGTGCCTCGGCACGGACCCGGTGGTGCTCCGTGCGCTCAGCCGGAGGTGCGCATCACGGTGAGCTGCTCGTGGATGCGCAGCCGCAGCGTCGCCGGCGCCTGCTCGGCGCAGGACCGCTTCACGAGCTTCTTGACGAGCTCCTCGACGCTGAGCTCGGCCAGACAGGGCGAGCAGTGCGCGACGTGCGCGCGCATGCGGTCCTCGTCGGCCTCGGTCATCTCCGAGTCGAGGTACTCGTACAGGTGGTGCAGTGCGTGCTCGCACTCGCTCTCGCCCTCGGCGGGCTCGTGCGGGATGGGCGTCACGTCCCCGCTCATCATGATTCTCCTCCGCGTGCTCCGGCGAGTCCTCGGTCAGCCGCGTAGTCCGACAACAGGTCGCGCAGCTGCCGTCGTCCACGGTGCAGCCGGGACATCACGGTCCCGATCGGTGTACCCATGATCTCCGCGATCTCCTTGTAGGGGAACCCCTCGACGTCGGCGTAGTAGACGACCATGCGGCGGTCCTCCGGCAGCTCGGCCAGCGCCCGCTTCACGTCGGAGTCCGGGAGCCGGTCGAGGGCCTCGACCTCGGCCGACCGCAGGCCCTGCGAGGTGTGGGTCGCCGCCCGGGCGATCTGCCAGTCCTCGATGTCGTCGGTCTGCGCCTGCTGCGGCTGCCGCTGCTTCTTGCGGTAGTTGTTGATGAAGGTGTTGGTCAGGATCCGGTACAGCCAGGCCTTGAGGTTCGTCCCCGGCTTGTACTGGTGGAAGGCGGCGAACGCCTTGGCGAACGTCTCCTGGACCAGGTCCTCGGCGTCGGCCGGGTTCCGGGTCATGCGCAGCGCCGCGGAGTACAGCTGGTCGACGTACTCCAGCGCGTCGCGCTCGAACCGCGCGACCCGGTCGGTGGCCGACTCCTCGTCAGGAGCGCGTTCGGTGTCCTCGCCGACCTCGTCCTCGGCCGGCGAGGTCGTCTCCGCGTCGTCATGGGTGCTCATCGGTCTCGAGCCTAGCTCTCGCGGCCAGGCGGTGCGGCGTCCGTCCGACGTCGACGCCGCCGCCCCGCCGAGGTCGGAGGGGACGGAGAACAGGGTCACGTCGCGCGCCCCGGCCGGTGCGGGGGCTCCTCGGGTCATGCAGGCTTCCACACTGCGGTGCAACCGTCGGCGGCGGGCGTGCATTCCCACCAGATGAGCGCCGTCGTCGCGCCGCCGGCGCCGCGGGTCAGGACGCGACGTCGGCGAACCGGCGGCGGTACGCCGTGGGGCTGGTGCCGAGCACCCGTGCGAAGTGGTGTCGCAGCACCGCGGCGCTGCCGAAGCCGACGAGCCGGGCGACCTCCTCCACCGGCACGTCGGGGTGCTCCAGGAGCTCCTGGGCCCGCGCGACGCGCTGCCGGGTGAGCCAGGCGCCGGGGGTGGTCCCGGTCTCCGCGCGGAACCGGCGGGCGAACGTCCGCTCCGACAGCGTGGCGCGACGCGCCAGCGCGGGCACGCTGTGGTCCTGCTCGAGGTGCTCGCGCATCCACGCGAGGAGACCGGCGAGCGACTCGCCCGACTCGGGGACGGGATCGACGACGAACTGGGCCTGCCCGCCGTCGCGCTGCGGCGGGACGACCATGCGGCGGGCGACGGCACGGGCCACCTCGCCCCCGAGCTCGGTGCGGAGCAGGTGCAGGCAGGCGTCGATCCCGGCGGCCGTGCCGGCGCTGGTCAGCACCCGGCCGTCGGCGACGTAGAGCACGTCGGGGTCGACGTCGGCACGTGGTGCGGCGGCGGCGAGACGGGCCGCGAACAACCAGTGCGTCGTGCAGCGCCGACCGTCGAGGAGGCCGGCGGCCGCGAGCGCGAACGCGCCCGAGCACAGCGACACGACCCAGGCGCCGCGGTCGTGGGCCCGGCGGATCGCGTCGAGGTACGCGGGCGAGAGCTCGACAGGGTGGTCGTCGTCCATGACGTCGTAGGCCACGGCGACGACGACGTCGGCGTCCTCGGTCGCCTCGAGCCCGGCGTCCACCTGGACGGCGAACCCGCCCCGGGTCGGCACCGCACCGGGGTCGGGGGTGCACAGCGTGAAGTCGAAGGCCGGCCCCCCGGTGTCCCGGCGGTCGATGCCGAAGACCTCGCAGGCGATCCCCATCTCGAACGGGGCGACGCCCGGGACGACGACCGCGGCCACCTTCTGGATCATCCGCCCATCGTCCCAGGACATTGGCAGAATGTCGATGGGTAGTGTCACCTCTGCCACTGGTGGCGCCATCTTGACGATCGCATGATTGCTGCCATGACCACGATCATCCTGCTCCTGCTGCTCCTGCTGACCGTCGCCGCGCTCGCGGCCTCCGCCCGGGCCGTCCGTCGTGACGGGCTCGGGCACCGCCGTCCGCCCCGTTCCCACCCCGACTGGTGGGAGGGCGTCGAGCTGCGCTGACGTCGGCCGCGGAGCGACTAGGGCTCGAGGAGCTGCACGACCTCGACGTCGCACTGCACGGGGTACGACTCCTGGCAGACCTCGTCGACCCACACCTCGACCAGGACCCCGGCCACGAGAATGTCCGGGTCCGCGGCGTCGCCGTCGGCCGCCAGCACCTCGGTGCCGTCGGTGAGGAGCGCCATCCCCTCGTAGTAGGGGTCAGAAGCCTGCACGACGACCGGCTGCCCCGCGCGGGCGTCGTCGTCGACGGAGCCGCCGTCGGCCACCACGCCCCGCACGTCGGACGGCTCGTCAGGCGCGAGCACGGTGCCGGCACACCCGGACAGGGCGACGGCGGCGGCGAGCAGGGCAGCGGGCGCCGCGCTGCGGCGGAGGGCCGAGGTCACGACGGTCATCGGACCGCACCCCTGCTCGCGGCGTCAACCGCCACGTCTATCGGTGGGCATGTCAGCTGCGGCTCTGCCACAGTGGGGCCATGCTGCTGCGACGTCTCGCCCGACCCCTGCTGGCCGTCCCGTTCATCTACGACGGCGTGTCCACCGCGCTGCGACCGGCCGAGCACACCGACGCCGCCCGCGAGGGCGCCGACACGGTCACCGACACCCTGGGTGTCGACCGTCTCGACGACACCCAGGTCGCGTTGCTGGTCCGCGCGCACGGCGCCGTGACCGCGTTCGCCGGCCTGCTGCTCGCCGTCGGCCGGACCCCGCGGACCGCCGCCCTGGCGCTCGCCGCGTTGACGACGCCCCTGGCCGTCGTCAACCAGCCCTTCACCCGCAAGGGCGACGAGCGGAAGGCGAAGACCCTCAAGTTCGTCAAGAACCTCGGCGCGATCGGCGCCACGGTGATCGCCGGGATCGACCTCGAGGGCCGTCCCGGCATGAGCTACCGCATCGCGCAGAAGACGTCGTCGGCGTCGAAGTCCGCGCAGCACGCCGTCGAGAGCGCGGAGAAGACCGGGAAGTACGCGGTCCGCAACGCGGAGCGGACCGGTCGGTACGCGGTCCAGAACGCCAAGCGGTCCGCGACGACCGCGCAGAAGTCCGCCTCGACGTCGGCCCGACGCGCGCGCAAGCAGGTCGAGCGGGACCTGCGCTCCACCGCGAAGAGCGCACGGGCCGGCGCGAAGAGCGCACGGGCCGCCGCCGAGAAGGCCGCGGCGAAGGTGTCCTGACCTCCGGACACGACACCGCGCCGACAGGCCGTCAACTACCCTCGGGGACATGACGACTGCGCCGGCACCGACCGATCTGCCGCTCTGGGACGCCCCGGTCGCCGACGGCCCCCTGGACAGCACGGTCGAGGTCCCGGGCAGCAAGTCGCTGACGAACCGGCTGCTCGTCCTCGCAGCACTGGCCGACGGGCCGGGCACCCTGCGCGGTGCGCTGCGCTCGCGCGACGCCGACCTCATGATCGCCGCGCTGCGGTCGCTCGGCGCCACCATCACCGAGGGTGAGACCGCCAGCACGCTGCACGTCACGCCCGGGCCGGTCACCGGCAACACCGCCGTCGACTGCGGGCTGGCCGGCACCGTGATGCGGTTCCTGCCCCCCGTGGCCGCGCTGGCCGACGGCGCCGTCCGGTTCGACGGCGACCCGGAGGCGCGGGTGCGGCCGATGCAGCCGGTGCTCGCCGGGCTGCACGGCCTCGGCGTCCGCGTCACCGGCGAGGGCGCCGAGGCCGGCGACACGCTCCCGGCCCACCTGCCCTTCACCGTGCACGGACGGGGCCACGTCGCCGGCGGCGCCGTCGACATCGACGCCTCGGCCTCCTCCCAGTTCGTCTCGGCGCTGCTGCTGGCCGCCGCCCGGTTCGACCGGCCGCTGATGCTGCGGCACATCGGCACCACGCTGCCGAGTCTGCCCCACATCGAGATGACCGTCGCGACCCTGCGCGAGGTCGGTGTCGCCGTCGACGACTCCCGGGACGGCATCTGGCAGGTCACCCCCGGTCCGATCGCCGCCCGGGACGTGCGCGTCGAGCCGGACCTGTCCAACGCGGCACCCTTCCTGGCCGCCGCGCTGGTCGCCGGAGGCACCGTGCGGGTGCCGGGGTGGCCGTCGTCGACCACCCAGCCGGGTGCCATGGTCCCCGGGCTGCTGGAACGGATGGGCGGCACGGCGTCGCTCGCCGACGGCGTGCTGAGCGTGACCGGCACGGGCGAGATCCACGGCATCGACGTCGACCTGCAGGCCGGCGGCGAGCTCGCCCCGACGTTCGCCGTGCTCGCGGCGCTGGCCGACTCCCCCACCCGCCTGCGCGGCATCGCCCACCTGCGCGGCCACGAGACGGACCGGCTGGCGGCGTTGGCCACGGAGATCACCCGGCTGGGCGGCCGGTGCGAGGAGACCCGCGACGGGCTCGTCATCACCCCGCGCCCGCTGCACGGCGGGACGTTCCGCACCTACGCCGACCACCGCATGGCCACCTCGGCGGCGCTGCTCGGCCTGCGCGTGCCGGGCATCCAGGTCGAGGACGTCGCCACCACCGCCAAGACCCTGCCCGGGTTCGACCGGATCTGGGCACGGATGCTCGATCTCGGCACGGGGGACCTGGCCTGATGGCGCGGGCCCGTGACGAGCACGACCGGTTCTCGCGTCCCTCCAAGCACGGGTCGCGCCCACGGTCCAAGCAGCGTCCCGAGCACGCGAACGCCGTCCCGGCGATGGTCACCGGGATCGACCGGGGCCGCTACACCCTCGTGGTCGACGACGGCGGCCCGGACGAGCGCGAGATCCTCGCCATGAAGGCCCGCGAGCTCGGGCGGACCCGCACCGTGGTCGGCGACCGGGTGGACGTCGTCGGGGACACCTCCGGCCGCGAGGGCACGCTCGCCCGGATCGTGCGCATCACCGACCGCACCTCGACGCTGCGCCGCACGGCCGACGACACCGACCCGTACGAGCGGATCGTGGTCGCCAACGCCGACCAGCTCGTCGTCGTCACCGCGCTCGCCCAGCCCGAGCCGCGCACCGGCATGATCGACCGCTGCGTCGTAGCCGCCTACGACGCCGGCATGGACGTGCTGCTGTGCCTGACCAAGGCCGACCTCGCCTCCCCCGACGAGCTGCGCGACCTGTACGAGCCGATCGGCGTGGACGTGGTGGTGACCAGGCGGGACGACGCGGAGTCCGTCGAGACGGTCCGCGAGCGCCTGCTGGGCCGGACGTCGGTGCTGGTGGGCCACTCCGGCGTCGGCAAGTCGACACTCATCAACGCCCTGGTGCCCGACGCCCTGCGGGCGACCGGCGTCGTCAACGACGTGACGGGTCGAGGGCGGCACACCTCGACGTCGGCGGTGGCGCTGCGCCTGCCGGTGGGTCCGGGCTCCTCGGTGGACGGCGAGGGGCACGACGGCTGGGTCATCGACACCCCGGGCGTGCGGTCCTTCGGCCTCGCCCACGTGGAGCCCGAGCACCTGCTGCGCGCCTTCGAGGACCTGGATGCCGCGGCCGAGGAGTGCCCGCGCGGGTGCACGCACCTCGCCGATGCCCCCGACTGCGCGCTCGACGAGTGGGTCGAGGCCGCCGAGGACGGCGACGGGCGGGCGGCACGTGCTGCCCGCCTGGCGTCGTTCCGCCGCCTGCTGACCTCCCGGACCGACGCCGGCTAGGAGTCGTCGTCGGCACCGCCCTTCGGGGCCCGCGATCGGCTGCGTCTGCTCTGCAGGTATCCCGACGTTCCCCTGGCCTCAGGGGCGACGAGGACACCCGGCCAGGCCCAGAGGAACTCCACGGCCGCCCAGAGCATCAGACCGAACTGGGCTGCCGACGACCACAGGAAAACCTCTCTGAAGTGCTCGTCAAAGCGTGGGCCGAGCACGCCGACACCGAGGAACAAGGGAATCCAGGCGACGAAGGCCAGCGCCATCGGAGCTTTGACCCTGGCAACCATCGATGCCATCAGGACGTCGCCGTCGTGGAGCTCGCTCGCGGCCTGCTTCAGATCCAGCGTCCCGACCTCCCGACCGAACAGGCGGAGAATCGTCCCCCCGATCACGTAGACGCCGACCCCCACGCACCAGACCGCGCACGCGATGGCGACGATCCGCGACACGGGCGAACCGAGCATCAGCTCGAACCGCGACATACTTCTCCTCATCCCCACCGGGGCCACGCGTCACTGCGGGTCGGCCCTGGTGCGATCTTGCTGATGCGCCAGAGTGCCACACTCTGTCGGAACAGCGCGTCGGCCCTCCGTGCCGTCCCCGGACCGGCGACACGCGCATCTCGCCTGGCGTCGTTCCGCCGTCTGCCGACCTCCCGGACCGCTACCGTGTGAGGGTGGCCACCTTCCAGCAGACACCCAGTCCCCGGGGGCACGGGCGCACGTACGAGGACGACCTGCGCCTGGCCCACGTGATCGCCGACCAGGTCGACTCGATGACGATGTCCCGGTTCCGCGCGGTCGATCTGCACGTCGAGACCAAGCCGGACCAGACCCCGGTGTCCGACGCGGACCGCGGCGCGGAGGAGTTCATCCGCGCCCAGCTGGCCCGCGCGCGCACGCGTGACGCCATCGTCGGCGAGGAGTTCGGCGAAGAGGCCGGCAGCGGGTCCCGCCGGTGGATCATCGACCCCATCGACGGCACCAAGAACTTCGTCCGGGGTGTGCCTGTGTGGGCGACGCTCATCGCGCTGGCCGAGGGCGACGAGGTCGTCATGGGCCTCGTCTCCGCCCCGGCGCTCGGCCGCCGCTGGTGGGCCGCCAAGGGTTCCGGCGCCTGGACCGGCAAGTCGATCGCCGCCGCCACCCGCATGCGCGTGTCCGGCGTCTCGTCGCTGGACGACGCCTCGTTCGCCTACTCCTCCCTGGACGGCTGGGAGGAGCGCGACAAGCTCAACGGGTTCCTCGACCTGACCCGCGAGTGCTGGCGAACCCGTGGGTACGGCGACTTCTGGTCGTACATGCTCGTCGCGGAGGGCGCGGCGGACATCGCCGCCGAGCCGGAGCTCGAGCTGTACGACATGGCGGCGCTGGTCCCGATCGTCGTCGAGGCCGGCGGGCGGTTCACCTCGCTGGACGGGTCGGACGGCCCCTGGGGCGGCAACGCGCTGGCCACCAACGGGCTGCTGCACGACAAGGCGCTCGTCTACCTCGGCTGACCTCCCGCGCTGTGGGCATGAAATCTGCAGCCCCTGGGTACCCGAGGGCTGCAGATTTCATGCCCACAGCGGACGGTGCGGTCTCAGGGACGCGGGATCTGGCCGATCTCGCTCGGGTCGTACCAGAGCAGGTCCCGGTCGGTGACGCGCTGGACCGCCTCGGCGAGCGCCTCGTCGTCGTCGGCGTCGATCGCCGTCAGCACGGCCCGGACGTCGTCGGCCGCGGTGGGTTCGTCGACGTGCACGGCGGCCAGCGGGACGTCCGGGACGTCGCGCAGCAGCTGCACCGACGAGGCCGAGGCGCCCTCGGGGTCGACGCCCACGACGTCCTGCTCGACGTCCACCGAGACCACGACCCGCACGGGCGGCACGCCAGGACGGCCCGCGACGAGCGACAGGGAGTCGTCGGCGGCCGCGAGGAACGCCGCGTACTCGCGCCCCTCGTCGTCGGCGTCGGCGAGCTCACCGGCGAGCGCCCGCGTGACGGCGTGCGCACCGCGCGGCCCGACGGGCCAGCGGGTCACGCTCCCGACCACGGCGGTGTCCAGCTCGTCCAGGGTCGCGGGCACGTAGATGCGCATGGGGACAGTCTGCCCGACGCCGCTCACGCCACCAGCGCGCGGACCCGGCCCGCCAGCTCCGCGAAGCCGTCCCGGGCGGACGACGAGGGTGCGTGCTCGGCCAGGCTACGGCCGGCGAGCACTGCGGCGTCGCACGCAGCAGCGTCGTCGGGCACCGGGTGCACGTCGTCCACCCCGGCGTAGCGGGCCAGCGCCGCCGCCACGGCCCCGGCCGGGTCAGGGCCCACCGCCGTCGAGCGCACGCGGTTCGCGACCACGAGCCGTCGACCGGCCACCGGGACCGGGACGTCGGCCAGGTCCTCCAGGGCACGCACCAGACGGTGGATGCCGACGGGGTCGGCGGCACCGACGACGACCACGACGTCAGCCGCCTCCAGGGCGGCGAGGGTCGCGCCGTTGCGCTGCGGGGCGTGGGTGTCGTACATGAGCAGCTCGTCGGCCTCCACGAGCGGCCCGCAGTCGACGACGGTCCAGCGCGCCAGGTCGCGCGCCCGGTCGAGGACGACCTCGAGGGCGCTGGCCGGCAGCTCGGGCCACCGGGAGGCCCGCGTGATGCCCGTCAGGACGCGGAGCCGTCCCGTGACCACGGGTGCGTGGCGGGCGAGCGTCGTCAGGTCCAGGCCGCCCCGGGAGGCGGCGCGCGCGGCGGCCGCGAGCCCGGGGGCGTCGTCGAGCAGGCCCAGCCGGGCGGCGAGGCACGAGCCGTAGGTGTCGGCGTCGACCAGCAGCGTCGTCTCCCCGGGCGCCGCAGGGGCGGGGCGACCGGCCCGGCCCCGCCGTCGACGTCCGCGGGTCCCGCCGATCCCGGCCAGCTCGGCAGCGACCTCGACGGCCGTCGTCGAGCGACCGGGGGCGCCGACCGGACCCCAGACCGCCACGACGTCACCACGACGCCCCGGCTCCGGCGAGCTTCCCTCGGCGTCGAGGACCGACGCCAGGTCGAGCTCCCCGGTGGCCAGCGGGTCGTCGATCGGTGCGGTGTCGCGCACGGCGTCGAGGAAACCCGCGTCGTGCGGCCCGGTGCGGACGGCGTCGACGCCGAGCGCCTCGGCCCGGTCGGCCCCACCGACGTCCGCGAGGGCGACGACGCGGGTCCCGGCCGCGTGCAGACGACCGACGGCCTCCCGGTCGAGGCCCGGGAGGTCGGCGGTCACGACGGCCACCGTCCCGGCTCCGGCCGCGGCCGCGGCGAGCAGCTCGGTCACGTCACCGCAGCGGCGGGTCACCGTGGTGCCCGCTCCGGGAGCGCCGAGCGCGACCACGACCTCGGGTTCCTCCGGCCCCTCCACCGCGCACAGCACGGTGATCGGCGCCGCCATCAGGCGCCCGCCACGGGGACGACCGCGATCGACCCGTCGGCGCCGAGGGCCGACAGCACGGCCGGCAGGCGCTCGCTGCCGACGAGCACGTGCACCGTGCCGCCGTCGGCCACGACGAGACCGCTGTCCGAGACGTCGACCTGCTCGACGACGA
Source organism: Isoptericola sp. b515 (assembly GCF_030588125.1). NCBI lineage: Bacteria > Bacillati > Actinomycetota > Actinomycetes > Micrococcales > Promicromonosporaceae > Isoptericola > Isoptericola sp. b515. The sequence goes on along the minus strand of NZ_JAUQYR010000002.1, from coordinate 112,891 downwards.
CGCCGGTCACCAGCGGCTCCGGCTCCGGGGCGCCGCCCTTCGACCCCGGCGCGACGTCCGGCACGAACCACAGGTCGACGAGCGCTCCGGCCCGGATCCGCTCGGACAGTCCCGCGCTGACCGGGACCGCCACCGCCCGGACGTCGACGCGCTCGGCCGGGCCGAGCGCCCCCGCGGCGACCAGCTCGCCGTCCTCGACGACGCGCAGGGCGACCTGGTCCGTCGGGGGCCCGACGTCCGCCCGCAGGTACCGCGCCGTCTCCGCGCCGAGGTTGACGTCGACGACACGCAGGTCCTCCGCCGCCACGGGCTCTCCCGGGGTGAGCGTGCCGGCGGCGACGTAGACCGGCACCGTGCGGTCGGCGCCCGAGACCACCCAGGCCCCCAGCGCGACGGCGAGCGCCACGAGGAGCAGCCCGACGACGAGACGGGGGTCGCGCCAGGTGGGCCGGCGCAGGCGGGGCGCGACGGGAGAGGGCAGGGCGTCGTTGCTCACGGATCGGTCCTTCGGTTCGGCCGGTCGCGTCGTCGCGTCCGGCGGGCGGGGCCGTCGGTCGGTCGTCACCCTAGCGCTGCGACCAGCGACGATGCGGTGAGATCCATCATCCGGGACGAAGACGCCACCGCGCCACCATCCACCATCGCCTGTGGACAAGCGAGATCAACCGACGGCGCCGTGCGACCATGGCTGCATGGCTGGTCGCTTCCTCTCCCTCGCCGAGGTCCAGGAGATGCTGAGCATCTCCGCCGCCCAGGCGTACTCGCTCGTCCGCTCGGGCGAGCTGCCCGCGATCCAGGTCGGCCCGAAGAAGGTGTGGCGCGTCGAGGCGGTCAAGCTCGAGGAGTACATCGAGCAGCAGTACACCCGCACCCGCGAGCGCATCGCCTCCGGCGAGATGTGATCACGCCTCGCTGACGCGCAGCAGGGCGGAGAACGGGACGACCCGGTCGACCGGCCGCGCCCGGTCGACCTCCACGACGTCGAGGTGGTCCGCGCCCACCCGGGCGATCCGGCCGACGACCTGACCGGACGTCGTCCGCACCTGCACCCGGGCGCGGTCGCGCTGCAGCGCGCGCAGCGCCGTGCCGAGACCGAGCCGGTCCGTCCTCGCCTGCGACGCCAGCGCCTGGGAGCCCAGGCCCACGATCCCTGCCACCGCGGCGACGGGCACGACGTGCTGCACGCGTCCGCGGGGCCCTCCGGCGTCGAGCTGCATCCAGGTGTCGGCGAGGTGGGCGACCCGCCCCTCGAGGACCTCTCCGTCGGACAGCTCCACGCGCACCGGACCGCGCGTCGCCCGCAACCGGTCGGTCCAGCGGACGGCGGCCTGCTCAGCGCGGGTGAGCTCGGCGACGGCGCCCTCCCGCTCGGCCGCCTCCCCCGCGGCGAGCTGCGCCTCGAGGTCCGCGAAGAGCAGCGCCCAGCGAGACCTGTCGGACGACGTCATCACCCTCCCCCTTCCCACGTCCGATGGACCGCACCAGCATGCCCGCTCTGGACACGGCGATCGAACTCTGGTGAGATCAGTGCCACCAGAAGACACCAAAAGACATCAAGCGTCATGATCAGAGTGGATCAGATGACAGACGAGATCACCCAGCACCCTCGGCCGGCGCCGCGACCCGGCCTCTCCCTCGCAGGCCTCCTCGCGTGCGCCCTCGGGGGTGCCGCCGTCCTGGCGCTGCTCGGCCTGCGTGCCGAGTCGATCGTCCCGCGCGGGGTGGCGGAGGCCGCCCGCACCGACATCGACCGATGGGTCGAGCTCGGCGTCCTGCTCGTCGGCGCCATCGCCGCGAGCCGGCTGGCCGTCGGAGCCGCCATCGCGCTGGCCTGCATCGCTCGTGCCCGCCGGGACGGCCGACACGTCCTGGACACGGCGCTGGGCCCCTGGGTCCCGCGGCTCGTGCACCGGCTCGCGCGTGGCGCCGTCGGCGTCGGGGTCGGCGCCGGTCTGGCTCTCACGCCGGTGGGCGCTCTGGCCGACGAGGCTCCCGGCGCTGACGCACCCGTCGTGCTCGACGTCGGCTGGCGGTCCACGACCGACCCGGCGCCCCCGGACCCCGCGGCGTCGGCACACCCGGTCGCGCCGGCGACGACGCACACCGCCGAGCTCACCAGCAGCCCGCTCGACACCGACGTCCCCGCGGGGTCCGCCGACAGCGCCGGCCGCGCCGAGGCGCGGCCCGGACCGCCCGACCGCGACGAGGTGGTGGTCGTACGAGGGGACACGCTGTGGGACATCGCGTCCCGCGGACTCCCGGACGCGGCCTCGGACGGCGACGTCCTGGCGGAGGTCGTCCGGTGGCACGCGGCCAACCGTGACGTCATCGGTGACGACCCCGACGAGATCCTGCCCGGGCAGGTCCTGCGCTCGCCCTGAGAACCCCTGCTCGACGCCGCCCACCCCGCCTCGTCCGTACGGAGCCCTTCATGACCCTTCCGCGCATCACGTCCGGTCCCGCCGACCCGCAGGACGACACGTCAGCTCGTCGGCTCCGCGTCGCGGCGACCCCTGGCGCCCGGCCACCCGCCCGGCCACCGCAGGCACCGGCACGGCGCGCGCCCGTGCGCCGGGTCCGGGTCGGCCGGGACGCACCGGTGACACCGGTCCCCGGGCGCCCCCTGGCCGAGGCGTCGTCCGGGCAGGTGGACGGACCGCACCCCAGCGACCCCACGGCCCTGTGCTGCTCCGTGGTCCGGGCGGCGGTCGAGGTGCTGCGAGGTGAACGGCCCGCCGCCCAGGTGGCGCGATGGGTCACGCCCCAGGTCCACGATCAGCTGGCGCACCGGGCACGGCTGCTGCGGGCGGCAGCGACCGCCCGCCCGGCCCGCCCCGTCACCGTCCGTCGGGTGCGCACCGTCCGGCTCGGCCCCGGGACGGCGGAGGCCACCGTCGTGCTCGAGGACTCCGGGCGCGTCCGCGCCGCGGCGGCCCGGCTCGAGGTGCACCGAGGAACCTGGCGGGTCACCGTGCTCGAGCTGGGGTGAGGACGTCCGGGAACGGACGCCCGATCACTCGTTGGCGCCGTGGCACACCTTGTACTTCTTGCCGGACCCGCACGGGCACTGAGCGTTGCGCGGGGTCCCCGGGAAGGTGCGCCCGTCGGCGTTCGCCGCGGTCGCCTCGCCGTGCAGCGCGCGACGGGCGGCCCGGGTGTCCCCGGTCCGGGTGGTGGACCCGTCCTCGCTGGGCGCCGAGTACTGCAGGTTCTGCGGCCGCTGCGGGGTCTCGAGACCCTTCGCCACGAGGGTCGGCTCCTCGGAGCCGCCGAAGGCCGCCGGGATCTCCTGCTCCGTGGGAGCGGCGTCCTCCTCCGTCGGGGCGTCCTCGACCGCGTCGGCACCCGCGACCGAGGCCGCGCCGGCCGCGAGGCCCTGAGCGGCCGAGGAACCGGCCGTGGCCGCCGCGGACTGGACCGAGACCTGCGGCCCCGCACCGGCGGGCGCGTCCTCGCCGGGCTGCTTCACCTGCACCTCGAGGTTGAACAGGTAGCCGACCGACTCCTCCTTGATGGCCTCGGTCATCGCCTGGAAGAGCTGGTAGCCCTCGCGCTGGTACTCGATGAGGGGGTCGCGCTGGGCCATCGCGCGCAGCCCGATGCCCTCCTTGAGGTAGTCCATCTCGTAGAGGTGCTCACGCCACTTGCGGTCCAGCACCGACAGCACGACCCGACGCTCGAGCTGGCGCATCGCGGGCGAGCCCAGGGACTCCTCGCGCGCCGCGTAGGCGACACGGGCGTCGGACAGCAGCTCCTCGAGCAGCATCTCCTTGGTCAGACGGTCGCGCCCGCCCGCCTCGGCGACGACGTCCTCCACGGTGATCGACACCGGGAAGACGGACTTCAGGGCGGTCCACAGCGAGTCCAGGTCCCAGCCCTCGGCGTTGCCGTCGTCGGCGGCACCCTCGACGTAGGCCGTCACGACGTCGGTGAGGAAGTGCTGGACCTGCTCGTGCAGGTCCTCCCCCTCCAGGACGCGGCGGCGCTCGTCGTAGATCACGGTGCGCTGGCGGGCCAGGACGTCGTCGTACTTGAGGACGTTCTTGCGGATCTCGAAGTTGCGGGACTCGACCTGCGACTGGGCGCTCTGGATCCCGCGGGTGACCATCTTCGACTCGAGCGGCATGTCGTCCGGGAAGCCGGCCCGGCCCATCATCGACTCGGCGAGACCGGAGTTGAACAGCCGCATCAGGTCGTCCTGCATCGACAGGTAGAACCGCGACTCGCCGGGGTCGCCCTGACGGCCGGAACGACCGCGCAGCTGGTTGTCGATCCGTCGCGACTCGTGGCGCTCGGTCCCGAGCACGTACAGCCCGCCGAGCTCGACGACCTCGTTGTGCTCGGAGGCCACCGACTCCTCGGCCTTGGCGAGCACCTCGGGCCACGCGGCCTCGTAGGCCTCGGGGTCCTCGGCGGCGTCGAAACCGCGCTCGGCCATCTCGGCCACCGCGATGAACTCGGCGTTGCCGCCGAGCATGATGTCGGTGCCTCGACCAGCCATGTTCGTCGCCACCGTGACGGCGCCCTTGCGCCCGGCCTGGGCGACGACGGCGGCCTCGCGGTCGTGCTCCTTCGCGTTCAGCACGGCGTGCGGGACGCCTGCGCGCTGCAGGAGCGTCGAGAGCAGCTCGGACTTCTCGACGCTCGTCGTGCCGACCAGCACCGGCTGGCCCTTGGCGTGCCGCTCGACGATGTCGTCCACGACCGCGTTGAACTTGCCCTCCTCGGCCTTGTACACGAGGTCGGGCTGGTCGATGCGGATCATCGGCTTGTTCGTCGGGATCGGGACGACGCCGAGCTGGTAGGTGCCCTGGAACTCGGCGGCCTCCGTCTCGGCCGTACCGGTCATGCCGGCGACCTTCTCGTACTGCCGGAAGTAGTTCTGCAGGGTGATCGTGGCGAGCGTCTGGTTCTCCGCCTTGATCTGCACGCCCTCCTTGGCCTCGATGGCCTGGTGCATGCCCTCGTTGTACCGGCGACCCGCGAGGATGCGGCCGGTGTGCTCGTCGACGATCATCACCTCGCCGTTGAGCACGACGTAGTCCTTGTCGCGCTTGAACAGCTCCTTCGCCTTGATGGCGTTGTTGACGAAACCGATCAGCGGGGTGTTCAGCGACTCGTACAGGTTGTCGATGCCGAGGTAGTCCTCGATCTTCTCGATCCCCGGCTCGAGGATGCCGACCGTGCGCTTCTTCTCGTCGACCTCGTAGTCGGTCTCGCGCGTCAGTCGCTTGACGACCTTCGCGAACTCGACGTACCAGCGGTTCGCGTCCCCGGACGAGGGACCGGAGATGATCAGCGGGGTCCGCGCCTCGTCGATGAGGATGGAGTCGACCTCGTCGACGATCGCGAAGTGGTGACCGCGCTGGACCAGGTCGTCCGGCGACCAGGCCATGTTGTCGCGCAGGTAGTCGAAGCCGAACTCGTTGTTCGTGCCGTAGGTGATGTCCGCGGCGTACTGGCGCCGGCGCTCGTCCGGGTTCTGGCCGGAGACGATGATGCCCGTGGTCATGCCGAGGAACCGGTAGACACGGCCCATCAGCTCGCCCTGGTACTTCGCCAGGAAGTCGTTGGTGGTGATGACGTGCACGCCCTTGCCCGTCAGGGCGTTGAGGTACGCGGCGGTGGTGGCGACCAGCGTCTTGCCCTCACCGGTCTTCATCTCGGCGATGTTGCCCTCGTGCAGGGCGGCACCACCGATGAGCTGCACGTCGAAGTGGCGCTGGCCGAGGGTCCTGCGCGCGGCCTCACGGACCGTGGCGAACGCCTCCGGGAGCAGCTCGTCGAGCGTGGCGCCGTGCTCCAGGCGGTCCTTGAACCGCTGCGTCTCCTCCTGCAGCTCGGTGTCGCTCAGCTCGACGAAGCTGGACTCGAGCCGGTTCACCTGCTCGGCGAGGCCGGTCAGCTTCTTGAGGGTCCGCCCCTCGCCGAAGCGGAGGATCTTCTCGAGGATCGCAGGCACGCAGTACTCCCGGGTCGGTGGTGCCCGGGTGGCCCCGAGCCCGTTCGGTGGTGCCGACGGGATCTGCTGGCGTCGCCCTCGTCGCCCGTCGCACCGCCTGCCATCCTATTCGGTCTCACGGCCCCGGTGGGCCGGGTTCGCGACCGACGAACGACCCGCCCCGGCGCCGGAGGCCTCAGCGTCCCGTCGAGAGCACCTCGGCCGCCCGGTCGGCAAGCTCGGCACCGGCCGCCCCGTAGATGTGGAACACCGCGTGCGCCCCGTGGCGCCGCAGCTCCGCGACGTCGTCGTCGTACCGGGCGATCGCGGCGACGTACCCCTCGAAACCGGCCTCCTGCAGCCGCGAGAGGGCGATGAGGTTGGCGTTGTGGAACGGCATGGCCAGCACGGCGAGGCGGACGTGCCCGGCCCGTTTGACACGGGCCCAGAACTCGACGTCGGTGGCATCGGCGCGGACCACCTCGAAACCGTCGCCCTGCAGCGCCGTGACGCGTTTGAGGTCGTGCTCGACCCCGACGACGCGCAGGCCGTACTCGTCCCGCAGGCGGGCGCAGGTGGTCGAGCCGACCCGGCCCAGTCCCATGACGAGGGCGTCGACGTCGCCGATGTCCACGACGCGGTCGTCCATGTGCAGCCGGGACGGGTCCTTCGGCGGCAGGAACCGGGTGAGCCAGGAGGCGATCTCCACGCCCCGGCGGTTCACCGCCGCGGAGAGCGCGAAGCTCGCGGCGACCGCCAACGAGATGACGACGAGCCAGTCGTCGTCGACCATGCCCACCTCGACGCCGACGGCGACCACGATGATGCCGAACTCGGAGTAGTTCCCGAGCACGAGGCCGGTCAGGAACGACGTGCGACGACGGAGCCGCGCCATCCACAGCAGCACGGCGTACCCGGCGGCCTGCAGCGGCAGCATCAGCAGCAGCAGGAGCGCCAGGCCGACGTGCTGCGGCTCCGGCGTCCCGTGCAGCCCGATCTCGAGGAAGAACGCGACGAGCATGACGTCCTTGAACGTCATCAGCGACCGTGACATCTCGCCGGCGCTCGGGTGGGAGGCGAGGAGCGCCCCCATCACCAGCGCGCCGACGTCCCCGGACAGCCCGAGGTGCTCGAAGAGGTAGAACCCCGGCCCCAGCGCCACCGCGACGCCGAAGATGGCCTGGAGCTCGCCGTGGCCGACACGCGACCACACCGCGTGCAGCACCCGGCGCCCGGGGATGAACAGCAGCAGGGCCACCGCCCACGGGCTGGGCGGGCGCCCCTCGGCGATGGCCAGGAACGTCACGGCGACGACGTCCTGGATGACCAGGATGCCCACGGCGATCCGTCCGTACAGGCTCGTCGCGTCCGACCGGTCCTCGAGCACCTTGACCACGAAGACCGTCGAGCTGAAGGACAGTGCGAGCCCGATGAGCGCGATCGTGCCGAACCCGTCGCCGGCGACGAGCGCCATCCCCGCCGCGGCGAGCACACCCAGGAACCCGATGCCGAGGGCCACCGAGAACACCATGTGGCTGACCGTGGTCAGCCAGATCTCCGGGCGGACCAGCGAGCGGACGTCCAGCTTCAGACCGATGGTGAACAGCAGCAACGCCACACCGACCTCGGCGATCGTGCCGAGACCGGGCAGCTCCGGGGCACCTGCCGCGCCGAGGGCGAAGCCGGCCGCGAGGAAGCCGACCAGGGGAGGCAGCCGCACGAGGGTGGCGACGACACCACCCACGAACGCCACGCCGAGGTAGAGAGCGAGCGTCTCCACGGGCACCTCCTCCCCTGTAGCCGCCGATCCTACGGTCCGTGGCGGCCCCGTGGGTCGTCAGTCCGGCGTCGTGCCCCGGATCGTCGCCCGCAGCGCGTCGGACAGGTCGCCGGGCGGCTCGACGACGACGTCGTCGAGACCCGACCACCCGGCGAGCGTCCACAGCTCGTCGGCGAGCCGGCCAGGGGTGTCGGCTCCCGTGCCGCCCGTGCGGTGGCTGGCCGCCACGCGCAGCACGCGTCCGCCCCGGTCGGCCTTGAGGTCCACCATCGCCGAGATCCGGTCTCCCTCGAGGAACGGCAGGACGTAGTAGCCCAGTCGCCGTCGGTGCGCCGGGGTGTAGATCTCGATCCGGTAGAAGACGTCGAAGAGGGACTGCAGGCGACGCCGCTCCCAGACCAGTGGGTCGAACGGGCTCAGCAGCGCCGCACCGTCGGCGCGGCGCGGGACGACGGCGTCACGGTGGCGGTAGGTGGGCTCGCTCCAACCCTGCACGTCGACGGGCACGAGGGTCCCGTCGTCGACCAGCTCCGTCAGCGCCCGGGCGGCGGCCGGTCCCCGCAGCCGGAAGTAGTCGCGGAAGCACCGGGCGGTGCCGACACCGTGCGCCCGCGCGCCCAGCTCCAGCAGGCGACGCACGGCGACGTCGTCGGGGACGGGCGGGGCGTTCCGCACCGCCGGCGGGAGCACCCGCTCGGCCAGGTCGTAGCAGCGTTCGAAGGACTCGGTGCGCCGGGCCGAGAGCACCTCACCGGTGAAGAACATGTACTCCAGGCAGCGCTTCGCCACGGACCAGTTCCAGCCCCAGTCCTCCCGGGGCCGGGACCCCGCCCGTCCGGCGGACTCGAGCTCGGCGTGGATGCGACCCGCGGTGACGGGCCCGAGCTGGGTGACGAGCGACCGCACCAGGTCGAGCTCCACCGGGTGGGCGTGCGCGGTCGCGGCGATGACGCCCCAGGCCTCCTGCTGCGCCGCCCGGCGCCGCCACGCCAGCAACGGATACGTGCCGACCGGGACGTACGACGCCTCGTGGGCCCAGGTCTCGACCAGCCGCCGCGGTGAGCGTCCGCTCGCCCGGTCGAGCAGGCCGGTGTCGTACGGCCCGAGCCGGGAGTACAGCGGCATCAGGTGTGCGCGGGCGAGCACGTTCACCGAGTCGATCTGGAGCAGGTTGAGCCGGTCGACGGTGGCGGTCAGCCGGCGCATGGTCACCGGCGCGTCCCGGCGCGGCCGGTCCAGCGCCTGGGCGCGCAACGCGACCCGGCGCGCCTGTGCGTTGGACATCGTCTCCACGGTCGTCATCCTGCCCGTCGACCCCGACAGGCACACGCCGCGCCGTGCCGACCCGCCAGGATCCATCCTGACCCGGGGGAATCCGTCCTGACTCGACCAGACACGTCCTGACCCGCGAGAAACGGCGGTGACCCGCCGCGGAGCGTCCCGCGCCGCGCGACGCGTCGAGATGCGGGGACGCGACGGGGCCCCGGGCACGATCGTCCTCGTGCCCGGGACCCCGTCGGTCCCGACCGGTACCTCAGGTGAGCGCGGTGACCGGTGCGGCCGCCGCGCAGGTGGTGTCCAGCTCGATCACGCCGTACGACCACCCCCGGCGCCGGTAGACCGCCGCGGGCCGCGCGGACTCCTTGTCGATGAAGAGGAAGAAGTCGTGGCCGACGAGCTCCATCCGCTCGACGGCGTCGTCCACCGTCATCGGCTCCCCGTGGTGCAGCTTCTGACGGATCACGACCGGCGAGTCGCCCAGCTGGTGCTCGACGGAGTCACCGGGCGTCTCCAGGACGGCGGGCTCGGGCTCGGAGCGCTCGGCCAGCACCTCGTCGACGGTGCTCGGGTCGGCGAACGGCCGCGCGTCCTCCGCGCCGCGGCGGCGGTGGTCCTTCTTGTGCCGGTCGCGAGAACGCCGCAGACGCTCACTGAGCTTCTCCATCGCGAGGTCCAGGGCGGCGAACCTGTCGTCCGCCGCCGCCTCCGCGCGGATGATGGGCCCCTTCGACCGCACCGTGAGCTCGACCCGTTCGCTGACGTCCGACAGCCGGGGGTTGTTCTCGTGCGTGACCTCGACGTCCACACGGCGCGTGTTCGGCGAGAGCTGGGTGACCTTGGTGAGCTTGTCCTGGACGTGCTCCCGGAACTTGTCCGTCACGTCCGTGTGCCTGCCGACGACGGCGATCTCCATCGTGTCGCTCCACTTCATCAGATGGCCGCCGCGCCTCGCACGGTCGGCCGGATCGGGCTGTCTGGGCACCGTTGCCGGTGCCGGGTGGGCACCACCTCCCGGGTGCCGGGCCGCTGCCCGGTCCGCTCGTGCGATGCGACGTCCGTCCCGCTGGTGCGGTGGGGCGTCGTCGGGTTCTCACATTAACCCCAAGGTGACCCGAGGGTGAACTGCTGGCGAGGATCCGTCGTCGCACGTCGGTCGGAGCTTCCGGGCGGCGGTGTCGCCGCCAGCACGAACGCGCCGACGACGGCCCGGCCGGCCCGCTCGAGAACCTCCTCGGCCGCGGCGAGCGTCGCGCCCGTGGTGAGCACGTCGTCCACGAGGACGCACCGCCGGATCGCTCGTGAGGGCCGCTCGCGCAGCACCAGGGCGGACGCGAGGTTCCGCCCGCGCTCCCGCGCGCCGAGTCCGACCTGGTCGCGGGACGGGCGGCGACGCAGCGCGGCGACCGGCACCGCACGCACACCGCCGACGGTCAGCCCCCGGGCGACCGCCGCGGCGAGGGACCGCACCGGTTCCCGTCCCCGACGCCACCGAGCCCCTGGCGACGAGGGCACCGGCACCACGGCGAGGGGAGCACCCGTGGCGACGGCGGCGAGCCGCGGGGCGGTGCGCGCGGCCGCCCGCGTCAGGGCCGGCCGGAACAGCCCGTCGAGATCGGCCCGGCCGTGGTCCTTCCACGCCACCACGATCGCCCGGACGTCGTCGGTGCCGTCCGCGAGCGCCCAGACCGGCAGCGGAGCGCGGCCGTCACACCGGTCGAGCCGGGGAGCTCCGCCCTCGGCGCGCCACGGAGCGCCCCCCACGGCCGTGCGGGCGCACGGGTCGCACCAGCGCACGTCCTGTCTGCCGCAGCCGGGGCAGGCGACGGGGACGACCAGGCGGGCGAGGGCGGTGAGCACCCGGCGGACGATGCCACCCACGACGGCCCCGCCACGCGGCGTCGGGGCGCGCAGCGGCGCCCCCGCGGACTCCCGGCTCCTGGGGGTGACCGGAGGGCGGCCTCAGCCCGGGTACGCGACCGCGACCACGTCGCCGGACACCGAGGGCCACAGCGCCGAGCTCTGACGCGTCTGCAGCACACCGCCGGTATCGAGGACCAGCATCGGGCTGGCCCCGACCGCGGAGGCCACGTGGACGGGTTCGCCCGGGGTCACCAGCTCGCGTGCCCCGGCGTCGGCGGTGCCCGCGAGTCCCCCGATGCCGGCGAGCGAGAGCACCTGGCTCCCGTCCGGGGCACGTCCGAGCAGCACGACGGTGGTCTCGTCGGACCAGTCCGCCGCGGAGACCGAGGGCACGGGTGCGCCGATCCGCCACGGCGTGGACAGCCCCGTCGGGACGTCCTCGGCGTCGCGCTGGATCGCCGCGGCCCACACCTCCCGGCCCTCCGGCCCCTGGACGACCAGCACGACACGTGCGCCCTCGGGCGAGACCCGCACGGAGCGCACCCGGCGGTCCACCAGCCACTCGACGTCCAGGCGGGACGAGGCACCGGCCTCCCGCACCACCCACAGCTCGCCGTCGACGGCCGTCCACACGGTCCCGAAACGGTCGACGGACGGTGGCAGGACGCCCTCGCCGCGCAGCAGCTGGACGGGCTCGGCGTCGGCGGCCACCCGCAGGAGACGGTCGTCGCCGTCCCGCACGACGACGGGGAGGTCCCCCGGGCCCGCGCCGACCGCCGTCAGGTCGAGGCCGGCGGTGACCGGCGGCTCGGTGAGCTCGACCAGCTCGGTGCCGGACACCCTGCGCAGCTGTGGTCCCTCGTCGCCCCGGTCGACGACGGCGAGGGCGTCGCCGATCGTGACGGGCCGGGACGGGGCGTCGCTCGCCTGGACGGCGAGCGGGTTGTTGCCGTCCGAGAGCTCGACGCTGCGCCCGTCGCCCTCCCGCAGGGTCTCCTCCAGCTGGGCCACGAGCAACGACCGGTCCTCGGCGGGCGCGGCGGAGATCGCCGAGGTGACCGACACGTCGATGACGCCCCGGTCGTCGACGCTCACCGAGTCGATCGCCAGCGTCGTGCCCTCCGGCACCACGGACACCACGGACTGCTGCAGCGGTTCGGGAGGACCGGCGAGGATCTCCTGGGTCGCGGCCGTGCGCCAGGACTGCTCGGGGTACCAGCGCACGTCCGGCACCCACCAGCGGCGGTCCGGCGTCGGGTAGTACAGGGTCGTGCGGTGGAACGCCTCCGCGAGGAAGTTGGCCAGCACCAGCAGGCCGTCCTCGAGCCCGGTGATGCGCCACTCGCCGTCGGTGCCGCGGGACAGGTCGTAGGAGAGGTCGACAGCGCTCGGTTCGGGCAGCTCGGTGTACGCGCCGGTCTCGTCGATGCTGGCGGCGACCAGCGCCTCGCCGTGGACCGAGGTCGTCGCCGAGGCGTCGTCGTACTCCTCGACGGTCCAGTCGGGGTACTCCGTGAGCACCAGCACCGGTGCGCTGTGGTTCCACTGCGACCAGGCGACGGGCGTCAGGTACTCCCGCGCGACGGCGAACGTGTTGGCCGAGGCCGGGCCGAACTGCGCCACGGAGACGAAGTCCTGGACGATCTGCTGCGGGTCCGCGCCCGGTGACGGCCCCTGCACGTTGAAACCGACGTCGACCGGGGTGTCGACCCGGACCTCGCCCTGCATGACGTCGCCCGAGGTCGGCATCGACGCGCAGCCGACGAGGGCGAGCGCCGTCGCGACGAGGCCCGCCAGCGCGGCCGCGGCCCTTCGTGGTGTCCGGTGCACGGTCATGGGGTCTCCTCGTGGCTCGCCGAGAGGTCGGGGATCGCCGTCGGCGTCGGTCCGGTCGGCGGGTTGACCACCGGGACCTGCCCCGTCTCCAGCGGCCGCTCGCCCGAGCGGTCGGGTCCCTCGAGGGGCAGCGGCGACCCGGTCAGCCGGATGCCGGCCCGGCGCGGCAGCGTGAGGCGGAAGCTGGCCCCCGCGCCGGGGCTGCCCCAGGCCTGCAACCGGCCGGCGTGCAGCCGGGCGTCCTCCTGCGAGATGGCCAGGCCCAGCCCCGTCCCGCCCGTGGTGCGCGCGCGGGCGGGGTCCGCGCGCCAGAACCGGTCGAAGACCCGGTTGAGCTCGTCGGGGGTCAGTCCGATCCCGTGGTCGCGGACCACCACGGCGACCGCCTCGTCGTCGCCGCCCACCGTGACCTCGACGGGGTTGCCCTCGGCGTGCTCGACGGCGTTCACCACCAGGTTGCGCAGGATGCGCTCGACGCGGCGCGGGTCGATGTCGGCGCGGACCGGCTCCCCCGGCATGTCCACCGACAGGAACACACCCTTGCTCTCGGCCAGCGGGGCCGCGGTGTCGACGACGGCGGTCACGACGTCGCGCAGGTCCCGGTGCTCGACGTCCAGCACCGCCGCGCCGGCGTCGAACCGGCTGATCTCCAGCAGGTCGGTGAGCAGCTCCTCGAACCGGTCGAGCTGGGTCTGCAGCAGCTCCGCCGACCGCCGGGCGGCCGGGCCCAGGTCGTCGCGGGCGGCGTAGATGACCTCACCGGCCATCCGCACGGTGGTCAGCGGGGTCCGCAGCTCGTGCGAGACGTCGGAGACGAACCGGCGCTGGGAGGTCGACAGCTCCTCCATACGCGCGATCTGGTCCTCGAGGCTGGCGGCCATCTCGTTGAAGGTCCGCGCCAGGGTGGCCATCTCGTCCTGCCCGCGGGAACCGGGCATGCGCACGTCCAGGTGTCCCTCCCCGAGCCGCGACGCGGCGGTCGCCGCGCGGCGCACCGGCGCCACGGTCTGGCGGGTCACGGTCCAGGTGAGCAGCCCGATCATGGCGATGATGACCGCCGCCCCGATCGCGAGGGTGCGCTGCACGAATCGCAGGGTCTCCTGCTGGGAGGCGAGCGAGTACAGCGCGTACAGCTCGTAGGTCCCCGCCGAGGCCAGCTCGACCGTGGTGCCGAACACGACACCCGGCTCGTCGGCCCCGGACTCGCTGTACGCGGCCGGGATGAGCACCGACTGCAGCACGGGACCGTCGGTCGTGAGCGTGGCCTCGCGCAGCGCGGGGCTGACGACGTCCCGCACGGAGAGGTCCTGCCGGGACGACGGGTCGACGAGCGGCAGGCTCTGGTCCGGCGCCTGGCGCAGGAAGTAGTCCTGCGCGCTCGAGCCGATCGCGCTGAGGCCGAGGATCACGTCGCGCAGCAAGGACTGCTGCTCCCCGATCGTCGTGGCCGTCGACGCGCTGAACCGCGACTGGGTCTCCTGGACCAGCGCGGCGTTCTCCGCCTCGATCTGCTCGATGCGCTGCTCGAACAGCCCGTCCCGGATGGAGTCCGACAGGAACAGCCCCAGGACCACGACCACCAGCACGCCGAGGGCGAGCGCGGTGGTGACCACGCGGACCTGCATCGAGGAGCGCCAGCGCTGCACGAGCGAGCGCACCCCGGCCACGAACGGGTTCTGCGGATCGCCGGAGGGGGCCTCCGCCGCGGTGACGTCGTCGGGCACGGCCGAGCGACCCGCCGGCTGTTCAGCGGGCGGCACCGGCCTTGTAGCCCACGCCCCGGACCGTCTGGACGACCTCGGGGTTCTCGGGGTCCTTCTCGATCTTCGACCGCAGCCGCTGGACGTGGACGTTCACCAGGCGGGTGTCGGCGCTGTGGCGGTAGCCCCAGACCTTCTCCAGGAGCACCTCACGGGTGAAGACCTGCCACGGCTTGCGGGCCAGCTCCACGAGCAGGTCGAACTCCAGCGGCGTCAGGCTGATGCGCTCGCCGTCCCGGGTCACCGCGTGCCCGGTGACGTCGATCTCGACGTCACCGATCTTCAGCCGCTCGGGACCCGGCTCGTCGGAGCGGCGCAGCCGGGCCCGGACCCGCGCGACGAGCTCCTTGGGCTTGAACGGCTTGGTCACGTAGTCGTCGGCGCCGGACTCCAGGCCGAGCACCACGTCGACCGTGTCCGTCTTGGCCGTCAGCATGATGATGGGCACGCCCGACTCGCCGCGGATCTCCCGGGCGATCTCGATGCCGTCCTTGCCGGGGAGCATCAGGTCGAGCAGGACCAGGTCGGGTTGCATGGACCGGAACTGGCCGATGGCCTCGTCACCGTCGGCGCAGAAGCTCGTCTCGAACCCCTCCGACTCCAGGACGATGCCGATCATCTCGGACAGCGCGGTGTCGTCGTCGACCACCAGGACACGGGACCTCATGGCGACAGTCTGCCAGGTGGCGCGGACAGGCACGTCGGGGCGCGCCCGTGGAACCCTGGAGGCTATAGGGTCGGTGGCGGTCCCGCACCGCCCGTGTCTCGTCCGAGGAGTCCACATGAGCTCGCCCGACCAGCCGACCCCGCCCTCGGGCTGGGGCGAGGCGCCGCGCCCGCCCGCGTACGGGCAGTACGGCCCGGGCCAGTACGGCGGCGGGTCCGGTCAGTACGGCAGCGGGACGCAGGCCACGCCGCCCTCGCCCTACGGTCCGGCGGCGAGCAAGCCGGGCGTGGTGCCGCTGCGCCCGCTGTCGCTCGGAGAGATCTTCGACGGGTCGTTCTCCTCGGTCCGGCACAACCCGGCCGTCATGCTCGGGCTGGTCAGCCTCGTCGTCGTCATCGCCACGGCGGTCGGCACGATCCTCGCCCAGGTCGCCGTCCCCTGGCTGACCGGCCAGATCGGCGCGCTGCCGGCCGAGGACCCGGAGCTCGGGATGCTGTTCCCCGACGCCGGTTCCCTGGCCCAGGTGATCGCGATCTCCGTCGGCATGTCGCTCACGCTCGTCGTGGCGCAGCCGATCGCCGAGGGCGTCGTGACCGTGTCCGTGAGCCAGTCGGTGATCGGCCGCAAGCTGTCGGTCGGGGAGGTCTGGACGCGGGTACGGCCCCGCCTCGGCGTCCTCATCGGCTGGATGGTGCTGCGCACGATCGGTCTCTTCGTCGGGTACGTCGCCGTCGTGGTGGTCGGCGTCCTCGTCGTGGTCGGCACGAACGCCGCCACCGGGTCGACGGGCGCCACGGTGCTCGTCGGCCTCGCCTGCCTCGCCGCGGTCGTCGCCGGGGCGCTGTGGCTGTGGGTCCGGCTGCTGCTGGTCGCCCCGGCCCTCGTCCTCGAGGGGCGGGGCCTGGGCCGCACGCTGGCCCGTGCCTGGCGACTCACGCGCGGCAGCTACTGGCGCATCCTCGGCACCATCCTGCTGGCCAGCATCATCGCCTTCCTGGCCGGTCAGGTCGTCGGTGTCCCGCTCGCCTTCGCCGGCCAGTCGATCGACGGCCCCCTCGTCTTCGGGTGGGGCTACCTCCTGGCCACGGTCCTCGCCTCGGTCCTGTCGACCCTCATCTACCTGATCTTCGTCTCCGGCGTGGTGGCACTGGTCTACACCGACGTGCGGATGCGCCGCGAGGGTCTCGACGTCCGCCTCGCGCAGGCGGCTGAACGCGCCGCGGCACCGGAGGGGACGGGCCCCGGCGGCCCGACGGCACCGGGCACCCCGCCTCCGGGGCCCGCCGGCCAGTGGTGACCGGCCACACCGCGGCGGTCCTTGCCGAGGTGCCCGTCGACCCCGACCGGGAGACGGCGCGTCGCTGGCTGGTCGAGGAGCTCGCGCGGCCCGAGTACGCGCAGGACCAGTCGTGGCTGATGCGCCTGCTGGAGTGGTTCCTCGGGCTGTTCGACGGCGTCGGTGCCGTCGACGCCGACCCCCTGGTGCTCGCCGCCGTGATCGTCGCCGTCGCCGGCGTGGTCGTGGGGGTCGCCTGGTGGGTCGCCGGCCCCGCCCGGCTCCGTCGCCGCTCCGCGGCCCGCTCGGTCGTCGTGCACGAGGACGACACCCGCACCGCGGCCGAGATGCGCCGGGCGGCCGACGACGCAGCCGCCCGGAAGGACTGGGACACCGCCGTCCTGGAGCGTTTCCGCGCCGTCGTGCGCGTCCTCGAGGAGCGCGCCGTGCTGGACGAGCGCGCCGGCCGGACCGCCCAGGAAGCCGCACGGGACGCCGGCGACCGCGTGCCGGACCTCGCCGACCCGCTGGGAGCCGCCGCCCGGCTGTTCGACGCCGTCTGCTACGGCCACCGGCCGGCGGGCCGCGCCGACGACGACAGGCTGCGCACCCTGGACGAGCGGGCGTCCACCGCACGCCGCGCCCCGACGACGGCCGGTGCCTCGTGACCGTGCCCGCGACCGAGACCACCGGGACCTGGACGTCCACCGCCACCGGGGACGGCAGCACGCTCGGCTCCCGCACCCGGCGACGATGGCGCCGGGTCCGCTGGACGCTGCTGGTGCTGCTGAGCCTCGCGGCGCTCGTGGCCGTGCTGGCCCTGCTGCGCCCACCCACCTCGACCACGCCCTACGACGTCGAGAACACCCGGGACGACGGCTCCCGGGCGCTGGCCCAGGTGCTGCAGCAGCAGGGCGTCTCCGTCGTCCAGGTCGACCGTGTCGACGACGCGGTGGCCGCGGCCGGTCCGGGCACCACCGTGCTCGTCCCGCCGTCGCCCTTCCTGCGTCCCGAACAGGCGGAGCTGCTGGCCACGGCCGCCGGCGACGTCGTCGTCGCGGAGGCGGGGCGTGCCCTGCTGGAGGCCGTGTCCGGCGGGACCATCGCCCTGGACGAGCAGGCGTCGGCTCCCGAGGCTCCCCGACCCGCCGAGTGCGACGCACCGGCCGCCGTCGCCGCGGGGCCGTCCCGGCTGGCACCGGGACTCCTCGTCGCCGGCGACCTGGTGGCGGGCTGCTGGCCCGTCCCCGACGGACGCCAGGTGGCCCTGGCCACCACGGTCCGGGACGGCCGGTCGGTCACCGCCGTCGCCGACGCCGCCTTCCTGCGCAACGGCGACGTCCTGACCGACGGGAACGCCGCGCTCGCCCTGCACCTGCTCGGCGCCCAGGAGCGACTGGTCTGGCTGGTCCAGCACCCCGCGGACGACAGCGCGCTCGGGGGCACGTCGCCGAGCGGCCCCGGCGCGCCCGGCGAGGGTGCCGGGCTGCTGGACCTCGTGCCGCCGTGGTTCGCGGCCGTGGCGTGGTGGGCCCTGCTGGTGGCGGCCGTCGCCGCGGTCTGGCGCGCGCGTCGCCTCGGCCCGCTGCTCGTCGAGGACCTGCCGGTCGTGGTGCCGGCCGCGGAGGCGACCCGTGGACGCGGGCGGCTCTACCGGCGGGCCCGGTCCCGCGGGCACGCGGCGGCGGCCCTGCGCGCGGCCACCGCCGACCGGATCGCTCGCCGCCTCGGGTTGCCCCGGTCCGCCGGGGGCGACACCGTGGTCGCCGCCGTGGAGCGTGCCACGGGCCGCGACCCGCACGACGTCTCCGCCCTGCTGTACGGATCACCCCCGGCCGACGACGTGGCGCTCACCGAGCTCGCCCGCCGGCTCGACACCCTGGAGAGCGAGGTTCACCGACCGTGACCCACCCCGACGAGAACCTGTCCGCCGGCACCCCGCGGGAGCACCCGGTCGAGACCGCCGAGCCGAGCCCGGACACCCCCGGCACGGAGTCCCCGGCCCCCGGCACGGACTCCGACACCCTCGCGCCGGGCGCCGACCCCGGCGGCCGCGAGGTGACGTCCCCCGACGGGCCCGACGACGCCCCCACCCCGGACCGGGCCCCGGCCAGCGGCCCCGAGACCCCGGAGCCGTCGCTCGAGCTGCGCCGCGCCCTGGCGGCCGTGCGGACCGAGGTCGGCCGCGGCGTCGTCGGCCAGGACTCGGCGGTGACGAGCCTGCTGATCGCCCTGCTGTGCTCGGGCCACGTGCTGCTCGAGGGGGTGCCCGGGGTCGCCAAGACGCTGCTCGTGCGGTCGCTGGCCGCGGCGCTCGACCTGGACTCCAAGCGGGTCCAGTTCACCCCCGACCTCATGCCCGGCGACGTCACCGGATCGCTGGTGTACGACGCCCGCACCGCCGAGTTCTCGTTCCGCGAGGGGCCGGTGTTCACCAACCTGCTGCTCGCCGACGAGATCAACCGCACCCCGCCGAAGACCCAGGCCTCCCTGCTCGAGGCCATGGAGGAGCGGCAGGTCTCCGTCGACGGCACTCCGCGGCACCTGCCGGAGCCGTTCGTCGTCGTGGCCACGCAGAACCCCGTCGAGCACGAGGGCACGTACCCGCTGCCCGAGGCCCAGCTCGACCGGTTCCTGCTGAAGGTGCTGCTCCCCCTGCCGGAGCGGGACAGCGAGATCGAGGTCCTGGCGCGGCATGCCGCCGGGTTCGACCCGCGCGACCTGGCCGCCGCGGGCGTGCACGCCGTGGCCGGCCCGGAGACCCTCGCCGCGGCGCGCGCGGAGGTCCGCCAGGTCGAGGTCGCCCCCGAGGTGCTCGGCTACGCCGTCGACGTGTGCCGCGCCACCCGGCAGTCGCCGTCCCTGCAGCTCGGGGTCTCCCCCCGCGGTGCGACCGCCCTGCTCGCCGCCTCCCGCGCCTGGGCCTGGCTGTCGGGCCGGATGTACGTCACGCCCGACGACGTCAAGGCCCTGGCCTTCCCGACGCTGCGGCACCGGGTCCAGCTGCGTCCCGAGGCCGAGCTGGAGGGTGTGACCGCCGAGTCCGTGCTCGGCACCGTGCTCGCCGCCGTCCCGGTCCCGCGCTGACATGGTGCTCACCTGGCGCGCCGTGGTGCTGGCGGCGGTGGGCGCCGTCCCGGTCGCGCTGTGGCCGGTGCCGGGGGTGGTGCTGGTCTGGCTGCTGGTCGTGGCCGCCGTGTGCGCTCTCGACGTCGCGCTGGCCGCCTCGCCCCGGCAGGTCACCGTGCAGCGCACGGTCCCGACGTCGGTCCGGCTGGGCACGCCGGTGGACTCACGCCTGGTGGTGACGAACGCCGCCGGGCGGCGGCTGCGCGCCGTCGTCCGCGACGCCTGGCCGCCCTCGCTGGCCGCGCGGGACGACAGCGGTTCGCGACAGACCCACACGGACCCGTCCCGGCCGGTCCGTGACGCCCGGCACCCGGTCGACCTCGCTCCCGGCGACTCCGTGCGGCTGCGCACGCCGCTGCTGCCCACGCGCCGCGGCGACCGGCACGCCGGACCGGTCACGGTCCGCACGCTCGGGCCGCTCCGGGTCGCCGGCCGACAGGCTGCGATCCCCGTGGGCGGCCGCGTGCGGGTGCTGCCGGAGTTCACCTCCCGCCGGCACCTGCCGAGCCGTCTGGCCCGGCTGCGGGAGATGGACGGTCGCGCCGCCGTCCAGGTGCGCGGCGAGGGCACGGAGTTCGACTCGCTGCGCGAGTACGTGGTCGGTGACGACGTCCGGTCCATCGACTGGCGCGCCACCGCGCGGGGCGGCGACGTGGTGGTGCGCACCTGGCGTCCGGAGCGGGACCGCCGTGTCGTCGTGGTGCTGGACACCGGCCGGACCTCGGCGGCGCGGATCGGCACCGTCGACGACGGGTCCGTGAACGTCGGCGGCACCCGCCTCGAGGCGAGCGTGGAGGCGGCCCTGCTGCTGGGCGCGCTGGCCGACCGGGCCGGCGACCGCGTCCAGGTGCTCGCCTACGACCGCACCGTGCGCGCCCGGGTCGCCGGGGCCTCGGGGCCGCGGCTGCTGCCCGCGATGGCCGACGCGCTGGCCGGCGTCGAGCCGGTCCTGCTCGAGACGGACTGGACCGGGCTGGTGGGCCAGGTCCGGGCTCGGGTGAGCCAGCGCTCGCTCGTGGTGCTGCTCACCTCGCTGGACCCCGCGGCGGTGGAGACCGGCCTGCTGCCCGTCGTGGACCGGCTCACCGGGACCCACCAGGTCGTGGTGGCGGCCGTCGCCGACGCCGACGTCACGACGCTGGCGGCCGGCCGGGACACCGTCGAGGAGGTGTACGACGCGGCTGCGGCCTCCCGGGGGGACCTGGACCGGTCCGCGGTGGCGGCGGTGCTGCGGCAGCACGGCGCCGAGGTGCTCGAGGCCCTGCCGGACCAGCTGGCGCCGCGCCTGGCCGACACCTACCTCGCGCTCAAGGCCGCCGGGCGGCTCTGAGCCGCCGGGTCAGCCGGCGGTGGGCAGCACCGCGCCGGCGCGGTCGGCGTCGAGGTCGCCCGTCTCCCCCGCGGCCACGGCGCGGCGCCCCAGGACGAGGAAGTACGCGAGGAAGGCCGCGAGCGCGAGCGCTCCGATCGTGATCTTCAGCCACCACGGCAGCGCGGAACCCGTCACGAAGCCCTCGACCAGTCCGGACAGGCCGAGCGCGGCGGCAAGGCCGACGACCACGGTGATCATCGAGCGCCCCTCGGCGGCGAGCGCCACGACCCGCCGCCGCGGGCCGGGGTCGACCCAGGTCCAGAACAGCTTGAGCCCGGCGGCACCGGCCACGAAGATGCTGGTCAGCTCCAGCAACCCGTGCGGGGCGATGAGCTGCAGGAACAGCGGCAGCTCGCCGTGGGCGGCCATCATGCCGCCGGTGGCCCCGATCTGGACCGCGTTGTTGCCCAGCACGAACACCGGGAACACCCCGGTGATGCCGGTCGCGATCGTCTGGGCGGCGATCCAGGCGTTGTTGGTCCACACCATCGCCGCGAAGGAGAGCTGCGGGTCGTAGTAGGACGCGAACGCCTCGTCGACGTACTGCTGGCGCTGGGAGGGCGTCCCCATCGCCGCGAGCGCGTCGGGGTCGACGGCGACCCAGACCCCGGCGGTGACGGCCACGGCGAGGAAGGCGACGGTGACGGCGAGGATCCACCACCGGATCCGGTAGAGCGCGGCCGGGACCGACACGACGGCGAACCGGACGACGTCCGACCAGGCCGGCTCGTGCGAGCCGGCGATCTTGGTGCGGGCCCGGGTGAGCAGCTCCGACAGCCGGGTGACGGTCGCGGGGTCCGGTGCCGCCGACCGCACCGTGGACAGATGGGTGGCGACGGCCTGGTAGAGGCGGACGATCTCGTCCGCCTCGGCACCGTCGAGCCGCCGGCGCTTCGACAGCTCCGCCAGGCGGTCCCACTCCGGGCGGTGCACGGCGGTGAAGGCGTCCAGGTCCACGGCCGATACCCTGCCACATGTGGCGACGCACCGAGCGGACGGAAGCACCGTGACCGACGGCATCCTCATCGGCGAGGGCGTGCTGCTCGACGCCCGGCCGGCCTCGTTCGCCTCCCGGTCGGCGGGGGCGCTCGTCGACGTGGCGGTGACGATCGGCGGGCTCGTGCTGGCGGTCTGGGTCGTCACGGGGATCCTCGTCTGGCAGTCCGACGTCGCGGCGGCGTCGCAGTGGGGACGGGCAGCCGTGATCGCGATCGTCGTGCTGCTGCTCGTCGTGCTGCCGACCACCGTGGAGACGCTCACGCGCGGACGGTCGCTGGGCAAGCTCGCCGCAGGGCTGCGCGTGGTGCGTGACGACGGCGGTCCGGTCCGGGTGCGACACGCGCTGGTGCGGTCCCTGGTGGGGGTCTTCGAGATCTGGCTGACGGCCGGCTCGGTCGCGGTGATCACGTCGCTGGCGAACCCCCGCGGCAAGCGGCTCGGCGACCTCCTGGCCGGCACCTACGCCGTCCGGGTCCGCGGTGCGCGCAGCTGGGAGCAGCCGCTGGTCATGTCTCCCGCCCTGGCCACCTGGGCCCGCACGGCCGACATCCGCCGCCTGCCCGACGGCCTGGCGCTGCGCGCCCGGCAGGTGCTCGACCGCGCGCCCCGGCTGGCCCCGGCGTCACGCGCGCGGCTGACCGACGAGCTGGCCGCCCAGATGGAGGCCTACGTGGCCCCGGGGCCGCCGTCCGGCACCCCGGCCGAGTCGTTCCTGCACGCGGTGCTCCACGAGCGCCGCGACCGGGAGCTGGCACGGGGCCGCCAGGAGCAGGAACGGGCGACGGCGCAGGCGGCGTCCCTGCACCGGCTGCCCTACGGCGTCCCCGACCCCCGGAACTGATCCGGCCCGGCACCCGCCTCCGACCTGGGCGAGCGCGCCGCGCCGGGAGTACCGTCGCTGACAAGCGAGCAGTGACCGACAGGCGAGGAGCAGGCGTGTCCGACCCCGTGCTCGACATCTCCGGGCTCGTCAAGACGTTCGGCTCGTTCCGCGCGCTCGACGGGCTGGACCTCCGCCTCGACGCCGGGGAGGTGCGCGGGTTCCTCGGGCCCAACGGCGCCGGGAAGACCACGACCCTCCGTGTCGTGCTCGGCATGATCCGCGCCTCGGGAGGGACGGTGCGGCTCTTCGGCCAGGACCCGTGGCGCCGGGCGGTACGCCTGCACCGGCGGCTCACCTACGTGCCGGGTGACGTCGCCCTGTGGCCCGGGCTGACCGGCGGGCAGTGCATCGACGTGCTCGGCGCGTCCGGGCCGCCGCTGGACCCGGCGCGGCGCGCCGAGCTCGTCGAACGGTTCGACCTCGACCCCACCAAGCGGGTGCGCGACTACTCCCGCGGGAACCGGCAGAAGGTCGCCCTCGTCGCCGCACTCTCCGCACGGGCCGACCTCTTCGTGCTCGACGAGCCCACGGCCGGCCTGGACCCGTTGATGGACGAGGTCTTCCGCGAGTGCGTCACCGAACGGGTGTCCGACGGCGCCGCGGTGCTGCTGAGCAGCCACATCCTGTCCGAGGTCGAGGCGCTGTGCTCGACGGTCACGATCATCCGGCGCGGGCGGACCGTCAAGGCCGGGTCCGTCGCCGAGCTGCGGGGACTCGCCCGCACCACGGTGCGCGCGGTCGTCCCGGGAACCCCGCCCGACCTCGACCGGTTCGACCTCCACGACCTCAAGGTCGCCCCCGTGTCCGACGGCGGGGCGGGACACGAGATCACCTTCACCGTCGAGCCCGCGGAGCTGGACCGCGTGCTGCGCCCGCTCGTCGACGGGGGGCTCCGGGGGCTCACGGTCCGTCCGCCCAGCCTGGACGAGCTGTTCCTGTCCGAGTACGACGAGGCCCCGGCATGACGTCACGCACCGGCCAGGGCCTGGGCACGGTGCTGCGGCTCCAGCTGCGCACCGGCTGGAAGGCCCTGCTGGCCTGGATCGGCGGCCTCGTCGGCACCTACGTCGCGACGATCGCCGCCATCGAGACCAGCTACGGGACCCCGGAACAGCTCGCGACCTACGACGCCACCGTGGGCTCGGACCCCACGATGGCGGCGATCAACGGCACGCCGTACGGCGCAGACACCCTCGGCGGCGTGGCCGCCAACGAGTTCGCGTTCATCGCCGGCATCGCCGTGCCGCTGATGGGCCTGCTGCTCGTCGCCCGCTCGACGCGGGCCGCCGAGGAGGACGGGCTGCTCGAGCTGCTGCGGTCGCGGGCGATCGGCTCCCGGGCGCCCTGGGTGGCGGCGATGGTCGTCACGACGACGGCGCTGGTGCTGGTGGGCCTCAGCCTGGTCGCCGCGCTCCTGGCCTACGACGTCGACCTCGCCGGCGCGGCCCTCTACGGAGCCTCCGTCACCGCCCTGGGGCTCGTCTTCGCCGGGGTCGCGATGCTCGCCGGCCAGCTCCTGCGTCGGTCCGC
Source organism: Isoptericola sp. b515 (assembly GCF_030588125.1). Classification (NCBI taxonomy): domain Bacteria; kingdom Bacillati; phylum Actinomycetota; class Actinomycetes; order Micrococcales; family Promicromonosporaceae; genus Isoptericola; species Isoptericola sp. b515. The sequence continues at coordinate 88,577 of NZ_JAUQYR010000002.1, read as the reverse complement.
CGGCGTCGTCGCCGTCGGTGTCGCCACGCTGCTCGTCGCCTTCGTCCTCCGTGCGGTCGGCGACGTCGAGGACAACGGCTGGAAGTGGCTGTCCCCGCTCGCCTGGCAGCAGGAGACCCGGCCCTTCACCGACGACCCGCGGGTCTGGCCCCTGCTCCTCGAGCTCGGCACCGCTGCGGTGCTGGTCGCGGCCGGGCTGGTGCTGGTCGGCCGCCGCGACCTCGGCAGCGCGGTCGTGCCCAGCCGTCCCGGCCCGGCGTCCGCCCGGTGGTTCCTGACGTCCGGGCCCGGCCTGGCGCTCCGCCAGCACGGCGCCGCGCTGCTCGCCTGGACGGCGGGCTCCGTCCTCGTCGGCGCACTGCTGGGCGTCTTCACCGACGACATCGCCGACATCGTCGCGGCCAACCCGGACCTGACGGTCACGGTGTGGCCGGGCGCCGCCGCCGACCCGACGAGCTGGTACGTGTCGTTCACGCTGGTGATGGTCATGCTCATGGCGTTCGGGGCGTCCGCGCAGGTCCTGGCTCGGACGCGGCGGGAGGAGACCCGCGGCCGGCTGGAGGCACTCCTGGCCCTGGCGGTGCGCCGCACCACCTGGCTCGGCACGCACGCCGCCGTCGCCGTGCTCGGCGGTGCCCTCGTCGCGCTGGCGGGCGGGGCCGCCCTGGCGGTGAGCACGGCACGAGCGACCGGTGACGACGCCGGCACCCTGGTGGCGACGGTCCAGTTCCTGCCGGCGGTGGTCGCGATCGCCGCGCTGGGGGTGGCCCTGTTCGGCCTGGTCCCCCGGGCCCTGGCGCTGGTCTGGGTCGCGATCGCCTACGTCGCCGTCGTGGAGACGCTCGGCGAGACCCTGCGGATGCCGGACGCCGCGATGGAGGTCTCCCCGCTGCGCGCCATCGGTGCGCTGCCCGCCGAGGACCCCTCCGGCACCGGGCTGCTGGTGGTCGGGGCCGTCGCGGTGGCGCTGCTCATCGCCGGTCTGGCCGGCTTCCGCCACCGCGACGTGCCCCGCTGAGGCTCAGTACCGGTAGTGCTCCGGCTTGTACGGCCCCTCGACCGGGACGCCGATGTAGTCGGCCTGCTCCTTGCTGAGGTCGGTCAGTCGGACGCCGAGCGCGTCCAGGTGCAGCCGCGCGACCTTCTCGTCGAGCGCCTTGGGCAGCCGGTAGACCTGGCGGGCGTACTGGCGCTCGTCGGCCGGACGGGCCATGTCGGCGAACAGCTCGAGCTGTCCGATGACCTGGTTGGCGAACGAGTTCGACATGACGAACGAGGGGTGGCCGGTGGCGTTGCCCAGGTTGAGCAGCCGCCCCTCGGAGAGCACGATGACCGACCGCTCGGCACGACCCTCGGCGGCCGGCAGCGTCCACTCGTGCACCTGGGGCTTGATCTCGGTCTTGACCACGCCCGGCACGGCCGCGAGGCCGGTCATGTCGATCTCGTTGTCGAAGTGGCCAATGTTGCCGACCACGGCCTTGTCCTTCATCGCCAGCATGTGCTCGACCCGGATGACGTCCTTGTTGCCGGTGGTGGTGACGAAGAAGTCCGCCTCGCCCACGACGTCCTCGAGCCGCGCGACCTGGAACCCGTCCATCGCGGCCTGCAGCGCGCAGATGGGGTCGACCTCGGAGACGATGACCCGGGCGCCCTGGCCGCGGAAGGCCTCGGCGGCGCCCTTGCCGACGTCACCGTAGCCGGCGACGAAGGCGACCTTGCCGCCGATGAGGATGTCCGTGGCGCGGTTGATGCCGTCCGGCAGCGAGTGGCGGATGCCGTACTTGTTGTCGAACTTGGACTTGGTCACCGAGTCGTTGACGTTGATCGCCGGGAACAGCAGCTCGCCGGAGTCCGCCAGGTGGTAGAGGCGGTGCACACCGGTCGTGGTCTCCTCGGTGACACCCCCGATCTGCTCGGCGACGCCGGTCCAGCGCAGGGGGTCGATCTCGAGGTCGCGGCGCAGGAGGTCCCGCACGACGTTCATCTCGTGCGTGTGGTCCGGCTCCCCGGGCAGCGTGTTCGGCGGCACGGCGCCGATGCGCTCGTACTGGAGGCCGAGGTGGACCAGCAGGGTCGCGTCCCCGCCGTCGTCGAGGATCAGGTTCGGGCCCTCGCCCTCGGGCCACACCAGGATCTGCTGGGTGCAGTCCCAGTACTCCTCGAGCGTCTCGCCCTTCCAGGCGAAGACGGGCACGCCCCGCGGGTCCTCCGGGGTGCCGTCGGGGCCGACGACGACGGCGGCCGCCGCCTCGTCCTGGGTGCTGAAGATGTTGCAGCTCGCCCAGCGCACCTCGGCGCCGAGCGCGGTCAGCGTCTCGATGAGCACGGCGGTCTGCACGGTCATGTGCAGAGACCCGGCGATGCGGGCGCCGGCCAGCGGCCGCGCCTCGCCGTACTCGGCGCGCAGCGCCATGAGGCCGGGCATCTCGTGCTCGGCGAGCCGGATCTGGTGCCGGCCGGACTCCGCCAGCGCGAGCGAGCGGACCTTGTAGCGGCCCGGCACCTCGTCGAAGCCGGCGGCCGGTCGGCCGGTGGTCGCAGCGGTGTCGGTCATGGGTGCCCTCCTGGGACGTCGTGGGTCTCGTGTCGCGCGCTGGGGGCTCCCGTCGGCGCTGGTCCCAGCCTAGCGGCGGGTCCGGGCACGCCGTCGGCGGAACGCCGCGGCGACGGCGCCCCGGCGTAGGATGAACGATCGGCGACAGGTCAGTGTCGCGACGACATCGACGCGAGGAACGAGGCATGAAGCGAGTCATCACCTACGGCACCTACGACCTGCTGCACTACGGGCACATCGAGCTGCTCCGGCGCGCCCGCGCGCTCGGCGACTACCTGATCGTCGCCCTGTCGACGGACGAGTTCAACGCGGGCAAGGGGAAGAAGTCGTACTTCTCCTTCGAGGAGCGCCGCCGGATGCTGGAGGCGATCCGGCACGTCGACCTGGTCATCCCGGAGCGCACCTGGGAGCAGAAGGCGGACGACATCCAGATGTACCACGTCGACACCTTCGTCATCGGGGACGACTGGACCGGGAAGTTCGACGAGCTCAAGTCGGTCTGCGAGGTCGTCTACCTCGAGAGGACGCCGGAGATCTCCACGACGCAGATCAAGGCGGGGCTCGCCGGCAAGAGCTGACGCGTCGACGCAGGTCGGACCGCACGAGTGGATCGTTATCAAAACGTGACCTAGAGTCCCGGGGATGGTTTCGAGCACCCACACGGCACCGCGCATGCACCTCCTGGACGTGCTGCGCTTCGGAGCGGCGCTGGCCGTGGTGCTCTACCACTTCACCGCGACACCGACGGCGGACCGGTACTGGGGCGTCGACGTCTCCGTCCTCTTCGCGGGCGTCAACGAGGTCACCCGGTACGGCTGGCTCGCCGTCGAGGCGTTCTTCGTCATCAGCGGTTTCGCGATCCTGTGGAGCGTCCAGGGACGGACGCTCGCCCAATTCACCGGCTCCCGCGTCGGTCGCCTTTATCCGGCGTTCTGGGCCTGCGTGGCCGCCACCGCCGTGCTGCAGAGCCTCTGGGACGGCGGACGTCACCTGAGCGCGGCCGAGACCCTCGCGAACGCGACGATGGCGCCCGACCTCTTCGGCGCCGAACCCTCCCAGGTCGTCTACTGGACGCTGCTGGTCGAGCTGAAGTTCTACCTGCTCATCGGCGTCGCGCTCGCCGTCGGTCCCCTGACCCGCGGCCGGGCGATCGCGCTGGCCCTCGGCTGGCCCGCCGTCGGGATGGTGATCAGCGGTCTGGGCTACCCCTGGCTGGCCGAGCTCCTGTCCGCCCGGCACGCCGTCTACTTCGGCATCGGGATGCTGCTGTTCGTGCTCTGGCGGGACCTGACCGGCCGCAGCGAGGAGCCCTCCGTCGGACGACGTGCCACGTCGACCCGGGCGGTCGGCGCGGCCCTCGCCGTCCTCGTCGTCGCCGGGGCGGAGCGGGTGGTGCACGCCGCCGGGCTCGCCACCGAGCTGCAGGGCGTCGAGGTGGACCCCGTGGTCTCCGTCGGCGTCCTCCTGGCAGGCATCGCCCTCGTCGCCGCCGCCACCCATCCGCGCGCCACCCTGCGCCACCGTGGCGCGGCGTCGGCGTGCGTCACCGCCGGCGCGCTGACGTACCCCCTGTACCTGGTGCACACGCAGTTCGGGTGGGCCGTCACCGAGTGGCTGAGCACGGCCGGCGTCGGCACCTGGCCGACCCTCGCCGCCGCCGTCGGCGTCTCCCTCCTGCTGGCCGCCGCGATCCATCACGGGGTCGAGCAGCCGTCCTCCCGGCCCCTGCGCCGTGCGGTCACCGAGCGCCTGCAGGACGCGGCCCCGCTCGCTCGCCCGGCCCTGCCGGACGATGGACGTCCCACGCCGCCCGGGGGCGCGGCGCACGACCACGGTCGCGTGGTCGCCGGCACGACCGCCGGGACGGCGCCGCTGCACGCGATGCTGCGCTGAGGGTGCCCGCACGACGCGGCGCCCGCCCCGGCGGACCGGGACGGGCGCTGCGGTGCCCGACGTCGTCGGGCGGTGACGTGGAGGCGTCAGCTGTCGATCGAACCGACGGCGTCCCCGTTCTCCTCGAGCCAGGCCTCGACACCGGCGGCCGGGTCGTCCGGGTTGTCGTTGACGACGGAGTTCTCGAGCGTGCCGAACTGCTCGTCGTCCAGCGTCATGCCGCCGATCCAGTCAGCGACCTCGGGGTACTCGTCGGAGAACCCTTCGGTGGCGAGGAAGTGCAGGCCCTCGGAGTCGCCGAGCGCACCCTCCGGGTCCTCGAGGTCCTTGACCGGGTAGGCGGAGTTCGCCCAGAACGGCCGCCACAGCGTGACGACGATGTCCTCCTCGTTCTCCGTGGCCTGCTCCAGCTCCGTGAGCATCGCCGTGGTGGAGGACTCCTGCAGGGTGTAGCCGGCCTCGTCCAGACCGTAGGTCGGGATGACCGACTCCTTGGTCACGCGGGTCAGGCCGGCACCGGGCTCGATGCCCACGATGGTGCTGTCGAACATGTCCGCGTTGTCCGCGAGCTCGTCGATCGAGTCGATGTCCGTGTACTCCGGCACGGCGAAGGTCAGCTTCGCGTTGTCGTAGTACGTCGAGAGGTCCTCGATGGAGCCCTCGTACTGCTCCATGTAGTCCGCGTGGGTGACCTCGGGCCAGGCCGACGGGTAGATGTCGACGTCGCCGTCGGCCAGGGCGGTGTACAGCACACCGGCCTCGCTGATCTCCTGGTGCTCGACCGTGTAGCCGGCCTCGGTCAGCTTCGCGTCGAGCAGGTAGGCGGTGCTCAGACCGTCGGTCCAGGCCGGGATGTAGCCCAGCGTGATGGTGCCCTTGTCGCCGCCCTCGGCGGAGGACTCCTCGCCGGAGCCGCTGCCGTCGTCGGAGCTGCAGGCGGCCAGGGTCAGGCCGAGCGCCGCGACGGAGGCGAAGGCGACGCCGTGGCGAAGATGCTTGCGATGGGTGCTCATGTGATGAGTTCCTTCCGTGTCGGGGGACGAGGTCCCCGGTCAGGGACGGTGTCCCGTGACGTGTGCGTCCCGGGCGGGACTGTCCTGCCCGGGCAGGACGTGCAGGGGTTCTGGGGGTGAGGGATCAGACCGTGGCGGGGGCGGCCCGGCGGTTGCGCACCATGGACACCAGCGAACGCCCCGTGGGCTGGCCGATCGCACCGGTCACCCGGTCGAGGAAGATCGCCAGGATCACGACCGACAGACCGGCCTCGAAGCCGAGGGCGACGTCGATGCGGGAGATCGAGGACACGACCTGCTGGCCGAGGCCACCGGCGCCGACCAGGCCGGCCACGACGGCCATCGACAGGGCCAGCATGATGACCTGGTTGACGCCGGCCATGATCGTGGGCAGGCCCAGCGGGAGCTGGATCCCGCGCAGGATCTGCCAGGGCGTGCCACCGAAGGCCTCGCCGGCCTCGACGGTCTCGGAGTCCACCCCGCGGATACCGAGCTCGGTGAGCCGGACCCCCGGGGGCAGGGCGAAGACGATCGTGGCGAACACGCCGGCCGCCACGCCGATGCCGAAGAAGATGACGACCGGCACGAGGTAGACGAAAGCAGGCATCGTCTGCATGAAGTCGAGGATCGGCTTGACCACCGTGCTCACGCTGTCGCTGCGGGCGGCCAGGATGCCCACCGGCACGGCGATGACCACGGCGATCGTGGTGGCCACCAGCACCAGGGCGAGCGTCTCCATGGCCGGCTCCCACATGTCCATGCTCACGATGAGCAGGGTGCCGAGCAGGGTGAAGAGCGCCAGGCCCCACGACCGCACCAGCAGCGCCAGCACGGTGAAGATCGCGACCCCCACCAGCGGCGGCCACGAGAGCAGGAGCTCGGTGATCGTGTCGACGAACGTGAACAGGAAGGTGCTGATCCCGTCCAGCACCCCGCCGAAGTTGTCGGTGATCCAGTCGATCCCGTCCTCGACGGCGTTGCCGACCGGGATGTTGGGGACGGCGGACATCGGGGTCATCACTTCGCTCCTGCCGGGTCGAGAACGGGCTCACCGTCGGCGGGGCCGTCGCCCTCGCGCTCGACGGACTCGTCGAGGTCGTCGGTGGTGGGTCCGGACAGCGCGCTGAGCAGCGTCACCCGCGGGATGATGCCCTGCAGGCGGCGGTTCTCGTCGACGACGGCCAGCGGGGCCTTGCTGGCCGCGGCGTGGTGGAACAGCTCGGCCAGCGGCGTGTCGGTGCCGACCTCGGCCACCTCCATGTCGCTGAGGGGCAGCCGGTCGCTCCCGGCCCGGACCGCCTCCGCGACGTCGTCCTCCCACACGATCCCCTGCACGCGCCGGTCGCGGCCGGTCACGAGCAGCGAGGAGGTCTGGTGCTCGCGCATCAGCTTGTGGGCAGCCTTCGGGCCGGACTCGCTGCCCACGACGGCGACGGGACGCTCCATCACCGCGCCGGCGCTGAGCACGCGGCTGCGGTCCACGTCCGCGACGAACTGGGCCACGTAGTCGTTGGCCGGCTCGTTGAGGATCTCCTCGGAGGTGCCGATCTGGACGACCCGGCCGTCGCGCATCATCGCGATGCGGTCGCCGAGACGCATCGCCTCGTTGAGGTCGTGCGTGATGAACAGGATCGTCTTGCCCAGCTCGGCCTGCAGCTCGAGGAGCTGGTCCTGCATCTCCTTGCGGATCAGCGGGTCGAGGGCGCTGAACGCCTCGTCCATCAGCATCACGTCGGTGCCGGCCGCGAGCGCACGGGCCAGGCCGACGCGCTGGCGCATGCCGCCCGAGAGCTGGCTGGGCATGGACGCGCCCCAGCCTCCGAGGCCCACCATGCCGAGGGCCTCCTCGGCCTTGGCCTCGCGCTCGGCCTTGTTCACGCCGCGCAGCGTCAGCGGGTAGGCGGCGTTCTCGCCGACGGTGCGGTGCGGCAGCAGGGCGAAGTGCTGGAACACCATCGACACCTTGCTGCGACGCACGTCGCGCAGGCCGTTCTTGGACAGGTGGGTGACGTCCTGCCCGTCGATCGTGATGACGCCGTCGGTCGGCTCGAGCAGGCCGTTGACCATGCGGATCAACGTCGACTTACCGGAACCGGACAGACCCATGACGACGAAGATCTCGCCGGGCTTCACGTCGAAGGTGGCGTCGATGACCGCGGCGGTCAGTCCCTCCTTGCGGAGCTGATCGCGGTCCGCGCCCTCTTTCAGCATCCGGACACCGCGTTGCGGTCGGCGCCCGAAGATCTTTGTCAGGCCACTTGCCTCGATGGCTGGCACAATTCTCCCTGGTCAGGGGGCATTTACTGGTCGTCGGACTCGGCCGGGGCCAGGCCCGTGCAGGCTGCGACCACCGGCTCGTCGGGCCGGTCGGTCACGAGTCGACACTCACGCACTACCCATCACACTAAGCGATATCTCGCGGGGACCGGCGGGGACCCCTGGAGCGGGCCGATGATCTTTATCACGATGTGTACCAATTTGTTATCGAGATGTGATCTGGCGCGCCTCGGGACAAGACATATCGGAAACATGGGCGCCCTTTGACCGGTGAGCGGCCTCACGATGATCCGGTCGGCCGTGTGCTCGACGTGCCCGCGTCGGGCCTAGGGTGGCGGCGTGCCTCGCGACCACCTCCATCTCGGCCTCATGCTCGCCCTGACGTTCTCCACGGGGATCGCGGACGCCGTCGGCTTTCTCGGCCTCGACCGCGTCTTCACCGGCAACATGACGGGGAACGTGGTCATCCTCGGCATGGGCGTCGCCGGCGCCGACGACCTCCCCGTCGTCGGCCCGCTGCTGGCGTTCGTCACCTTCCTCGCGGGCGCCGGGCTCGGCGGTCTGGTGCTGCGCGCCGACGACGTCGGGTGGTCCGGACGCACGACGGCCTGCTTCGGCGCGGTCGGCGCGGTGCTCGTCGCCCTGACCGTGCTGCTCGGCGTCCACGACACCGACATGCCGCACGGCGTCCAGCTCACGGTCACCGGGATGCTGGCGGGCGCGATGGGTCTCCAGGCCGCCGCGGCCCGACACCTCGCGGTCAAGGAGATCACCACCGTGGTGGTCACGAGTGCCATCACCGGGCTGGCCATGGACTCGCGACTCGTCGGGGGCCACGGACGTCACGTCGGCCGCCGGGTCGCGGCGATCGTCCTGCTCGGGGCCGGCGCCGGTGTCGGCGCCGCGCTGCTGCAGATCCACCTCGCCCTCGGCGTCGCCGTCAGCGCAGTGATCGCGCTGGCCGTGACCGTCGTCGGACACCTTCGCGGACGGGAGACCGCATGACCTTCACCCCACCACCCGACTCGACCACCCGGCCCGACCTGCAGGGCACGTTCGGGATGGCCGCCTCCACGCACTGGCTGGCCACCGCGAGCGCCCAGTCGGTGCTGGAGCGGGACGGCAACGCCTTCGACGCCGCCTGCGCGGCGGCGTTCGTCCTGCACGTCGTCGAGCCGCACCTCAACGGACCCGGCGGCGACCTCGTCGGCCTGTTCAGCACCGCCGACGAACCCGACGACCCCCGCGTCCTCATGGGGCAGGGCCCGGCACCGGCGGGCGCCACGATCGACCACTACCGCGACACCGAGGGGCTCGACCTCGTCCCCGGCTCCGGGGCTCTGGCCGCCGCCGTCCCGGCCGCGGTCGACGCCTGGCTGGTGCTGCTGCGCGACCACGGCACCTGGACCGTGCGCGACGTGCTGGCCTACGCCGTCGGCTACGCCCGCGACGGCCACCCCGTGCTGCCGGCCGTGGCCGCGACCGTCGAACGGGTCAGCGGACTCTTCGCCGAGCACTGGCCGACGTCGGCGGCGCGGTGGATGCCGGACGGCCGTCCGCCGCGCGCCGGCGAGACGATCACGAACCCCGCCTACGCCGCGCTGCTGGAGCAGCTCGGCGACGCCGCCGACGGCGCACCCTCCCGAGGCGCCGGGGTCGAGGCCGCGCGCGCCGCCTGGCGGGAGATCGTCGGACCGGCCGTGGAGGAGTTCGTCGCGACGCCGCACCGGCACGCCGACGGGCGCGACCACGCCGGCGTGATGACGGCGGCCGACGTCGCGGGGTCGTGGGCGGGCTACGAGCAGCCCACGACGACGGAGTTCCGGGGCCGCACGATCGTCAAGACGGGCGCCTGGGGCCAGGGGCCCGTGCTGCTGCAGGCGCTGCGCCTGCTGGACGGCTTCGAGGACGAGCGCCTGGACGTGGCCACCGAGCTCGGCGCGCACACGGTGCTCGAGACGCTCAAGCTGGCCCTCGCCGACCGGGACGCCTGGTACGGCGACACGGACGTGCCACTGGACCACCTGCTGTCCGCCGCCTACGCGGCGGACCGTCGTGCACTCGTCGGCGACCGGGCCTCGCACGAGCTGCGGCCGGGCAGCGTCCCGGGGCGCACCGCTCCCCCGCTCCCGCCGCTGCGCACGGCCGGGGTCGCCGCCTCGGGCACCGGCGAACCGACCGTCCAGGTGAACGGCACCACCCGCGGCGACACCTGCCACCTCGACGTCGTCGACCGGTGGGGCAACATGATCAGCGCCACCCCCTCCGGGGGCTGGCTGCAGTCCTCCCCCACCATCCCGGCGCTCGGCTTCTGCCTCGGCACCCGGCTGCAGATGACCTGGCTGGACGAGTCCTCGCCGTCCCGGCTCGCCCCCGGCGTGCGGCCGCGCACGACGCTGTCGCCCACCCTCGTGCTCGACGGCGGCCTGCCGGTCATGGCCTGCGGCACGCCGGGCGGCGACCAGCAGGACCAGTGGCAGCTGCCGTTCCTGCTGCGCGTGCTGGTGGGCGGGTACACCCCGCAGGAGGCGATCGACGCCCCGACGCTGCACACCACCTCGATGGCCGACTCGTTCTGGCCCCGCGCCTGGACACCGGGCGGTGCCGTCGTCGAGTCGCGGCTCGGCGCCGACGTGATCGACGGGCTCGCACGGCGCGGCCACGTGCTCACCGAGGCGGGGCCGTGGTCGCTGGGCCGGCTGTCCGCGGTGACCCGGGACGCCGCCGGTGGCCTGCTCGGTGCCGCCGCCAACCCGCGCGGCGCACAGGGCTACGCGACGGGGCGGTGACCCCGGGGCCGGGTGGTCATCCGGCGTCCCGCCGGGCGGCGAGACGTGCCAGCTCGGCCTCGTGCCGGTCGATCGCCTCCTCGCAGGCGGTCACGAAACGTGCGAGCGACGCACCCGGCGTCACGTCACCGAGGTAGTACTCGACGAGCCGACGCCGCTCCTCGCGGTGGGGGTCGTCCAGCGCCTCACGGCGGAGCAGCTCGGTGACACCGTCGACGTCGTCCACACCCAGGCGCGGTGCCACCCCCAGCAGCGGGGTGGAGGCGACGGCCGCCCAGGGAGCCGCGACGTCGGTCACCACCAGCGGGCGCACGGTGGGCAACCACTCCGTCGCGGCGGCGGAGATGTCGCAGACCAGGACGTCCGCCTCGTCGAAGGTGGCCGCCAGCTCACCGTCCGTCCGGACGCCGTGCCCGGCCTCGGGGTCGGACGCCCGGGCCGCAGCAATGATCTCGCGAACCTCCACGTCGCCCCGGCCGTAGACCGACGACCGCACACCGGTCAGCGGGTGGGGCCGATACAGCAGACGCAGGTGCGGGTCGTTCACCACCGCCTGTGCGAGCTGCGGACCGAGCACGTCGAGCGACCCGTAGGCGACCGACGGGTTCGCGCCCTCCCAGGTCGGGGCGTACAGGACGGTGGTGCGCCCCGTGTCCGGCCGGCCGGTCCGCGGGGGGCCCAGGACGTCGAGCTGGGGACGGCCGACCCGGACGCACCGCGCGGCGGCGTCGAAATAGGGCAGGTTGCGGTCGAACCGGTCGACGGCCGCCTGACCCGCCACGAAGACGAGGTCGTAGGCCTTGTGCTGGTTGGAGACGGAGACGGTCTTGTCGGAGTCCCCGTGCAGCAGCGAGACGTGGATCAGACCGCCGAAGCTGAGCATGGTGAAGTTCTGGGGGCTGTGGTTGACGTACAGGGCGAGCCGCACGTCGCTGCCGGTGAGGATCTCGTCCAGCGTGGCGTGCTGCGCCACCGTGACCACACGCAGGGACGTCTCCGACCGCAGCAGACGTGCCGTCCGTGAGTCACCGGTGATCACCACGAGCGGGACCCGCCGCTGCAGGGCCGCGAAGGCGGTGTACCACTGCCTGATCTGGTACATGCTCTGCGGCGGGTCGCCGAAGAAGACCACCGCCCGGGCGGACAGGGTGGTGCCCTGCAGGGCCTCGTCCTCCCCCAGCCCGTCGGGGACCCCACCCGGCAGGATGCCGAAGCGCCGGATGAGTCGACCCCCGGCGGACCGCACCGTGCGCCGCAGTCCCGCTCCCCGTCCCACGCCGGCCATCCGTCCACCCTTCCACCGGTCCGCGCCTTCCGCCTGCCCCAGGCCGCTCGTCACATCATAGGGAGTACGCCCCGCCGGGCTCAGCCCTTGGCCGCCCGGGCCGCCTTGTTCGCCGTGCGACGCGTGTGCCGGAGCTGTGCGGCCACGAGGTCGAGCGCCAGGTCCAGGACCTCGCTGTCGGGGACGGCGTCCGGGTGGACGGCCGACTCCGGCAGCCGCGACGACACGAGGTCGGCGTAGTCGCCGTGCACGGTGTACCCGGCCGCGCGCAGCCGCTCGACCGACCGTTCCGAGCGTTCGCGCACGGCGGCGATCGTCTCGGGCGACATCGTGATCCGTCCGCCGCGACGCTTGAGCAGCATGCCGTGCGCCAGGTGCTTCTGGATCCAGCGCCGCGGACCGTTCCAGTTCGGTGGTTCGGCGTCGATCGCCTCGAGCAGACGCGGGCCGGCCAGCTGCAGGAGCCGCGCCGCCTCGACGCTGAGCGACTCGCGGGCGAACTCCACGTCGGTCGAGCACCAGTCGGGTTCGATCCCGCAGGCACTCGCGAACCGGCTCCACAACGTCCCGGGAGGCGCGCCCCGCGGGGGGACGGTCACCAGGTGAACACGTTCGGGCGGGATCCCCGGCGCCCACCGGTCCAGCACCTCGGCCGGGTCCAGGATCGACCAGCCCCAGCGGAAGTCCGGGCGCTCCATCTTGACGGCGAACTCGTCGATCTGGGTGGAGTCACCGAGCTTGAGGGTCTCCTGCCACGCGGCGGGCACCTGGTCCACGAGGTCCCGGACCGTCATGACGAGATGCAGCTCACGCCCCTGCTGGAGCCGCTCGAGCGTCTCGGCGGTCCGGGCGCTGTCGGCCATCGGGAACCACTCGTTGCTGAGGATCGCCGGGCCGTCCCAGCGATCCATCTCGGCGAGGGCGTCCTGCCAGACCGCGTGGTGCCGGCTGGACTCGCCCTCGCGCATCCCGATCGCGGCCAGCGCGTGGTCGTTGGCACGTTGACCGGGCAGGAGGACGCCGTGCCCGGCCAACCGCTCCTTGTTGGCGAACAGGACCGTCTGGAGGAACGTCGTCCCGGTCTTGGGGGCACCCAGGTGGAGCGTCGTCCGTCGCTCGCCGGAGGCGGTGGGCGGCGCGGACCCCGGCTGTGACGGCATCGGGGACTGCTCGCCGCTCGCGGGTGCGCCCAGGCCCAGTCGACGGGCGGCACGACGCAGGATGCGGGGTCGATCGCTCATGGCCCTGTCACGCCCCTGGTCCGCGGGTGAGGGTCCGGCGCACGCGCGAGGCAGCGGCACGCGGCAGCCCCCGCAACGTCCGACGATCCAGTGCGGCCTCGAGCTCCGCCACCCGACCGGTCAGGCGGTCGATGCGCCGCTGGTCGGCACGCCGCGCGCGCTCGAGCTCGCGCACCGTTGCCTGCAGCACCTCGGCGCCGTGCGCGAGGTCGGCGATCCGCTGGCCCGCTGCCACCCTGCCGGCGATGTCCCGGTAGGCCTCCGGCGCCCACGTCGGGTCCTTGGCGAGCACCGTCCCGAAGTCCCAGAGGTGTCCGAACCGTGCCAGGTCGGCGGCATAGACACGGTCGAGGACGTCCACGACCTCCGGTGTGAACACGCGGCCGGCGACCGACAGCGGGGTCTCGTTCTCCCGGGTCAGCTCGTGGTCGCCCGGGAGCCCCTGGGCGACGAGGTGCTCACGCAGGTCGTCGAGCAGCAGCCCGAGCCCGGAGGTCTCGTAGAGGTGGCTGTAGGGGACGACCGACTCGTGCAACAGGTCGGTCTGGGGCCGGAAGTGCGTGTCCGCGAGGAGGTCGGCGCCGTCCGTGCCCTCGAGCTCGCGGACGAACGCTCCGAAGTCGTCGACCACGTCCTGCGCGTCCCGCGGGACCCGCGGTAGCCAGGGGGCGTCACGGAACTTGTGCCACGTGTGCCGCGGGTTGCCCACGAGGAACTTCGACTGCCAGGCCGACCAGACGCGCAGCCGGGGGTCCCGGATCACGCCGAACACGAACCAACCGTTGTCGGGAGAGATCTCCGCGAGCTCCTCGGCACCGAGGTCGGACAGCTTGGGGACGTCCACCCAGGAGGCCCGGCGATGGATCGTCTGCTGTCTGGTCGGTGCGAGTCCCAGCACGGAGTGGAACGTGTCCGGGTCCTGCCCGCTCAGCTCGGCCGTGAGCCACTTGAGGCTCGTGCTGGCATTCTTCGAGACGTTGACGAAGACGACCTTGCAGCCCGGGACGACCATCGAGTTCCACACACGCCCGGCGCGGAGAGCGTCCTGGGGACGCGGCGTGGCGAGCTCGACGCGTCCTCGCTGCTGAGCGCTGCGCACTGACATCTGGACTTCACTCCTCTGGCACGACCGTCCTGAGGACGACCGGATTGGTGCGGGCGGTGGTCAGGTTACGGCACGGACCGCCCCGGCCTCGCCCCGTCGGCGGACGACGACGTCGGACGTCCGGCGGGAGGTGTCGCGTCGACGTCGTGCAGCAGGCGCCGCCAGCGCCTCCTGATCGCGGCGGGGCGGAAGCGCACCTGGACGAAGCGGGCGCGGAACCCCATCAGCCGCCGCCGCAGCGGGTGCGACAGCAGCCACGACACGCGCTCCGCCATGGCCTCGACGTCGCCGTCCGGCACGAGGAAGCCGTCCCGGCCGGGTGTGATGAGGTCGGACGGGCCGTACTTGTAGGCGTAGGAGACGACCGGGACGCCGGCGGACATCGCATCGATCACCGACAGGCCGAACCCTTCGCTCTCGGAGGCCGACAGGCCGACGGCGCCCGAGCGCAGCGCCGCCGGGACGTCGCTCGTGTGGCCCTCGAAGACGACGCGGTCGGCGATCCCCAGGTCTCGGGCCAGCTCGCGCAGGCCCGGCAGCTCGGGGCCCGCACCCCACACGTGCAGCTCGGCCGCCGGGTGGTCGACGACCACCCGCGCCATGGCGCGGATCATGTGGTCGACCCGTTTGAGACCCACGAGCCGGGTCGCGACGACGACCCGCTGGTCCTGCCGGCCCTGCGCCCGCCAGAACCAGGCGGGCCGGACAGGATGAGGGATGACGCGGAGCCCGGACTCGTCGTAGTGCTCACGCACGTCCCGGGCCTGCTCCTCGGTGAGGACCACCGTGGCCGCATGGCTGTCCATCCGCCCGAGGGCGTTCCCGTTGTACGGCTTGACCCGGTGCGGGTCGTCGTAGGGCGGCAGCAGGTGGGTGCTGTGGATCGGCACGACCACCCGGTGCCGGGAGTCCAGCAGCTCGTTGCGCAGCAGGTAGCGGTCGAAGTTCCGGTCCTCGACGAAGAAGACGACCCGGTCCCCGGCCTCCCCGAACGAGGCCAGCCAGCGGCGGAACAACGTCCCCTCCGGCACCACCTCGCCCGCGGTGTCGAAGGGCCCGCCCTCGACCCGGAGGGCCCGGCCCCCGTCCTCGTCCACGTGGAGCGTCGCGTAGACGCGTGCACCGTCGGCCAGGTAGTCGCGGCGGACCACCGTGCCGTCCTCGACCGTGTTGCGCAGCCGGAGCCGGCCGCCGTGGTCGAAGAACTCCGACTCCACCACCTGACCGGACCGCCGCACGTCACGGCGATGGAGGGACCGGTCGTCCCGGGTCCGGTAGACGACCTCGTGCCCCTCGTCGACGTGCTCCACCCACCGTCGCGGCCCCCTGCGGACGGCGTCTCGGGGTGGGGTGAACCTGCGCACGTCGTCGTTGCGGTAGACCGGCTCGTCCGCGAGGTCCTCGAAGAAGTTCCGCAGCGACACCGAGGCGGGGAGGTCGACCCGCTCCGCCCACTCACGGAAGATCAGGTCGTACTCCATGCGGAAGTTCGTGGTGAGGATCCAGCTCTCCCGCGCCTCGCCCGCCAGCAGGGCGGCGCGCAGGAACGTCGCCATGGTGCGGCCGCCGGAGGTCGGGCTGAAGGACACCGCGAGGTGGGCGAGGACGCGCCTAGTCATGGCGCCGCGCCGGAGCTCCGAAGACCTGGTCGACGACGCGGCCGCTGGCGTCGCCGTCGTCGAGGCCGCAGTAGGTGCGCCGGAACCCCTGGACCCGCTCACGGTGGGCGGCCTCCACGACGTCGAGGTTCGCGAGCGCGTCGGCGAGCTCGTCGGTCGTCCGGACGATCGGCCCGGGCACGGACTCCTCGTAGTCGAGGTAGAACCCGCGCAGCTCCGATCGGTACGTCTCCAGGTCGTACGCGAAGAAGATCATCGGACGCTCGAGCACCGCGTAGTCGAAGAACACGGACGAGTAGTCCGTGACGAGCACGTCCGCCAGCAGCAGGAGCTCCTGGACGTCCGGGTAGCGGGAGACGTCGTGCACGAAACCCGACGACCGGTGCCGGGCCGGCAACGGGTTGCGGACCAGCGGGTGGAAGCGCACGAGCAGCACGTAGTCGTCGCCGAGCCGCTCCTGCATCAGGTCCAGGTCCAGCTCGACCTCCTGGCGCCAGTACCGGCCGTCGCGCTTGTCGTCGCGGAAGGTGGGGGCGTAGAGCACGACCTTGCGACCGTCGTCCGGCAGGCCGATCCGTGTCCGGGCCAGCGCGGCACGCTCGTCCCGGTCGGGCCGGCTCAACGGGTCGTTCCGCGGGTAGCCGGCCTCGAGCACCGGCCCGTCGAACCGGAACGCGCTGCGGAAGGCCTCCGTGGCGTAGCGGCTCGGCGAGAGCAGCGTGGTCCAGTAGCTCGTGAGGCGGGCCGCCTTGACGTGGTAGTCGGCGTCACGGCCCGCCATGACCGGCACGTCGTGCTGCATCTTCTTCAGCGGGGTCCCGTGCCAGGTCTGCAGGTAGTGGGTCCGACGCCCCGGTCGCAGGTCGGGGTTCATGTTCTGGTTGGTGATCCAGTACCGCGCCCGGGAGGCGATCCACCAGTACGTCGGCGAGAGCCGCACGATCTTCCGGGTCCCCGGGTCCGTGAACCGTACGGTGGTGCTGCTCGCCCAGACGAGCCGCAGGCCGTGCTCACGGCGGAGCAGCTCCTCGTAGATGTAGCGCGGCGAGTCGCCGTAGCTCGCGCCGCGATCGCTCTCGAAGAGGACGACGTTCGACCGCGGCAGCAGCCGGACCACCCGGTTCATCGCCCGCATCGACGGGAAGTAGCGCTCACCGGAGCGATAGGCGCGCCAGAACCGCTGCGCGCGCTCGCTGTTGCGGACGCGCTCCGCGGCGACGCGCGGGTTCCAGGCGCGGCGCACGACGCGCTCGATCCGTTCGCAGTTGCGCTGGTCACGATGGGTCAGGAACGCCCGCGACCTGCTGACGTACTCGTCCTCGATCGTGAGGCCACGGTCGAGCGCCTCCGAGATCTCGGAGAGAAGGGCCTCGCCGGTGGTCGCGATCGGGCCGGGCAGCGCCTCGTCGAAGTCGATGTGAGGTGCCCGGCCGCCCGTCAGCACCTCGCGGTCGAACTGGAAGTACAGGACGGGACGCTCGAGGTAGGAGAAGTCCCACGCCACGCTCGAGTAGTCGGTGATGAGCATCGCCGACGACTTCAGCAGGTGCTGGACGTCGACCTCGTCCTGGCGCACGAGCGTGACGCCCGGGAGATCGAAGTGGGCGGCGTGGTGCCGCATGTTGGGATGCAGCACGAACGTGATCCCCACGCCGGCCGCCCGGGTGAGCCGGGCGAGCTCGTCCGAGGCCAGCAGGTCGTGCCAGCTGCGGTAGTACCTGCTCTCCAGGAACCGGCTCTCCCGGGCGAGACCCTCGCGCCAGGTCGGCATGATCAGGATCGTGCGCTGCTTCTCCACGTCGTCGGCGAAGAGCGCGTCGAACCGCGCGAACCCCGTCACGGAGACCTGGTGGGGCCGGTAGCCGTAGTCCTCGACCACGATCCTCTTCTCGAGGTCCGAGGTGACGAGGAACCGTTCCGTGGGGCGCTCCTGGGACGTCTGGCGCCCGTACACGGGGACCACGTTCTTCTGGGCCGTGGGACCGTGCTGGAGAAAGACCCGGACGCCCCGCACCCACCGGTCGAGACGGGCGTCACGGGTGGGCAGCAGGTACTCCGAGTGGTGGGACCCGACGAGGCGCGAGGCCAGGACGGAGTAGAGGATGTGCCGCCGCGAGTGCTGCAGGACGACGTTGCCGAGCGCCTCGACCTTCGGCCGGTCCGGCGAGTCGGGGGTGATGACGTAGAACGCGCGCCGTCGCGGGTGCCGCGTCCGCAGGTGCTCGAAGAGGCGAAACCCGTTGTCCTGAGCCTTGTACGGGACCTCGCCGACCAGCCAGATCCGCGTGAACGGCTTGGCGAGCGGCGCCAGCCAGCCGAACCGCATGGCCCGGAGCAGGTATCGGTGCTCCTCCGGGGTGAAGCGGTCCACGCGGAAGCTGAGGTTCTCGGCCCGATAGGTCCGGTAGGGCACCAGATGATGGACGTGCCCGTCGCGGTGGGCCCACCGTGCCGCGAGGACGCGCCGTCCGGTGTCCTCGGGCACGGCCAGGCGACGTTCGACCAGCAACCCGTTGCCGTCGTCCACGACGTAGCAGATGTCGATCGTCTGCTCGTCCGCCGGCAGGGCACGGACGACCTCGCCGACATCCACGGTGCCGGCGGCACGCTGCACCAGGAGGCCGCCCCGGGCCTCGACCGCGGCCTCGTCCGTGACGAGCGTCATGGGCATCTCGACCCGGCTCTGCGTCTCGCGCCCGAGGGCCACGAGCCGGGCTCGAGCTGCTGTGCGGTCCTGGCAGGTGATCTCCAGGTCGACCTCGAGCATGCCCTCGACGTCCTCGATCCGCCGCGTCGTCACGTCGAAACGTCGTGGTGCGTGCCGCCCCTGGCCCATGACCACGCTGAGGTTCCCGCGATCGGTCACGTCGAGGACGAAGCTGGTCCCGCCCGCGGTCGTGCGCGCCTGACCGGGTGCTCGACGGGTGACGGCGAAGCGGCCCACCCGCTCGGGAGGGAATCCCCCACTGGGAGGCCGCGCGTCAGCGGTGGCGTCGTCGTCCTCGGGCGCGACGGGCACCATCTCCAGCCACAGGTCCACGATGTCGGACGGCGGCTCACCCGTGTCGCCCGCGGTCGCCGCGGCGATCTCCCCGAGGTCGATGTCCGCCTCGAACCCCTCGGCCACGTCGCAGGCGTACCGGAAGGTCCGCGACGTGCCACGGAGCTCGGCCAGGACGGCGGCAGGCCTCCTGCCCTTGCGCCGGATCGTCCCGGCGACGTGCAGGCGGCCGGCGTCGAGCGTGACGGAGACCTCGGCCTTGGCAGGACGGTGAGGAGCGGGCCGCCCGCCGAGCACCGGACGGAGCCTCTCCTTGACTCCCTCGGGCAGCACCCCGCCGACGACCTTCCGCACACGCCGGCGCAGACTCGACATCACTCCACAGCTCCCGAACCCCTAGTCACGGACATCGACCTGGTCGACATCATCTCAGCGTGGACGCCCCCGGGACATCCGCGTGCGCGACGTCACCCCGTGCCCGCGTCGGCGGGCACGGGGCGACGACGCGCGTTCAGAGCCGCTCGGCCAGCCGAGCGAACCCGCGTGAGGCCCGGTCCGCCACGCGAGACGCCATGCTCTGTCCCGCGGCAGGTGCCTCGAGGCCCTGCTCGCCGTAGCCGAAACGGGCGAAGTCGTCCGCGTAGAACTGGCGCAGGCGCTCCTCCAGCCCGTCGGACACCTCGACGTCCTTGCTGGAGATCCCCCGGGTCTTCTCGCTCGTCCGGACCCGCGCGACCTCGGTCGGCACGCCGAGGTCGTGACGTCTGTTGAGATCCTCCAACGCGGCGTCGAGCCCGTCCTCGAGACGGTAGACCTGCGCCTCGTCCACGAGGAACTGCACCTGCGGCCGGATGTGGTTGTCGTGCACGAACGGGTTCCGGGCGTAACGACGGAAGCTCTGTTCGGCCCAGGCCTCCACCGCCTCGGCACTGGTCGACAGCTCCTGCTTGTGCCGCATGACGTACTCGGACCGGAACCGCATGAGCGGGTCACGGACGACGGCGAACACGGCGTCGAAGCGTCCGATCCGGAACGTCTGCCTCAGCAGGTCCCCGTGCATGTGCTGCGGCGTGCAGGTGCGCAGGTAGTTGGGCTTGTCCTTGCCCATCCTGCCGTCGTGGTACGTCATCTTCCAGCCGTCGGCCAGGAAGTGCTTCTCCACGGCGGAGCCACCGGTCTTCGGCACGTGGACGAACAGGACATTGCGACCGTCCTTGGTGAAAACGGGCATGACCGTCCCCGTCAGGCGGAGTGCGGCAGTCCGCCGACCATGCCGGCCGCGACCGTCTTGTTGGTCGACTCGTCCACCAGGATGAAGGACCCGGTCTGCGGGTTCTGCTGGTACGGGTCGACGAACAGGGGCTGCGTCACCCGGAGCTGGATGCGGCCGATCTCGTTGAGCTTGATCTCGGTCGCCTCCTCGTCGCGGTGCAGCGTGTTGACGTCGACGCGGTAGTTGATGTCCTTGACCATGGCCCGCGCCCACCGCGTGGTGTGCTTGATCGCGTACTTCTTGCCCTTGGCCAGCGACGACTCGGAGTCCATCCAGCAGATCTGCGCGTCGATGTTCTGCAGCGCCGCCGGCGTGTTGTTCGGCCGCGCGATCATGTCCCCACGGGAGATGTCGATCTCGTCCGCGAGGCGGACGGTCACGGCCATCGGGGGGTAGGCCTCCTCGACCGGACCGTCGGCGGTGTCGATCGCCTCGATGGTCGTCTCGAGACCGGCCGGCAGCGCGACGACCTTGTCACCGGGCTTCATGACGCCGGACGCGACCGTGCCCGCGTACCCGCGGTAGTCACGGGCGTCGTGCGACTGCGGCCGGATCACGTACTGGACGGGGAACCGGACGTCCATGAGGTTGCGGTCCGAGGCGACGTGCAGCCGCTCGAGGTGGCTGAGCAGCGCCGGCCCGTCGTACCAGGGGGTGTTCTCCGAACGGTTGACGACGTTGTCGCCCTCCAGCGCGGAGATCGGGATGAACGTCAGGTCCGGGACACGCAGGCGGGACGCGAACTCCGTGAAGTCGCGGCGGATGCTCTCGAACACCTCCTCGTCGTAGTCGACGAGGTCCATCTTGTTCACGCAGACCACGATGTGCGGCACCCCGAGCAACGTCGCCAGGAACGTGTGCCGACGGGACTGCTCGATGACGCCCTTGCGCGCGTCGACGAGGATCAGCGCGACATCGGCGGTCGAGGCGCCCGTGACCATGTTCCGGGTGTACTGGATGTGCCCCGGGGTGTCGGCGATGATGAACTTGCGCTTCGGCGTCGCGAAGTAGCGGTACGCGACGTCGATCGTGATGCCCTGCTCCCGCTCGGCGCGCAGGCCGTCGGTGAGGAGGGCGAGGTCGGTGTAGTCGTTGCCGCGGTCCTTCGAGACCTGCTCCACCGAGTCCAGCTGGTCCTCGAAGATCGTCTTCGAGTCGAACAGCAGCCGGCCGATGAGGGTCGACTTGCCGTCGTCGACGGACCCGGCCGTCGCGAACCGGAGCAGGTCGATGGAGCCGTCGGTCAGAGCCTCGGCGGTGGTGTTGTCGGTCGTGGTCATGGCTTAGAAGTAGCCCTCTCGCTTGCGGTCCTCCATCGCGGCCTCGCTCACCTTGTCGTCGCCACGCGTGGCGCCGCGCTCGGTGATCCGGACGGCCGCGACCTCCTCGACGATGGCCTCGAGGGTGGTCGCCTTCGACTCGACGGCGGCCGTCAGGTTGGCGTCACCGACCGTGCGGTAGCGCACGGACCGGACCTCGGAGGTCTCCCCCTCCTTGAGGGGCGTGAACTCGTTGACGACGAACAGCATGCCGTCGCGCTCCACGACCTCGCGCTCCTGGGCGAGGTAGAGGTCCGGGATGTCGATCTGCTCGGCCGCGATGTAGGACCAGATGTCCAGCTCGGTCCAGTTGGACAGCGGGAAGACCCGGATCGACTCGCCCTGGTGGACCCGGCCGTTGTACAGGCTCCAGATCTCGGGGCGCTGGTTCTTCGGGTCCCACTGACCGAAGTCGTCGCGGAACGAGAAGACGCGCTCCTTGGCCCGCGCCTTCTCCTCGTCGCGACGGCCACCGCCGAACGCGGCGTCGAAACCGTGCTTCTCGACGGCCTCCAGCAGCACCGGCGTCTGGATGCGGTTGCGCGAGCCGTTCGGCTCCTCCTGGACCAGGCCGCGGTCGATCGCGTCCTGCACGGAGGCGACGACGAGCTGGATCCCGAGGTTCTCCACCCAGCGGTCACGGCAGTCGAGCACGGTCTGGAAGTTCAGACCGGTGTCGACGTGCATGATCGGGAACGGGATGCGCGCCGGGGCGAAGGCCTTCGCCGCCATGTGCAGCATCACGATGGAGTCCTTGCCGCCGGAGAACAGCAGGACGGGACGCTGCATCTCCGCCGCCACCTCCCGGAAGACATGGATGCTCTCCGCTTCGAGGCTGCGGAGCTGGCTCAGGACGTGGGACGTCACGACTGGGCACCTTCCTTGATCGCCACGCCGACCTCCTGCAGCGCCGCGCGCAGGTGCGCGGTCAGGGCCGGGTGGCACACGAACAGATCGGGGAGCCAGGGATCCTGGCGGTTGTACTCGAGCGGGGAGCCGTCGAGCCGGGTCGCCGTGTGGCCGGCGGCCAGCGCGACACCGACGGGCGCCGCCGAGTCCCACTCGTATTGTCCACCACCGTGGACGTAGGCATCGACCGTGCCGTCGACGGCAGAGACCACCTTGACGCCGGCCGAGCCCATCGGCACCAGCTCGACGTCGTCGCGCCGGGCGAGGTCGGCGACGAACTGCGGGGGCCGGGAGCGGCTGGCGGCGATGCGGAGCGGGCGATCGCCCGCCAGGACCGCCTCGGCGGCCTCGTCCAGGTCCTTGGCCGACGAAGGCGTCACCGTCGTGTGCACGACCTGACGGGCCGGCAGCGCGACGGCGGCTGCCGCGAGACCTCCGGGACCGGCGGTGGCGTCCTCCTGGCCGCGCACCCAGAGGGCGACGTGCACGGCGAAGTCGTCGCGCCACGAGCCGTCCTCGGTGCGCTCGGCGAACTCCCGGGTGCCGTCCAGCGGGTCGATGATCCAGACCCGGTCGGCGTCGAGCCGAGCCGCGCCGTCCTTCGCCTCCTCGGACAGGACCGCATCCTCCGGGCGGGCGTGCGTCAGGGCGGCGGCCAGCCAGCTCTGGGCGGCCGCGTCGCCGGCGTTCTTCAGCTCCCGGGGGTCGAACTCGCCCCCGGCGGCGTCGACGTCGGCGCGCAGCGAGAGCAGCACCCGTCCCGCCTTCTCGGCCAGAGCGGCGGCCAGATCGCCGTCGCCCGTCGTCGGGTCAGGAAGCGCCGGTGATGGCGTGGTCATCGAGCTCCTCGTGTCTCGGGGCTTGGCACGCGACGGGCCAAGGACTCGGCCGAGGCTACCATTGCGGCCATGTCTGGCCACGCCTCGATCCGCCGTGCGGGACCCGTCCTGGCCCGGTCCGCCGGGGCGGCGCGCGGGACGGCGTCGACGGACCCGCCACCCGCCCGGGGCACGGAGGGGTCGCACCGGTGATCGACGTCGATCCCGCCCTCGCGCTCGGCGGCCTCGTCGTCGGCTTCGTGGTCGGTCTGACGGGCATGGGTGGCGGGGCGCTCATGACCCCCCTGCTGATCTTCGTGTTCCGGGTCGACCCACTGGTCGCCGTCTCGAGCGACATCGTCGCGAGCCTTTTCATGAAGCCGGCGGGGGCCGTCGTCCACCTCCGGCGCCGGACGGCGAACCTGCAGCTCGTCGGCTGGCTCTGCGTCGGGTCGGTCCCGGCGGCCTTCGGCGGCGTCTTCCTGATCCGGGCGCTGCCCTTCGGCGACTCCCTGGACGAGGCCCTGCGCCTCGTGCTCGGCGTCGCCCTCCTGCTCGCGGCGACGATGCTCGTCGTGCGCGCGACGATCGGCATGGTGCAGCACCAGCGCGCCCTCGGGGAGGGGCCCGTCCGTCCGACCAACGCCGGGGTGGTGGTCCGCCCGGTCCCCACGGTCGCCCTGGGGGCAGTCGCGGGTCTGCTCGTGGGCATGACGTCGGTCGGGTCGGGGTCGATCGTCATCGTGGCGCTGCTGATGCTCTACCCCGCGCTCAAGGCCTCCAACCTGGTCGGCACCGATCTCGTGCAGGCCGTGCCGCTGGTCGCCGCGGCCGCGCTCGGCCACCTGATGTACGGGGACTTCTCGCTGGACCTGACCACCTCGCTGCTGATCGGCGCCGTCCCCGGCGCGTGGGCCGGCGCCCACGTCTCCAGCCGGGCCCCGGGCGGCCTCATCCGACGCGCGCTCGCCGTCCTCCTGCTCGCCTCCGGGCTGAAGCTGCTGGGCGCACCGCTCGCGGTCGTGCTGGGTGCCGCCGCGGTCGCGCTGGTCGGGGGAAACATCGCCTGGGTCGTGATCAGGAACCGGTTGGCCCACCACCCACCACGCACCCCGCCGACGCCGGACCGGGCGTCGGTCTCGACGACGAAGGACGACACCGAACGCCCATGAACACACCGGAGACGACCTACGTCCTGAGCCCGGTCGAGCTCGACCTGCTCGAGCTCCACCTCGGTGGCGGGACGAACACGCTGACCCTGCTCGACCGCCCGGTGCAGGGACCCGTGACGCTCACCGACGCGGAGAACACGCCGCTGGCCGTCCTCGGGGAGGACGGCCACGCGACCGCGCTCAAGCCGATCGCCCGCGCCGCGGGGCCGCACTGGGACCCGGCGGTGCGCCGCGGCGCCCACGACGTCGCCCACGAGATCCGCCGCGAGGTCGGGCCCGTCGGTGACGTGCTGGCCCTCCTGGTCGACGCCGCCCCGACACGGGACGAGCTGGACGCCCTCGACGGTCTCGTCGCCGGAGCCGCCGCCGTGCTGGTGCTGGTGCCCGCGTCCCGGCGGCACCCGGAGCCCGGTCACCTCGGCGCGCCCGGCCTCGCGCGCGTCGGCAACGTGGTGGGCGACGCCGTCGCCGCCGCGTTCGACGGGCCGGTCCGGACCGTCGTCGTGCCCTGGGGCGACGGCGCCGGACTGCGCTGGGACGACGTCGCCGCCCACCACGGCGCGGACCGCGTGGAGCGCCTGGCCGACCACCGCACGCCCCCGACGGCGGAGCGCGTGGCACGTCTGAGCACGCTGTGGTCGAGAGAGGTCGGGACCCTGTACCCCGACGCCGTCGCCCGGGAGGTGGAGCACGCCGCGCGCGGTGCCCGGCCCGAGGGCACGGTCGTGTTCTTCACCGGCCTGTCCGGTTCCGGCAAGTCCACCGTCGCCCAGGCGCTGGCGGCCGAGCTCGACGACGAGGGGCGCCACACGACGCTCCTCGACGGCGACGCCGTGCGACAGCACCTGTCCAAGGGCCTCGGGTTCGACAAGGCGTCGCGCGAGCTGAACGTCGAGCGCATCGGCTACGTGGCCTCGCTGGTCGCGTACCACGGGGGTGTCGCGATCGCGGCACCGATCGCCCCGTTCGCGTCCGGGCGGGCCCGGGTGCGGGAGATGGCCCAGGCCGCCGGCCGGTTCGTCCTCGTGCACGTCTCCACACCGCTGGAGGTCTGCGAGGCGCGGGACCGCAAGGGCCTCTACGCCAAGGCCCGTGCCGGGGAGATCCCCGAGTTCACCGGGATCTCGTCACCGTACGAGGAGCCGACCGACGCCGACCTCGTCGTCGACACGTCGGTCACCTCGGTGGAGGATGCCGTCGCGCGCGTCAAGGACCTGCTCTGAGCGGGGGCGTCGTCAGCCGCTCGAGGACTCCTCCTGCGCCTGTCGGCGCCCCTTGCGCCGCGGGCCCTGGCCGCCGCCCCGTCCGTTGCCGTTGCGGCGTCGACCTCCCGCGCGGCCGCTCGACCGTGCCTGCCGGTGCGCCCGCACGAAGTCACGGTAGGCACCGGCGACCTCGTCGACGGGCCCGTCCATGACCAGCTGGCCCTGGTGCATCCAGAGCACACGGGTGCACATCGCCTCGATCGTCGAGATCGAGTGGCTCACGAGGAAGACGGTCCCGGCCTGCTGGCGCACCTCGGCGATCCGTGCCTTCGACCGGGACTTGAAGGCGGCGTCACCCGTGGCCAGCGCCTCGTCGACCATGAGGATGTCGGGCACCGCGGCCGAGCTGATGGCGAACCGCAACCGTGCCGCCATGCCCGAGGAGTAGGTCTTCATGGGCAGGTCGACGAAGTCGCCGATGTCGGCGAACTCCACGACCTCGTCGAACTTGTCGTCGATCTGCCGCGGCGTCATCCCGAGCGCGAGCCCGCCGATCTCGATGTTCTTGGCCCCGGTCATCTGCGGCATCAGCGCCGCGTTGACACCCAGGAGAGCCGGTTCGCCGTCCACGAAGACCGCCCCGCTCCGTGGCGGGATCAGCCCGGTGATGGCGCGCAGCAGCGTCGACTTCCCGGAACCGTTGATGCCGACGATCCCGATCGACTCGCCGTGCCGCGCCGTGAAGGACACACCACGGACGGCGTGCACCTCGCTGACGGCACCGACGTGCTGGCGCCCGGCTCCGAGCAGCCGCTTGAGCCGGCTCCGGCGGACCGGGCCGGCGTCCTGGACGTGCATGCCCTGCTTCTTGGCGCGGTCGCGCTTCTTGCCGCCGAAGACCCGGAAGACGATGTGCAGGTCGTCCACGACCAGGCACGGGTCGCCGAGCGGGATCGCCTCGGCGTGCTCCCCGGCGTCGTCCGCCTCGTCCTCCATGTCGAAGTCGAGGTGGGCGTCGGCCTCCGCCACGTCGTCAGTCACGTCCGTACCGCTCCTCACCGCGCCAGAAGATGATGAACCCCGCCACGAAGAACACGATCGCCCACACGATGCCCAGGACCCACATGAGGGGCTGCTGCACGAAGCCGTCCTCGTTCATGAGCGACGACCGGCCGAGGTAGAGGTAGACGGAGATGGGCTGGAACTCCATGATCGGTTCGAGCCAGGAGCGCACGCCCTCCGGCAGCCGCTGGACGTAGTGCACGACCGGGAAGATCACGCCGGAGCCGTACATCGCGAAGCGCAGCACGAACGAGATGACGTTGTCCAGGTCGGGGGTGATGGCCACGGCGCGGGCCATGATGAACGCCAGCCCCATGTTGAAGACCCACAGCAGGCCCACGGCCGGGATCAGCAGGAGCCATTCCCAGGTGATCGGCACCGGGTCGTAGCCCGGCAGGAACCCTGATCCCAGCACGATGAGACACATGACGACGAGCGCGGGGACGAGCGTCGTCAGGTGCGACATGACGTTCGACAGCGGCAGCACCGCCCGGGGGAAGTGCAGCGATCTCAGCAGGTTGGTGCGTTTCGCGATCGACTGGGCGCCCCCGTTGACCGACTGCTCGACGAACCGGAAGAGGAAGACTCCGATCACGATGAACGCGATCGTGTTCTCCACGCCACGGCTGGTCTGCAGGATGATCCCGAAGATCAGCACGTAGACGGTGGCGTTGAGGATCGGGTTGAGCACCGCCCAGAGCTGGCCCAGATAGGTGTTCTGGTTGCGGGCGTAGGCCGTCGAGGCGCCGAGGACCCGGATGAACGGCCCGCGGCGCGCCACGTCCTTGATGTACGACCACAACGGCGGTCGGACACCCATCTTGGTCAGGCCGTACTGCTCGGCGAGCGCCTGACGTTCCGTCGAGGTCGTCGGCGGCGTGATCGGTGCGGGCGGCTCGAGCGGCGAGGGTCGCGCCGTGTCGCCGTCCGGCGAGTCGACCCCGTCGGCCGTGGAGCCCCTGGTCGTATCGGTGGTCACGAAACTTTGCATACCTGTCTGTCAGAGTCGGCGAAGAGCCGTCCGGCCCCGTCGATACTACAGCGCTGACGAGGGCGCACGTCGGCTCGAGGGCGTGGAATACTGCGTGTGCCGTCGATCTCGATCCTTCAGGAAGGACCGGATGTCCCCCGTCAGCGCGCCCCGAGCGACGTTCTTCGACCGAGTCCGCCGATTCGCCGGGCGGATCCTCCTCAAGGCGGGGGGCCTCGCCACGCAGGCCGTCCGCCACAGCATCGTCGGGGAACCCGAGCTCTTCGACCCGCCGGTCGAGACGTTGCCCCGCTATCCGGTGCTGGCCTACTTCGCCGAGGGGCCTGACCTGACGTACCAGATCCGGCAGTGGCTCCCGGTCCTGGAGAGCGTGGCCGAGCATCTCCCGGTGGCCGTGGTGACCCGCAACTGGACGACGACGGTCGCCCTGCGGGAGGCGACGACCCTCCCCGTGATGTACACGCGCAAGCTCGACGGTCTGCGCACCATCTACGACCAGGTCGACGTGAAGACCATCATCTACGTCAACAACGGGATGCGGAACTTCCAGTCGCTCATCTACCAGCGTGCACTGCACGTCCACGTCAACCACGGCGAGTCGGACAAGATCTCGATGGTGTCCAACCAGGCCAAGGCGTACGACCACGTGGTCGTCGCGGGCCAGGCGGCGATCGAGCGTCACCGCCGGGCACTGATCGCCTTCGACACCGACCGCCTCGTGGTGTGCGGCCGTCCCCAGCTCGACCTGGACGTGGCGCCCGGCCTGCCGCCGGCGGCCCGGCCCCGCACGGTGATGTACGCGCCCACCTGGTCGGGCGAGGACGACGCCAACAACTACACGTCGCTCGACCTCTACGGTGTCGAGATCGTGCGCGCGTTGCTGCAGCGCGACGACGTGCGGATCGTCTACAAGCCCCACCCTCGCGTCCTGACCACCGACGACAAGGCCGTGGCCCAGGCCCACCGGGAGATCCGACGACTGCTGCAGGCGGACCCCGGGGGCGGTCACGTCCAGCCGTTCGACGCCGACATCCTCGGCCTCTTCGACGGGGTCGACCTCCTGGTCACCGACATCTCGTCGGTCGGGCTGGACTTCCTCTACCTGCGCCCCGAGGCCCCCATCGTCCTGACGGACCGACGCACCGACCCCGAGGGCCTGCGCACCGAGGCACCGATCGCCGCCGCCGCCGACGTGGTCGACGCGAGCACCGTCGCCGAGGTCGCCGCGACCCTCGCCTCGAACCTGAACGACGACCCGCACCGCGCGGCGCGGGCCGGCATGCGCGACCACTACTTCGGGTTCGCGCGGGGCGAGAGCAGCCGACGCTTCCTCGCCCTGGTCGAGGACTGCGCGGCGCGCCGGGACGCCCTGGTCGTCAGCGACTGATCTCGGCCTCGACCCGGGCGACCTCGCGGTCGCGGATCGCCATCAGCTGCTCGCACGCGGCGATGAACCGCGCCGTCGCGGCCCCCGGCCGGGTGTCGCCGAGGTAGTGCTCGCGCAGTGCGAGGCGCCGCTGCCGTGTCGGGTCCTCGCCGAGCTCGCGCTCGACGAGCGCGGCCACGTTGCCGGCCTGCTCGGCGGTGAGTCGTGGGGCCAGGTCCAGCAGCGGGCTGGACGCGACGACCGCGCCGCTGCCCGGGCGGGTGATGATGATCGGCTCCCCCGTGGCCAGCCAGTCCATCGCGACCCCGGAGACGTCGCAGACGAGCAGGTCGGCCGCGGCGAAGGCCGGGCCGAGGTCGGGACCGGTGTCCGTGGCGTGCCCGGGCCCCTCGGCGGGGGCCGGGGCGTGGGCGAGGTACTCACGGACCGCCGAGTCCGCGTCGCCGTAGCGGGCGTCCCGGACACCGGTCAGCGGGTGCGGCCGGTAGATCACCCGGTAACGACCCGACTCCACGAGCGAACGCACGATCGCCCGCCCGTGGGTGGCGAGCGACCCGTACTCGGCCGACGGCTGCCCGCCCTCCCACGTCGGCGCGTAGAGGACGGTGGGTACCGGGCCGCGCGCCGTCTCGGCACGGCGACGGAGCTGGCCGTCCAGCTGCGGTCGACCGACCGGTACGCAGCGTGACGGGGCGTCGTACAGGGTGCTGAAACGCGCCATCCGGTCGACCGCCGCCTGACCGGCGACGAACGAGAAGTCGTACGCCTTGGTCTGGTTCGAGACCGACACCAGCTTGTCGCTGTCGCCGTGCATGAGGGAGGCGTGCACGAGGTTGCCGAACCGCAGGCACGTGAAGTTCTCGGGGTTGTGGTTCACGTACAGGGCGAGCTTGGTCGCGGACCGTCCGAGCACGTCGTCGAGGGTCGTGTAGTGCGCCACGGTCCGGACGTCGAGCCCGGAGTCCGCGCGGATCGCCCGAGCGGTCCTCGAGTCGCGGGTGACCACGACCACGGGGTGGGACTCGTCGAGGGCGCGCAGCGTGTCGTACCACTGCTCGAGCTGGTAGAGCGCCTCCGGGGTGTCCGCGAAGTACACGATCACCTCGTAGCGCCACGAGGTGCCGAGCAGCGCGGCGTCCTCCCCGACCCCGTCGGGGGTACCCGCCGGCAGCAGACCGAGGCGGCGGATGAGCCGCCCTCCGGTGGATCGGATCCGGCGCCGCAGCGTGGCGCCGCGGGGGGTGACGGGCATGACGCTCCTGGAAGTGGTGTCAGCGGGGGGCGCGACGCAGCATACCGGCCAGTCGGCGCACCAGGGTGGGCTCCTCGACCGGCTCGGGCTCCGGCTGCGGACGGCGCCGCGTGACGTCGGCGAACACGTCCGCCCACCGGGCGACCACGGCGGCGCTCGCATACCCCTGGGCCGTGGCCACGGCAGCGGCGCGCATGGCTCGGACCGACTCGCCGTCCAAGGTGACGAACCGCTCGACGGCGGCAGCGAGCGCCTCGACGTCACCGTCGGGGACGAGGAACCCGTCGACGCCGTCGGTGATGATGTCCGCCGGCCCGTAGCGGATGTCGTAGGCGATCGGGACGCACCCGCGCGCCATCGCCTCCGCGAAGACCAGCGGCAGGCCTTCCGCCCGGCTCGTGAGGAGCAGGAACGAGGCGTCCTGGAGCCGGGTCGCGGCCCCGCGGACGAACCCGTGCAGCGTGACACCCGGGATGTCGGCGGCCATCGACTCCAGGCGCGCACGGTTGGGTCCGTCACCGTAGACGTCGAGCGTGACGTCCAGCCCCGTCGACCGTGTCGCCTTCTGCACGGCCCGCATGCCGTGGGCGACTCGTTTGCGGCCGTTGAGGCTGGCCAGCATGACGCCGGCGAGGCGGTCGGGGTGGTCCGGGGCCGGCCCCTCAGGGAGGTCGGTGCTGTTCGGCACGACGTAGGTGTTCTCGCGCGGGCCCACGCGTTCCAGGACGTCCTTCCGCTGCCCCTCGGTGAGGAACACCACGGCGTCGAAGTCGTCGAGGTGCTCGATCAGCGGCGTCCTGCTCCGCGTGAGCGGACCGTGGGCGTCCGTCGCGCCCGCGGAGAGGTGCGCGCCGTGCACCAGGTGAGCGGTGTACACGGAGGGTCGGTGCAGCGCGGCGAAGAACTTCGTCATCGTCTTGGAGTCGACGATCACGTACGACGGACCGTCGGGCAGCACGCGGCCGATCCAGCTCCTGTACACGGCCCACACCGTCTTCCAGGACCGTCCCTCGCGCCCGTCGCGCGTGTACAGGGTGATCCGACGGCCCGCTCCGGTCCGCCGGTCCTCCGCCGCGAGGGTGCCGTCGGCACGGAAGTGCAGGTGGCGGTGCACCTCGCCGTCCTCGTCGGTCTCCGACCGGACGGCCTCTCCCTCGTCGCCGCGGACACGTTCCGTGGGGACCGCGCCCTCGCGGGGCCGGACCTGGGCGTCCGAGAGCTCGCGCAGGTCCGCCCACACGTTGTGCAGGGTGACACCCGGGACGAGCTCGCCGCGCGCCTCCAGGTCGGCCCGGGTCGAGTCCAGGTCCAGGGTCGGGTCGAAGGTCAGGATCTTGACGTGGACGCCCGCCTCCTCGACGAACGTCCGGGAGCGCCGCAGGAGCGCGGACGTCATCCCTCCGTAGTCGGACGGGATGGTCCACGTGGCAGCGGCGTGGCTCCCCGGGGGAAGGGCCACGGTCGCACGGTGTCCGGTGTGGGTGGGCACCGGGCCATCGTAGTGGCGACAGCGCAGACCGCAGCACGGTGCGCCGAGCTGTTCATCCGTGCTCCATCCCGCGGTCACCCGGTCGTCGCACCACGGTGCTTGGCTGACGACGTGAGCGCGCTCGTCGAATCCCCCCTGCAGCTCCTCTGCGCCGTGGAGGCGCACGCGGCCGGCATCGCCGGCCGACGGACCCGGGTCCTGGCGCGCCAGGGCGTCCCGACGCTCACGGCCGCGGTGGACGCGTTCCGGGACCTGGGCCTGCCCGACGGTCTCGACGTGGTCGTGACCAGGCCCCGACCGGCCCCCGAGGACGACGTCCACCTGGTCGGCGACCCGTTCTCGGGCACGTTCCAGGCGGCCCTGGCCCGCGGTGCCGCGGGCGGCCGTCTCGTGCTCGTCGACGACGGCCTGGCCACGCTCGACCTCGCCCGGCGGCTGCTCGCCGGGGACCCGCTCGTCCGGCCGACCGCGCACCACGGCCCGCTCCGCCGGGGTCTCGGTGCCGTGACGACCCGCCGCCTGCGCCGGCTCGCCCGCGACGGTCGGTTGACGGTGTGGACGATGCTGCCGCTCGACCGCGGACTGACGGACGGCCTGCGTGCGCTCGGCGTCGACGTCCGCGAGCACTCCTTCGACTGGCTCGCGTCGCGGGACCGTGGGTCCGGGCCGGCGGACGTCCTCGAAGAACCGACCGTCGTGGTCGGCTCCGCCCTGGCCGCCGACCACCTCGTCGACGTCGAGCACTACGTCGCGTGGGTCCGCGGCATCGCCGCGGACGGCCCCGTGCGCTACCTCCCCCACCGGCGCCACCACCCTCTCGTCACCGCGCTGCTGGCCCAGATCCCGGGCGTCGGGGTGACGATGCCGGGCGCGCCGGTCGAGGTCCGGCTGCGGAACCTGCGGGGCCCCCGGCGGGTGATCACGCTCCCCTCCACGGCGGCCATCACGCTCACGCGGCTGCTGTCGCCCCGGGGCGTCGCGGTCGTCCCCCACGACGTCCCCGACGACTGGTGGACCGCGCGGGCCGACCCGGCGCTGCGGAACCACCTCGGTGCGGCGACGGCCCTGGCACGTTCGGCTGCCCGTCGGACGCGCCGCCCGCAGCCGGCCACGACGTGACGAGCCCACCGCGCGTCCTCGCCGTGGCCGACGCGGACTCCTACCTCAAGTGGGCCGCCTGGACCGTGGCGGGGCTCCCCGGCACCTCGCGGCCAGGGGCCGGCGTCCCCGGGGTCGTGGTCGTCCGCTCCCCGCTGGCTCCCGGGCCGGCACAGGCACGGGCGGCGGTCGCGGGGACGGGCCTGGCGGCACCACCGACCCTGGGACCGCGGGCGATCGGTGACCTGGTCGCCAGGACGACGCCGGACGTCGTGCTGCTCGCCGCCACCGGACCGGTCGCCGAGCTCGTGGCGCGCCAGATCCTGCGCGTCACCCGGCGCGGCTGCCGGCCCGCCCTCGTGACAGGACTCCCCGGGATGGCCCTGCCCGCCACCCCGCAGGGCACGGGGTGGCGACGGTGGGCCGACGCCTTCGTCGTGCACGGCCCGCAAGAGGTCGCACCCTACGCCGCGGCGTTCAGGGCCCACGGCGTCGCGCCGCGCCTCGTGCTGTCCCGCCTGCCCTTCATGCCGCGGGCCGGGACCGGCCCGCAGGGCCCGCCCGCCTCCTCGCGGCGCGTGGTCTTCGCCGCGCAGGCGAAGGTCCCCGCGACCCGTGCGGACCGGGTCCGGCTGCTGGACGGACTGGCAGGGCTGACGGACGCGGGACTCGAGGTGGTCGTCAAGCTCCGGGCACGGGGCGGGGAGCGGCAGACGCACAACGAGCCGTTCCCGCTGGACGTCCTGTGGGACGCCGAGCACGGCCGGCTCGGACGATCGCCCGGCGACCTGGCCTTCGCCGTCGGCCCCCTCTCCGACCATCTCGGACCGGGAACCGCCCTGGCGACCGTGAGCTCGACGGCGGCGCTGGAGTCCCTCGCCCGCGGCCTGCCCACCGTGCTGGTCCGGGACTTCGGGGTGGGTCCCGACCAGCTCAACGAGGCCTTCGCCGGGTCGGGGTGCCTCCGGGACCTCGACGAGATCGCGGACACGCTGCGCGGCGGAGGTCCCGTCCCGGATGCGGCCTGGTGCGCGGACGGCTACCTCCACACGCGTGACGACCTGCCTGCCGCGGTCGCCGAGCTCGGTGACCGCGCACGCCGCGGGGTGCTGCCGCGACCCGCCACGACCGCACCCTGGTCGTGGCGACGCCACGCGTGGGCGGTCGGGCGCAGCGCCCTGCCGACCGCCGTCTCGGCACGCCTTCGTCGCCGGCCGTGACCCGGATCAGGCCCGGTGGTCGACCGCCGCCCGGGCGGTCAGACCCCGGACGAACCCCGCGCCCCAGCACAGGTGCATCGTCATGAGCACCACGGGCAGGACCAGGGCGGAACGCGCTGCGAGCCGGGGCCGACGGGTCGCCGCGTGGACGGTGGCCGCCAGGACGCCGAGGAGGTATCCCGCCGGCGCCACGGCCCCGACCGCGGTCAGCACCGGTGCCGCCGTCAGCAGCCCTGCCGCCCCGAACAGCACCGACATCCCGAGGACCGTCACCAGCACGGGCGGTGCCAGGTAGCGCAGACCCGCCGTGGACGGGTCCCGGCGGACCACCTCGCGCCGCCACATCCCGGTGCGCCAAAACTGCTTGGCGACGGCCCGTACGGTCCGTCGCGGGCGGTACTCGACCACGAGGGCCGGGTCGAACCACAGCAGACCGCCGGCCCGGCGGAGCCGGAGGCACAGGTCCCAGTCCTCGGCCCGGAAGAGCGTCGGGTCGTACCCGCCGACGCGGCGCACGGCCTCCCGCCGGAACGCACCCAGGTACACGGTCTGCGCCGGCCCGGGGTCGCCCCCGACGTGGAACGAGGCCGCGCCGATACCCGCCGGGTGGCTCATCGCCCGCGCCGTCGCCTCCTGGACGGTCCCGGTGCCGACCGGGCTCATCACCCCGCCGACCCCGACCGCACCGGTCCGGCGCAGCAGGTCGACGCACCGGCGCACGTAGCCGGGCGGCAGCTCGGTGTGCCCGTCCACCCGCAGGACGACGGGGTGGCCGTCCGGGCCGTCGGCGTGCTCGATCGCGAGGTTGAGCCCGATCGAGCGGGATCCCGTCGGGTTGTCGACGAGCACGACCCGGTCGTCCGCGGCCGCGAGCGCGGCCGCGATCCGCTCGGTCGCGTCGCGGGACGGGCCGACGGCGACGACGAGCCTCAGCTCCCCGTCGTGGTCCTGCGCGAGCACGGAGCGCATCGCGGCCTCGAGGTAGGCCTCCTCGTCGCGCACGCAGGCCACGACCGTGACCCCGCAGCGGTCGGGCAGGGCCTCCGTCTGCCGGAGCACCTCGGCGAGGTCAGCGTCACCCACGGGAGGCCACCTTCGCCCGTGCGACGCCGACGGCGGCCCGCAGGTCGTCACCGCCGCCGGAGACCCGGGAGGCGACGAGCCGTCGCAGGCGTCCGCCGAGCAGCCGCCGGTCCGCACCGTCGAGCGCGGCGACCAGCCGCGTGGACCGCCACCACGGCACGGGGAACCCGCCGGGCAGGCCCAGCGCCGTGAGCCGACGGCGTCGGAACCACCGGCGCAGCTCCGCGTCGTCCAGGCCGCGCAGCAGCGCGGCGGTCTCGTCACGGAACGCGGCCAGGCGCTCGGGCTGCTGGCAGTAGGAGACGGCACGCACGAGCTGCTGCATCCGCGCGGGGTCCTCGCCCCAGGCCTCGTCGGTCCGGTCGAGCGCGTCGACGACGACCGCCGGCACCCGGTTCGAGTTCGGGTACGGCTCCAGCCGGTCGAGCAGCGTCTCGGTGCCGACGCCGACCGTGGGGATCCGGTAGAGGGCGCGGGCGGTGGCCAGGCCCGTCGAGAAGCAGGTCACGACCAGTCCGGGTGCCGACACGTCGAACACCGACTCGGCGAGCACGGCCGAGGGCGCCACGTCCAGCTCGACACCGCGCGAGGCCGCGTGGGCGGCGAGGTCACGCGTCCCCTGGCTCGGCGCCGACGGGTGCGGCTTGAGGAGCACGCGCGTGAACCCCCGGTCCGCCGCCGCGTCCACCATCCGCCGGTGCAGCGCCTGCTCCTCCTGCGGGGTCAGGAGGCCGATCGCGGCCAGGTACTGCCCGAGGACCAGCGCGTACGACCCGGCCGGCGGCAGCACGCCCGCGAGCGCCGCGCCACCCCGCTCGACGGCGTCCGTCACCGCGGCGACGACCTTGCGGAACGACTCGGCGGGGACGAGGGTGCCGGGCACGTCCCACTCGGCCAGCAGCGTCGGGCGGACGCCGGGCAGCAGGTCGGGGTGCAGCACGCGCTCGACCCGTCCGCCGACCTCGTGGCCGACGTCGAACCGGGTCGGCCCGTAGACCATCAGCCCGTCGGCGTACACGGTCAGGGCCGCGCTCGCGAAGATGGCCACCAGCGCCCCGGTCGGCGGGGTCGCCACGGACTCCCCGACGAGCTCGAGCGGGCCGTCGCCGAGCCGCCACCGCTCGCGCAGCAGCCGCTCCCAGACCGGTGCGTCGGCCGGACGCGGTGTCCACGACTTGGGGTGGTGCGGCGCGACGACGTCGTTCCAGGCGACGACGTGGTCGAACCGGTCGGCCAGCGCGGCGAAGCCGGGGCCGCGGGTGAAGTCCTCCGACGCCTCCGGTGCCGGGACGTTGTGCTGGACCACCAGCACCGTCCGGTCGCGGCGTGGCAGCACACCGGCGTCCCACGCCGCGACGACCGTGGCCGTGCCGAACAGCGTCGAGGCGGTCACGACCTGCGTCCCGATGGTCACAGCCGTACTCCTTGCCTGCGGATCGCCCGGGCACGTTCGGGGCCGATGCCCGCGACCTGCCGGGCGAGGACCGCGTCGTCGAGACGGGCCAGGACCTGCGCGGCCCGTCCCGTCATCTGCGTCCAGACGGCGTCCGGGTAGGACGTCCGTCGCTTCACGTGGTGGTGCAGCACCGCCAGGAGGTCGCGGGCGACCTTCGGCTCGTACCGCGTCAGGTCCTGGTCGCGCAGCTGGTCGAGCACCGCGTCGTAGGCCTCGAGGAACCCGAGCTGGCGCGCGTCACCGATGTCGGTCAAGGAGCCGTCCACGGCCCGCCGGTAGACGTAGCCGGGGGCGTCGACGACGGCGTAGGACCGGGTGCCGAGCAGCAGGCGCCACGCCCACTCGCGGTCCTCCGCCGTCGGGAGGCTCTCGTCGAAGACGGCGAGCCCCGCGTCGACGACCCGGCGCGCGAGCAACCGGGAGGAGACCTGCACGTAGTTCACCATCGTCGACCGGTTCGTCGGCATGATGCCGGTCCGCGGGTCGAGGGCGACGTGCCGACGCGGTTCCGGCGCCCGGACCAGCCGGCGACCCGTGCCGTGCGCCTGCACCTGGTCGCAGACGAGGAAGTCGACGTCGTGCTGCTCGGCCGCCCGCACCATCGCGGCCAGGTGACCGGGGAAGTACCAGTCGTCCGGGTCGAGGAACGTGATCCACCGCCCGGTGGACGCGGCGATCCCCCGGTTGCGGGCCGCCGAGACCCCGCGAGGCGTCGGATGGTGGAGCCGGCGCAGCGCGGGGAACGTCGCGGCGGCGGCGTCGAGCACGTCGCCGGTGTCGTCCGTGGACCCGTCGTCGACGACCACGACCTCCACCTGGTCCAGGTCGAGGCCCTGGCGCCGCAGGGAGCCCAGGGCGTCGGGCAGGTGCCCGCCGGCGTCCCGCGCGGGGACGACGACGGACACCTGGGGTCGAGCGTGGATCATCGGGTCCGCGACCTCCCCGTCCGTCACGCGGTCAGCCGGCGACGCGGCGCAGCCGCGACATGGGGGCGTGCTCGCCGGGCATCACGCGCTTCTCGCCGTCGCCGAGCGCGTCCTGGAGGATGCGGATGTCCCGGACCAGGTTGTTCAGGCCCTTCGGCTCGACGGACGCGGCATGGTCGGAACCCCACATGGCCCGGTCCAGGGTGATGTGTCGCTCGACCGCGACGGCACCGAGGGCGACGGCACCGAGGGAGATCTGCAGGCCGGTCTCGTGGCCGGAGTACCCCACGGGCACGCCGTAGCGCTCGCGCAGCGTGGCGATGGTGCGCAGGTTCGCCTCCTCCGGCGGGAGGGGGTAGGTCGACGTGGCGTGCAGCATCACCAGACCGTCGGTCCCGAGGATCTCCACGGCGGCGTCGATCTGCTCCAGCGTCGACATCCCGGTCGACAGGATGAGCGGCTTGCCCGTGTCGGCGAGCGCCCGCAGCAGGTCGTGGTCCGTGACCGACGCCGAGGCGATCTTGTGGGTCGGCACCCCGAACTCCTCGAGGAACGCCACCGAGGGGACGTCCCACGGCGACGCGAACCACTGGATGCCCTGCGCCTTGGCGTACTGGTCGATCTCGGTGTACTCGTCGTGCTCGAACTCGACCTTGTACTTGTAGTCGAGGTAGGTCATCTCGCCCCAGGGCGTCTGCCGGATCTTGTCGCGCTGGTCCGGGGGCGTCGAGATCTCCGGGGTCCGCTTCTGGAACTTCACGGCCTGGCAGCCGGCGGCGACCGCGACGTCGACGAGCTGCTTGGCGATCTCGACGTCGCCGTTGTGGTTGATCCCGATCTCGCCGATCACGTACACGGGGTGGCCGGCACCGACCTGGTGCTCGCCGATCTGGACGGGCTGCAGCGCCGCGGTGGTCGTGGTGGTGGTCATGACGGGGTCCTTCCGATGGGTGATGACGATGCGGTCGCAGATCTCGCGCACGGCGCCGTGGCCGCCGCGAGCTGCGGTGACGACCCGCGCGGCGGCGAGCACGTCGGGACGGGCGTCGGCGACGGCCACCGGCCAGCCGACGACACCCAGGGCGGGGAGGTCGTTGAGGTCGTTGCCGACGTAGGCGACCCGTCGGGGGTCGAGGTCGCGTGCCGCGCACCAGGCGCGCAGGGCCGCGGCCTTGTCGTCGACGCCCTGGAGGACCTCGACGCCGAGCTTGCGGGCCCGGGCGGTGACGACGGGGTCGGTCTCCTTGGACAGGATGAGGATCGGGAGCCCTGCGTCGCGCAGCCGGCCGATGCCGAGACCGTCGCCGCGGTGGACGCGCACCGTCTCGACACCTCCGGAGTCGACGAGGACGCGGTCGTCGGTGTGCACGCCGTCGAAGTCGGTGACGAGGGCGTCGACGTCGAGCGCCGCGGCGTCCTGCGGCACGGGGGCGGGCCCGGCGACGCCGTCCGCGGGGCGGTCGAGCAGGGCACGGGCGAGCCAGAGGTCG
The DNA here is from genome assembly GCF_030588125.1 of Isoptericola sp. b515. Taxonomy (NCBI): domain Bacteria; kingdom Bacillati; phylum Actinomycetota; class Actinomycetes; order Micrococcales; family Promicromonosporaceae; genus Isoptericola; species Isoptericola sp. b515. The sequence goes on along the minus strand of NZ_JAUQYR010000002.1, from coordinate 49,650 downwards.
CGCGGCTCGTCGATCTCGAGCGCGTGCTCCGGCGCCACGGGCTGCAGGCCGACCGACCCGAAGAAGCGGCTCCCGGCCGCCCGGAGCCCGGCCGTGCGCATGACGTAGAAGGCTCCGGTCTCGCGGAAGTGCGGTGCACGGTCCTGGCGCCGCGGACGGTGGTCCGTCGTGTGCCCGACGGGGACGGGGCCGCCGGCGTCCAGGCGCCACTGGAAGTCGTGGGTGGGGGTGACGGCGACGACGACGTCGTGCTCCTCGTCGAGCACCCGGCCGATCGCCAGGTCGAGGTCGGCGGGGTCGACGAACGGGCTGGTCGCCTGCAGCAGGACGGAGATGGCGGGGTCGGGCCGTCCCTGCGCCGCGAGCGTGTCCAGCGCGTGCAGCACGGCGGACTCCGAGCTGGCGGTCGCGCCGGACAGGTTCGCCGGGCGCTCGACGACCAGGGCGCCGTGCCGCCGGGCCTCTGCGGCGATCCCGTCGTGGTCGGTGGACACGACGACGTCGGTCACCGCGGGCGCCGCGGTCGCCGCCCGCACGGAGCGGGCGACCAGCGAGCTCCCGCCGACGTGCTGCAGATTCTTCAGCGGGACGCCGACCGACCCGCCACGGGCGGGGATCACGACGAGGACGGAATGGTGCATGTCGGCGACTCTAGGTCGCCCGGACGACGCCTTCGGCCCATTCCCGGTAACGCGGACGGAACAGTCGGTGGCCGATCGGTGAACATTCTTCAGAATGGCACCACGGACCCTGTGCCCGGCCACGAGAATGTCATGTCAGGGCCCTCCCGGTGCCACCATTCCTCTCACCGACCTCTCGAGAACAGGAGCAACGACGATGCTGGACGCGACGTCGCGGCCCCCCGCCACCGCACCGGCGGTGGCCGTCCATCTCGGTGCCCACCCGCCGACGGCCCGCGCCGTGCGGGACTGGTGCGGGACCCACCGGCGGACGCTCCGGCGCCGCGGTCTGACGGCGCGGACCACCTGGTCCGGCCTCCGCCAGGCCGTGCCGGCCCTCGACTGGCGGAGCGACCGCAGCCGACGCAGGCTCCGGGAGTACCTCACCGCCGAGGGGCCGGCCCTGTTCTCCTCGCACGCACCGCTGGGACCGGCCTTCCGCCACACCGGTGGGCCGCTGCACCCCACCGCCGCCGCGGGCGTGGACGGAGTGGCCGCCGCGCTGGAGGACGTGCCCTGGACCCTCCACCTGTCCATCGGCCGCCAGGCGGAGATGCTCGTGGACGCCTGGATCACGGCGGTCCGCCACGGCCACCTGGTCACCTTCGACGACTTCCTGACCACGACAGAGGATGCCTCGTGGGTCCCGCTCGTGGAGCACGTGGTCGCGACGGTCGGCGCCGACCGGGTGACGGTCCACGACGTGGCGACCGACCCCGACCGCCGCGACGCGGCCGCCTCGGTGCTCACCACCGCCCTGGGCGAGCTGCTCGGCGGGCCGACCGAGCTCGGCGACGACGCGACCGCGGATCCGGTACACCCGTCCTGGTCGCGCCGGCAGACCGAGGTCGCCCTGGCCGCGCTGCCGCACCTGCGCTCCTGGGACGAACGGCGCATGCTGCGCACCTTCGTCGACGGCATCGACGTCGGCGGCGCACCGGCCTGGCCGCTCACGGCCCGCCAGGAGGAGCTCCTGGCCGCCCGCGACCTCGCCGACCGCACCCGCATCCGCACCCTGGTGGAGGTCCGATGAACCTGATCGACCGCACGACGACGGCCCTGCGTCGCCGGCGCCGAGCCCCCGCCGACCGCCGCGTCGTGCTCCACCTGGGGTCCCAGAAGACCGGCACCACCGCCGTGCAGGCCTGGTGCCGCGACCACGCCGAGACCTTGGCGCGCGAGGGCGTCGCGATCCGCACGACCCAGCCGGAGATCAGGGCCGCGCTCGGCGGCTGGTACGACACCTCCCGGCCCGGGGCCGACGCCCGGCTGAGGAGCTTCCTCGAGTCCGCCTGGAGCACGAGCCGCGCCGACGGACTGTTCTACTCGTGCGAGTCCAACGTCGGACCGGCGTTCGTCCGGGACTCGCCGGTGCTGTACCCGCGGCTGTCCGAGGCGGTCGCCGGCATCGACCGCGCCACCGCCGGGGTCCACCGCCACGTGCAGTTCACCGTGCGCAGCTACGGCGACTTCCTCGAGTCCGCGTACCAGCAGCAGCTCAAGCACGGCCGCCCGGTCCGGTTCGACGAGCTGGCCGACCGCGTCCTGGACGGGCTCTCGTGGCGCGCACCGGTCGAACGGCTGGTCGAGACCTTCGGCGCCGGGAACGTGACCGTCTACGACTACGACCGGGCCCGCCCGACACCCGAGCGGCCGCTGGTGGGACAGATCCTCACCGACGCCCTGCAGCTCCTGGACGCGGCGGGAGCGACCGTCGGGGACGAGGTCTCCCGCCGCACCAACACGCGGTACACGCAGCGGATGGCGGACCTGTCCGTCGCGGTGCTGCCGCTGCTGGACGGCGCCGACGAGCGAGCGGCCCTGCACCGGTTCGTGACGGACGCCCTCGGACGCCGTCCGGCCGCCGACGACGTCCCGGCGTCGTTCCTCGACCCGGGCACCGCCGCCGAGCTCCAGGACCGCTACGCCCGCGACCTGGCCTGGATCGACTCGCTGGTCGGTGTGCGATGACGGTGGTCGTAGCCGAAGACCTCCCCCAGCAGACGTTCCCGCGCGGCCACCCGGCCACGGAGGTCCGCGGGGACGGCGAACCCGGAGACGGAGTCCAGGCGTGCGCTGGCGTTCAGCCGCTGCTGGGCCCGGACGGCGGTCAGCGCCGCCTGCCGGGACGGCCGCCACGAGAGGTCGTCGCGCAGCACCAGCGCCTCGAGGTCCTGCGGGAGGCTCTCGTTACGCAGGACCACGTCCACGACGTGGTGCCGGCGGTACGCCCCCACGAACTCCTCCGGCGACCCGACGTCGCGCATCCACCGGTCGGGGCGCGGTGCGGCGAGGCGCGCCACCCGGTAGGAGAGCAGGCCGGTGTGCTCGGCCACCCCGCGGCGGTGGTAGCTCGGCGGATCCAGCACCGCTGCGGAGGCGGGGTCCAGCACCACGTCGAGCCACCGGTCGAACCCGGCCGCCGTGCCGTCGTACAGCGCGCCGTGGCCGGCGTCGCGCAGCCGGCCGAAGAGCCCGCCCCTGCCCTGGCACCCGTAGGAGAACAGCGACAGGTACGTGTCCACGGGGTCCCGGACCGACAGGACGTGCAGGCGTCCCGCGGGCGGACGGTCCTCCAGCTCGTGGTGCTTGCGGCACCACACCTCGTCGTCATCGAGGAAGTCGCGCAGGAACTGCGAGACATAGGTGGATCCCGACTTCTCGACGTCGAGATAGGCCAGAGTGTGAAAAGCGTGCACGACAGCTCCGCAAGGTCGATGGAGAATCGAGACCATACCCGATCGCCGAGGAATATACCTCGCCGCCGGAAAGGACGATGACATGCTGATGAACACTGCGCGAACGGCAGATGTCGATGCGCATTCCATTCATCTTCTGGACAATTCCGTGCGGTCGTACGACTGGGGGTCCTTCGAGCACATCCAGGACCTGCTCGGCCTGCCCGTCGACGGCCGACCCGCCGCCGAGCTGTGGCTCGGCGCCCATCCGGCCGCGCCCTCGCGGCTCGCCGACGGCACGAGCCTCGGTGACCTCGTCGCCCGGGCACCCGACGAGATCCTCGGCCGACGCGCCAGCGACCGCTTCGGCCCGCGCCTCCCCTACCTGCTCAAGGTGCTCGCCGCGCGCCGCGCCCTGTCCCTGCAGGTGCACCCGCGGCCGCACGACGCCCGCGCCGGGTACCGCCGCGAGCGTGCCCTGCCCGCCGACGCCCCGGACCGCTCCTTCCACGACGAGCAGCACAAGCCGGAGATGATCGTGGCGCTCAGCCGGTTCGAGGGTCTGGCGGGGTTCCGCAGCCCGCGCACGGTGCTCGGGCTGCTGGAGGGCCTCGAGGGACGCCTGGTCGAGCAGGTGCGCACCGCCGTGCGCGGGACTCGGTCGGGACCCGGGATGCGTGCCGCGCTCGCGGCCCTCGTCGGCGCCCGCGACGAACCCGCGTGCACGGACGACGTCGCCGCTACGGTCGCGTCCGTCGCCGAACGGCTGGCCACCGGTTCGCCCGACCCCCGGGCCGACGCCACCGTCCTGCAGCTGGCCCAGGAGCACCCCGGGGATCCCGGTGCGGTGGCGTCGCTGCTGCTGAACCGGGTCTCCCTGGAACCCGGGGAGGCGATCTTCATCCCGGCCGGAGAGGTGCACGCCTACCTGTCCGGCCTGGGGATCGAGGTCATGGCGGCGTCCGACAACGTGCTGCGCGCCGGGCTGACGGGGAAGCACGTCGACGCCGACGCGCTGCTGGGGTGTGCCGCGTTCGCACCGCGGCCCCCGGTACGGCCGGACACCGTCGTGGCGGGGACGTCCTCGCTGGTGACCAGCTACCGGACGCCCGTCAGCGAGTTCGCGCTGCTCACCGCGGACCTGCACCCGGCCGAGCCGGTGGTGCTGCCGGCGGACGGGCCGCGCGTCGTGCTCGTGCTGGACGGTGACGTCCGGCTGCTGACGCAGGCCGGGACCACCCCGCTGCGTCGGGGTCAGTCCTGCCTCGTCCCCGACGCCGCCGGGGCGGTCACCGCCGACGGCGACGGACGGCTGGCGTGCGCCTGGGTGCCGTGACGGCGCCCGCTAGGAGAGCTTGTTGTCCACCATCGACAGCGCCGACCCGATGGCCATGTGCATGTCGAGGTACTGGTAGGTGCCGAGGCGGCCGCCGAAGTGCACGTCCTGCTCGCCGTCCATCAGCTCGCGGTAGCGCCGGAGCCGCTCCCGGTCCTCGGGGGTGTTCACCGGGTAGTACGGCTCGTCCTGGCGCTCGGCGAACCGGGAGTACTCCCGCATGATGACGGTGCGGTCGCTCGGGTAGTCCCGCTCCGGGTGGAAGTGCCGGAACTCGTGGATGCGGGTGTACGGGACCTCGGCATCGGCGTAGTTCATCACCGAGGTGCCCTGGAAGTCGCCGACGTCCAGCACCTCGGTGTCGAAGTCCAGCGTGCGCCACGACAGCTCGCCCTCGGCGTAGTCGAAGTACCGGTCGACGGGCCCGGTGTACACCACGGGCACCTGCCCCACGACGGCCCGCTGGTGGACCGGCTGGGACGTGTCGAAGAAGTCCGTGCCCAGGCGCACCTCGATGTTCGGGTGGTCCGCCATGCGTTCCAGCCAGGCGGTGTACCCGTCCACGGGCAGACCCTGGTGCGGGTCGTTGAAGTACCGGTTGTCGTACGTGTAGCGCACGGGCAGGCGCGAGATGACCGACGCCGGCAGGTCCCGCGGGTCCGTCTGCCACTGCTTGGCGGTGTACTCGCGGATGAACGCCTCGTACAGGGGGCGGCCGATGAGGCGGACCCCCTGCTCGTCCAGGTTCTCCGGGTTCTTGTCCCCCAGCTCCGCCGCCTGCTCACGGATGAGGGCGCGGGCGGCTTCCGGCCCGTACGCGGACCGGAAGAACTGGTTGATGGTCCCCAGGTTGATCGGCATCGGGAACACCTCGCCCCGGTGCGTGGTGTACACGCGGTGGGTGTACGAGGTGAAGTCCGTGAACCGGTTGGCGTACTCCCACACCCGCTCGTTCGCGGTGTGGAACAGGTGCGCCCCGTACCGGTGCACCTCGATGCCCGTGGTCGGCTCGTCCTCGGAGTAGGCGTTGCCACCGAGGTGCTCGCGGCGATCGATCATCAGCACGCGGCGGCCGGCGGACGCCATCCGTTCGGCCACCGTGAGGCCGAAGAACCCGGTCCCGACGACGACGAGGTCGGCGTTCATCCGTTCTGCTCCTCGAGGTCGGGGAGGTATCCGCCGCGCCGGCGGGTGTAGGCCCGGTAGCCGACGGCCCGGATCCGTTCCGGCACCAGGCGGTAGCCGGCGCGGACCACGACGTTGCGCACCATCTGCGGTGTGGAGACGAAGCCCTCGTCGTGCAGCGTCCGTTGCAGCGCCAGCTCCGACGCCAGCAGGCGTCGCCCGCCCCGCCGGGCGTAGGCGCCCGCTCCCACGCGGTACAGCACGAGGGGCTCCGTGATGTTCTCGGCGTGCACACCGGCCGCGAGCATCCGGGCGAACAGCAGGTAGTCCTCCATGAGGTCGAGGTGCTGGTAGCCCCCGACCGCGGCGACCGCGGACCTCCGGTACACGACGGAGGGGTGGTTGAAGGGGTCGCGGAACCGGGCCGCCTCGGCGATGCCGGCACCCGTGGGCGGCACCCGCACCAGACCACGGTCGTGCTCGTCCTCGTCGAACTCCCAGATGGCCGAGCCGACGATGTCGTAGCCGGAGGCCACCAGCGGCACCTGCTCGGCGAAGCGTTCCGGCAGCGAGATGTCGTCGGCGTCCGCCCGTGCCACGATCTCGTGGCGACACGCGGCCAGACCCTCCTCGAGGGCCCGCGCGAGGCCGAGGTTCTGCGGGAGCGGAAGAACCGTCACGGGGACGTCGGTGAGCCCCGGCATCCGGTCCAGCACCTTCGCCAGCTCCTCGCCGACGGGGCCGTCGCGCACGACGACGACCTCGTCGGGACGCAGCGTCTGCTCCGTCGTCACCGAGCGGAAAGCGCGCTCCAGGTGCGCGGCGTCGTCACCGCGGTACACCGGCAGCAGCACGGAGAACCTGCGGTCCGCCAGCGGCTCCCCCGCGACGAACGAGCCCGGCGCAGCGGCGATCCGGTCCACGTGGACCGGCGCCGGCACCGAGGCCCCCGCCTCCACGCGCGCCACCGTCAGGGCGGCGGGCCCGACGCCGGAGAGCACCTCGGTGTCGGGGCGCGGGCCTCGGACGACCCCGTGCCAGAGCCCTCGCAGGCCCGCCCTGGCCAGCGTGGCGCGGTCCTGGGAACGTCGGACCGTGCGCACCCAGCGCCGCAGCGTCGATCCGCCGTACAGGACGCGCTCGCCGACGCCCAGCGCGTCGGAGCGCGTGAACATCCAGATCTTGTTGCGGACCTCGTAGTAGAACCGCGGGCCGGGGTCGGCGTCCGTGGCGCCGAGCTTCTTCGTCCGGTGCTCCACCACGCTCCCGGGCACGTAGAGCCCGACGTGGTCACGGAGCAGACGGGTCGAGTACTCGAAGTCGTCGTTCCAGATGAAGTAGTCGGTGACCGGCAGACCGGCCCGGTGCACGGCCTCGGCGTCGATCATCATCGACACGAAGGACATCGAGCGGACCGGCATCGCACCGGCCCGTCGGGCACGGTCGAGGTCGACGGGTGACGCACCGGGACGTGACCGGGGGGTGTTCATCGGGTGGTCGGACCCGTCGGACCACACGACCTTGCTGCACAGGGCCACGACGTCGTCCGCGTAGGCCTCGCGCGCGGCGAGCAGCTCGGCCAGCGCCGTGGGGGTGGGGATGGTGTCGTCGTCCATCACCCACACGAGGTCCGCGGCGTCGTCCGTGACGGCCGTGGCGATGCCGACGGCGAACCCTCCGGCACCGCCGGTGTTCCGCGCGAGCGCCACGACGCGCGGCTCGGTCGGGTGCTCACGCGCCACCGAGAGCGCGTCGTCGGTCGAGGCGTTGTCGACGACGACGACGCGGTCGACGGGTCGGCTCTGGTCGCCCAGGGCGTCGAGCGCGCAACGGAGCAGCTCTGCTCGGTTGTAGGACACGACGACGGCGACGACTACAGGGGTGGACATCCCCGACATCCTAAAGGCCCGGCCGGGGTGCGGTGGTCGCTCTCCAGCGGTCCGGCGCCGTGAGCTCCGGGGCGGCGGCCCGCCAACGCCGCGCCAGGTGACGCCAGCGCCAGGCCAGGCGAAGGTGCTCGACGACGACGGCTCCGGCCAGACGCCGGAAGGTCGCCGGTTCCCGCCGGAGCCACACGCCGGAGCCACGGTCCCCGTCCAGCACGAGCACCGAGTCGTGCGCGGGCACCTCCCACCACACGGCCTGCTCCCGGGTGAGCACGGTCGTCGGCTCCTGCCGGGCCTCGGCCGGGACCGGCCGCTGAGCGCGCAGCAGGCCTCGCAGCGCGAACAGTGCCAGCCGCACCGGGCCGTCCGGACGGTGCGCCGTCGGGCCGGACGGCCGTGAGGCGTCGGCGACGGCGTCGTAGGCGCGGTCCCCGGTCCGGTGCCGCACGGTCTCGGGGTGCTCCCCACCGACGGCCCGGACCTGGCCGACGACGTCGGCGAGCTCGGCGTGCAGACGTCCGGGCCCCTCACGGACCTCGCGCAGCGCGCGCAGGTGCAGGTCGACCGGGTAGTAGCGCATCGCGAGGAGCAGCTTGAGGTCGGTCGCCGCGAGAGCGAGCGGGAGCAGCCGCGGTCCCGAGGCGTGCAGGAGCGCTGTGACGACCCGGTTGCGCACGTGCAGGTAGGCCTGCCACTCGACGGTGTCGTCCTTCTCGGTCCAGGCCATGTGCCACAGGCAGGCGCCCGGCAGCGAGACGGTCGGGTAGCCGGCCTCCCCGGCACGCAGGCAGAACTCGGCGTCGTCCCACTTGAGGAAGAACGGCATGCTGAGCCCGACGGCGCGCAGCGTCTCCGTCGGGACGAGGCACATCCACCACCCGTTGAAGTCCGACTCCGCCCGCTCCTGCAGCAGGCGCGTCGTCCTGAGCCCGCCGGCGAGGTCCTGCCACTGCTCGTCCATCCGGGGCGGCCCCCAGTTGAAGGTGCGCCGGTGGATCACCTCGCTGAACGAGTTGAGCACGGTCGGTCGGGCCAGGTCGAGCATGTGCCCGCCGACGACCACCGGCTCGCGGCTCGCCCGGTGGAACCGTACGGCGCGCAGCAGGCACTCCGGCTCGACCTCGACGTCGTCGTCGCAGATGAGCACGGCGTCCGCGCCGGCGTCGAGCGTCTCCAGCATCCCGCGCGAGAAACCGCCCGACCCCCCGAGGTTCGGCTGGTCGACGATCCGGAGCCGGTCCCCGAGCCGAGCGGCCACCTCGGCGAACCCCTCGCGGTCGGCGACCTTGTCCGTGCCCTGGTCGACGACCTGCACCCGGACGTCCGCCTCGACCATCTCTCGGCACGCCGCGAGCGTGCGCAGCGTGGCGAGGCAGTAGTCGGGCTTGTCCATCGTCGTGATCGACACGACCACGTCACCCCGGCGCCGCGGAGCCGCGTCGACCCACCAGGCGCCGCCGGTCAGCACGGCACCGTCGCCCGCGTCGTCGGCGACGACGTCGACCCACAGCCACCCGCCGGCCGTCCCGGGCACCTCGGCCTCGAGCGGCTCGCCCAGCGGCGCGCGACCCACCTCGGCGGCCACGCCCGCAGCGTCCGAGCGGAGGAGGCGCACCTGCCCGCGTCCGTGCCCCTCGACCGTCAGCCGCACCCGTGCTGCTCCCGTCCACCGGGCCCAGTACGCCGCGGGGAATCCGTTGAGGTACGTCCCGAGGCTCTGCGTCGCCCCCGGAGGAACGCGCAGCACCCCGTCGCCCAGCTCTCCGGGACCCTCCGTCACGCAGAGCAGACGTCGGCCGGGGGACGGCGACAGGACCAGTCGGGCGGCGAGCATCACGTCGGTGAGCCTAGTGCTTCCCCTCGGGATGCTGCGGCCACCGGACTGTTGCACAGTGGAGAGGGAGGACCTGACATGACTCAGCTCACCGCGCTCCGCCGCGTCGTCGCCGGCGCCCTGGTCACCTTCCTCGCGCTCGTGGGCGGCATCGCGAGCAGCACCGCGGCGGCAGCCGTCGACGTGCCGGACCGTTTCACGTGGTCCGGCTCCGGGTACGGGCACGGCGTGGGCATGAGCCAGTTCGGGGCCTACGAGCTGTCACGCCGCGGCCTCGGGGGGATCAAGATCCTCAAGCACTACTACACGGGGGCACGGGCCCCCTACACCACGACGCCGGGTCGCCTGCGGGTGCAGGTCCACGGTCCCGACCCCTACGGATACGGGGCGGGCTACGGCGACACCGGCCGCACGACCTACGTGACGGTCACCGGGGGCGACTGGCGACTGCGCAAGCCGGGCGTCGGCACGAAGGCCCAGGGCACCGGACCGGTCACGCTCAAGGTGCGCATCGGCGACCGGGGCGTGGTCCGGGTCAAGGTCGGCGGCAGGGTCTACAAGGGCGACATGATGCGCATCCAGTGGTCGGGCACGACGTACTGGCGCAGCAAGGGCGCGCCCGCCGTGGCGACCGTCGACGGGGCGCACGGTGCCTACCGGCACGGACGACTCACCGTCGTCAACCGGCAGATGACCCCCAACATCACCAACGACGTGCTGCTGAACACCGAGTACCTCTACGGCATCGCGGAGATGCCCTCGTCGTGGGGGCTCCAGGGCGGGCAGAACGCGCTGCGCGCCCAGGCGATGGTGGCGCGGTCCTACGCGATCGCCAAGCACGACGGGAAGCCCGGCTGCCGCTGCGAGGTCGTGGACGACGTCCGCGACCAGTACTACAGCGGATGGCTGAAGGAGAACGAGGGAACCGACGGCCGGTACGGGAGCGTGTGGCGGCAGGCCGTCGACAAGAACACCCGCGGGAAGCGCGAGGCACGAGTGCTCCAGGTCGACGGTCGGTCCGTCGCGGCGCACTACTTCTCCTCCAGCGGCGGCCGCACGGCCAACTCCGAGGACGTCTGGTCGTCCTACGTCTCCTACGAACGGAGCGTCGCGGACCCGTACAGCCTGCTGGCTCCGGGCAACGCCTACGCGTCCTGGACGCGGTCGATGACCCAGCAAGCGGCGCGAGACCTGTTCGGCCTCGTGAACGTCGAGACCATCGAGGTCACGCGACGGTGGTCCAGCGGTCAGATGCGCACCGTCACGGCGACCCAGCCGAACGGGCGCACGGCGTCGATCAGCGGCAAGGCCGACCAGATGCGCGCCTGGTTCGGACGAGCCACGACGCGCGGCAGCATGCCGGCCGCGTGGATCACGTCGATCGACCCGTCCTGAGGACCGGAGCGCTCCCGGGTCCCCGCTACAGGGCGCGCGCCTCGCTCTCCAGCAGGACCGGGATGCCGTCGCGGACGGGGTAGGCCAGCGGGCGGTCCGGGTCGGTCGAGCGCAGCTCCGGGGCGCCGTCCGGACCGACGGCGTCGACGAGCTCGGCCCCGGTCACGGGACAGCGCAGCACGCTGCGCACCCAGGGGTCCATCCAGGGGGTCTGGTCGTTCACAGGGCCTCCTCGTGCACGAGGGACAGGACGTCGTCCCGGAGCTTGGTCATGATGTCGTGGTCGGCGGCCTCGACGTTGAGGCGCAGCAGGGGTTCGGTGTTGGACGCGCGCAGGTTGAACCACCACTTGGGGTGCTGGTCGTCCCAGTGGGTGACGGTCAGGCCGTCGAGGGTGTCCACGACGGCCTCGGGGTAGGCGCGCTCGTAGGCGTCGCGCACCCGCTCGGTGGTCGCGGCGGGGTCGGTGACGCGCGAGTTGATCTCCCCCGACGCGCTGTAGGGGGTGTACATGTCGGCCAGCGCGCTGGCGGGGTGGGGCTGCGAGCCGAGCGCGGCCAGCACGTGCAGCGCGGCCAGCATGCCGGTGTCGGCGAACCAGAAGTCGCGGAAGTAGTAGTGGGCGGAGTGCTCGCCGCCGAAGATCGCCGAGTGCTCGGCCATCGTCTCCTTGATGAAGGAGTGCCCCACCCGGGTGCGCACCACGGTGGCGCTCTCGCCGAGCAGGTCGGTCACCGCCCGGGAGGTGATGAGGTTGGCGATGACCGTCGCGGGCCGTCCGGCGGCCTGCTCGCGGGCGATCTCGCGCATCCCGACCAGGGCGGTGATCGCGCTCGGCGAGACGGCCGCGCCGGTCTCGTCGACGACGAAGCAGCGGTCGGCGTCCCCGTCGAAGGCCAGGCCCAGGTCGGCGCCGTGAGCCACCACGGCGCGCTGCAGGTCGGCCAGGTTCGCCGGCTCCAGGGGGTTGGCCTCGTGGTGCGGGAACGTGCCGTCCAGCTCGAAGTACAGCGGCACCACCTCCAGCGGCAGGCCGGGGAGCCCGGCGGCGTCGCCCAGGACGGCGGGCACCGTCAGCCCGGCCATGCCGTTGCCGGCGTCGACCACGACCTTCAGCGGCCGGATCCCGGACAGGTCGACCAGCGAGCGCAGGAAGGCGGCGTAGTCGCCCAGGACGTCCTGCTCGACGACCTCGCCCGGCGTGCCGGCGGCCTCCGGCTCGGCGCCGTCGAGGATCTGCTGGGCCCGGTCGCGGATCTGCGCGAGGCCGGTGTCCTGCCCCACGGGCCGCGCCCCGGCCCGGCACATCTTGATCCCGTTGTACTCGGCGGGGTTGTGCGAGGCGGTGAACATCACCCCCGGCGCCTGCAGACTGCCCGAGGCGAAGTACAGCCCGTCGGTCGAGCACAGACCCACGTCGACCACGTCCACGCCGCGAGACGTCACGCCCGCGGCGAACTCCCGGGCCAGCGCGGGGCCGGTGTCCCGCATGTCCCGGCCGACCACCACCCGCGCCGCCCCGTCGGGCACCGCCGCGACCTCGGCGAAGGCCACCCCCAGGGCCCACGCCACCCGCGGCGACAGCTCCGCGGGCACCAGCCCCCGCACGTCGTAGGCCTTCACGATCTTCGTCAGGTCCGTCGTCACCCGCCCAGCCTACGGCGCGGAGGACGGGCGTCCGGCACGACGACGAGTGTGGTTGGGTGGGTCCGTGACCGTGCTGCACCCGCTCGCGAACCCCGTGCAGCGCTACGACTGGGGATCCCCGACGCGCATCCCCACGTTGCTCGACCTCCCGGTCGACGGCCTCCCCGTCGCCGAGCTCTGGCTGGGCGCCCACCGCAGCGCACCCAGCACGTCGGCAGGGGTCCCGCTGCACGAGATCGTGCGCGCCGACCCCGCGGCCGTCCTGGGCGACCGGGTCGCCGACCGCTTCGGCCCGCGCCTGCCCTACCTGCTCAAGGTGCTCGCCGCCGACAGGTCGCTCTCCCTGCAGGTCCACCCGCGGCCGCACCTGGCCCGGGCCGGGTTCCACCGGGAGAACCGTCTCGGGATCCCGGTCGACGCCCCCGAACGCTCCTTCCACGACGACCAGCACAAGCCGGAGATGGTCGTGGCGCTCACGGAGTTCGACGGCCTCGCAGGGTTCCGTACCCCACGCAGCACCCTGGCGCTCCTGGAGGGTCTCCCGGGCCCGCTCGTGGCGGAGGTCCGGTCGGCGCTCCGTGCCGACCGGTCGGCGACCGGTGTGCGGGCGGCCTTCTCGGCCCTGCTCTCGAGCCGCGGCGCGGCGTCCTGCCGTCAGGCCGTGGACGAGACCGTCGCGGCGGTCCGCGCCCGCCTGGAGGCCGGGTCACCGTCGGAGCGTGCCGACGCGACCGTGGTGGCGCTCTCCGCGGAGCACCCGGGCGATCCCGGGGTGATCGCCTCCCTGCTGCTCAACCGGGTGACGCTCGACCCCGGTGAGGCGCTCTACCTGCCTCCGGGCGAGGTGCACGCCTACCTGTCCGGCGTGGCGGTGGAGGTGATGGCGTCCAGCGACAACGTGCTCCGCGCCGGGCTGACCAGCAAGCACGTGGACGTCGAGGCGTTGCTGGAGTGCGCGTCGTTCGCGCCGCGCCGCCCCGCGACCCCGGAGATCACCACGTCGGGCGGCCGGGGACAGGTGGTGACCTATCGCGCACCGGTGCCGGAGTTCGCCCTGACGACGGCGGACGTCGACCCCTCCGAGGCGGTCGACCTCCCGGCCTCGGGCCCGCGGATCGTGCTCTGCCTGGACGGTTCGGTGGAGCTCACCGCCGGCGGTTCCGGAGCGGAGCCGCTCCGGCTGTCCCACGGGGCGTCGGTCTTCGTCCCCCACGACGCCGGGACCCTCTCGGTGGCCGGGGCGGGGCACGTCGTCTGCGCCTGGGTGCCCTGACCGGCTCAGACGCCCGCGGCCGGCCCGCCGTCGGACTCCGCCCGGAGCACCCGGAGGTGGCCACGGCGCGCCGTCTCGGTCACGGTCGCCGGCTCCGCGGACACCGGCGTCCGGGTGGCCCGGCCGCCCCGTCCGGCCTCCCGCACGGCCTCGGCCAGCGCCGAGAGGTCGTCCTTGGAGGGGGCCGGCGTGTGGAACTCGGGCTGCAGCCGTACGACCTCCCACCCGCGCGGCGCGGTGAGGCGCTCCGCGTGCTGGGCGCACAGGTCGTAGCTGTGCGGTTCGGCACGCTGCGCGAGCGGCCCCAGCACCGCGGTCGAGTCCGCGTACACGTAGGTGAGGGTCGCCACCGCCGCCTGCGTGCATGCTGTCCGCGAGCACTGCCTCACCGATCTCACCCACGGAGAATACGTGCCGCGCACGGACCTGCGCTCCAGGCGCGCCGTCGGTCGATAGTCTCGGAGCGTGAACCTCACCGCACCGGGGTCAGGACCGCGTCGCCGGGACCGGCGAGGGCGGGGACCACGGGGTCCTCTGATACCCGCCGACCTGCCCGCCCACCGCTCCCGCGCCGAGCGGTTCGACGACGCCGTCCTCGCGTCGCTCGAGTCCATCGAGCGCCGGTGGCCGGCCGTGGCCGGTGCGGAGCTCGGCGTCGAGGACGTGCCGCCCTCCGACCCCGCTCCCTGGGAGTCGTCCGGCGTGCCGCTCGGGCGGGTCTTCCCCGCGACGTCGGGCCGGCCGGCACGGATCGTGATCTACCGCCGGCCGGTGGAGACCCGCTCGACGGACCCCGAGGACCTCGCCGAGCTGGTGCACGACGTCGTCGTGGAGCAGGTGGCGCACCTGCTGGCGCGGACGCCGGAGGAGATCGACCCGCGGTTCGGCGAGCGCTGACCCGCACCGGTCGTCACGGCACGTCGACGCGGCGGACCTCCTCCAGGCCGTCCGTCTCGGCGGACGGCGTCGGGTCGAGGGTGGCCACCAGCGAGCCGTCCGTGCCGGTCCCGTCGGACGCCGTGAGGCGCACGGACCAGACCACCCGCGCGGCGGGGGCCGCGCCGTCGTCGGACGACGCGGGGTCGACGACGACCGCGACCTCGGCGGCCACGTCGTCCGCGGCGACCTCGACGGTCCCCCCGACCGGGACCTCGACCTGTTCCTCGCCGGTCAGGCTCCCGTCGGCCGCCACACCCCGCAGGCGCACGGGCACGACTCCCGAGGGATCCACGTCCGGGGAACGGTCCGCCGGGACGGCGGACAGCACCACCGTCGCACCCTGTGCCACGGCCGGGAGGCCGACCTGCCCCGCGTCGACGGGTCCCGCCGGCAACGACCGCCCCGCGTTCCACGCCACGTCGTAAGGGGTGCCGTCCACGACCGAGTCCTCCGGCTGCTCCCCGGGCAGCGCGAAGCGGGCCGCCCCGACCACCGGGACGTCGGCGTCGACGACGACCGTGTACGTCCCGGGCTCGAGGCCTCCCAACGGCACCGACGTCACCGCGCCCACGGCCAGGTCGACGACCTCGGCGCCGCGCAGCGTCACCCGGCCCTCCGGCCCGTACACGCTGACCCGGGCGACACCGGGCCGGCCGTCGGGGGCCAGGAGCCACAGCGCAGCCGCCTGCGGCGCGTCAGGAGCCTCGCCCCGGCCGACCACCCCGCTGGCCACCATCACCCGGGCCGGCGGGTCGCCCGGCTCCAGCAGGTCGACACCGGTCGGCACGAGCCCGTCGATGCCCTGGGTCTGCCACGAGGCCGTCACCCGGGCGCCGGTGGCACGGACGTGGACCGCGAGGCGGCGCTGCTCGGGGGCGAGCGAGTCGAGCCGGAGCACCTCCTGCTCCCCCGGCGCCACCGTGAACGCACCCTGACCGCCGATCGACACCGGGCCGTTCGGCCCGTACACCTCCAGGCTCACGGCGGCCGGCTCCACACTCGGGTTCTGCACCGTGAGCAGTGCGGTCCGGCCGACCTCGCTGCCGCCGCCGACCAGCCAGTGGTCCGTCGCCGGAGCGCGGCACGACGCGGCCGCAAGCCCCCGCAGGTCGCCCGCGGCGGTGCTCCCCGCGAGGGCTGCCGCGACGCGCAGCGGGGCACCGGCCCGCGGCTCGGCCCGGAGCACCCGGACGCCCCGGACCTGCTCGGACAGCACGTCCACCGCCGGACCCGCCGTGATCCCCCGTGCCCGCGTGCCGTCGAGACGCGCGAGGAGCGGCGTCCCGGCCGCACCCTCGACGGCGGCCGCCACGGCCGAGCGGCTCTCGACCGGGGCGGCCCCGAACTGGTCGTCCCCCACGTCGGAGCCGGCGGGCAGGCGCACCGGGCGCGGACACACGGCCACGGACGTCGGCGGCCGCACCTCGACCTGCCGCGTGGCCGCGGCGACCGCGACCTCGTCCGCGGCCGTCCACCGCTGCGTCCACTGCTCGCCGACCGCCGCGGTCGCGACCAGCGCTGCGGCGACGAGCGTGCCGGAGACGACCAGGCCAGCGCGGCGCAGGGTCGGGGCGGCCCTCATCGGTTCCTCCGCCGGGACAGCGGCAGGGCCAGCAGCACGTAGACCACCAGCACCAGGCCGCACAGCGCGAACCAGGGCGGCCGTGACGGCGCGGCGTACCCGACGTGGACCTCACCGGCGTCCGCCCCGAGCACGAAGGCCTGCCGACCGTCGACCTCGGTCGCCGGCAGCCGCCGCCCGTCGACGTCCGCGCGCCATCCGGCACCGGCGGACTCCGCGAGGACGAGGACGCGGTCCGGGTCGCCGGTCCCCACGACGTCGTCCACGGTGCGGCCGTCGCTGTCGAGGGTGCGCACGGGGGCAGAGGCCCGTCCGTCCTCCGGGGCCGTGCGCAGCACGGTGGCCCAGGCGGGGCGCGGCCCCGCGGGGTCGACGCGCCACAGGAGCACGGAGCTCTCCGTCACGCGGCTCAGACCGGGCACGAGGTCGAGGGTCGTGACGAGCTCGGGGTCGCCGTCGGGAGGCACCTGGACGGCGCCCACACCGAGAGCGGACAACCGGTCCGCCAGCTCGGGGCTCCGGCCCGCGGCCACCTGGGCGGTGAGCGTGTCGAGCGCGGCGACGTCCGGCCGCTCCCGACCCGGCACGAGACCGGCCTCACGGGCCCGCACGACGACCGAGGAGTCGAGCATGCTCGAGCCGTCGCGACGGAGCAGCGTGTACTCCACCACCCCGTCGACCCGGTCGACCTGCAGGACGCGTGCCGACCGGGGGGCGGCCTGGAGCTCCTGCCCGACCGCCGGGACCACCCCGGCGGCGGCCCGCAGCTCGCCGACGGCGGCGCCCCGGGCGTCGTCGTACCACCAGGCGCCGAGCCCGAGGACCGGGACGAGCAGGGCGACGACCGCCAGCGTGCCCGTGAGCAGGCGCACCGGACGACGGGTCCCGGGCTCCGGGACGGCGGTCAGCGCGGCGACCCCGAGCCCGAGCAGCACCACGGAGAGTCCGGGCGCCGCCCAGCCGTGCACCGCGCCGCCCGCGTCGTTGGCGGCCACGACCGTCCCGCTCGCGACGAGGGCCAGCAGGAGTCCGAGGACGGCGACACCGACGGCGAGCTGCGCCGCGCGGCGGTGGCGACCCCGGAGGAGTCCGGCGGCCGCGAGCGCCAGGAGCCCGGTCCCGAGCACCCACGGCCCGGCCTCCTGGAGGGGCTGCCACGGCAGGTCGAGCCCGGCCGCCCACGGCTGCGGCGGGGTCGGGTGGCCCAGCAGCAGGGTGAGACCGTCGACGGCCCCGGCAGGCGTCGGCGTCCCGACGGAGGCCAGCAGCGGACGCCATCCGCCGGTGGTCCAGGTGGCGACGGCGTGCCACCAGAAGGGCAGCGCGAGGACGACCGCGGGGAGCAGCACGACCAGGACGCGACGCCAGTGCGTCCGGGCGACGACCAGTCCCACCACGCCGGTGAGCAGGGCGACCGCGGCGAGCGCCGGGGCACCGGCGACGACGACGCCCAGCAGCAGGCCGGCCGCCGCGGCCGCACCGAGCGACCCCCGGGGCGCCGCCGGGGGGCCGACGTCGTCGCGGGCCTGGCGGCCGAGCGCACGCAGCACCGCCAGGAGCAGCCACGGCAGGGCCAGGTGGGCGAGCACCGCGCCGAGACGACCCGTGGTGAGGGACTCGAGGAAACCGGGCCATGCCGTCCACACGAGCGCCGCCGCGACCCGCGCCCACACAGACCGGCTGACCGCTCCGGACCCGAACCAGGCGCCGAGCGCGGCCAACGGCAGCGCCGCCAGGACGAGCGCGTTGACCGCCGTCTGTGCGGCACCGCCGACCAGGGCGGTGAGGATCACCAGCACCGCCAGCCACGGGTCCGCCGGGGCCCCGGTGCCGAGACCGTCCTGCACCCATCCGGAGGTCGCCGCGTCGGCCACCTCGCCCAGGGCGGCGGGGGCGGGGAGCAGCGCACCCCCGACGACGCGCCCGCCGTCGGCGAGCACGCCCTGCCAGGACCCGAACGCGGCCAGGGCCAGCAGTGCCGTGCTCACCAGCACGACCGACAGGCCCGTCCGGCGGCGTCGGGCCAGGGCCGTCAGCTCGGCACGTTCGAGGTCGGTGACCGCCCGCCGGGTCCGGTGCGCCTCGGCCCGGGTGAGACGGGCGTCCCGACGGCGGGCGACGACGTCGCGCCAGCCCGCCTGCAGCGGGCGCAGGACCCGCCGCGGCATCCGGCGCGTGCGGGCGGCACGCCGCCTGCCCCTGATCAGCGGGACCAGCCGCAGCACCGTCGCCACCGGGGCGACGAGCTCGTCGCGCGCCTGCGCCGGACGGGTGAGGGCCAGCCGGTAGGCCGCGGCGACGGGCGCCCACACGATCATGGCGACCATGGCCAGCGGGAGCACCGGCAGGGGGACACCGACGAGCCGGGTGTACAGCTGGCTGCGCCGCCGCGCGTAGGCGGAGGCGGACCGGCGCCCGCGGTGCCGGTGACCGCGGGACCCCCGCAGGCCGCGCAGCGACGCCTGTGCGTGATGGACGACGGCGTCCGGGACCACGACGACACGGTGCCCGGCGAGTCGCGCGCGGCGGCACAGATCGAGGCTGTCGCCGAACCGGCCGAGCTCCGGGTCGGTGCCACCGAGGTCGGTCCACACCGTCCGCCGCACGAGCGCCCCGGCCAGGCCGACGGCGAGGACGTCCTCGCGGGCGTCGTGCTGGCCCTGGTCGATCTCCGAGTCGTCGATCCCGGTCATCCGACGGCCGAGCGGCGAGACGGTGTAGCCGACCTCGACCAGGACACCGGGCCGGTCGGGGTCCGGGGGCAGCGGCTGGCCGTCGTCGTCCAGGGGCCACCGCCGTTGCTTGCAGCCCGCGACCGCGACCGCCGACGAGTGCTCGACGGCGCGCAGCAGGGCCGCCAGGGCGTCGGGGGCCGGCGCCGAGTCGTCGTGGAGGATCCACAACCAGGTCGTGCTCTCCAGACCCAGCGCGGTCAGGGCCCGGTCGACGGCCTCGCCGAGGGTGCGCGAGCCGGACGCCCCGACGTACTGCCGGTCCCCGAGGCGCAGGTCGGGATGCTGTCCGGTGGAGGGGGCGGCGTCGACGTCGACGACGACGACGTCCTGGGGTTCCCGGACCTGCGCGGCCACCGCGTCGAGGGTGGCCGGGAGGAAGGGGGTGCGTCCACGGGTGACGACGACGGCCGCCACCGTCACGGACTGCCGGGCCGGCACGCCCGTCACCGACCCGGGGGCCACGTCGTCGCGCGCGGCCCCGTCAGGTGTCCGGGTCAGGTGCGGTGCAGTCATCCTGAGCGCCATGATGCGGCGCCCCGACCCCGGCGTGTGGGATATCGGTCAGACGGCGCGCCGCTTGAGCTTTCGCCGTTCGCGCTCCGAGAGCCCGCCCCAGATGCCGAAGCGCTCGTCGTTCTCGAGCGCGTAGTCCAGGCATTCCGACCGGACCTCGCACGAGGCGCAGACCTTCTTCGCCTCGCGGGTGGACCCGCCCTTCTCCGGGAAGAAGGCCTCCGGGTCCGTCTGGGCGCACAGGGCTCGTTCCTGCCACCCGAGCAGGGTTTCCTCCTCGACGACGTCGTCGCTGCCGAAGAGCGGGAGGACCGGGGCGACCCGATCCGTCTCCTGACCGATGTCAGACGGGAAGGCCCCCTGGTCCCCGTCGAGCAAATTCCACATGGCGTGCCCCTCCATGCCGTCCTCGAAGAAACTGCATACCTGGAATTACACGCGTGTCATCTCGGGTCGTCAAGCCGAAATGTGCTAGGTGGCGCATTTCCATGACGTGTTCACACGGCACTGAGGTCCCGTTGAGGTACCTCTGAGGTTCCTGGACACCTCGTAGGGTGGTCCGGTGACCACCCCAGACACCACCGCGACCGGCCTCCTCGCCCGACTCACCGCCCTCGGCGGACGGCCCGCCCTGACCTGGTACGGCGACGACGGCGAACGGATCGAGCTGTCCGGCGCCGTGGTGGACAACTGGGTCGCCAAGACCGTCAACCTGCTCGTCGAGGAGTTCGACACCGAGCCGGGCAGCGACGTCGTCGTCGACCTGCCCGTCGGCTGGCGGCAGGTCGTCTGGGCGCTGGCCGCCGCCCGGTGCGGGGCCGACGTGGCGCTGCTCGACCCGGCCGCGGACTCTCCGGACCGCGCGGACGCGGACGTGGTCGTCACCTCCCGCCCCGACGCGTGGACCGGGACCGACCAGCTCGTCGCCGTCGCGCTGCCGGCCCTCGCCCGTCGCTTCGAGGGTGAGCTCCCGCCGGGCGCCGTCGACGCCGCGGGAGCGGTCATGACCTACGGCGACGCCATCGTCGTCGACCCGGCGGCCGGTGCGGGCACCCCGCTGACCGCGCTGGCCGGCGGCGAGCCCGTACCGACCACCGACGACGATGCCGGGCGCGTCCTGGTGCGCGGGACCGGGGCGGTTGCCGAGGTCCTCGCCCAGGTCCTCACCGTGTGGGCAGCAGGGGGTTCGGTCGTCCTGACCTCGGCCGCGACGGCGCAGGCCCTGGACGGCGACCCCGAACGGCTCGAGCGGCTCGTGGCCACCGAGCAGATCACGCGGGCCTGACTCAGGGACGGCCGAGGGCGCGGTAGGTCCAGCCGGCGGCCTGCCAGGCGTCGCGGTCCAGGGCGCCGCGTCCGTCCAGGACCTGGGGACGGGCCACGAGGCCGGCGGCGCGGGCGGGGTCCAGGTCGCGGTAGTGGCGCCACTCGGTCAGCACCAGCACCACGTCCGCGCCCGTGAGCGCGGCCTCGAGGTCGCGCTCGTAGGCCAGGGAGGGTTCCTTGCGGCGGGCGTTGTCGATCGCCTGGGGGTCGTGGACCACCACGTGCGCGCCGAGCCCGTCCAGGCGTGCGGCCACGTCCAGGGCCGGCGAGTCGCGCACGTCGTCGCTGTCGGGCTTGAACGCCGCCCCCAGCACCGCCACCCGCGCCCCGGCCACGTCCCCGCCGAGGACCTCGACGGCCAGCTCGACCATCCGTGCCCGCCGCCGGGTGTTGATCGCGTCGACCTCGCCCAGGAACGCCACCGCCTCCCCGGCCCCGAGCTCGTCCGCGCGGGCCATGAACGCCCGGATGTCCTTGGGCAGGCACCCCCCGCCGAACCCGAGCCCGGCATTGAGGAACCTGCGCCCGATGCGCTGGTCGTGCCCGATCGCGTCCGCCAGCCGGGTCACGTCGCCGCCGGCGACCTCGCACAGCTCGGCCATCGCGTTGATGAACGAGATCTTCGTGGCCAGGAACGAGTTCGCCGCGACCTTGACCAGCTCGGCGGTCGCGTAGTCGGTGACCACCTGCGGAGTCCCCTCGGCCAGCGGGGTCGCGTACACCTCGTCCACCAGCGCCGCGGCCCGCCGGCCGACCTCCCCCTCCGGGACGCCGTACACGATCCGGTCCGGGTGCAACGTGTCGGCCACCGCGAACCCCTCGCGCAGGAACTCCGGGTTCCACACCAACGTGGCGCCCACCGCCTCGACCCGGGCGGCCAGCCCGGTCGCGGTACCCACCGGCACCGTCGACTTGCCCACCACCACGTCACCCACGGCCAGGTGCGGCACCAACGAGGACACCGCCGCCTCGACGAACGACAGGTCCGCCGCCCCCGAGCCCGCCGCCTGCGGCGTGCCCACACAGACGAAGTGCACCCGCGCACCGGCCACCGCCGCCACGTCCGCCGACACCGACAGCCGCCCGGCACCCACCGCCCGCGCCAACAGCTCGTCGAAGCCCGGCTCGAAGAACGGCGACTTGCCCAGCGCCAACGACTCCACCCGCGCGGCGTCGACGTCGACCCCCACGACCTCGTGGCCCAGCGACGCCATGGACGCCGCGTGCACGGCACCCAGATACCCCAGACCCACCACGGAGACCCGCATGCCTGCGAGTCTAGGTCGCGGACCCGCGCACCCCCAGGCGTCAGCGATGGCCGCTGTGTGAACACTCGGCGGCCGGCGGGTGCGGGTGAAACTTGCTGGTCGAGGCGCCGGACGGCCGCGTCGGGCGTGCGGGTGCCCAGGGGCGCTCGTAGCGTTCCTCGGGTGACCCACGCCGCACGCGCCGGGTGGAGGTCGTTGACGACCGCCCTCGTCGGCCTGCTGACGTTCTCACTGGTCGCCGTCCCCGGCGCTCAGGCGGTGCCCTCCGCCCCCGACAGCGGGACGCCGACGGCGTCCGGGGCGGCAGGACCGCTCGGGGCGGCACCCGACAGCCGGCCGGAACCGGTCCGGGCGACGACCGACCGGACGGCGTTCGTGCCGGATCCCCGCGGCGGACAGCGCCGGGGCGGCCGGGCGCACGACACCTCGGGAGACACCGGAGCCGCCGGCGACGCGCTCCTGGCCACCGCGGACGTCACCGGGTTCGGGGTCGTGGGCGTGACCTGGACCGGCGGTGTCGCCGCCCGGGCGCTCGACGTCGAGGTCCGCACCTCCCGGACGGCCGGTGCCACGTCCGACGGCGACACCGGCTGGGGACCCTGGGAGCACGTCGCCGTCGAGCCGTCGCCGCAGGGCACGCTGGACGGGACGGAACCGGTCGTCGTCGGTGACGTCGCGCAGGTGCAGGCCCGCGTGACCGGCCCGGCGGCCGGGTCCGTGCGCGACCTGGCGCTCTCCGTCGTCGATCCGGGGACGTCGCCGGCCGACGACGACGTGCCCGTACCGCCGACGGCGACCTCGCCGCACGGTGCCGCCGTCGCCGCGGTACCGGTCCCGGACCGCCCCACGATCGTGTCACGCGCCGCCTGGGGTGCCGACGAGTCGATCATGAGCTGGACACCGCGGCAGGGCGACGTCCGCGCGGCCGCCGTCCACCACACCGCCGGTACGAACTCGTACTCCGAGGGTCAGGTCCCCGGGATCATCCGCGGGATCTACGCCTACCACGCCCAGACCCGTGGCTGGGGAGACATCGGCTACAACTTCGTCGTCGACAAGTTCGGCCGGCTGTGGGAAGGACGGGCCGGCGGGATCACCGCGCAGACGATCGGCGCCCACGCCCAGGGGTACAACAGCGTCTCCACCGGTGTCAGCGTCCTCGGCAACTACGAGACGGCGACCGTGTCGAACGCCGCCGTCGGCGCCGTCGTGGACCTCCTGGCCTGGAAGCTCGCGCTGCACGGCGTGCCTGCCGACGGTTCGACCACGGTCGACGGCACGCCCCTCGCCCACGTCTTCGGCCATCGGGACGTCGGCTACACGGCCTGTCCGGGCAGGACCCTGTACGAGAAGCTGGGCGAGATCCGGCGCCGCGCGGCCGCCCAGCAGGCGGCCGCCGCCCTCGACGTCCCCGACGGCACGTTCGTCGCCAGCCCGAACGGCACGCTCGCGCTCGTCGAGCAGGGCCGCAAGCACAAGGCGTACTGCAGTGTCGCCCGCGCCTACGGCACACGGTGCGACGGCGCGCTGCCCGTGACGTGGGAGCAGTGGGCGGGCCTGACGACCGCGGCTCGGCTGCAGCGCACCGTGCGGACGACCGACGGCCGGCTGTTCTGGATCGGGCGAGGCAGCAAGCGCGAGGCGTTCGACGCCGAGTCCCTCGAGCGGGCGAACAAGTCGTCGCCGGTCATGAGCCTGCCGGCCAGGGCGCTGCGGGCACTGCCCCACGGCAGACCGATCGTCCGGCCGGCGGTGATCGTCGTCAACCGCAGCACCGGGCGTCACCGCCTCGTCATCGACGGGCGCAAGCACCACGGGTTCGTCGGCACCTACCTTCGCCGCAACACACCGCTCGGCGACCTCGACACCGGGTACCTGGACCGTGCGAGCGTGCGGCGCATGCCGTCGGTCGACACGACGACCGGCGTCGTGGGACGCGCTGACCGGCGCGAGTTCCTGCTGACCACCCAGGGCCTGGTCCGCACCGACGGCACCGGTTCCCTGCTGGGGTCGGCCACGTGGCAGGACTGGGGCCGAGTCCTCAAGAACACCGTCCCCCGGGACAGTCGGTGGCGCTCGGTGGTCGCCGTCCGGCAGAACGGCAGCTCTCAGGTCTACCTCGTGCGTGACGGCGTGCTGCACCCGGTCACGGCGGCGCGTGCACGAGAGCTCAACGACGGCGTGAGGCCACCGGTCCACGTGATCCTCAAGGTCACGAAACGGCAGCTGCCGGAGGGCCCACCGCTCTAACCCTCACAGGATTTCTACGGGAACGGCGGTCCGCTGACGCAGAGATGTGGCCCGTGGCATCTATGCTCGCCTTTCGTGACCTACCCGCCTGCCCGCCACATCGCACCGCGAGACGGCTCCGCGACCGGGCCGGCGCACGCCCGCACGCAGCAGGGCACGTCCATCCTGCGCCTCGGCGCGCTGGTCATGACGGCCGTGCTCGCCTTCGTGGGTGTCGGCGCCGCGACGGCCGCCGTCACGCTCAGCGGGAACATCGCCGCCATCGACGCCGACGCCGCGCTGGGCGAGGACCGTCCGGAGAAGGTCGTCCCCGACGACCCCAACGCCGGCGCGCCGCTCAACATCCTCCTGCTCGGCTCCGACTCGCGCGAGGGGAACAACGGCAACGACGACGGCACCGAGGGTGCTCGGGCCGACACGACGATGATCATGCACCTGGCGGCGGACCGGTCCCGGGTGGAGCTGATGTCGATCCCGCGGGACACCACGACCGACATCCCCTCCTGCCCGACGTCGTCGGGTGGCGAGACACCCCCGCTGTACGGGGTGAAGTTCAACGCGGCGTTCTCCCAGGGGTACGACTACGGCCATGACGTCGAGTCCGGCGCGCTGTGCACGATGAAGACCGTCGAGACGATCTCCGACGTCCGCATGGACGGATTCGTGGTGGTCGACTTCTCCGGCTTCCGGAACATGATCGACGCGCTGGGTGGTGTCGAGATGTGCATCCCGAACGACATCGACGCCCCCAAGGCGGACAACCTGGTCCTGTCGGCGGGCGTGCAGAACCTGGACGGCAAGACGGCGCTGCAGTACGCCCGGGCACGCACGGGCCAGGGCCTGGGCGACGGCTCCGACATCGGACGCATCGCCCGCCAGCAGGAGATGATGGCCGCGCTGGCGCGCACGGTGCTGGAGCAGAACATGCTGACCGACTCGGCGCGACTCCTGCAGTTCCTCGGCGCGACCACGGGTTCCCTGACGATGAGCAGCAACTTCGCCTCGGTCCAAGGACTCGCCGGGCTGGCGTACAGCGCGCGGGGGGTGCGGCCTGGGAACATCGCCTTCATGACCGTCCCGTGGCACTACGACCCGGACAACCCGGCCAACGTGGTGCTCGACGCGGAGGCTGCCTCCGTGTGGGACGACCTGCGGCACGACCGTCCGCTGAGCGAGGTCGTCGCCGGTGCCGACGAGTCGGGCTCCACCGCGGGGGACGGGGACGGCGGGTCGTCGGAGGGCGGGTCGTCGGACGGCGGGTCCGGGACGCCCGAGGGCGACGCGGCCGCCGAGTCCGACGTCACGACGACGTCGGCCACGGACTCCGGCGCCGACGGGTCCGGCGGATCGACGGCGACGCCGAGCGACGAACCATCCCCCGGCCAGACCCGCGACCCCCGCGAGGAAGCCTTCACCGGGGCCGACGTGACCGCGGTCTGCGAGGGTTGACATGACCGACGAACGACGTATCCCGCCGAGCTTCACCCCCGCCGGGGGACGCAGCTCGCGACCGGCGTCGACCAACGACGCGATCTCGGTCGGCGGTTCCGAGCGACCGTCCCGCCCCACCGGGCGGGTCGGTCGGCGCGACGACGCCGTCCCGATGGAGCCCCGGGAACCCCGCGTCCGCCGCCAGTCGTCGCGCGAGATCCCCGTGGCGCCCGACCGACGCTCCGCCACGCCGGACCGCGCACCGCGCTCCTACCCTCCGGGCGGCGGCCGCACGGCGCGACCGGCGTCCCACGCGCCGGCCGCGCGCTCGAGCCAGCCCTCCGCGGCACGCGCGGGCGCCGCCCCGCAGCGCCGCACGCCGCCGCCCGCCGGCCCGCCCGCCGGGCCGCGCACGGGTTCCGGCGACGACGGCTTCCGCGTGCGCAAGGGGCGCGTCGCGATCCTCGTCCTGGCCGGGGTGCTCGTGCTGCTCCTGGCCTGGCCGGTCGGCCTGCTCGTGTGGGCCAACGGCAAGATCCAGCACACCGAGGCGCTCTCCGACGCGTCCGGGACCCCGGGGACCACGTATCTGCTCGCCGGGTCCGACGCCCGCGGGTCCGGGGGCGTCGACGACGGGACGTCCGGCGCCCGCACCGACACGATCATGGTGCTGCACTCCCCCCGCAGCGGGCCCGCCTCCCTCATCTCGATCCCCCGGGACACCTACGCGGAGATCCCGGGCGAGGGCGCCAACAAGATCAACGCCGCCTACGCGTGGGGCGGCCCGCCGCTGCTGGTGGAGACGGTCGAGGGCCTGACCGGCCTCATCGTCGACCACTACGCCGAGGTCGGGTTCGGCAGCCTCGAGGAGATCGTCGACGCCGTCGGCGGCGTCGAGCTGTGCTACGACGAGACCGTCCAGGACAAGCGCAGCGAGCTCGACTGGGAGGCCGGCTGCCACGTGGCCGACGGCGCCACCGCGCTGGCGTTCTCCCGGATGCGCTACTCGGACCCGAAGGGCGACATCGGCCGGGCCGAACGGCAGCGCCAGGTCATCGGTGCCGTCGCCGACACCGCCGTCCAGCCCGGCGTGCTGCTCAACCCGCTCGACCAGGTCCAGCTCGTCGACGCGGGCACCGGCGCGCTGGTCGTCGACGAGGACACGGGGATCGTGGACCTCGGGCGGCTGGCCCTGGCCTTCCGGGCGGCGACGGGACCGGAGGGCGTCACCGGCACCCCGCCGATCGAGAGCCCGAACTACCAGCCCGGAGGCGTCGGCTCCACCGTGCTGCTGTCCGACGACGCCGACCAGTTCTGGCTCGACGTCCGCGACGGCGACCTCGAACCCGGCAGCACGGTCGGCGGGCTCTAGCCGCGGGCGGCCCGCAGCCGGTCGCCCTTGGCCCGCGCCGCCTCGCGCAGCTCGTCCTGGAAGGCCACCATCCGCTGCCGCAGGGCCAACGACTCCGCGTCGGTCCCGGCCCCGAGGATCTGCGCGGCGAGCAGACCCGCGTTGCGGGCGCCGCCGATCGAGACCGTGGCCACCGGCACGCCCGCGGGCATCTGCACGATCGACAGCAGCGAGTCCATGCCGTCGAGGTGCTTGAGCGGCACCGGCACGCCGATGACGGGCAGCGGCGTCACCGCGGCGAGCATGCCCGGCAGGTGGGCCGCACCGCCGGCCCCGGCGACGATCACGCGCAGACCCCGGTCCGCGGCCGTGCGGCCGTAGTCGATCATCTCGGTCGGCATGCGGTGGGCGGAGACGACGTCGACCTCGCAGTCCACGCCGAGCTCGGCCAGGGCGTCGGCGGCTGCCTCCATGACGGGCCAGTCGGAGTCCGACCCCATGACGATGCCGACGGCGGGAGCGGTGCTCATCAGTCCTCCTGCGAGGTCTCGGGTGACTCGCCGCGCAGCAGGGCGGCGGCGGTGGTGGCACGACGGCGGACCTCGGCGAGGTCCTCGCCGCAGACGTTGACGTGGCCGAGCTTGCGGCCCGGGCGGACGCCCTTGCCGTACAGGTTGACGTGGGCGTCGGGGACCCGCTCGCCCACGGCGGGCAGGGCGTCGGTGAGCCGCTCGAGGGAGGATCCCAGCACGTTCGCCATGACGGTCCAGCGCGCGACCGGTTCGGTCGACCCCAGGGGCAGGTCCAGGACGGCGCGCAGGTGCTGGGCGAACTGGCTGGTGACGGATCCGTCGATGGTCCAGTGCCCGGAGTTGTGGGGCCGCATCGCCAGCTCGTTGACCAGGACGTGCCGGGCACCGTCCGGCCCGGTCGTCTCGAACATCTCCACCGCGAAGACGCCGGTGACGTCCAGGCCCTCCGCGATCCGCACCGCGACCTCACGGGCCTCCTCGGCCTCCCCGGCCGACAGGTCGGGTGCCGGGGCGATCACCTCGGCGCAGACGCCGTCGCGTTGGATCGACTCCACGACGGGCCAGGTCCGGATCTCGCCCGAGGGGCGCCGGCCGACGAGCACGGCGAGCTCGCGGGTGAAGGGGACCTTGTCCTCGACGAGCAGCTCGGGGCCGCCGTCCAGGTGCGCCGCGATCCAGTCGTCGGCCTCCTCGGCGCCGCGGACCACGCGCACGCCCTTCCCGTCGTAGCCGCCCCGGGCGGTCTTGACCACGGCCTCGCCGTCGGCCGTCCCGGCGAGGAAGCCCGCCAGCGCCTCGCGCGCCGCGGACGGGTCGCTCGGCAGGGCCGTCCACCGCGGGCAGGGCACGCCGAGCGCGGTGAGCCGACGGCGCATGACGATCTTGTCCTGCGCGTGCACGAGGGCCTCCGGACCCGGCCGCACCGGGGTCCCGTGGTCGATGAGGTCGGCGAGGAGCGCGTTCGGGACGTGCTCGTGCTCGAAGGTCAGCACGTCCGCGGCGGGGCGCCCGTCGGCCGGTGCGATCAGGTCCCGGATCGCCGCGTCGTCGGACGCCGCGCCCACCGGGGCGTCGACGACCACCTGGGCGGCGGAGGTCGAGGGGTCCTCGACGAGCACGCGCAGCCGCACGCCGAGCTCGGCGGCGGCGGGCGCCATCATGCGGGCCAGCTGGCCACCGCCGACGACGGCGACGACCGGGGATGCGGGATGCGGGGTGGCGGCAGTCACGGACGACGAGAATACCGTCCCCGCCCGGGCGATAGGCTGGCGGCCATGTCCCCGTCGGCCCCCGCACCCGCGCCCCCCGGGCCGTCGATCTGGCCGGTCCGGTTCGTGACGCTGATGTGGCGGCGTCGCGTGGAGCTGCTGCGCTTCGGGACCGTGGGCGGCCTGGCGTTCGTGGTCGACCTCGCGCTGTTCAACCTCATGCTGCACGGTCCGGTCGACGTCCTGGCCGACAAGCCCGTCACGGTCCGCGTCATCGCCGCGGCGGTCGCGACCCTGGTGTCGTGGATCGGCAACCGGTACTGGACGTTCGCCGCCCGACGCACCCGGCGCCGGGTCCGCGAGCTGGTCGAGTACGCCGCGGTCAACGTCGGTGGGGTCGCCATCTCGGCCGGCTGCCTGGCCTTCTCGCGCTACGTGCTGGGGCTGGACTCGGCGCTGGCGGACAACGTCGCCGCCAACGGCGTCGGCCTCGTGCTCAGCATGATCTTCCGCTACGTCATGTACCGCACGGTGGTGTTCCGCGGCGAGGGCTGACGTCAGCCCTCCTCGTGGTGCAGCCACCCGCGCCGGCGCCCGCGCGACGAGATCGTCGTGCCCGGTGGCAGGACGACCCGCGGGTCGAGGGTGCGCGGGACGCCCGCGAGGAAGATCCGGAAGACGGGCGGGCGGCGCTGCGCGAGCTCCAGGCGCCCGCCGTCGGCGGCCACGAGGTCGCGCGCCAGCGCGAGGCCGAGACCGGTGCTGCCCCCGGTGGAGGCCCCGCGCTCGAAGATCCGCGGGGCGATCTCGTCGTCGACCCCGGGCCCCTGGTCCGAGACCTCGAGGGCCACGGCGTTCTTCGGTCCGGAGGGCTTGGAACGGATCGTCGTGGTGCCGTCGCCGTACTTCAGGGAGTTCTCCAGCAGGGTGGCGATCACCTGGGCGAGAGCCCCGGGCGTGGCGAGCACGCGGTGGTCCTCGGCGACGTCGATCACCAGCTCACGGCCCGCCCCGGCGAACGTGTCCGCCCACTCCTCGTGCTGCTGGCGCACGACGTCGAGGAGCACGACGGCCTCCGTGGTCCCGCCCTGGGAGCGGCGTGACGTGGCGAGCAGGTCGTCGACGACCGTGACGAGCCGTTCGACCTGTTCGAGCGAGACCCGGGCCTCGTCGACGACCTCCTCGTCACGAGAGGTCAGCATGATCTCCTCCAGCCGCATCGACAGCGCGGTCAGCGGGGTGCGCAGCTGGTGGGAGGCGTCCTGCGTGAACTGCCGCTCGGCCGCCAGGCGCCCGGCCAGCCGGTCCCCGGACCGGGCCAGCTCGGCCGCGACGAGGTCGATCTCCTCGACCCCGGACGGTTCCAGGCTCGGCCGGACCTGGCCGGACCCGAGCTGCTCGGCCGAGGCCGCCAGGTAGACCAGCGGGGCCGACAACCGGTTGGCCTGCCAGACGGCCATCGCCACCCCGGCCGCGATCGCCACCACTCCGGCGACGACGACGAGCGCGACCATCTGGGCGGCCTGGATGTAGGCCCCGCTGGCGGACACCTCGAACGAGACCCAGGCGCGTCCGCTCTCGGTCTGGCGAGCCTTGACGATCACCGGGTCGGAGGCCTCGTCGCCGTAGGTGAGCTGTTCGCCCCCGGGCAGGCTGACGGTCACCCGGGCGGGCAGGTCACCCTCACGCCCCTCGGCAGCACGCTGCAGCTGGTCGTCCGTGGGCCGCTCGTCCCGTTCGACGGCGCGCGAGACGGTCAGCGTGAACGCGTCGACGCGGTCGGAGATCCGCTGCTCGGCACCGGCGACGACGTACCGCGCCCCGAAGATGCCCAGCGGGACACCCAGCAGGAGGACGGCGACGGCGAGCGCCGAGATCGTCGCCTGGAGGACGCGACGACGCACGGCGCCTCAGACCTGCTGACCGAGCTCGAACCGGAACCCCAGCCCCCGGACGGTCGAGATGTACCGCGGCGCGTTCGCGTCGTCGCCGAGCTTGCGCCGCAGCCAGGACACGTGCATGTCGAGGGTCTTGGTCGATCCGACGGGGTCGGACCCCCACACGTCCCGCATGAGCGTGTCCCGCACGACCACGGAGCCGGCGTTGGCCACCAGCACCTTGAGCAGGTCGAACTCCTTGGTGGTCAGGTGCAGCTCCCGGTCGCCCTGGAACGCGCGGTGCGCGGACACGTCGACGCGCACGTCCTGCGCACGCATCTCCTCGTCCTCGGCGGCCTCGCCGTGGGTCCGCCGCAGCAGCGCCCGCACCCGCGCGAGCAGCTCGGCCAGCCGGAACGGCTTGGTCACGTAGTCGTCGGCGCCGGCGTCGAGCCCGACCACGAGGTCGACCTCGTCGGCGCGTGCGGTGAGCACGAGGATCGGCGTCGACAGGCCCCGACCACGGATCTCGCGGGCGACGTCGAGCCCGTCGACGTCCGGCAGGCCGAGGTCGAGGACGACGATGTCCGCGTCTCCGGCGTGGTCGATCGCTCCTTGACCTGTTCCTTGCACGACGACGTCGTAACCCTCACGAGAAAGGGCCCGCGCCAAAGGCTCGGCAATCGCCGGGTCGTCCTCGGCCAGCAGTACGTGGGTCATTCCCTCATGCTAGCGGCATTACCCCTGGGCACGGCACGTCGGACACGACGGTGAGATCACCCGACGTGCGGCATGTCACGAACCGTCACGGATCAGACCCTGGGGGGACGTCCCCGGCCTTCCGTCTGCCTAGGCTAGCGGCCATGGGCTGGTCAGGACGGGTCAACCGGTGGTTCGAGGGGCACCGGTTCGGGGTCGACGCCGTCGGGGCCGGGACGCTCGCCCTGGCGGTGCTGGTCAGCGCCACCGATCTGTCGGGCGCCGGCCGGGGCCCCGCCGTGCTGGCCTGGTCCCTCGCCCTCGTCGTCCCCCTCGCCTGGCGACGTACCCACCCGGTCGCCTCCGTCGTCGCCGTGTACGCCGTGGGCCTCGCCCACCTGCTCTCCGGCCTGCCCCTGCTGCTGCCCGGGGACGTCGCGGTGCTCGCCGCCCTGTGGGCCGTCACCGTCTACGGACCACGCTGGGCCCACGTCACCGCGATCGTCTCCGCCGTCGCGGGATGCTTCCTCCTCGGTCCGGTGCTGGTTCTGCAGGACGCCTGGTTCGGAGGGCTCGCGGACACGCTCGGGATCAGCCTGTTCTGCTCGACCGTCGCGCTGGCCGTGTGGGCGCTGGCCCTGGTGCGCCGCTACCGGCGCGTCACCGTCGAGGCGCTGCGGGACCGCGCCGAGCGGCTCGAGGTCGAGCGCGACCAGCAGGCCCGGATCGCCACCGCCGCGGAGCGTGCGCGCATCGCCCGCGAGATGCACGACATCGTCGCCCACTCGCTCTCGATCGTGGTCGCCCAGGCCGACGGCGGCCGCTACGCGGCCTCGGCCGACCCGCAGGCGGCCGTCCGTGCCCTCGGCGTCGTGTCCGAGACGGGGCGCGCGGCACTGGCCGACATGCGCCGACTGCTCGGCGTCCTGCGCGACGACGACGCGGCGACGTCGCGCGCACCGGTCCCGGCCGGCGCCGGGCGGACGGCCGACGAGTCCCTGCCGGTCGGCCCCGACGGTCCGACCGGGCCGACCGAGGCTTCACCGCCGGCCCCCGCGCCCCTGCGCCCGCAACCGGACGACGCCGAGCTCGACGGGCTCGTGCAGCAGTCACGCGGTGCCGGGATGCGCGTCTCGCTCGTCCGGGTCGGGACCGCACGCCGGCTCCCCCCGGGGGCCGGGCTCACCCTGCACCGCGTGACCCAGGAGGCCTTGAGCAACGTGCGCAAGCACGCCGGTCCGCGACCGCAGGTGACCGTGGTGCTCCGGTGGACCGCCGACGCGGTGACCGTGGACGTGACCGACGACGGGCGAGGTGCCGCCGCGGTGTCGCACGGCCGCCCCGGCTTCGGGCTGCTGGGCATGCGGGAGCGAGCAGCCGTCTTCGGCGGGAACGTCACCGCCGGCCCCCGTCCCGGCGGAGGCTGGCGGGTACGGTTCGTCCTGCCGGTCCCCGCCTCGGCACCCGCCGCCACAGGACCGTCCGAGGACATCGAGGAGCCCGTATGACCGCGCCGATCCGGGTCGCGCTCGTCGACGACCAGCAGCTCGTGCGCGCCGGGCTGCGGATGGTCATCGACTCCCAGGAGGATCTGACCGTGGTCGTCGAGGCCTCCGACGGCGCGCAGGCGCTGCGGCTGCTGGCCGGCCACCGGGTCGACGTGGTGCTCATGGACGTGCGCATGCCGACCATGGACGGTCTGACGGCCACGGCCCGGCTCACGGCCTCCTCCGACGCGCCGACGGTCGTCGTGCTGACGACCTTCGACCTCGACGAGTACGTCCTCGAGGCGATCCGCGCCGGGGCGTCCGGCTTCCTGCTCAAGGACACCCCGCCGGAGGAGCTGCTCGCCGCGGTCCGGACGGTGCACCACGGCGACGCGGTCATCGCGCCGTCCTCCACCCGCCGCCTGCTGGAGCATCTCGTCACGGCGCTGCCGGCGTCGTCCGCCCCGGCCCAGCACGCGGCGCTGGCCGCGCTGACCGACCGCGAGCGCGAGGTGCTGGTCCTCATGGCGCGCGGGCGGTCCAACACCGAGATAGCGGCCGACCTGTTCGTCGCCGAGACGACCGTGAAGACGCACGTCGGCCGCGTGCTCGCCAAGCTGGGAGCCCGCGACCGGGTCCAGGCCGTGGTGACCGCCTACGAGACCGGGCTCGTCCGGCCCGGGGCCTGAACCGGCCGCCGCGCCCCCGGCGGCTGCCCCTACCCTGGGTGTCGTGTCCCGCGAGTCCTCCCTCGAGCCCAGGTCCTCCGCCGTGGAGGACCCGGCGCCCGAGCCGACCGAGGACCGCTGGGAGCGGCGGTTCGCGTGGCCGGTGATCGTCGCGGCGCTGGCCTCCGTCCCGGCCGTCTGGCTGACGCTGCTCTCCGAGCCCTACTCGACGATCGGCACCGTGGGCAGCCTGCTCACCGGTGCCGTGCTGCTGTCGGAGACCGTGGTGCTGTTCGCGGTCTCCGGCGACAAACGGCAGTGGGTGCGGGAGCACCGCTGGCTGGTCGGGGTCACGCTGGCCATCGTCGTCTCCGCCGCGTTGGCGATCGGACCGGCCCAGCTCCTGCGGCTGATCCGTGCCGTCGGCGCGCTCCGGCTGCTGCGGGCCCGGCACATCGTGCGGGCCGGCAAACGCGTGATGGACCACTCCCGGATGGACAAGAGGTGGGAGCGGGCCCTGACCGGGGTGGTCGTGGTCGTCGTGGCGGCCTTCGTGGCCGTGGTGCTCGCCGACCCCACCTCGCAGAGCCGCGTCCTGCTGGAGAGCCTCGTCGGCGGGCCGGTCTACGTCTGGATCGTCCTCACCGCCGGTCTGCTGCTGTCGGCGGCGGTCTTCGTCCTCGTGCGGGCCCGCCTCCGCGACGACGGGTGACGCCCACCAGAATGGGCGGATGACGACCACTCCCCTGACGTCCGCCACCCTCGAGCTGCTCCGCCGTCCGAACCCGGCCGTGATGGCCACGGTGACGCCCTCCGGGGCTCCCGTGTCGGTGGCCACCTGGTACCTCTGGGACGACGAATCCCAGCGCGTCCTGCTCAACCTCGACGCCGGCCGCGCCCGCCTGCGGCACCTCCAGCACGACCCGCGCGTCTCGCTCACCGTGCTGGACACGAACTGGTACCACCACGTGAGCCTGCGCGGCGAGGTCGAGCTCGTCGACGACCCGGACCTGGCCGACATCGACCGCCTCGCCCGCCACTACACCGACAAGCCGTACGTGGTCCGCGACAACCCCCGGGTGAGCGCCTGGATGACCGTGACCTCGTCCCACGTCTGGCCGCCGCGCTGAGCCGACGCTCTCCGGGTTCCCCTTCCCCGGCGTCCGGGGGAACCCGGAGGTCACCCGGGGTGGACGTCCTCCCTGAGGATGACCTGGACGCCCGTCGGGACCAGCCTGCAGACCGACGACGGCGCGTCCAGCGCTCCGTAGCGTCGGTGCCGTCATCGCGCTCCCCGACGGGAGCCGCCAGCACCAGACATGCGGAGAGCATCCCGTGGACACCACCGTGTACGTCCCGATCGACGACGGCGCCCGTCAGGCCGCGGACCCCACCGACCACGTCCCGGCCGTGCGGGCCCGGGCCCTGACCAAGACCTACGGCACCGGCCAGGCGCAGGTCCGCGCCCTGGATGGTGTGGACGTGGACTTCGCGGCCGGCCGGTTCACCGCGATCATGGGCCCGTCGGGCTCGGGCAAGTCCACGCTCATGCACCTGCTGGCCGGCCTCGACAGCGCCACGAGCGGCCAGGCGTTCCTCGGGACGACGGACGTGACCGCCCTGGCAGACAAGGCCCTGACGAGGCTGCGACGGGACCGCGTCGGGTTCGTCTTCCAGCAGTTCAACCTGCTGCCGATGTTCACCGCCGAGCAGAACATCACCCTCCCGGTCGAGCTCGCCGGCGGCACCGTCGACCGCGCCTGGTTCGACACGCTGGTGACCACGCTCGGGCTGTCCGAGCGGCTCACCCACCGCCCGAGCGAGCTCTCCGGAGGCCAGCAGCAGCGCGTCGCCATCGCCCGGGCGCTCATCGCCCAGCCGGAGGTCGTGTTCGCCGACGAGCCCACCGGCAACCTGGACTCCCGCAGCGGCGTGGAGGTCCTGAGCTTCCTGCGCCGCAGCGTCCGCGAGCTGGGCCGCACGATCATCATGGTCACCCACGACCCGACGGCCGCGGCGTACGCGGACAGGGTGGTCCTCATCGCCGACGGCCGGATCGCCGGGGAGATCTCCGACCCCACGCCGGAGGCCGTGCTGGCCGGGTTGGACGCGTTGCGCTCCCTCGAGACCCCCGTGTCCGACGACGTCACGCCGGCAGGTGCCTGATGCTGCGGATCACCCTGGCCCAGATGCGCCGCAGCGCCGGCCGGCTCGCCGCCGCGGGCGTCGCGATCGTCATCGGGACGGCCTTCGTCGCGGCCACGCTGCTGGCCTCCGGCGTCATCACCCGCATGACGTACGACTCCGTCGCCGCGCAGTACGGCGACGCCGACCTCGTGGTCGGCGCCACGCAGGACGCCCCGCTCGACGTCGACGCGCTGGCCGCGACCGACGGCGTCGCGGCCGTCGCTCCGGTGACGGCCATCTACGCCGAGCTGACCGACGGGGCCCGCTCGGTCTACCAGAGCGTCGTCCCCACGGCGGACGACCGGCTCATGCCCCTCGAGGTGACCGCGGGCGCGATGCCGTCCGCCGCCGGCGAGATCGCGCTGCCGGCCGACGTCGCCGACCGGCTCGGCGTCACGCTCGGGGACACCGTCGACGTCGGGCGCGACGTCGTCGGCGACGACGGCTCGTGGCAACAGGTCACCGAGACGCCGGCCGTCGTCGGGCTGCTGGACGACCCGTTCGGGGCGTACGCGCAGACCGGTGGTGCCGCCGTCGTCGACGCCGCGACCTACACGACGTGGCAGACCGAGGCCCGGGGCGAGCCGGTCGCCGTCACCGAGGCCGCCGTCGTCGTGGCGGACGGCACGGACGTCACCGCGGCGCAGTCCGCGCTCGCCGGGACGGTCGGTGGAGCCACGAGCACGGACAGCGCACCGTGGGTGGTCACCACCGACGAGCGCGCGGCCGAGTCCGCCGCCGAGCTCACCGGCGGTCAGGACCTGATGTTCCTCGTGTTCGTGCTCACCTTCGCCGCGATCGCGCTGGTGGTGGCCGGGCTGGTCATCACCAACACCTTCCAGGTGCTCGTGGCCCAGCGGGCCCGCACGCTGGCGCTGCTGCGCTGCGTCGGGGCGGACAAGGCCCAGGTGGGTCGCAGCGTGCTCACCGAGGCGGCGATCCTCGGCCTGGTCGCCTCGGTGGCCGGCGTGCTGCTCGGCACGGCGCTCGGGCAGGCGGCTCTGTGGGTCGCCCACGCCATGGACGTCCCCGTGCCGCTGCCGGGCGCCGTCGCGCTCACCTGGCAGGTCATCGTGGTCCCGGTACTGGTCGGCACCGTCGTCACGGTCGGCGCCGCTCTGGTCCCCGCCCGGGTGGCGACCCGGGTGGCACCGCTGGCCGCGCTGCGTCCGGCCGCCTCCCCCACGACCTCGCGTCGCGCCGGGAAGGTCCGCCTGGTGCTGTCGCTGCTGACCGCGGCGGTCGGCTTCGGGCTGCTCGCGGCGGGCGCCGCGCTGGGCACGGTCTGGCAGGAGCCGACGCTCGGCCTGCTGGCCGGGATCGCCGGCGGTGCGCTGTCGTTCGTCGGGGTGGCCGTCGGGGCCGTCTTCTGGCTGCCGAGGGTCGCCGCGGCGGCGGGACGGCTCGTCGCCGCCTCGGGCCCGACGGCGCGGCTCGCGGCCGCGAACACGCTGCGCAACCCGCGGCGCACGGCGACCACCAGCACCGCGCTGCTCATCGGCGTCACCCTGGTGGCGATGATGACCACCGGGGCCGCGAGCGCCCGGACGTCGCTGACGGCGGCGCTGGACGAGCAGTTCCCGGTGGACGTGATGGTGACCTCGACCGCCTCCGACGCCGACGGCGAGCAGGAAGCCCTGTCGGGCGAGCTGCGGGCTGACGTGGCCGCCGTGGACGGCGTGCGTGCGACCACCGACGTCTCGGAGATCCTCGTACGGGCGACGTCCGGCGCCGGGTCGGCGGCGACCTGGCTGCCACTCACCGCCATCGACCCGGCGGGCGGCGCGGAGGTGTTGAACGCCCCGGACGTCCTGGCGGACCTCGAGCCGGGCACGGTGCTCCTCGGTGAGGTCCAGGCGCAGGACCTGGCGCTGGGCACCGGGGACTCCGTCGAGCTGACGGACACCGACGGCGCGGTGACCGTCACCGTGGCGGTCGGTGCCTCCGGCTACACGAGCTACCTGACGACCGACGACCTGGCGGCACTGTCCACGGACGCGCCCGTGACGGGGATGTACCTGGCGCTGGACGACGACGTGGACGCCGCGTCCGCCGTCGGCGCGATCCAGGACGTCGTGGCGGACTCGGGCGAGTCGGCCCAGGTCACCGGCGTCGCGTCCCAACGCGCCCTGTTCGACCGAGTGATCGACACGATGCTGGGCATCGTCGTCGGATTGCTCGCGGTCGCCGTGGTCATCGCCCTGATCGGGGTGGCGAACACGCTGTCGCTGTCGGTCATCGAACGGCGCCGCGAGTCGGCGACGCTGCGGGCGATCGGGCTGTCGAAGGCCCAGCTGCGCGGCATGCTCGCGATCGAGGGCCTGCTCATCGCGGGTGTCGGCGCGGTGCTCGGCGTCGTGCTGGGCCTGGTGTACGGCTGGGCGGGTGCCGGGGCCGCGCTCGGGATCATGGGTGACGTGACCCTGAGCGTCCCGTGGCTCGAGATCGCCCTGGTGCTGGTCGTCGCGCTCGTGGCCGGCCTGGTCGCCTCGGTGGCGCCCGCCCGCACGGCGCTGAAGGCCTCACCGGTGGAGGCGCTCGGCACGGAGTGACGTCCGCCGGAGCCGCGGTCGTCCACAGGGTGTGGACGACCGCGGCGTGGGTGGTGGCGGGGATGACACCGTCGTGCACATGCCCGTCCGCCTCACGCTGCACCCCGACGAGGACGTCGAGCTGCCCGAGGGCGCGCGGCTCGGTGACCTGCGCGCCCCGCTCGCCGACCTCGTCCGGAGACCCGAGCTGCTGCGCGCCGAGCTGATCGCCGACGACCGGCCCGTCGGTGACGACGCCCGCGTGGGCCGCCGTCCGCTGCTGCCGGGGGCGGTGCTCTCCGTGGCCGGCCCGTGCGGCGGGAGGCTGCCGGCGGCCGACGTCGCCGCGCTGCGCAGCCGGTGGTTCCTGACCGCGGCGTCGGGTCTGAGCGCCGGGGAGCCGCGGGTGCTCGCCGTCGGGGCACCGCTGACGCTCGGTCAGCGCGATGCGCGGGTCCGCGTGACCGTGGACACCCGGGACCGGGTGCGGGTGCGCCGGCTGCCGCGACGGGCCGCCCCGCACCGTGTCCCCCGCCCGGTGACCCGGGGGCCCTGGTGGCGGCAGCCCGTCGCCCTGGCCCCGCCCGCCGGGCGCACCCGGCGGCTCGGGCCCTGGCCGCGCCGCTGGCGACCGGGCACGGAGCTCCACCTGGACGGATCACGCTACGCGCTGCACGCCTCGGGTGACGTCGACGTCTGGCTGGGTCCCGCCGCGGCCGCGACCGACCGTCCGGCCGGTGCCGGGCCGGCGATGCTGATCACCGGGCTGGTGCCCGTGCTGGGCTCCGTGGTTCTCGCCGTCACCCTGCGCCAGCCGCTGTACGCCCTGTTCTCCCTGGTGGCGGTGATCGCCCTGGTACCCCAGGTCGTCGCGGCCGTGCGCCGACGGCGGCGGGGCGCTGCGGACCCGGTCCCGCTCGCGCCGCCCCCGGTGGGCGCGGACCCGGGCCGCACCGGCGCACGGACGGCCGCGGCCCACCAGGCGTCCGACGGTGCATGGCTGCGCGTCCGGCGTGCGCACGCCGCCGCCCGGTCGGCCGCCGGCACGGCCCCGTCCGCGCCGACCCTGCAGACGCTGCTGCCCGACGGCGCCCTCAGCCTGCGCGGTCCGGCAGCGCCCGTGCGCAGCGTCAGCCGGGCGGTGGTGGTCGATCTGGCCGCCGCCGGGGCCGCCGTGCAGGTCCTCGGGGACGGACGGGACGCCTGGCGCTGGTGCCGGTGGATCTCGCCCGGCGACGACGGACCGGACTCGAGCGGGCCGTCCCGTGTCCTGGTCGTCGACTCCCCCCGGCCGGAGGACCTCGCCGCGGCGGACCGCGCGGCGCGCCGCGGTGACGTCGTCGTCCTCTGCCTGCCCGACGACGGGAGGGATCCGGCACCGCGGGAGCCCGCCTGGTGCCGCACCAGATGGGACGTCACCCCCGACGGCCGCGTGCTGCGCACCGCTCCGGACGGTACGGACACCGTCGTGGCCGCCACGGGAGTCACCGTCGCGTGGGCCGAGCGGACGGCCCGCCGCTTGGCCGGGCTGCGTGCGCTGGGTCGCGAGCCGGCACGGCTCGGTGAGGACACCACCCCCGACCGGAGCGACGGCCGCTCCGATCCCACCGACCCACGCATCCCGGCGACCGTCGCGCTGCGCGACCTGCTGGACGGATCCGACCCCGCCGCGCGCTGGGCCCGCGCGCGAGGGTGGACGATCCCGCTCGGACGCGGCGCCGACGGGACCCCGGTCGTCCTGGACCTCGTGGCGGACGGTCCGCACCTGCTCGTGGCCGGCACCACCGGCGCCGGCAAGTCGGAGCTGCTGCAGTCGCTGGTGCTCGCCCTGGCCGCGACCCGCTCCCCCGCCGACCTGTCCCTCGCGCTCGTCGACTTCAAGGGCGGCGCCTCCTTCGGTCGCTGCGCCGACCTGCCGCACGTGGTCGGGCAGGTGACCGACCTCGAACCGGGGCTGGCCGGTCGGGCCCTGACGGGACTGCGCGCCGAGCTGCGTCGCCGTGAACGCCTGCTCGCCGACCACGGCGTCGCGACGTCGGATGACCTGCCCGCCGGGACCTTGCCCCGGCTGGTCGTCGTCATCGACGAGTTCCGCGCCCTGGCCGACGACCTGCCGGAGTTCCTGCCCGGGCTGCTGCGGATCGCCGCGCAGGGGCGTTCGCTCGGTGTCCACCTCGTGCTGGCCACCCAGCGCCC
This sequence comes from Isoptericola sp. b515, assembly GCF_030588125.1. NCBI lineage: Bacteria > Bacillati > Actinomycetota > Actinomycetes > Micrococcales > Promicromonosporaceae > Isoptericola > Isoptericola sp. b515. The sequence continues at coordinate 9,015 of NZ_JAUQYR010000002.1, read as the reverse complement.
GGCCGGTGCCGTCAGCGCCGACCTGCGGGCCAACGTCACCACCCGGATCGCCCTGCGCGTCGTGGACGTCGCGGACTCCCGCGACGTCGTCGAGCACCCGGCGGCTGCGGCCATCCGGGTCGGCGACCCCGGCCGGGCCGTCCTGCGCATCGGCTCCGCGACGCCGCTCGCGGTGCAGTGCGCCCACGCCGGGGCGCGGGGCGACGGCACCGCCGGGTCCGTGCGACGGGTTCCGTCCGGGTGGACGGCGGGGAGCCACGACAGCCCGTCCGTCCGGGCGGACCGGCCCGCCGACGACGGTGACCCCGTGGCGGACCTCGTGGCGGCCCTGCGCCGCGCTGCCCACGGGCTCGGGCACCGGCCGGGCCCCGCCCCGTGGCTGCCGCCGCTGCCGGACCAGGTGGGTGCCGACGACGTCCGGCCCGGTGACGAGGACCCGCCGCCCGGCCCGGACCGGCTGCCGCTGGCGCTCGCCGACGACCCGGACGGGCAACGTCGTCGGCTCGCGTGCTGGCGGCCGCACGACGGCCACCTCGCCGTGCTGGGTGCGGCACGCTCGGGACGGACCACCGTCCTGGCCACCCTGGCGCGCGCGGCACTGGCAGGCGGGTGGTCCGTGCACGTCCTCGCGCCGGACGCGGCCCACCGGGCCTTCACGCCGTTCGCCGACCATCCGGGCTTCGGCACCCTGGCCGGCGCCGACGACCCGCGCCGGGCGCGCCGGCTCCTGCGGCTGCTCGCGGCCGCTCCCGACCGGGCCGACGGGTCGCGCACGCTGGTCCTCGTCGACGACGCCCCCGGGCTGCGCGCCGCGCTGGCGACCTCCGACCCCTGGGACCCGCTGGTGACGGCGCTGGCCGCGGGACGGGCGGCCTTCGCGGTGACGGCGGACTCCGCGACGGTGGGCGGCCTCGCGGCGCGTGTCGGCCCGCGGGTGGTGATGCTGGGGAACGACCCGCACACGGCGGTGATGCTCGGGGTGCCGCAGCCGTTCGCCGGTGCGGGCGGGCCGCCCGGCCGCGCCGTCCTGCTGGGGAACCACGAACCACAGCTGTGCCAGGTGCTGCTCCCGGGCCACTCCCCGGCGGCGGCACTCCCCGCACCGTCGGGAGGGGAGCGGACGCCCCGGGTGCTGCCGCTGCCCACGGAGGTCGCCGCGGCGGAGCTCGACCTGGCACGGCGGGACCGCCGAGCGACCGGTACGGCCGTCCTGGTCGGGCTGGGCGGCGACGCCGCGGAACCCGTCGCCCTGGACGTGGGCGCGGGCGCGCTGGTGGTCGGACCGCGCGGCGCCGGCCGCAGCACGGTGCTGTGCACGGTCGCCCGCGCGCTCGCCGCCTCGGGGCGGCTCGCCGGCGTCGTCTCCCGGGACCCGGCGGTGCGCGCGGCGGCGGGCGAGGCGCCCACGGCGGGCCGCACCTCGGCGGGTGTGCGAGAGCTGGTGGGGTCCCTCACCGCGGCAGGGGGAACCCTCGTCGTCGACGACCTCGACGTCGTGACCCAGTCCTGCCCGGTCGAGGTCGACCGCCTGGCCGCGCTCGTCGACGACGGACTGACGGTCGTCGCCTCGGCGACGACACAGGGCGCGGTGATGGCCCACCGCGGCGTGCTGGCCGAGCTGCGTGGCCGGCGGACCGGGGTGGTCCTGGCACCGGGCGAACGCGGTGCGGACGAGGTGCTGGGCACCGTGGTGTCGGAGGTCGCCGACCCCGGTCCGCCGCGCCCCGGACGGGGTGCCCTGGTGCAGGCCGGGCACGCGGTCTGCGTCCAGGTGGTGAGGATCGACGCGCAGCCCGACGGCTCAGCCGAGCGTGTGCTCGACGACCCCCCGCGTCATGAGACAGACCAGGACGACCGCGGCCAGCAGGAGCATCATCGCCCCGCCGAGCGTCGCGGCGACGGACCCGCTGGTGAGCAGCGCGATGCCGAGCAGGCCCTGGAAGATCTGCCAGCCGGCGACGGGCGAGCGGCCGGCACGGCGTCCCCGCCAGAGCGCACGCGAGGCCCAGGCCAGGAACCAGGCCAGCGCGAGGAAGAACGCCACCGCGAAGAGGCTGATCCCGAGGCTGACGGACCGACCTCGCACGAGGTCGACGACCATCGCGCCGGCGAAGACCACCATGGCCAGGACCTCGAGGCCGACCACGCCGACGACGGCGACCAGGGCCCGCGGAGGACGTGAGGAGGGACCGGCGTCAGCCGGGTCGGAGGGGGCGTCGGAGGCGGGCATCGTGGCGATGATAAGGCTGACCAGGCCCGTTGTGCAGTGTGATGAAACCCTCAGGGTTCACGCCGGAGAAATCTTTGCGTAACCCCTTGTGCGGCGGTTCACGAGGTGTGAGTCTTGTTGGCAGATTCCGAACCCCCCTGGACGACACCGGACCCGGACGGGCAGCCGTCGGCATGCGCCGGGACGGGCGCCCGCGACAGGGGACGAGCACTGAGGAGATGACATGGACTGGCGCCACCAGGCGGCCTGCCTCGACGAGGACCCCGAACTCTTCTTCCCGATCGGCAACACCGGCCCCGCGCTCATGCAGATCGAGGAGGCCAAGGCGGTCTGCCGTCGTTGCGACGTCGTGGACACCTGCCTGAAGTGGGCCATGGAGTCCGGTCAGGACGCCGGTGTCTGGGGCGGCATGAGCGAGGACGAGCGCCGGGCCCTGAAGCGCCGCACGGCGCGCGCCCGCCGCGCCGGCTGAGCACGTCGCACCGCCAGGAAGGCCCCCTCACCACGGGTGAGGGGGCCTTCGTGCATGTCCGCCACCGCGGCGGCGTCCCGCCGACGGTGGACCCGACGGGTCAGCGGTGGGACTCCTCCCGCAGCACGATGTCGAGCACGACCTCGGTCCCGCCGTCGTCCCGCGGCCGCCAGTCGATCGTGCCCCGCAGCTCGTTGGTGACCAGGGTCCTGACGATCTGGGAACCCAGCCCGCTGCGCGAGGAGCGGCCGAGCTGGTCGATCCCGCCCTGCATCCCCACCCCGTCGTCGGCGACGACCACGCTCAGCGTGGCACCGTCGCGCCGGACGTCGATCCACACCGTGCCGGACTCGCGGTCGGGGAAGGCGTGCTCGACCGCGTTCGTCACGAGCTCGGTGAGCACCAGCGCCAGCGGCGTGGCGTCCTGGGCCGGGATCATGCCGAAGGACCCCTGCTGGGCGGTGTGCACGGAGGTGTGGGTCGAGGCGACGTCCGCCGCCATGCGCAGCGCGCGCTTGAGCATGTCGTCCAGACCGACCTGCTCGTCGAGGTTCTGCGACAACGACTCGTGCACCAGGGAGATCGTGGCGACACGTCGCATCGCCTCCTCCAGGGCCGCCCGCGCCTCGGGGACGTCCATCCGGCGGGCCTGCAGCCGCAGCAGGGCCGCCACGGTGGCGAGGTTGTTCTTCACCCGGTGGTGGATCTCGCGGATCGTGGCGTCCTTGGTCATGAGCTCGCGCTCACGGCGCCGCAGCTCGGACACGTCGCGGCAGAGCAGGACCGCCCCGATGCGCTGGCCGTGGTCGGTCAGCGGCAGCGCACGCAGCGACAGGGCGACGCGTCCCGCCTCGATGTCGGTCCGCCAGGGGGCACGGCCCATCACCACCAGGGGCAGGGACTCGTCGACGGTGTTCTGCTGCTCGACGATCCCGGCGGTGACCTCGATGAGCGACTGGCCCACGAGGGGCCCGATGACGCCGAGGCGGTGGAAGCACGAGAGCGCGTTCGGACTGGCGTACAGCACCTCGCCCTCGGAGTTGAGCCGGATCAGGCCGTCCCCGACGCGCGGCGCACCGCGGCGCGGGCCGGTGGCGGCGTTGCGCGAGGGGTACTCGCCACGCCCGATCATGGCCAGCAGGTCGTCGGCCGACTCGACGTAGTTGAGCTCCAGCCGGCTCGGGGTGCGCCCCGAGCCGAGGTTGGTCTGGCGGGCGACGACCGCGACGGCCCGGCCGTCGTGGACGACGGGGACCGCCTCCTCCCGCACGGCGTAGGCACCGAACCAGCGCGGCTCGCGCGACCGTTGCGCCCGAGCCTCCGTCATCGCGGCGACGAGCTGCGCCGTCTGGCCGTCCGGGGCGAAGGAACCCACGACGTCGTCGTAGTGGACGGTGGCGCCGGTGCTCGGGCGGCACTGCGCCACGGCGACGAAACGCCCGTCGCGGGTGGGCAGCCACAGGACCAGGTCCGCGAAGGCCAGGTCGGAGACGATCTGCCAGTCCCCCACGAGCAGGTGGAGCCACTCGCCGTCACCCTCGTGGAGGTCGGCGTGCTCGGCGATCAGGTCACTCATGGCGGACACGCCCACCACCCTACGGGCACGCACCGGCCCGGGCGGCGCCGGTAGGGTGTGGTCGTGCACCTGACGGTGGAGCTGACCTACGCGGCGGACACGACTGCCGTGGCCGCCGCGCTGAGCGACCCGGAGTTCCTGCGCTGGCGGTCCCAGGACCGTGGCGCCGCGGCCGCGACGGTGGTCGACCTGTCCGGTTCGCACCATGCCGGGTTCACCCTCTCCCTGCGTCGCACGGTGCCCACCGACGTGATCCCCTCCCAGCTCCGTCACGTCGTCGGCGACCAGCTGGAGATCCGGCAGGCCGAGGCGTGGGAGGCCCCCGTGGACGGCCGGTACGTCGGGACGGTGGTGGTCGAGATCACGGGCGCACCGGTCCGGCTGACCGGCACGCTGCTGCTCGCCCCGACCGAGGACGGCGGGACCCGGCACGTCGTCGAGGGCGAGTTGCACGCCTCGGTCCCGCTGTTCGCCGCGGCCGTCGAGGAGGCTGCCGCGAGTGCCGTGCGGCGGGCCCTGGAGGCCGAGGCCCAGGCCGCTCGGGACTGGCTGGCCCGGGGCTGACCGCCCCCGGGGTCGCCCGACCGCCACCACTGCACCGCCCACGGCGTGGGATGACGCGTCACACTTTCATAACGGGAGCGCTCCCACACCACCTCTGACCTGCAGAGACGCGTGGACGACACGTCACCGTCCGACAACGTCCGCCCTGGCGGCTTGACGCGGAGGCGCTTGTGACGGAAGCATCACTCTTGGTCGTGGAAGCGCTACCATCCTCAGCAAGGTGGTCGCGCTCCCAAAGCGTCCGACACCGATCGAACCAGACAAGGGAGTCACCGTGCTCAGCAGCACCCGCCCCCGCCGGACTCGCCGCCTCGCTGCGGCCACCGCCGGCATCGCGTCCCTCGGCCTCCTCCTCGGCGCCTGCTCGGGCGACACCGAGGAGAGCACCTCCGAGGAGGGCAGCGGCGAGACCGACGAGGAGATCACCCTCACCGTCGCCACCTTCAACAACTTCGGGTACACCGACGAGCTGCTCGCGCAGTACACGGAGGAGCACCCGAACGTCACCGTCCAGCACACGACGGCGGCGGAGGCCGCGGACGCGCGCACCAACCTGTCGACCAAGCTCGCCGCCGGTGGCGAGGGTCTGGCCGACATCGAGGCCGTCGAGGTCGACTGGCTCTCGGAGTTCATGCAGTACCCGGACCTCTTCGCCGAGATGCCGGCCATCGACGGTCGCTGGGTGGACTGGAAGGTCGAGCAGGCCACCACGCCCGACGGCAAGCTCATCGGCTACGGCACCGACATCGGCCCGGAGGCCATCTGCTACCGCTCCGACCTGATGGAGGCCGCCGGCCTCCCCTCGGACCGCGAGGAGTTCGCCGAGTGGCTCGGCGGCGACAGCGCGACCTGGGAGAGCTACTTCGACGCCGGCAAGGAGTACCAGGAGGCCACGGGCAACGCGTGGTTCGACGGTGCCGTCGCCACCTACCAGGGCATGATCAACCAGGTCGAGGCCGCCTACGAGGACCCGGAGACCGGGGAGCCCAAGGACATCGCCTCCAACACCGAGGTGAAGGACCTGTACGACCAGGTCCTCGCGGCCTCGGTCGACGACAAGCTGTCCGCCGGTCTGGAGCAGTGGGGCGACGACTGGTCGGCCGGCTTCCAGAACGACGCCTTCGCCACCATGCTCTGCCCGTCCTGGATGACCGGTCCGATCGAGCAGAACGCCGGCAACGTCGAGGGCTGGGACATCGCTGACGTCTTCCCGGGCGGCGGCGGCAACTGGGGCGGCTCGTTCCTGACCGTGCCCGCCTCCGGCGAGAACGTCGAGGCCGCTCAGGAGCTCGCCGCGTGGCTGACCTCGCCCGAGGTCCAGACGCAGGCCTTCACCGAGGCCGGCACCTTCCCCTCGCAGGTCGAGGCGCAGGAGTCCGAGGAGGTCCAGACCTTCGTCAACGACTTCATGAGCGAGGCCCCGGCCGGCGAGATCTTCACCTCGCGGGCGCAGGCCATCGACGGTGCCGTGTACAAGGGGCCGAACTACTTCTCCATCCACCAGGAGGTCCAGAACGGTCTCAGCCGTGTCGACCTGAACGGTGAGGACCCGGAGAAGTCGTGGGAGACCACGGTCGCCTCCGTGAACGAGCTGGGTCTCTGATCCGACCCGCCGGAGGGTGACGGGCCCGCCCGTCACCCTCCCTCACCACCCTGTCGGGCCGGTCGCCGACCCCGGCGACCGGCCCGACACGTGTCCGCACCCACCGGAGAGACGTACAGGAATCACCTCATGGCCCTCATGTCCCCCACCAGGCCAGCGCACTCGCGCGGCAACCCCGACCGCCCGTCGCGGCGCATCGGGTTCTCCCAGCGGCTCGGCCGACTGGACGTCAAGGTCTCCCCCTACCTGTACATCTCGCCGTTCTTCCTGCTCTTCGCCGTCGTCGGGCTGTTCCCGCTGGGCTACACCGCCGTGGTGTCGGTCTACGAGTGGAACCTCCTCGGCGGCCAGGGCGACTTCGTCGGCATGCAGAACTACGTCGACGTGCTGCAGCAGCCGACCTTCTGGAAGTCCGTCGGGAACACCTTCTCGATCTTCCTGCTCTCCTCGGTCCCGCAGGTCATCATGGCGATCACCATCGCCGCCCTGCTCGACCAGAACCTGCGCGCGGCGACCTTCTGGCGCATGGGCGTGCTCGTGCCGTTCATCGTCGCCCCCGTCGCGATCTCGATGATCTTCGGCCGCCTCTTCGCCGACCAGTACGGCTTCATCAACGAGCTGATCGGGCTCGTCGGACTCGAGCCGATCGCCTGGCACGGTGACCGGCTGGCCAGCCACGTCGCGATCGCGACGATGGTCAACTACCGCTGGACCGGCTACAACACCCTCATCTTCCTGGCCGCGATGCAGGCCGTGCCCCGCGACCTGTACGAGGCGGCCGTCATCGACGGCGCCGGCCGCGTCCGCCAGTTCTTCTCGGTCACGGTCCCGCAGATCCGCGCCACCATCATCTTCGTGGTCATCACCTCGACCGTCGGCGGCATGCAGATCTTCGACGAGGTCCGCATGTACGACGCCGGTGGTCTCGGCGGCCCCAACCGTGACTGGATGACCACGGTCGTGTACCTCTACGACGTCGCGTGGGGCAACCAGAAGAACTTCGGCCGCGCCGCCGCGGTCGCCTGGCTGCTGTTCCTCCTCATCGTCATGATCGGCATGGTCAACTTCCTGGTGACGCAGCGGATCTCCACCGCCGGGCCGAAGCAGTCGAAGGTGAGCCGCAAGCACACCAAGCGCCTGCTCGCCGAGGCACGGGCCGCCGGTGCACCGGGCGGCGTCCGGATGCCGCCCACCCCGCCGGGGGCACCGGCCGGGTCCGGTATCCCCTCGCCACCGCCGACCCCACCCGCGCGACCGTCCACCGGCTCGCCCACCACGAACTCCGGGGAGGACCTCCGATGAGCTCCGTCGCCGTCACCGCACAGACCGCCGGTCCGGGCGCCGCGCGCGCCGCCGCCAAGCGCCGCCGCCGGGTGCCGCTCGGAGGGTCCACCCGGCGCGCAGGTCGCCTGACCTACTTCCTGCTGGGCGCGGTCCTGCTGATCTCGATCTTCCCGCTGTACTACACGCTCCTGCTGGGCTCGTCCGACTCGGTCTCGATCGCGCAGAACCCGATCCCGCAGTGGCTGCCGGACTCCAGCCTCTTCGCGCAGTTCCAGACGGTCATCGCCTCCGACAGCATCAACTTCTGGAAGGCGCTGTGGAACTCCACGCTGATCGGCGTCTTCTCGTCGCTGTCGGTGGTGTTCTTCTCGACCCTCGCCGGCTACTCGTTCGCGAAGCTCAACTTCCGCGGTCGCGGTCCGCTGCTCGTCTTCGTCATCGCCACCATGGCGGTGCCGGTCCAGCTCGGCATCATCCCGCTGTACATCCTCATGAGCGAGATCGGCTGGTACGGCAAGGTGCAGGCGGTCATCGTCCCGGGTCTGGTCACGGCGTTCGGCGTCTTCTGGATGACCCAGTACCTCTCGGAGGCGCTGCCGTACGAGCTCATCGAGGCCGCCCGCGTGGACGGCGCGTCGATGTTCCGGACCTTCTGGTCGGTGGCGATGCCGGCGGCCCTGCCCGCGGCGGCGATGCTCGGGCTCTTCCAGTTCGTCCAGCAGTGGACCAACTACTTCTGGCCGTCGATCATCCTCACCTCGCAGAACCCGACGCTGCCGCTCGTGGTCCAGTCGCTGCGGGACAACTACTTCGTCGACTACTCGCTGGTGATGGGTGGCGTGTTCCTCGTGACCCTGCCGCTGCTGGTGATGTTCTTCTTCGTCGGGCGCCAGCTCGTCGCCGGGATCATGGCCGGCGCGGTGAAGGGCTGACGCGGGACCTGCCGTTCCACATCTGGGGTGGGCGGGCCGGCCCCCCGCCCGGCCCCCCCCCCCACCCCCCCGACCCCCAGCGGACAAGGCCCGCCCCCCACCCGGCCCAGGGCCCCCCCCGCCGCCCGGTCGGCCGCCGGCACGGCCCCGTCCGCGCCGACCCTGCAGACGCTGCTGCCCGACGTCGCCCTCAGCCTGCGCGGTCCGGCAGCGCCCGTGCGCAGCGTCAGCCGGGCGGTGGTGGTCGATCTGGCCGCCGCCGGGGCCGCCGTACAGGTCCTCGGGGACGGACGGGACGCCTGGCGCTGGTGCCGGTGGATCTCGCCCGGCGACGACGGACCGGACTCGAGCGGG